>JADKKC010000024.1 GCA_016720685.1 Zoogloea sp.
CTGGCAGCGCATCAAGCTGGATGAACTGCTGGCCCAGCAGATTTCCCTGCGCCGCGCCTACGCCGCCCGCCGGGCCAAGAACGCCGCCAGCCTGCCGCAGCGGGACACGCTGACCCGTGAATTGCTCAAGCAGCTGCCCTTTGCGCTGACCGGCGCCCAGCGCCGCGCCTTTTCCGAAATCGCCGCCGATCTCACCTCGGATCATCCGATGCAGCGCCTCCTGCAGGGCGACGTGGGCAGCGGCAAAACCTGCGTCGCCGCGCTGGCCATGCTGCAGGCGGCCGAAAACGGGCGTCAGGCGGTGCTGATGGCGCCCACCGAAATCCTTGCCGAGCAGCACTACCGCAAGCTCACCGACTGGCTCACGCCGATCGGGCTGGAGGTGGCCTGGCTGTCCGGCAGCCGCAAGAAAAAAGAACGCGAGGCCACGCTGGCGCGCCTCGCCGCCGGTGAAATCCTGCTGGCCGTGGGCACCCACGCGCTGATCGAAGATCCGGTCACCCTGCCCGGCCTGGCGCTGGCGGTGGTCGATGAACAGCACCGCTTTGGCGTGCGCCAGCGCCTGGCCCTGCGCGAAAAGGGCCAGGCCGGCGAATCGCCGCACATGTTGATGATGTCCGCCACGCCGATTCCGCGCACGCTGGCGATGAGCTACTACGCCGACCTGGATGTATCCGTGCTCGACGAACTGCCCCCCGGCCGCACGCCCATCGTGACCAAGCTGGTGGCCGAGGCGCGTCGCGAGGAGGTGATTCGCCGCGTCCACGACGCCTGCGTGACGGGTCGCCAGGCCTACTGGGTGTGCCCGCTGATCGAGGAATCCGAGGCGCTGCAGCTCAAGACGGCCGAAGAAAGCTATGCAATGCTCGCAGCCGCGCTGCCCGATCTTGCCGTCGGGCTGGTGCATGGCCGCCTCAAGAACGACGTGAAATCAGCGACGATGGCGGCTTTTGTGGCGGGCGACATCAAGGTGCTGGTGGCTACCACGGTGATCGAGGTGGGCGTCGACGTGCCCAACGCCAGCCTGATGGTCATCGAGCACGCCGAACGCTTCGGCCTCGCCCAGCTTCACCAGCTGCGCGGGCGCGTGGGGCGCGGGGCCCATGAATCGGCCTGCATCCTGATCTTTGCCCAGCCGCTGTCGCAAACCGGCCGCGAGCGCCTCAAGGCGATCTACGAACACACCGACGGTTTCATCATCGCCCGCGAAGATCTGCGCATCCGCGGCCCCGGCGAATTCATCGGGGCCCGCCAGAGCGGCGTGCCGCTGCTGCGCTATGCCGACCTGGAAGAAGACGCCGGCCTCGTCGAAATCGCCCGCGGGCTGGCCGAGGAAATCCTGAGGATGCGCCGCGGGTGGCCGACGCGGTGACCGCGCGCTGGTTCGGCGGACGCGCCTCGCTGCTCAAGGCGTGAGGGTGCGGCGGTGGGGGTTCGCCCTTGCAAAGTCGTGCCCCGACTCGTGCCCTGAGCCCCTACAATTGCGGCCGACCGCTTCAATCCTTTTCCGCTTTCCATGACCCTCGCCCATTTTCCGGGCCGTGATCCCTTCCGTATGGCGGCCTGGCGTGCGCCGCGCGGCATGCGCGGCTGGCTGACCGACGACAGTTCGCTCACCGCACGCATCCGGGCCCGCTGCGGGCAGTTTTCGCTGCAGGTGGTTTTTCAGGGCAAGGGCGCCGTGCTGCCCGACGAGCTGGCGGCCCTCGGCGTGCATCGCCACGGCAGCGTGTGGCAGCGCGAAGTGCTGCTGATCGCCGACGGCGAGCCGGTGGTGTTCGCCCGCTCGCTGGTGGCGGAGACGGCGGTTCCGGCCGCCTGGCACCTGTTGCGCGGCCTGGGCGGGCGGCCGCTGGCGGCGGTGCTGTTCGACGATCCGCGGGTGCGCCGTGCGCCGCTGGAGGCGGCCCGCCTCGATGCCCGCGATTCGCGCTGGCATCATGCTGCGCGCGCCATCGGCCATGACGCTCTGCCCGCCCTGTGGGCGCGGCGTTCGGCCTTTCATCGGGGCGGCGTGCCGCTCCTGATCACCGAAATCTTTTTACCTGCAGTCCTGAACCTGGCCCCATGACCTCCTCGATCCCGTCCCTGACCCTGGGCCAGCGCCTGTCCGAATACGAAAAACTGATGCGCCTCGACAAGCCCATCGGCATCCTGCTGCTGCTGTGGCCGACCCTGTGGGCGCTGTGGGTGGCCAGCGACGGGAGGCCGACGGCGTGGATCGTGGCGATCTTCGTGATCGGCACGGTGCTGATGCGCTCGGCCGGCTGCGTGATCAACGACTACGTGGACAAGGATTTCGACGGCCACGTGGAGCGCACCCGCAACCGCCCGCTGGCGGCCCGGCGGATCAGCCCGAAAGAGGCGCTGTGGCTGGCGGCCGGTTTGGCCGTGCTGTCTTTCGTGCTCATCTTGCCGCTCAACGGCCTGACCATCGCGATGAGCGTGCCGGCGCTTTTCCTGGCCGGGAGCTACCCTTTTACCAAGCGCTTTTTCGCGATTCCCCAGGCTTACCTGGGGATCGCCTTCGGCTTTGGCATTCCGATGGCCTTTGCCGCCTTCCAGAACGACATTCCGCTGGAGGCCTGGATGATGCTGCTCGCCAACGTGTTCTGGGCGGTGGCCTACGACACCGAGTACGCGATGGTCGATCGCCCCGACGACCTGAAGATCGGCATCAAGACCTCGGCGATCACCTTTGGCCGCTTTGACGTGGCGGCGGTGATGGCCTGCTACGCGGCAACCCTGCTGATTCTCGGCTGGGTCGGCCTCGCCACCGGCGGCGGCGCGATCTTCCTGGCCGGGCTGGCGGTGGCGGCCGGGATCATCGCCTATCACTACACGCTGATCCGCGAGCGCGACCGGCCCAAGTGCTTCAAGGCCTTCCTGCACAACAACTGGGTGGGCGCGGCGATCTTTGCAGGCTGGGCGCTGGACTACTGGATGCGTTAGCCGGGGCTGCGCTTACTCGCGCTGCCCCGGCTTGCGCGGCTGGGCTGTCTTGAGCAGCGGGGTCAGCAAGTCCATCGTGCGTCCGGTGGCGCCCCGGTGAGACTGGGCGAAGCGGCTGCCGGCCTCGCCCATGGCCTTGCGGCGGGCCGGGTTGTCGAGGATTTCGAGCGCGGCCTGAAGGCCGTTCTCGATGTTGTCGGCGCGCAGGGCGGCATCGACTTCGATGGCCTGCTCGCACACCACCGAAAAATTGAAGGTGTGGGGGCCGAGGATGACCGGGCAGCCCACCGCGCTGGCCTCGATGGGGTTCTGCCCGCCGAGTTTCTCCCATGATCCGCCAATCACCGCCACGCCAGCCGCGGCGTAATAGGCGTACATCTCGCCCATCGAATCGCCCAGCCAGACCCGGGTTTCGGCCATGACCGGAACGTCTTTCGAGCGCTTTTGCAGGCTGAGGCCGGCGCGCCTGACCAGTTTGGCCACATCGTCGAAGCGCTGCGGGTGGCGGGGCACCAGCACCAGCAGTACGTCCGGCGGGCACAGGCGGCCAAAGGCTTCGAGCAGCGGCCCTTCCTCGCCTTCGCGGGTGCTGGCGGCAAGGAGCACCCGACGCTGCGGGCCAAAGCGGTTGCGGAAGTCGGCGCCCAGCGCCAGCATCGCCGGCGGCGGGGTGATGTCGAACTTGATGTTGCCGGTGACCATCACGTAGCGGGCGCCGAGGGCCGACATGCGCTGGCCGTCGGCTTCGGTTTGCGCGCCGATGGCCGACAGGTGGGCGAAGGCCTTGCGGGCCAGGCCGCCAAAGCCACGGGAGCCCGTAGCCGCCCGCGAGCGCGCGCGAAGGCGGGCATTGACCATCGCCAGCGGGGTGCCGGTGTTGCGGCAGCCCTTCGATGAGATTGGGCCACAGCTCGGTTTCCATCAGGATGCCGATGCGCGGGTGAAAGTGCCGCAGAAAGCGGGCCACGGCCCACGGCGTGTCGTAGGGCAGATAGACGCTTTGAACCCGTGGCGCGAGTTCGCCAAAAAGCTCGGCGGCGGTGGCCCGGCCGGTGGGCGTCATGTGGGTCAGGAGCAGGCTGTGATCCGGGTGGGCCTCGAGCAGGGCGTGGAGCAGCGGCGCACAGGCGCGGGTTTCGCCCACCGATACCGCGTGCAGCCAGATCACCGGCCCGGCCATCTGCGTTGTGTAGCCGCCCACGCGTTCGCCCAGATGGTGCAGGTATTCCGGCTGGCGGCGCGCGCGCCATGCCAGGCGCAGGCCGACAAGCGGCGCGGCAACATACCAGACGGCGGTGTAAAGGTTTCGGAGAATCAAGGGGATGGATGACCCGGAGGGTGTCTTGTTCGGTGGTTCGGGCAGGCCTGGCCGGTGCTTGGGCGACGGAAGTATAGCGGGCGTTGCAGATGCCACGGACAAGTTGTGTCCTGCATTTACCCGCGTCACGTGAGCGTGCGAAAATGCCGGGCTGACGACTGGCGCCGTCGCAATTTTGCCCGGTTGCTGCCCACCCCAATAACACCCATCGTCCCCACGACCATGAAAATTCTCGTCACCGGCGCAGCCGGCTTCATCGGCATGCATGCCAGCCAGATCCTGCTGGCGCGAGGCGACGAGGTTGTCGGTCTCGACAATCTCAACGACTACTACGACGTCCAGCTCAAGCTCGACCGCCTGGCCCGCCTCACGCCCCACGCGAACTTCCGTTTCGTGAAACTCGACGTAGCCGACCGGGACGGCATGGAGAAGCTCTTCGCCGAAGAGAAGTTCGATCGCGTCATCCACCTGGCCGCCCAGGCCGGCGTGCGCTACTCGCTGGTCAATCCCCACGCCTACGTGGAGAGCAACCTCGCCGGCTTCATGAACATCCTCGAAGGCTGTCGTCACAACAAGGTGCAGCACCTGGTGTATGCCAGCAGCTCCAGCGTGTATGGCGGCAACACCAAAATGCCTTTCTCGGAGAGCGACAGCGTCGATCATCCGGTCAGCATTTACGCCGCCACCAAAAAGGCCAACGAGTTGATGGCCCACACCTACAGCCACCTCTACGGCCTGCCGACCACCGGCCTGCGCTTCTTCACCGTGTATGGCCCGTGGGGCGTCCGGACATGGCGCTGTTCCTGTTCACCAAGGCCATCCTCGAGGGGCGGCCCATCGACGTGTTCAACCACGGCAAGATGAAGCGCGACTTCACCTTCGTGGATGACATCGTGGAGGGCGTCATCCGCACCCTCGATCGCGTTGCCGAGGCCGATTCCGGCCTACGACGCCAACAATCCCGATCCCGCCACCAGCAACGTGCCCTTCCGCGTGTTCAACATCGGCAACAACAATCCGGTCGAGCTGATGGCCTTCGTCGAGGCCATCGAGGATGCCATCGGCAAGAAGGCCGAGAAGAACTTCATGCCGCTGCAGGACGGCGACGTGCCGGCGACTTACGCCAACACCGACGCCCTCAACGCCTGGACCGGCTTCAAGCCGGAGACCCCGGTGCCGGTGGGTATCGGCCGCTTCGTCGAGTGGTATCGCAACTACTACAAGGTTTGATGCGGGGCCTGCCCGTGGCCGACAAGGCAAGGGGTTCATGGAGCGCCTGACCGTCAGCCTCGTGCTGTACCGGCCCGACTCCGGCCTCTTGCGGGCCACGCTCGCCTCGCTGGTGGTGGCGAGCCGCGAGGCGGGTGTCGTCCCCGACCTTTTTCTCATCGACAACGGCGGCAGCGAGGAGGCCCTGGCTTTTCTCGCGCTGCCGGACGACTGGCGCGTGCACGTGTTTTCGGGGCAGGGCAACGTGGGTTTCGGCTGCGGCCACAACCTCAGCCTTGCCGGTGCCGGCGACTATCACCTGATTCTCAATCCCGATCTCGAACTGGCGCCCGACGCCCTGTGCGAGGCACGGGCCTTCATGCGCGCCCATCCCGAATGCGGCCTGCTGGCGCCCGCGGCCCACTGGGACGACGGCCGCGTGCAATATCTCTGCAAGCGCGTGCCGGCGGTGTTCGATCTCTTCCTGCGGGGCTTTGCGCCCGGCTGGTTGCGCCAGCGTTTCGCGGCCCGCCTGGCCCGCTACGAAATGCGCGACGTGATCGGCGATCAGGTGGTCTGGGATCCGCCCCTGGTCAGCGGCGCCTGCATGCTGTTCCGCACCGCGGTGCTGCGCGAGGCGGGCGGTTTCGATCCGCGTTTCTTCCTGTATTTCGAAGA
This sequence comes from Zoogloea sp., assembly GCA_016720685.1. Classification (GTDB taxonomy): domain Bacteria; phylum Pseudomonadota; class Gammaproteobacteria; order Burkholderiales; family Rhodocyclaceae; genus Zoogloea. The sequence continues at coordinate 6,158 of JADKKC010000024.1, forward strand.
CTACGACCTCAGCCTGCGCGTGGCCCGGAAGACCCGTATCGCATATGTTCCGGCGGTGAAAGTCGTGCATCATGGCGGCCACGCGGCGCGCAAGGGATTGCGCCACATCGGCCTGTTCGTGCGGGGTGCCGCGACTTTCTTTCGACTGCACGGCTGGAAATGGTTCTGATGACGCCTTCACGCCTTGCCCGTCGCGTCTGGTTGCGCTGCGGGGTGATGCTTCTTGCTTTTACGGCGCCGGGGCTGTCCCTGGCTGCGCCGCCGCTGTTGCTCGCCGAAGTGCTGCGCGGCGACGTGGACGTGACGCGTTACTGGGTCAGCGAAAAACTCGACGGCGCCCGCGCCCACGCTGGGATGGGCGCAGTCTGCGCTTTCGGAGCGGGCGCCCGGTGAATGCGCCCGAATGGTTTATCGCCGGCCTGCCCGCCGAGCCGCTGGATGGCGAGTTGTGGATCGCCCGCGGCCAGTTCGAGGCGCTTTCCGGCATCGTGCGCCGCAAGGCGCCGCGGGATGAAGACTGGCGCCGCGTTAAGTTCATGGTTTTCGAGCAGCCGGACGGCGCCGGCAGCTTCAGCGAACGCATCGACAGCCTGCGCGCCATCGTCGCGCGGGCCGGCGTGCCCTGGCTGCAGGTCGTTGAACAGTTTCGCGTGGCCGACCGGGCGGCGCTTCAGGCCAGGCTCGACGAAGTGGTGAAGGGCGGCGGCGAGGGCCTGATGCTGCACCGGGCCGACGCGCCCTACGTCACCGGCCGCAGCGACGCCCTGCTCAAATTGAAGCCGCTCTTCGACACCGAGGCCACGGTCATCGCCCATCTGCCGGGCCGTGGGCGGCTCGAGGGCATGATGGGCTCGCTGCTGGTGGAAACTGCCGGCGGCGTGCGTTTCCAGATCGGCACCGGCTTCAGCGACGCCGAACGCCGTGCGCCGCCACCCGTGGGCAGCCAGATCACTTTTGTTTACCGCGATCTGACCCAGGACGGTGTGCCGCGCTTTGCCAGCTACCTGCGCCGGCGGGAGGCCTTTTTGAGCCAGGGGCTGACGCTCGTCACCGGCGGACGGGCTTCATCGGCCGCCGGCTGGCGGCCGCTCTCAGGCCGACGGCGTGCGGCTCCGGGTGCTGACACGCAGCGCCGCGCGTGCGTCCCATGAACTGCAGGGTGATCTGAGCGACCCGGCCAGCCTTGCGGCGGCTTGTGCCGGCATCGACACGGTTTTTCACTGCGCCGGCCACGCCCATGCCTTTGGTGCGCTGAGCGAGGCCGACGCGCTGCGCCACCGCCAGGTCAATTTCGAGGCCACCCGCGCGCTGGCCGAGGCGGCGGGTCAGGCCGGAGTGGCGCGTTTCGTCTCCCTTTCCAGCGTCAAGGCCATGGGCGAGCCGCTGGATGCCTGCATCGACGAAGACTGGCCGGTGCCGCCCGAGTCGGCCTACGGCCAGGCCAAGCGCGCTGCGGAAGACGCGCTTCTGGCTGCGGGCGAGCGCTACGGCATGCACGTCGTGAGCCTGCGTCTGGCCATGGTGTATGGCGCGGGGGGGCGCGGCAATCTCGAACGCATGGCGTCGCTGGTGCGGCGTGGGGTTTTTCCGCCGCTGCCCGAAACCGGCAACCGGCGCTCGATGGTTCATGTGGCCGATGTGGTGGCCGCCATGCGTCTGGTTGCCGGCGACGCCCGTGCGGCGGGGCGCAGCTACATCGTCGCCCATCCGCAAACCCATTCCGGGCGCGGCCTCTACGACGCGTTGCGGGCGGCCTGCGGGCTGGCGCCGGTGCGCTGGTCGGTGCCGCGCGGGGTGCTGGCCGCGCTGGCCCGCCTTGGCGACGGCATCGAGGCGCTGGCCGGGCGGCGGGTGCCCCTCGACAGCGAGGCGCTGGATCGCCTGCTCGGCTCGGCCTGCTATTCGCCGGCACGCATCCATCGAGAGCTGGGCTGGCGCGCACAAACGGGCCTGGCTGAAGGGCTGCAGGAGATGCTCGGTGGTGTTTGAAGGCCTGGCCCTGCTGGTGCCGGTCGTGGCTTTTGCCGTCGCCTGGAGCCTTACCCGCGGCTGCTGCCGGCCGGGTTCGCTGCTGTATTTTCTCGACCAGCCCAACGAGCGCTCGATGCACACCACGCCGGTGCCGCGCACCGGTGGCGTCGGCGTGATGGCGGGTGTGGCGGCTGCCGGCCTGCTGGTGTGGCTTGCCGTCGGGCTCGACCGTGCGCTGCTGGCCGCCCTTGGCGGCGCGCTGGGGCTGGCCGGACTGGGCTTGATGGACGACCGGCGCAGCCTGCCGGCGCGGGCCCGGTTTCTGGCCCAGGCGATCGCCGCAGGCGTCTTCCTGGTGCTTGCGGCGCCGGTCGGCAACTGGGCGCTTGCCGCGCTGTTACTGCTCGGGCTGGTCTGGATGGCCAATCTTTACAACTTCATGGACGGCGCCGACGGCCTCGCGGGCGGCATGGCGCTGTTTGGCTTTGCGGCGCTGGGCGTGGCGGCGGCGCTGGCCGGACAGCTTTCGCTGGCCCTGGTCTGCGCCGGCATCGCAGCGGCGGCGGCGGGCTTCCTGTGTTTCAATTTTCATCCGGCGCGAATCTTCATGGGCGACGTGGGCTCGGTGCCCCTCGGCTTTCTGGCCGGCACGTTGGGCCTTGCCGGCCGCGACGCGGGGGCCTGGCCGCTGTGGTTTCCGCTGCTGGTGTTTTCGCCTTTTATCGTGGATGCGAGCCTTACCCTGCTGCGCCGGGCGCTGCGCGGCGAGAAAGTCTGGCAGGCCCACCGCAGCCATTATTACCAGCGCCTGGTACGCATGGGCGCTGGCCACCGGAGGACGGCGCTGCTGGCCTATGGGTTGATGGCGGGCTCGGCCGTCGCTGGCCTTGTCGCCTTGCCGCTGAAGTTTTCGCTGCAATGCGGCATCATTACACTATGTTTGTTCATTTACCTGATCCTGGGCTGGCAGATTGACCGCGCGTGGCGCCGTCATGACCCGGCCGGGAAGCCAAAGTCTTGATTAGAAAAACGTATCACCCCCTTCTGGTTTACTTTTCGGATGTTGTCGGGGTTGCCCTGGCGTGGTGGGTGGCGTACCTCATCCGCTTCAATCTCGCCATTCCGCCGGAGTTCTTGCCGGGGTTTTTCCTCGGCCTCGGGATCGTCGTCGTGCTGCAGGGCGTGTTGTTACAGGCTTTCGGCCTCTACCGGAGCCTGTGGGTTTTTGCGAGCCTGCCCGATCTGGTGTGCATCGGCCGTGCGGTGGCAGTGGCAACCGTGCTCACGCCGCTGGTCGTGGTGGTGGCGGTGCGCTTCGCGCCTGAAGTGCCACGGCTGGTGTTCCTGTTGCAGCCGCTGGCGCTGGCCGTATACATGGGCGGCACGCGGGCGCTGTATCGCACCTGGAAAGAATCGCGTCTGTACGGCGGGCTGCGGGCGCTGGGTCAGCCGGTGGTCGTGCTGGGGGCCGGCGATGCGGCGGCGGGCTTGCTGCGGGATTTGTCCCGTTCGGCCGAATGGCGGGTCGTCGGCCTGCTCGACGACGAGCCGACCATCCAGGGGCGCGAGGTTTACGGTTGCAAGGTGCTGGGCCGCATCGCCGATCTCGAACGGGTTACCGAGGAGTTCAAGGTCGGGCACGTCATCATCGCGATGCCCCACGCCCGCCACGAGGTGCGCCGCAAGGTGGCCAGCGTTTGCGTGCGGGCGGGGGTCAAGGCGCTGATCGTGCCGGCGATTGAAGACCTGATGACCGGCCGGGTCAGCGTCAGCGAGGTTCGCCGGGTGAATGTGGAGGATCTGCTCGGGCGCGATCCGGTGCGCATCAACACCCTGGAAGTGCGTGAATACCTGCGCGGCAAGGCGGTGATGGTGACCGGTGCCGGCGGCTCCATCGGTGCCGAGCTGTGCCGGCAGATAGCCCGGTTCGAGCCCTCGGTGCTGATCTGCTTTGATATCAGCGAGTATGCGCTGTACCGCCTCGGTGAAGAATTCGCCGCTCATTTTCCGACCATTCAGCTGGTTGCCCTGGCCGGTGACGTGAAGGACGCCATTCGCGTGGACGAGGTGATCACCCGCTTCCACCCCCACGTGATCTTCCATGCCGCGGCCTACAAGCATGTGCCGCTGATGGAGGACGACAACGCCTGGCAGGCGGTGCGCAACAACGTGCTCGGCACCTGGCAGGTGGGGCGCAGCGCCGTGGCCTGCGGCGTGGCGCGCTTCGTGCTGGTGTCGACCGACAAGGCGGTGAATCCGACCAACGTGATGGGGGCCACCAAGCGGCTTGCCGAGCAGGTGTGCCAGGCGCTGTCGAGCGAAGGCAAAACCCAGTTCGAGATCGTCCGCTTCGGCAACGTGCTGGGCAGCGCGGGCAGCGTGATTCCCAAGTTTCAGGAGCAGATCGCCGGCGGCGGCCCCGTCACGGTGACCCATCCGGACATCACGCGCTATTTCATGTCGATTCCCGAGGCTGCGCAGCTGGTGCTGCAGGCGGGGTCGATGGGGCAGGGCGGCGAGATTTTCGTGCTCGACATGGGCGAGCCGGTGAAAATCGCCGAACTCGCGCGGGACATGATCCGCCTGTCGGGGCATACCGAGGAGGAGATCCGGGTGGTGTTCACCGGTCTGCGGCCCGGCGAGAAACTTTTCGAGGAGGTGCTGGCCGACGCCGAGGAAACCCGCGCCACCCATCACCCCAAGCTGCGCATCGCCCGCGCCCAGCCTGTCGAGGACGGTCGGCTGGCGGCGTTGTTGCAGTGGTTGCGCCAGCGCCGGGCGGTGGGCGCGCCCGAGGTTCGGCGCGAACTGCGGCGCTGGGTTCCCGAATATTCCCCGGCGGTGAGCACCCCGCCTCTGCAGGTTGTCGAGCCTGCCGCACATCGAGCCTGACGCATGGCAACTTACGCAATCGGTGACATCCAGGGCTGCTTCTGCTCGCTCACAGCCCTGCTCGAGCGGGTTTCCTTCGACCCTTCAAAAGACCGCCTGTGGCTGGTCGGCGACCTGGTTAACCGGGGCCCGGATTCCCTCGAAACCCTTCGTTTCGTGCGTGACCTGGGCCCGGCCGCCATCACCGTGCTCGGCAACCACGATCTCTACCTGCTGATGGTGGCCTATGGCACCGCTCGCAGCCGCGGCAAGGACGACACCATCCAGGCCATCCTCGATGCCCCGGACCGCGAGGTCCTGCTCGCGTGGTTGCGCACCCGCCCGCTGATGCACGTGGAAAACGGCTTCGCGATGGTTCACGCCGGATTGCTGCCAGGCTGGACGGTGACCCAGGCGCGGGCCCTTGCCCGTGAGGTGGAAGGTGCCCTCGCCGGCCCCTATCACGTCGAACTGCTGAACAACATGTGGGGCAGCGAGCCGTCGGCCTGGAGCGACAAGCTGCGCGACTATGAGCGCATGCGGGTGATCGTCAACGCGATGACGCGCATGCGCTTCTGCACGCCCGAGGGCGTCATGGATTTCAAGGTGAAGGGCGAGGTGACCAAGGCCCCCAAGGGCTACCTGCCCTGGTTCGAGGCGCCGGGCCGCAAGAGTGCTGACACCACCGTGGTGTTTGGCCACTGGTCGGCCCTTGGCCTGCTTGTCGAGCCTAAGCTGCTGGCGCTGGATTCCGGCTGCCTGTGGGGCCGCGAGCTTACCGCGGTGCGCCTGGAAGACCGGGCGGTGTTCCAGGTCGAGTGCCCGGGCCTGCGGCAAGGCAAGGTGAAACCGTCCTGAATTGAAGGGCGGGGGCGAGCGGGCCCTCGGCCGGTGCGTTCGTAACCGGCCGCGCTTTCAAGCCTGGGCGATCCGCTCGGCGATCAGATCTCTCGCCGTGTGGGCGAGGATCTTGCGATCCGGCGTGTCGCAGGTGGGCAGGGCCGAGGTGGTGTGCACGCGGGCCACGATTTCCCGTTCGGCAATGATGGCCTTGATGCTTTGCCCGAGGCTGACATCGCCGTCGTAGGCTGGCGCCCGGGTAAAGCGGCCGTCTGGCAGGCGATAGGCAATGGCGAGGGGCTGGATTGTTGCCCCTGCATCGATGGCCGGTTGCAGCAGGGCGGCGTGGAAGGGGTGAATATGGCTGCCGTCGGTGGTCGTGCCTTCAGGGAACAGCGCCACGTGCCTGCCGCGCCCGAGCAGGGCCGCAATTTCGCCATTCACGATCCTGGCGTGGCCGCGACTGCCACGGCGCAGGAAGACCGTTTCGTTTTTCGAGGCCAGCCAGCCCATCACCGGCCACTGGCGTACTTCGGCTTTCGATATGAAGGCTGCCGGGTAGGCGGCGTTGATGACGAAGATGTCCAGCCACGAGATGTGGTTGGCCACCAGCAGGCTGCCGGGGCTGACATAGGGTTCGTTTGTTTCCAGGCGGATACCCAGGATTTTCAGCAGCCGTGCCGACCAGCGCTGCTTGAGGTGGAGCTTGCGGGCCGGCGTGATGAAGGGAAAGCCGACCGCCGTCATGACCAGCCCGCCGATCACGTGAGCGGCAAGGCGGGCGTAGCGGGCCGCGCGTACGAGGCCGGAGGCGGGGGTGTCGGGTTTCAGTCCTTGCGTCCCAGGAAGTGCTTTGCGTAGCGGGCGTCGAGCCGGGAAACCGGCAGCAGGACGGGCAAGTCGGCGGTGTTGAAATCGGGATCCCACGCCGGTTCGCCGCAAATCCATGCGCCGGCCCGCAGGTAGCCCTTGACGAGGGGCGGGGTGTCGGCTTCGAGATCCTGGCGCAGGGCCTGCATGGGCAGCGGAGTGCGGGGAAACACGCGGTATTCGAGGGGGCAGAGGTGCTCTTCCTTGAGCCGATTATACAGGCTGGCCGCGGTGTGACCGCCGTCGGCCATGCTGACCGACGCGCAGCCGATCAGGTAGTCGTAGCCGTTTTCGAGCATGTAGCGCGCAAGTCCGGACCACAGCAGGGTGATGACCGCGCCGGAGCGGTAATCGGCATCGATGCAGGCGCGGCCGATCTCGACCATGCGGCCGCGCAGGTGGCGCAGTCGGGTCAGGTCGAATTCGCTCTCGGAGTAATAGCTGCCCACTTCGCGCGCGGCGCTGGGGGACAGGATGCGGTAGGTGCCGACGATGCGGCCGGCGTCGTCGTCGCGGACGATCAGGTGCTCGCAGAAAGGGTCGTAGATGTCGCGATCGACGCCCGGTGTGCGGGTCGAGAGGCGGGCGCCCATTTCGTCGGCGAAAACCCGGTAGCGCAGCTTCTGGGCTTCCAGCACTTCGGTGGGGCTGCTGGCGAGCCCGACGTGCAGGTTGCGTCCGGGGCGATGGGCGACGTGTTGTTGCTTCTGCAGCATTGTGGAATCCTCTTGGGGTTTCCATGCATTGTCTGAATGCTGCGTTGCGGTGCCGTTAAAGCGTGGTTACGAAGTGGTGACGAAAGCGCCGCCCGTAAACGACTACAAAGGGGCCGACTGGCCCCTTTGTGCTCTACGCAAGCGCTGCCTCGCGCCTCGGCTGGAAGCCTTAGCGGGTGACGCGGGTGGTGCGGCCGTCCTGCAACAGGCGAACGCGTTCGCCGGGCGCGAACTTCTCGCCGCCGTCTTCCTGCATCACGGCAAGTATTTCGCCGTTGTCCATCTTGAGGGTGATCTCGATGCCCTGCTTGCGGGTGACGCCTTCTTCGGCGGCCGCACCGGCGAGGCCGCCAACCACGGCGCCGACCACCGCGGCGATCGCCGAGCCCTTGCCCTGGCCGACGGTACTGCCGGCAATGCCGCCAATCGCGGCACCGCCAATGGTGCCGACTGGCGACTTGGTGCCTTCGAGCTTCACCGGGCGCACGCTTTCGACGATGCCCATGCGTACGTTGATCACGCGCCGGGCTTCTGCGCGTTCATAGTCGCCGCCGCCAAGGCCGCTCGCGCAGCCGGCAACGGTCACGGAGGCCAGCAGGGCGATGACCAGATTTGCGATTCGCATGTTTCTTCCTTTCACCACAGGGTTGAGCCAAAGGCCTTGCGGTAGGCCTCGGCGATTTCTTCACGGCTGGGCGCGTGGTTCTGGCCGCCGCGGCTGGCAATCTTGATGGCGCCCATCAGGGAGGCCAGGCGCCCGCTTTGTTCGAGATCCATGCCTTGCTCGATACCGTACAGCAGGCCGGCCCGGTGGGCGTCGCCGCAGCCGGTCGGGTCTTCGACGCTGGTCGGCACGGCACAGGGAATGTCTATCTTGCGGCCGGCGGTGTGGATCTCCGAGCCTTTGCCACCCAGGGTGACGATCAGTGCCTTGACTTCGCCGGCCAGGGATTCGATCGAACGGCCGGTGCGCTCACAAAGCAGGCGCGCCTCGTAGTCGTTGACCGTGCAGTAGTCGGCCAGTTTCAGGCAGGCGAGAAGTTCTTCGCCGTTGAACAGCGGCAGGCCCTGGCCCGGATCGAAGATGAAGGGGATTTTGGCATCGGCGAACTGGCGGCAGTGCTCGAGCATGCCGTCGCGCCCGTCCGGTGACACGATGCCGAGTTGCACGCCGGCGGCCTGCTCGACCTTGTTGAGGTGCGAATGCACCATCGCGCCGGGATGGAAGGCGGTGATCTGGTTGTCGTCCAGATCGGTGGTGATGAAGGCCTGGGCGGTGAAGCTGCCCGGCACCTGGGTGACGTGGGCGCGGGACAGGCCGAGTGTTTCGAGGCGGTCGAGATAGGGCGCGGCGTCGTCGCCGACGGTGGCCATGATCAGCGGGTCGCCACCGAGCAGCTTGAGGTTGTAGGCGATGTTGCCGGCACAGCCACCAAACTCGCGCCGCATTTCGGGCACGAAGAAGGAGACGTTCAGGATATGCAACTGCTCGGGCAGGATGTGGTTGCGGAAGCGGTCATGGAAAACCATGATCGAATCGAAGGCGATGGAGCCGCAGATGAGCGTGGACATGGATTTGGGGAGATGAATGGTCGGTTTGGATGCGGGCCGTTCGGGCGGCCGCTGACGGCAGCCTGGCGGATGGCCTTCCGGTTACGGGTAGAAAACGTAGACGCGATAGCCTGCCGCGGCGACGCCGGGTGCTTCGAAGCTGACCCGGGTGACGAGTTCGCGCTTCGCCGGGAAGGCGTCTTTCGGGGCGCTGGCGGGCAGCCATTCCTTGGGCTCCAGCACCTTGCGGACGAGGGCCTTGTCGCGGGCGTCGGTGAGGGTGATTTCCAGGTAGGGGTAGGCTTGCTGGAAATCGGCCCGGTTGCGCAGGGTGGCGTGCAGCGTGAAAAAGGCTTCGCGTCCGGCATCGGGCTGGATGTCGGAGCTTTCTATGGCGATTTCGGCGGAATCACGGGGCAGGGGCAGTTCGCAGCCGAGGCCGGCGCACAGGCTTTCCATGAAGGGGCGCATTTGTGGCGAGGACTGCACGATCTCGGCGCGGAACATGAGGACGCCCTGGGCGAGCAGGGCCAGGCTGAGCAGGGTGGCGCCGGCGGCCCAGGCGGCCTGGCGCAGGGCCGGGCCGGAGGTGCTTTCGGTGTCGTCGGCATCCTCTTCGGGGCCGTCCTCGGGGCTGTTCTCGGGCTCGGCGGGCAGGGCTTCCGGGCGGGCGCGCGCGGTGTCAGCGCTACGCGCGTGAGCGGCTGGAACAGGCGTGACGAGGGCCGCCGCGGGCGCCGCAAAGGGCTCGACTTCCAGTTCGGTGCCGCCCGGCCAGGGCTGCTCTTCGGGCGCCGAGGCCAGGGTGCGGGAGGCTGTTTCGTCGGGGTCGGGCTTGCGCAGCAGCGCGTCGAAGTCGATGGCTTCGTCGATTGGCGTGGTCAGGTCGAGGTCGGCCGCGGCGGGCCAGTCCGGCTGAAAGGGCAGGGGCTCGATGACCGGGGGCGCGTCGGCGGGGTCGGCTGCAAACGGAGCTGGAGCGAGCTTGTCGCCAGTGTCGATGTCGATGTCGACGGCAGGCCATTCATCCAGGGGCTCGGTGTCGAGGTCGAAAGCGGGTTCGATCCGTTCGTCGACGTCTGGCTGGGCCTCGGGGGCCGGGCGTTCGAAAACCGCTCCAGGCGGGGCGTCGTCGTCTTCGGCAGAAAACGCGGGCTCCTCCAGGGGGCGGCGCGGGGGCTGCGTCTGCAGGTGTCTCGGCGAAAGGGGCAAAGCCGGCTGCGGCCGGCTCTTCCGCTTCGATTTCGGCGGGCGGAGCTTCCTCGGGCGTTTTCTCTTCGAGGACGAACAGCGATGTGGTGGCGACGGCTGGCTGCGGTTCAGGTTGCGCAGGCGGGGGGGGCGGTTCGAAGTTTTCGTGGTCGAGAGGGCTGTGTTCGACGCGGGCTTCGAGTGCGTTGAAGGCGTGATTGCACTGGCCGCAACGCACCCGTCCGGCACGTGCCTGGAGCTGCTCCGGGCGCACCCGGAAGGTGGTTCCGCACGCGGGACAGCGGGCCAGGATCATCACACGGACTCGGGGCGCTCGCCTTCGAGGCGAACCCAGCCGTCGAAGCTGGCTCCGACCTTCAGTGCGATGAAGGGGGCGTAGGCAGCGATGACGTCCTCAGCCTGAGCTTCGAGCACGCCGGATAACGCGAGCTTGCCGCCAGGCGCAACACGGGCGGCGAGCAGCGGGGCGAGCATCTTGAGCGGGTTGGTCAGGATGTTGGCTACGACCCGCTGGAAGGTGCCGTCGAGGGGCTTGGCGGAAACCTGCAGATGCAGGCTGACGCCGTTGGCGGCAGCGTTGTTGGCCGCGGTTTCGACGGCTTTTTCGTCGATGTCGACGCCGGTGACGTCACCGGCCCCGAGCTTGACCGCGGCGATGCCGAGGATGCCCGAGCCGCAGCCGTAGTCCAGCACGCTCACGCCCGGCGCAACCACGCTGGTGAGCCATTCGAGGCACAGCCGGGTGGTGGGGTGGGAGCCGGTGCCGAAGGCCATGCCGGGGTCGAGGACCAGGTTGATCGCGTTGGCGTCCGGAGCGGTGTGCCAGGTGGGCACGATCCACAGGCGGTCGGTGATGCGGATCGGGTCGAACTGGCTTTGGGTAAGCTGCACCCAGTTCTGTTCTTCCACTTCCTCGATGGTGAAGGGCGGCACCGCATCGAGCCCGGCTGCGGCCGAGGCGGTAGCCAGGGCTTCGGCGAGATCGGCGTCGGTGTCGAAAAGGGCGACGACGCGGCTGTGATCCCACAGGCTGGCCGGGTGCATGCCCGGTTCGCCGAACTGGGGTTTTTCCGCCTCCGTGCCGGCGTCGGCGTCGTCGATGCTTACCGACAGCGCGCCGTGTTCCATCAGCGCCTCGGAGAGGGCTTCGGCGCGCGTCGCGTCAGCTTGCAGAATGACTGAGATCCACATCAGGTTTTACTGACTTCGTTGCGCCCGGCCAGCTTGTGCTCGAGGTAATGGATGCTGGTGCCGCCTTCGACGAAGCGGGCGTCGAGCATCAGTTCCTGGTGCAGCGGGATGTTGGTCTTGATGCCTTCGACGAGCATTTCGGACAGGGCGATGCGCATGCGGCGGATGGCCTGGTCGCGGGTGTCGCCGTAGGCGATCAGCTTGCCGATCATCGAGTCGTAGTGCTGCGGCACGGTGTAGCCGTTGTACACGTGGGAGTCGACGCGGATGCCGGGGCCGCCGGGAACGTGCCAGTTGCTGATCTTGCCGGGGCAAGGGGTGAACTTGAACGGATCCTCGGCGTTGATGCGGCATTCGATCGCGTGGCCGCGGAATTCGATGTCCTTCTGCTTGTAGCGCAGCTTCTGGCCGGCCGCGACGCGGATCTGTTCCTGGACGATGTCGACGCCGGTAATGAGTTCGGTGACCGGGTGTTCGACCTGGACCCGGGTGTTCATCTCGATGAAGTAGAACTCGCCGTTTTCGTAGAGGAATTCGAAGGTGCCGGCGCCCCGGTAGCCGATCTTGCGGCAGGCTTCGGCGCAGCGTTCGCCGATGCGCAGGATGTGGCGGCGTTCGATGCCGGGCGCGGGCGCTTCCTCGATGACCTTCTGGTGACGGCGCTGCATGGAGCAGTCGCGCTCACCCAGGTGGATGGCGTTGCCATGCTGGTCGGCGAGGATCTGGATTTCCACGTGACGCGGGTTTTCCAGAAATTTTTCCATGTACACCGTTGGGTTGCCGAAGAATGCACCGGCTTCGGAACGGGTGGTGCTGACGGCGTTGAGCAGCGCGGCTTCGGTGTGCACGACGCGCATGCCGCGACCGCCACCGCCACCGGCGGCCTTGATGATTATCGGGTAGCCAATGGCGCGGGCGATCTTGATGATCTCTTTCGGGTCTTCGGGCAGGGCGCCTTCGGAGCCCGGCACGCAGGGCACGCCGGCAGCCTTCATGGCGTCTTTGGCCGAAACCTTGTCGCCCATCAGGCGGATGGTTTCGGCGCGCGGGCCGATGAAGACGAAGCCGGATTGCTCGACCCGTTCGGCGAAGTCGGCGTTTTCGGAGAGGAAGCCGTAGCCGGGGTGGATGGCCTCGGCGTCGGTGACCTCGGCGGCGGAAATCAGCGCCGGGATGTTGAGGTAGCTCAGCGTGGAAGAGGCGGGGCCGATGCAGACCGACTCGTCGGCCAGCTTGACGTACTTGGCCTCGGCATCGGGCTGGGAATGGACCGCGACGGTCTTGATGCCCAGCTCGCGGCAGGCGCGCAGCACCCGGAGGGCGATTTCGCCCCGGTTGGCGATGAGGATCTTTTCGAACATGGCCATGGTTCAGCCGATGATGAACAGGGGTTCGCCGAACTCCACGGGTTCGCCGTTTTCCAGCAGGATGGCCTTGACCGTGCCGGCAGCGTCGGACTCGATCTCGTTCATGAGTTTCATGGCTTCGATGATGCACAGCACTTCGCCCACGGCGACGGTCTGGCCGATTTCGACGAGCGGCTTGGCGCCGGGGGCGCTGGCGCGGTAGAAGGTGCCGACCATCGGTGACTTGACCTCATGGCCGTCCGGCTGGGCCGGTTCGGCGGGGGCTGCGGCAACGGCCGGTGCCGCGGCGGGGGCCGGGGCGGCGGCGGGAGCTTGAGTCATGTAGCTGATCGGTGCGGGGCCGGTAGAGTGCTTGGCGATGCGGACTTTCTCCTCGCCTTCAGTGACTTCCAGCTCGGAAATGCCGGATTCCTGGACCAGGTCGATCAATTTCTTGAGCTTGCGAAGATCCATAGTGTTCCCCTTGATGTTGATGGCGTCGTGCCGGAGGGCGGGCCGCCTGATGTCTGTTTTAGCCGCGCGCGGCGCGGAAACGGGAGAGAACGAATTCGGGGGCGAACGGACTGATCTGGCAGTGGCCGCCCCGGACGCCCGTGCCGGCAGGCTTGCCGGAATGCATGGCTCCGGGGCCGCGCAGAACAGGCAGGCGGTGCTGCGGCTGGTCTGTGGCGTTGGCTTCCCGGATGCGGGTTGTGTGCGTCATGAATGCAAGTTTGCCGTAATTCGACGCAAGTTGTCCACCGCGGGGGTGCGGTGGAGGGGGCTCAGGAGCGGGTCAGCTCTGCGAGTTTGCGGTCAAGTTCCTCTTCGGACAGCATGCCGAGTTTTACGACGCTGATCATGCCGGTTTTGTCGACGATCACGGTAAAAGGCAGGGCCTGGGAGGTATTGCCCAGTGCTTCGGTCAGCTCGATGGCCGACATGGGGGTGATCAACAGGGGATAGCTCACCGGGTACTTGGCCTGATAGGCGCGCACGTTGGTTTCGGTGTCGATGCTGAGGCCGAAGAACTGCACGCCCTTGTCCTGGTACTTGGTGCTCATCGCCGAAAGGGCGGGCATTTCCTTGCGGCAGGGGGGGCACCACGTTGCCCAGAAGTTGAGCACCAGCACCTTGCCTTTTGCATCGGCGAGCGGGCGCTTGCTGCTGGTGCTGTCGGGGAATTCCAGGTTCAGCAGCTTTTCGAGGGCCGGGCTCCGGGCCGGCGGCACACTGACCAGCTCGCTCTGGCGGGCGGTGAGCAGCCCGGCCGCGGCGGCGACAAGGGCAACGACGACGACGAGTACGGTGAGGGTACGGTTCATGGGGGCGAGTCGGCGGCGGCCGCGGTTTCTTTGATGAGGGCTTCGACGGCGGCGAGGCGGGCGCGTTCCATCTGGCGGGTGCCGTGCGGGCCGCGACGGGTCAGGCGTTCGATGTCCGGCGAATAGATGCGCAGTTTGACGGGAATGTCGTCCCAGTCGAAGACGAGAATGGCTTCGGGTGCGTCCGGCTGGTTGCGGCGCGGCTCCCGGTGTTCGTAGGTAACGCTGTTGTTGAGGAAGAAGATTTCGACCTCTTTTGCGCTTTCGGGAAAGAGGTCGATCTCGATTTCCGAGTAACGCCCGGCGGTGCCGTCAAGCACGGCGCCGGTGAGATAGGGGCGAAACGGCTGGAGTTCGCGCATGATCTCGACGGCAGCGAGGCGCATGACCATCTGGCGTTCGAGGTGTTCTTCGTCCTGGAAAACCGACAGATAGGTGCGGACTTCGGCTTCGATCTCGGCGTTGTTCGGGAGCTCGTCCGCATTGACCGCGCCGAGCTGGCGAGCGGCTTTGCGCTTGGCGAAGCCGTAATCGGAGATGCCGTCTTCGGCGATCATGCGGGCCGCCAGGGCGGCGATCTCGCGGCGCAGGTTGCTGCTGTGCGGAACGGCATGACGCGGCATGGAGGGTTGGAGCTTCGCGTTCGATTAGAATGCCGACCATTCTACACACGACTGTTGCGGCGCTGTTTCTGCCGCCTCTGGACTTCATGCACATTCATATTCTTGGTATTTGCGGCACTTTCATGGGTGGCGTGGCGCTGCTGGCGCGGGCTGCCGGCCACAAGGTGACGGGCTGCGACGCAAACGTTTATCCGCCGATGAGCACCCAGCTCGAGGAGCAGGGCATCGGCCTCGTCGAAGGCTACGGCGTCCAGCAACTGGATCTCAAGCCGGATGTGTTTGTCGTCGGCAATGCGATCTCCCGCGGCAATCCCTTGCTCGAGGAAATCCTCGACAAGGGCCTGCCCTATGTTTCTGGCCCCCAGTGGCTGGCCGAGAACGTGCTGCAGGGGCGCTGGGTGCTGGCCGTTGCGGGCACCCATGGCAAGACGACCACCACCTCCTTGCTGGCGTGGATTCTGGAAGATGCCGGCCTGATGCCGGGTTTTCTGGTGGGCGGCGTGCCGAAGAACTTCGGCGTGTCGGCGCGGCTCGGCGGGACGCCTTTCTTTGTGATCGAGGCGGATGAGTACGACACGGCGTTTTGCGACAAGCGTTCTAAATTTGTGCATTACCGCCCGCGCACGGCAATTCTGAACAATCTGGAATTCGATCACGCCGACATCTTCGCCGATCTGCCGGCGATCGAGACGCAGTTTCACCATCTTGTGCGCATCGTGCCGAAATCCGGGCGGATCATCGCCAACGGGGCCGAGACGTCGCTGCAGCGTGTTGTCGAGCGCGGGTGCTGGTCCGAGCTGGAATGGTTCAACGATGCGGCCGGCTGGTCGATCGCCGAGGGGGCGTTTGAGGACGAAGTGGTGGTGCGCCACCAGGGCAAGGAAATCGGCCGCAAGCGCCTGCCATTGTCGGGTACGCACAATCGGGCCAACGCGCTGGCGGCCATTGCCGCGGCGCGCCACGTGGGGGTGACGCCCGAGGTGGCGCTGGATGCGCTGACCCGCTTCGAGGGCGTAAAGCGCCGTCTCGAGCTGCGCGGTACGGTGCGCGGGGTGGCGGTGTATGACGATTTCGCCCATCACCCGACGGCGATCACGCTGACCGTCGAGGGCATGCGTCGGCAGGTGGGCGATGCGCGGATCCTGGCGGTGCTGGAGCCGCGCTCCAACACGATGAAGCTGGGCGTGATGAAGGACCAGCTGCCGGCCAGCCTGACGCAGGCCGACAAGGTGTTCTGCTACGCCGCCAACCTGGGCTGGGATGCCCGCGGGGCGCTGGAGCCGATTGCTGCCAAGACGGTGGTCGATGACGATCTGGATAAGCTGGTGGCGGCGATTGTTGCCGAAGCGCGTGAGGGCGACCGCATCCTGGTGATGAGTAACGGTGGCTTTGGCGGCATTCACGGCAAGTTGCTGACTGCACTGGCAGGCTAGGCCCGCCATGGAGGCGATTGTGCGGGTGGCGTCCGAAGCGGATGCGGCCGGGATTGCCGCGTTGGTCAATCGCGCCTACCGGCCGGCTCCGGCGCAGGGCGGCTGGACTCATGAGTCCGGCCTGGTGTCGGGGGCGCGGACGTCGGAGGCGATGGTCCGGTCGTTTTTTGGGCCGGATTCCGACGTGCTGGTCTTGTGCCGGGGTGCGGAGATTGTTGCCTGCGTGCATGTGCAGGGTGGCGAATCTGCAGCCTGTATCGGAATGCTCGCCACAGAGCCGGCCGCGCAGGCGACGGGGCTCGGCAAACGGATGCTCGCGTGTGCCGAGCAGCATGCGGTGGCGCATCGTGGCGCAACGGCGTTCAGGATGTCGGTGCTGTCGGCCCGTACGGAACTGCTGGCTTTTTACGAGCGGCGCGGCTATGCGCGCACGGGCGTTCGCGAGGCTTTTCCGCTGGCGGCCGGTGCCGGCCAGCCGTGTGTCGCGGGTCTGGAGCTGGATATTTTGGTCAAGACGCCCGGCGTTTAGCGAACCGCCTGGAAGCGCCGCGGGAAGCCCGCCGCCGGAAAACGGCCGCGGGCTTCGCTGCGTGTGAACACCCGTGACGCGGCCGCCAGCGTTGCGCACAGCAGCAGGGCCGCGCCGGTATTGTGGGCGACGGCCAGCGGCAGGGGCAGTTGCAGCAGCACGTTGGCTATGCCGAGGCCGATCTGCAGGCCGAGGGCGGCCAGCAGCATGCGGCCGCAAGCGCGGGTTTCGGCCCGGGCGAGAAGGCGCAGGCCCAGGCTGCCGGCGACGATCAGCACCAGGCCGGCAAACAGGCGGTGCGTCCAGTGAATTGCGGTGAGCGCGGCGCCCGGCAACAGGGCGCCGCTGGCGGTGGCGCCGAGTTCGCGATCGAGGGTGAAGGCGTGATGGATGTCCATCTCGGGCCACCAACTGCCCTGGCAGGTGGGGAAATCGGCGCAGATCGCTGCAGCGTAGTTGCTGCTGACCCAGCCGCCGAGGGCGATCTGGACGAGTACGGCCAGGAGTGCGGCTGCTGCCAGCAGGCGCAGGCCGGGGGGCGTGACGACGGGCTGCCGGCCCGGCTGCTTTTCGCGTAGCCATAGCAGGGCGAGGAGTGCGAGTGTGGTCATGCCGCCGAGCAGGTGACTGGTGACGATGACCGGTTTGAGCAGTTTTGTGACGGTGAGCATGCCGAGCAGGGCCTGGATCAGCACGACCCCGACCAGCGCGATCTCTAGCCATGGCTTGCGCCGCGCGCGCGATCGCCAGGCCAGCACGGCCAGCGCCGCGATCGCCAGGCCCAGGGTGCCAGCGGCGTAGCGGTGGATCATCTCTTTCCACGCCTTGGGGGCTTCGATGGGTTTGCCGGGAAAGGCCGACTGGGCGGCGTGGATGTCGTGGGCCTGTTCGGGCACGCCGATCAGTTGGCCGTAGCAGCCGGGCCAGTCGGGGCAGCCGAGGCCGGCGTCGGACAGGCGCACGTAGGCGCCCAGCGAGACGACGACGAGTGCGAGCAGCAGCGCGGTGCCGAGAAGCGAGCGGTAAGCCCTGCTCACAGCAGCCGATCCAGAAAAAGCGCGGCGAACAGCCCGGTGAGGTAGATCAGTGAATAGCGGAAGGCGTGGCGGGCGCGAGTGTCGGAATAATTGCGCCACAGGCACCAGGCTTCGCGCAGGTAGCCCAGGTTGAGGATGGAGACGAGCGCGACGTAGAGGGCGCCCGACAGGCCCAGGGTGGCCGGCAGATACGAAACGGCGGCCAGCAGCACGGTGTAGAGCAGGATGTGCAGGCAGGTGAGGGGCACGCCGTGGCTCACCGGCAGCATGGGCAGACCGGCGCGGGCGTAGTCGTCGCGGCGGTAGCAGGCCAGCGCCCAGAAGTGGGGCGGCGTCCAGAGAAAGATGATCAGGAAGAGGGCTAGCGCCGGCAGGCCGATGGTGTCGGTCATGGCGGCCCAGCCGAGTACCGGCGGCATGGCCCCCGAGGCGCCGCCAATGACGATGTTCATCGGCGTGGCCGGCTTGAGGATGACGGTGTAGACGATGGCGTAGCCGAGGAAGGTGGCCAGCGTGAGCCACATGGTGAGCGGATTGACGGCCATGTGCAGCAGCCACAGGCCGGCGCCGCCGGTGAGGCAGGCGAGGCTGAGGGTTTCGGCGGGGGTGATGAGGCCTTGCGGCAGTGCGCGGCCGCGGGTGCGGGCCATGCGGGCGTCGATGGTGCGCTCGACAAGGCAGTTGATGGCGGCGGCGGCGCCTGCGACCAGGGCGATGCCGAGGGTGGCCGCGAGCATCAGCGCGGCGGGCGGCCAGCCGGGCACGGCGAGGAACATGCCGATCATCGCGGTGAATACGATCAGGCTGTTTACCCGCGGTTTGCACTGGGTGGCAAAGGCGGCCAGACGGAGGCTGAGCGGTGTGCGGGCGGTGCTGCTGCGGAGGGTGGTCGGCATCGGGATGTCTCCGGTTGTGCGTCAGCGGTTGTGCGGGGTCAGCCTGCCCAGGCGTATCGGAGCAGGCGTTCCATGTCCTTGAGGATGCCGCGCGGGTCGGCGTCGGGCGCGTAGCGCAGGATGATCCGGCCCGCCGGGTCGAGCACATAAACGCGGTGGCCGGCGGCGTCGAGGTCGAAGCTGCGGCGGGCCATGCTGCCCGTTGCGACGAGGGTATGGAGGTCGGGCTGGACGGCGAGCAGGGCGGTGGTGTCGGGCGTGCTTTGGTCGGTCAGCCAGCTCCGCTGGACGCGGGACATCTGCTTGTAGAGGGCGACGTGGATCTGGCGGGTGGCGAGGATCCACTTTTTGCAGGCGGCCTCGCAGGGGCCGGCGCCGGCGACGACAAGGCTCCAGTGGTCGTTGAAAGCGGCTTTGTCGAGAGGCTTGCCGGTGGCGTCAAAAAGGGGGGGAAGCTCGCGAGGCGGGGTGAGGAGTTCGCCGTGGCTGCTGGCCTTGGCGGGCCGCCAGCCCCAGGCGTAGAGACCGCCGCCAATGATGAAGGGCAGGATCAGTAGCGCGAGGATCAACAGCAGCGGGCGATAGCGGGTGAACATCGGGACGCTTGCGGTGCTCATGCGCGCCTCCAGCCGAGGGCGAACCAGATCAGCAGCGCCGATGCGGCAAAGCCGTACCACTGCCAGGCGTAGGAGAGGTGGCGTTCGGCGCGTTGATCGGGGCGCGGCCACTCGCGCACGAAGCCGACCGGGGAACTGGCCGCCAGTTGCAGGATGACGGGCTGGACCGGGTAGGGCGCCTGCCCGGCGAAACGGGTCAGGTCGAGGTTTTGCCAGACGGGCTGCCAGCCGGAGCCGGCGGCTTCGGTGCCGAGGGTAAAGAAGCGGCTGCCGGGCACGACGGCGATTCCGCCGAGTTCGAGCGGCCCGGCGGGCGTGGTGACTTCAGGCAGGTCGGCGTGGCGGGCGCTGGCCGGAATCCAGCCGCGGTTCACCAGCACGCGCATGTCGCTGCCTTCGATGCGCAGCGGCGTGATGACGTGATAGCCGGCCTGCTCGCGGTGGACGCGATTGTCGACGAGGAACTGGCGATCGGTTTCAAACTGGCCGCGCACGACAACCGGGCGAAAGCGCAGCGTTTCGGCGTCGACCAGGCTGGCGCCGAGCTTGAGCGGCGCATCCGTGCCGCGGGAATCGAGAAGATCCTGCGCCGTCTGTTTGCGGTCGAACTTGCTGTGCTGCCAGTTTCCAAGCTGTACACAGCCCGCGGCGACGATCAATGCAAGCGCGCCGCCCCACACCGAGGGGCGGAAGCGCCGGCCGCTTGTGGCAGCCTTGGCGCCGGCGCACAATCGGCCGACGATGTTCGGGGAGTGGGCTGTGCTATTCAAGTTTGTGGTGATGCTCATGCTGTTGGCGGTGATCGGCAGCCTCTTCTCGGGCTTGTTCTTCCTTTATCGCGACAAGGGCAACGGCGACCGTGTGTTGCGAGCGCTTACCTTGCGTATCTCGCTTTCGGTGCTGATCTTTGCTGCCTTGCTGCTGGCCTACCGCTTTGGCGGCTACAGCCAGTAGATCACCACAAACAGCAGCAGCCAGACCACATCCACGAAGTGCCAGTACCAGGCCACGGCTTCGAAGGCGAAGTGGCGTTTTGAATCGAAATGCCCCGACAGGCTGCGGCCTGCGACCACCGCCAGCATGATGGCGCCGAGGGTGACGTGAAATCCGTGGAAGCCGGTGAGCATGAAGAAGGTGGCGCCGTACACGCCGGCGCCCATCGTCAGGCCCAGTTCGGTGTAGGCGTGGTGGTATTCGTAGGCCTGAAAGCCCAGAAAGATGACGCCGAGCAGTACGGTGAGGATCAGGCCCAGGTTGAGCTGGCTGCGCTTGTCCTTCATCAGGCCCCAGTGGGCCCAGGTGAGGGTGACGCCGGAGGTGAGCAGCAGCGCGGTGTTGATCGCCGGAATGCCCCAGGCGCCCATCGGCGTAAAGCTGGCGCCCTTGGGGCCGGAGGTGGGCCAGCCGCCAGCGTAGCCCTGATAGAGCGTGAATAGCGGATCCATGCCGGCCAGCGCCGGCACCGAGATGGTTCGGCAGTAAAACAGCGCGGCAAAGAAGGCGGCGAAGAACATGACTTCCGAGCCGATGAACCAGACCATGCCCTGGCGGAAGGATTGATCTTCCCAGTCGGTATAGGCGCCGCGCTGGTTTTCGCCGATCACCGCGCCAAACCACCTGAACAGCACAAAGATGATCACCGCCGCCCCGGCCGTCATGACCCAGGGGCCGGGCGCGAACTTGTTCATCAGGAGGATGAAGCCCAGCGCCAGCAGAAACATGCCACCCGACAGGAAAACCGGGTACAGGCTGGGCTGCGGCACGTAGTAGTGGCCGGCGTGGGGCGTGGAGGCGTGCGAGGCGTTCAAGGCGAGCTCCTTAACCGGGGTCTTTCGGTGCAGGGAAAAATGCGTAGGCGAGGGTGAGTTCGCTGATCTCGTCGCCGATGTCGCCGTCCACGATGAAGGTCAGCGCCATTTCGCGGCTTTCGCCAGGGGCGAGGGTTTGTTGCTTGAAGCAGAAGCAGTCGAGCTTGCGAAAATGCCGGGCGGCCACCGTGGGCGTCACGCTTGGCACGGCCTGGCCGACGATGGTCTGGTCGGAGAGGTTGCGCACCAGGAAGCGCGTGGTGCGCAGCTCACCCGGGTGGATTTCGATGGCGGGCTCCAGCGGACGGATTTCCCAGGGCAGGCCGGGCATCAGCGTCGATGTGAATTGCACGCCGAGCTTGCGTTGGTAATTGACGACCGAGGGCGGCAGATCCTTGGCGGCGATGGCGTCCTTCAGCGTTTTGCCGTTGAAGCCAATCGCCGCACAGAGGGTGTCGTAGAGCGGCACGAGCGCAAAGCCGAAGCCAAAGAAGACCGCGGCCAGCAGCAGCAGCCGGACGACCAGTCGGCCGTGCCTGCGGGGCGGGGGCAGTGCGGCTTCGCTCATGGTGATCAGCGTTCGATGAAAAAGCCGATGACGTAGAGGCTTGCGGCAATCGCGCCGAGCATCCAGGCAAAGCGGGACGAGGACTTGCGGCGCTGGGCGAGGTCGGATTCGGTGAGGTGCATGGCGGCCTCCTTAGGCCTTGCTGACGGGCTGGGTTTCCCAGGAATGGTGGGGCGGCGGGGAGCTGAGTTCCCATTCGAGACCGCTGGTGCCTTCCCAGACGGCATCGCTGGCTTTCTCGCCGCCCTTCACGCACCGCCAGATGTTGTAGGCGAAGATCAGCTGCGACAGGCCGAGGATGAAGGAGCCGACGGTTGAAATGGCGTTGAACTCGGCGAACTGCAGCGCGTAGTCGGGGATGCGCCGCGGCATGCCTGCAAGACCGAGGAAGAACTGGGGCATGAAGGTGAGGTTGAAGCTGACCACGGTGAGCCAGAAGTGCAGCTTGCCGAGCTTTTCGCTGTACATGTGGCCGGTCCATTTGGGCAGCCAGTAGTACACGCCGGTCATCACGCCCATGATTCCGCCGGTGAAAAGGGCGTAGTGAAAGTGGGCAACGACAAAGTAGCTGTGGTGGTACTGGGCGTCGGCGGCCACGTCGGCCAGTACCAGCCCGGTGAGGCCGGCGATGCCGAACAGCACGATGAAGCCGACCGCGAACAGCATGGGCGTCTCGAAGCTCATGGCGCCACGCCACATGGTGGCGATCCAGCAGAAGAACAGCACGGCCAGGGGCAGCGAGATCGACATGGTGCTGTACATGAAATACAGCAGCGCCGGCACCGGCAGGCCGGCCGTCAGGAAGTGGTGGGCCCATACAACCAGGCCAAGTACGCCGATGGCGATGAAGGACCACACCTGGGCCGTGTGGCCGTAGGTGGGCTTGCGGGTGAAGGTGGACAGCACGTGGGGCATCAGGCCCCACACCGGCAGCAGCAGGATGTAGACCTCCGGGTGGCCGAAGAACCAGAACAGGTGCTGAAAGAGGATCGGATCGCCGCCGCCGGCCGCGTCGAAGAAGTGGGTGCCGAAATGACGGTCGGTGAGCAGCATGGTCACGCCGCCGGCGAGCACCGGCAGGGTGATGATCAGCAGCACCGCGGTGACCAGCCAGCCCCAGCAGAAGAGCGGCATCTGCATCAGCGTCATGCCCGGGGCGCGCATGTTGAGGATGGTGGCGATGATGTTGATCGAGCCCATGATGGAGCTGACGCCGAGGATGTGGATCGCGAAGATGGCGAAATCCACGCCGATGCCGCCCTGCACCGAAAGCGGCGCATAGAGCGTCCAGCCCGTGGCCACGGCCCCGTCGCCAATGCCGAACAGGGCCAGCACGAAGGGCAGGGTGAGGAGGATGGCGGCCGGTGGCAGCAGCCAGAAGCCCCAGTTGTTGAGGCGCGGCAGGGCCATGTCGGGCGCACCGATCATCAAAGGGATCATCCAGTTGGCAAAGCCGGTGGCGGCCGGCATGAGCGCCGCGAAGATCATCACCAGCGCATGTACGCCGATCAGCTGGTTGAAGAACTCCGGCTTCATGAGCTGCAGGCCGGGCTGGAAGAGTTCGGCCCGTACCGCCAGGATCATCGCGCCGCCGACAAAGAACATCAGCAGCGAGAAGGTCATGTACATCGTGCCGATATCCTTGTGGTTCGTGGTGGTGAGCCAGCGCAGGATTCCGGTGGGGGCGGCGGCGTGAGCGCCATGGGGATCGAGGGCGTGGGTGGCAGTGTTCATCCTGGATTCCTCTCAGGAAAATAAAGGGTCGCTCCCGAGTTTTCCTGATCCCCTCGGGGGAGCTTGCGTGACACGAAAGCGTTGGGGGCGCTCATCTCAGGGCCTTGATCTGGGCGGGCTGGATCATGTCGCCCTTTTTGTTGCCAAAACTGTTGCGCTCGAAGGTGATGATGGCGGCCAGATCAGCATCCGAAAGCGTGGCCTTGAAGGATTGCATGGCGGTGCCGGCCTTGCCGTTCATCACGCGATCGACGTGGCTGTCGGGGATGAGCTTGCCGTCGGGCGAGAGCAGCGGGCCATTGACGATCTTGCTGCCGGCCAGTGCCGGGAAGGCCGGCGGAATGCCCTGGCCTTCAGCCTGGTGGCAGGCGGCGCAGTTCTTGTCGTAGGCGGCTTTGCCGGCGGCCATCAGCTCGTCCTTGGTCCAGGCCTTGTCGCTGCCGGCGGCTGCGGCGGCCATTTCTGTTTTCTTCTTGTCGACCCAGGCGGCGTATTCGGCTTCGGGTACGGCCCGCACCACCACCGGCATGAAGCCGTGATCCTTGCCGCACAGTTCGGCGCACTGGCCGCGATAGACGCCGGGCTCCTCGATGCGCACCCAGGTTTCGCGCAGAAAGCCGGGAATCGCGTCGCGCTTGACGCCGAACTGCGGCACCCACCAGGTATGGATCACGTCGGTGGAGGTGAGCAGGATGCGCACCTTCTTGCCAATCGGCAGCACCACTTCGTTATCCACTTCGAGCAGGTAGTTCTCGCCCTTGGCCTCGGTGCCCTCGATCTGTGCGCGGGGGGTGGTCAGGGTGCTGACGAACTTGATGCCGGAATCGGGGTATTCGTACTGCCATTTCCACTGCAGGCCGGTGACCTTCAGCACCATGTCGGCCCGGGTGCGGGTGTCTTCCATGTCGATTACCGCGTGGAAGGCCGGGATGCCCATCAGCACGAAGTCGATGAAGAGCAGGATCGCGAACGGCACCAGCACCCAGAACCACTGGAGCGCGTTTCTGGGGCCGCTGAAGCTGGCCGGCTGGGCGCCGACGCTCTTGCGGTGCTTGAGCATCGAATAAATCATGATTGCAAACACCACCACGAACAGCACGGTGATGATGATCATGAACTGGTTGTGCATCGACAGCGTGTCGCGGCCGATGGGTGTGACGGGCTTCGGGAAATTCCAGGTGTAGTCGGCGAGGGCCGTACCCGCGGCAAGGGTGAGGCCCAGCCCTGCAAAAAACCGGTAGAGGCCGCGGGCGCGGGGGTTGAGTGTCGTCAAGGCTCGTCCTCTTATCTTCGTGGGAAGATCGGCTTCAGGTGCGAAGCCGGCTGTTCGGGATGGATTGCAGATTGAAATCGAATCGACGAGCCGCCCGGCGCGTGACGTGACCAGCGGCGCCAGCATGCGGGCTGACGGCTATCAGGCGATAGCATCCGGGGGGAATCTGTTCGGATGCGGCGTAGCACACCGCGAACATGGACGCGGCAAGCTGTCGGGGTGCGGTTGGGGCGCGCAACGTGGTGTTGCGCGCCCTCCGCCTCTGTTGTTGCAGCCATGGCGTCTCCTCCAGGCCTCGTCTGCGACTTTTTGACGCAGATCAATAATGTTGATAAGTGTAGCATTATATTTTATTTGCGCAGTGCACTTAAAAGGCGAGCAAGTTTTTGAAATTCAAAGAGGTTTCAAATGATTTCGATGTTGCGGCGCACTATCGTGGCGGGCTTGGCCCTTGGGCTGCTCGGAGCCTGCTCTCTGCCCGGGGAAGGCACGGCGGGATTCGTCAACACCGACATCACCGGCGCAAATTACGGGCAGAATTTCAAACTGCTCGATCACCATGGCCAGCCGCGCAGCCTTGCCGACTATCGGGGCAAGGTGGTGACCCTGTTCTTTGGTTACGTTCAGTGCCCTGACGTATGCCCGACCAATCTGTCGGGCATGGCCGAGGTGATGCGCCAGCTCGGGCCGGATGCAGACAAGGTTCAGGTGCTGTTCATGACCGTCGATCCGGAGCGTGATACCCAGACCTTGCTGGCCGAGTATGTGCCTGCCTTCGACGCGCGTTTCGTCGGGCTATACGGCGACCTGCCCACGACCCGGGCGGTGGCAACGGATTTCAAGGTGTTCTACCAGAAGCAGGGGGACGTGAACAGCAAGGCCTACACGGTGGATCACTCCACCGGCACCTACGTTTTCGACCCGCAGGGGCATTTGCGCCTGTATGTGAAGCACGCCGAGAAGCCCGAGTTGATCGCGGCGGATATCCGGAAGCTGCTCGCCGGAAAATAAAGGCTACCGGAAACCGAAAGGGCAACCCGAGGGTTGCCCTTTTTATGCTGGTGTGCTGCCGTCGATCAGGCGAGGGCGGCGAGCTGGCTGCGCATTTTTTGCATGGCCTTGGCTTCGATCTGGCGGATGCGTTCGGCGGAGACGCCGTATTCGGCGGCCAGTTCGTGCAGGGTTGCGCTGTCGCCTTCGGTGAGCCAGCGGCGCTGGACGATGGCACGGCTGCGTTCGTCCAGCATGGCCAGTGCCTGGTGCAGGCCTTCGTCCTGGAGGCGGGCGGATTGCCGCTGGGCCAGCACTTCGGACGGCTCGGCATGCGGATCGGCCAGGTAGGCGATGGGGGCGAAACGCTCCTCGTCATCGTCGGGGCCGGCTTCGAGTGCGACTTCCTGGCCCGACAGGCGGGTTTCCATTTCGCGCACTTCTTCGGGCTTGACGCCCAGTTGCTGCGCTACGGCCAGTACGTCGTCACCCTGCAGGGCGTTGCTGCTGCTTTTCATGCTGCGCAGGTTGAAGAACAGCTTGCGCTGGGCCTTGGTCGTGGCGATCTTTACCAGCCGCCAGTTTTTGACGATATATTCATGGATTTCGGCCTTGATCCAGTGAATGGCAAACGACACCAAGCGCACGCCGCGATCCGGATCGAAGCGCTTGACGGCCTTCATGAGGCCGACGTTGCCTTCCTGGATGAGGTCGGCGTGGGGCAGGCCGTAGCCGAGGTAGCCGCGTGCAATGGCGACCACCAGCCGCAGGTGGGACATGACCAGCTTGCGTGCGGCGTCGAGATCCTCGTTTTCCCGGAAGCTGTGGGCGAGGTCGGATTCTTCCTTCTCGGTCAGCAGGGGAACGCGATTCACGCTCTGGATGTATTGATCCAGGCTGCCAACCGCGGACGGAACGGGGAACGACAAGGTATGGGACATCAGTAACAACCTCCTTGGCCAGAATATTAGCACTCCCTGCCTGTGAGTGCTAAGGGGGCGATTGGTTCCATGGCCATGTCACCCCGGCTGGGTGCGACGAAGCCTGGCGGAAAGTGCGCAAGAGGCTGTTTGCAGGGTGGTAGTCAGGGTGGCAGTCGTATCCGCCGTCAAAACTAAAGCCAGACGGGGGGCTGCCGTTTACGATGCTGAGCTCGAGAGCGTCCGATCGGCGGGCGCAGGTGGTTGCAGCAGATTTTTCCGGCCGTTGCCCGTTTAACCAACAGCCGGTTTACCCGTTTGAGGTGTTCGGTAATGACCATTGCATCAAGCCGCGACGTGCGGGTGCCCAGCGCCCAGAAACAGACGATTCTGATCGTTGACGACACGCCGCAAAACCTCACGATTCTCGGTGAACTGCTGCAACCCCATTACCGGGTGCGGGCGGCCAACTCTGGCGAGCGGGCGTTGCGGGCGGCGAGCCTGCAGCCGCGCCCCGACCTGATCCTGCTCGACGTGATGATGCCCGAGATGGACGGTTATGCCGTGATGCAGCACCTTCATGGCGACGCCGCCACGTCCAATATTCCGGTGATCTTCGTCACCGCCATGCATGACGCCGAAAGCGAGGAGCACGGACTCGAACTGGGCGCGGTCGATTACATCACCAAGCCGATCAACCCCGCCATCGTGCTGGCCCGGGTGCGCACCCACCTCGAACTCAAGCACGCCCGCGACCGCCTGGCGGTCGAGAACGAGTGGCTCGAAAGCGAGGTGGCACGGCGGATGAGCGAGAACCTGCTGATCCAGGATTTGAGCGTGCGGGCGCTGGCCTGCCTCTCCGAGGCCAGGGACAACGAAACCGGTCTGCACATCGTGCGCACCCAGACTTACGTCGAGCTCCTCGCCCGTCACCTTGAAAACCACGACCGCTTTCGCGACGCGCTGGCCGGTGAGCACCTCGGCCGCATCGTCAAGGCGGCACCGCTTCACGACGTGGGCAAGGTTGGCGTGCCGGACAGCATTTTGCTCAAGCCCGGCCGCCTGACGCCCGAAGAGTTCGAGATCATGAAATCCCACGCCATGATCGGCGCTGACGCCATCAACAAGGCCATGGCGCAGGCGATTGCGGCCTGTGCCGATGCCGAGGCCGCCGAACGTGCCGTGAAAGCCTTTGATTTTCTCGAAGTGGCCAAGGAAATCGCCGCGGGCCACCACGAAAAATGGGACGGCAGCGGCTACCCGGTGGGGCTGGCCGGCGATGCGATTCCCGTTTCGGCGCGCCTGATGGCGCTGGCGGATGTTTTCGATGCGCTGATGACCCGCCGTGTTTACAAGCCGGCGTTCGATATCGATGAAACCACGCGGATCATCAACGAAGGGCGCGGCAAGCATTTCGACCCTGATGTGGTCGATGCCTTCCAGGCCTGCCTGGAGCAGTTTGCCGACATCGCGCAGCGTTTTGCCGACCCTGACCCGGAAGCGCATGAGGCCATGTGATGGCAAAAACCTCCTCCTGTGGCTCGCTGTGCTCACCTGCGGGCTGTCATGCGCAGCCCTGCCGGCTGCGGCAGCCGATCCGGCGATACGTCCGCCTGCGCGTTTTGTCGAGGTTCCCGCCACGCAGCAAACGCTCCAGAGCCTGCGCGGCGGGGGCTTCGTTCTTTACCTGCGCCACGGCCACACCGATAACACCCGCGCCGACCGGGTGCCGAGCGTCGACCTCAACGACTGTGCGACCCAGCGTCCGCTCACCGAAGAGGGGCGGCAGGTTGCCGCGCGTGTCGGCGAGGCGATCCGCAAGGCCCGCATTCCGGTTGCGGAGATCCGCATCAGCCCGATGTGCCGTGTCCGCGATACGGTCGCCATCGCCTTTCCCGGGCAGGCCGCGATCTCCGACGTGAACCTGGCGTACACGGCCAACCTGACCGACGTGCAGAAGGCGCCGATCATCGCCAATACCCGGCAGCTGCTGTCGGCGCCGGTGCCGCCGGGCAGTAACCGGATGCTGGTGGCCCACGCCCCCAACCTGATGGACCTCATCGGCTATTTCCCGCGGGAGGCCACGCTGGTGGTGTTTCGCCCCTTGGGCAACGCCGGTTTCGAATACGTGGCCAGCGTCGCGCCGGCCCAATGGCCTGAACTCCTGCGCTGAAGGCCGCAGCCCGGATGACGAAAAACCCGCCCCGCCTGCTGCGTTTTCAACTGATTTTCTTTGTTCCGGTGGCGATAGTCGTGGTGCTTGCGGGCATGCTCAACCTGGGTTCGCTGCAAAGCCTGCGTCAGGCACACCGCCAGGCCAACCTGTTGCAGGTTGATGAAATGGCGCGGATCGGGCTGGCTACCCGTTTTAACCAGGAAATCGCCGCCGTTCAGCGGCGGGTCACGACGACGCTTGAACAGGCGGCCACCGGCAAGCTGGACGAGGGCGAGGTTTACCGGGTGCATACCGAGGTGGTCAACCGCCTTGCCCGGCTGGCCGAGGACATGCCGGCGCTGCAGGCCGCGGTTGACGAGGGCGGGCAGGGCTCCGCGGTCATGGCCGATTTCGAGGCCTATCGCAACTTCATCATCTCGGCCACCGACCTTGCCGCCATTGATCCGCGGGGCGGCATGCGGCATGCCTACCAGGCCGCCAGCAGTTACGTGGCCCTCACCGAGCACACCCATGCCATTGCTGCAGCCGTTTCCACCGCTGCCGCCACGCGGGGCGAAAGCCAGGCCCGGCTCTTCGAGCAGCACGCTGTGCGCATCGCGGTGATCGGCGGCGTGCTGGTGGCGACGCTGATGGCCTGCTGGTTCGCGTTCGTGGCCTGGACGGCGCGGCGTCTTTCCAGCATCACCTCCGCGTTGCAGTCTCTCGCCGACGGTAATGTCGACCCACCTTCGATGCCACTGGTCGAAGCCATCGGTGCGAGTCCGCGCAGTGTGCTTCGCGGCATGGCCGAGGCGGTGCTCGCCTTTCGCCGCACCGCCCGGGCCCGTGAGGCCGCGCAGGGCGCGCTGCGCAAGCTCTCGCTGGTGGTCGAGCAAACACCGACCTCGGTGGTCATTACCGATCTGAGCGGCCGTATCGAATACGTGAACGATGCCTTCGTGCAGCAAAGCGGCTACACCCGCGAGGAGGTCATCGGCAGCAATCCCCGCATGCTCAAGTCGGGCAAGACGCCGGCTGAAACCTACACGACCATGTGGGCCGAGCTCACCGCCGGCCGCGTCTGGCGCGGCGAGCTGGTGAACCGCACGCGGTCCGGCCAGGAGCGCACCGAGGCCGTGAGCATCTCGCCGCTGCGCCAGCCCGACGGCAGCATCACCCATTACGTTGCCATCAAGGACGACATCACCGAGCAAAAACGCATCGGCGAAGAGCTGGCGCGCCACCAGGACCACCTCGAGCAACTGGTGGCCGAGCGCAGCGCCGAAGTGATCGTCGCGATGGAGGCGGCCGAGGCGGCCAGCCGCAGCAAGAGCGAGTTTCTGGCCAACATGAGTCACGAGATCCGCACCCCGATGAACGCCATCGTCGGCCTCACCCACCTGCTCAGCCGCGAGATCGCCGATGTGCGCCACGCCGACCGGCTGGCCAAGATCGCCGCCGCCGCCCACCACCTGCTCAGCCTCATCAACGACGTCCTCGATCTGTCGAAGATCGAGGCCGGCAAGCTGGAGCTGGAATTCACCGACTTCGAAGTCGAGCGTGTGGTCGGCAACGTCGTCACCCTGATCCGCGACAAGGCCGAGGCCAGGCAGGTCGAGCTGGTGGTCGACATGCGCGGCATCCCGGCCATGCTTCACGGCGACGGCTTGCGCCTGCAGCAGATCCTGCTCAACTTTGCCGGCAATGCCGTCAAGTTCACCGAGCGCGGCAACATCACGCTGCGCGCCTTCGTGGTGCGCGCCGAGGACGACCTGCTGGTGGTCCGCTTCGAGGTTCGCGACACCGGCATCGGCCTGACGCCGGAGCAGCAGGGCCAGTTGTTCCAGAGCTTCAGGCAGGCCGACGCATCGATCACCCGCAAGTTCGGCGGCACTGGGCTTGGCCTGGCCATCTCGCGACGCCTGGCCGATTTGATGGGCGGACGGATCGGCGTCGATAGCCAGATAGGCGAAGGCAGCACCTTCTGGGTCGAGCTGCCGTTCTCTTACAGCCGCGCGGGCGTCAGCCCGCCCCGGCCCGACATCGAAACCCGCGGGCGCCGTGCGCTGGTGGTGGATGATCTGTCCGATGCGCGGGATTCGCTGGTGGATATGCTCTCCAGGCTCCACATGGAGGTGGATGCGGTGGCCGACGGCCCGACGGCTCTGGCGCAGGTCGCCGAGGCCGATGCCGCGGGCAAGCCTTACACCCTGCTGCTGGTCGATTGGCAGATGCCCGGCATGGACGGCATCGAGGTCGGCCGGCGGCTGGTTGCCCTGCCGCTGTCGCGCCGTCCCGCAAGCCTGCTGGTCACGTCTTACCCGGAAGCCCTGCCCCAGGACACCCTTGCCGCCACCGGTTATTTCGATGTGCTGGCCAAGCCGCTGTCGCCGTCGCTGCTGTGCGACGCCGTGCAAAACACTCTGGCTGGTCGGCACATGACGAACCACCTCCTTGTTACCGGCGAGGCCGAAGCCGCGCTGCGCCGCCGCGGTGGCGCGCGGGTGCTGCTGGTCGAGGACAACGCCATCAATCAGGAAGTCGCGCGGGATCTGCTCACCGATGTGGGGATCGACGTGGATGTGGCCGAGGATGGCCAGGTGGCCGTGGACAAGGCCCGCGAGTCGGCTTATGACTTGATCCTGATGGATATCCAGATGCCGGTGGTGGACGGTCTGGCGGCCTCGCGGCTGATTCGTGCCATGCCCCGCCATGCCGCCACCCCCATTCTGGCCATGACCGCCAACGCCTTCGACGAGGACCGGCAGCGCTGCCACGAGGCCGGCATGAACGACCACGTGGCCAAGCCGGTGGTGCCCGAAACGCTTTACCGCAGCCTGCTGCAATGGCTGCCGGCGCGGGCGCCTGTGGTCAACGCGCAAGCGCCTGTGGCCGGCAGCGCAGATCCGGCAGACGAGGCCGTTCCGGATGCGGCGGACGACGAGGCATTGCGACAACGGCTGGGCGCCATTGCCGGGCTTTCCGTGGCTGCCGGTCTTACGGTTACGCGGGGCCGGCTGGGCGCTTATGTGCGCATCCTGAGGCAGTTCATCGACAGCGGCATGCCAGCCGGTTTGGTGGCAGCGCTTGAGGGCGCTGACATTCCCACGGCCCTGCGTGTCGTACATACCTTGAAGGGCACGGCCGGCACGGTGGGTGCCATGGGGCTGATGAATGCCGCCGCGGTGCTGGAGAGCGAGCTGAAAGGCGGCGATGGGGCGACGCCCTCCGCCGCGCAGCTCAGACGTGCGCGGGGCCTGCTGGGCGAATACACTACGCTGTGTGCTGCGCTGCGCAACGCCCTGCCGGTGGAGGAATCCCCCCGCGAGCACGCTGCGGCGCAGGCCATCGACTTGCGCCAGGCGCGCAGGCTGGCCGCTGAACTCGGCGCACTGCTTGCCGATTATGATTTGAACAGCGGAGCCCTTTTCCGTCGGAATGCGGCGCTGTTCAATGCCGCGCTCGGGCCACGGGCGGCAAACGTGGCCCGGCAGATCGAGGATTTCGATTTCGACCAGGCCATCCAGACCCTCAATGCGGCGGTGGCTGAATGGCCGGCGCCCGACTAATGGAAGGTCGTCATGGCTGACACGATCCTGTTCCGTCTTCTCGGCATGGTGCTGGTCTGGAGTGTTTTCGGTGGCGAGATTCTCGCCGCCGATACGCCAGCCCCTCCGCCGCCGCGCACGATCAGCGTCGTGTTCGACGACGACTTTCCGCCGTATTCCATGCGCGACGCCAACGGCGAGCTGCAGGGCATCCTCCGGGACAGGTGGATGCTGTGGCAGGCGCGAACCGGCATCGCGGTGGATCTGCGGGGCATGGACTGGGGCAAGGCCCAGGAAGTCATGGGCAGCGGCGGGGCCGATGTGATCGACACGATCTCGCGCTCGCCGGCCCGCGAAAAGATCTACGACTTCTCCGCGCCCTACGCCGACCTGCCCGTCATGCTGTTCTTTCATAACAGCATCTCGGGCATCGTGGACGCCCCCTCGAGCAAGGGCTTCGTGATCGGCGTGAAGCGCGGGGATATCTGCATTGAAAAGCTCCGTGCCGAGGGGTCGGACAACTTTCGCTTCTATCCCGGTTACGCAAGCCTGATCAGCGCCGCGGCCAATCAGGAGGTGCGTGTGTTCTGCATGAACCAGCGGCCGGCGGACTACTTTCTCCAACAGTCCGGCCTGACCGATTTTCGGCGTACCGCGCCGATGTACACCAGCCATTTCCAGTGGGCCGTGGCCAAGGGCAACAGCGAGCTGCAGCGCGTCGTCGCCGACGGTTTTGCCCGCATCACGCCCGCAGAGCTGGCGGCCATCGACGACAAGTGGTTCGGCGCCCCGCTGACCGCGGCGGCAGGGCCGGCCTTGCGCTATGTCGCTTACGGCGTGTTCCTGATGCTGGCCGTGGTGCTCGGGCTGGTGGGCTGGAACCGCAGCCTGCGTCGCCGCGTGAGTGCCAAGACGGAGGCGCTGCAGCGGGCCCTGGACACCGTCGAGGCGGCCAGGCGTGATGTCGAGGAGGTGCGCGACCGCCTGGTCGCCACGCTCGAGGCGCTGCCCGACCTGTTTTTTGAATTCGATGTGGAGGGCCGTTATCTGGCCGTGCGTGCCACCCGCCACGATCTGCTGGCGGCACCGGAGTCGTCGCTGGTGGGCCGCAGCGTTCGCGACGTGCTTGCGCCGGAAGCGGCGCAGACCGTCTGCGATGCGCTGGCTGCGGCAGAAGTCGCGGGCAACGACTACGGCCGCGTGATCCGGATCGACATTGCCGGCCTGGAGCACTGGTTCGAGCTTTCGGTGACGCGGCAGCGTGTTACGGCGGGCGAGCGGTCGCGTTTCATCGTGCTCTCCCGCGACATCACCGAGCGCCGCCAGGCCGAGCTGGACAGGGCGCGCTACCGGGAGCACCTGGAGCAGGAAGTCGCGCTGCGCACGGCGGATCTGGCGGCTGCGATGGAGGAGGAACAGGCCCTGTTCGATTCGGCCAGCGTCGGCATCATGCTGACCAAAGGGCGGGGCATCGAGCGCAACAACCGCCGCCTGGACGAGATGCTGGGCTACGCCAGCGGCGAGCAGATCGGCATGCCGACGCGACACGGGTACGCTCGCGAGGAAGACTGGCTGACTGTGGGCGAGAAGCTGGCCAGCCTGGTGCCCCACGGCGGAATCTTCAGCGAGGATCTGGAGCTGAAACGCAAGGATGGCAGCCTGTTGTGGGCCCGGGTGTCGGCGCGGGCCATCGACCTGGCCAACCCGGACAAGGGCATGGCGTGCGTCGTCGAGGACATTTCCGTCGAGCATGCGGCCAGTGCCGAGATGGCCAAGGCACGGGAGTTGGCCGAAGACGCCGTACGCGTGAAGTCCGATTTTCTGGCCAACATGAGTCACGAAATCCGCACGCCGATGAACGCCATCGTCGGCATGGCTTACCTGACCCTGCGCACCGAGCTGAACGAGCGCCAGCGCGATTACCTGGAAAAAATCCAGAGCGCGAGCCAGCATCTGCTGGGCATCATCAACGACATTCTCGACATCTCGAAGATCGAGGCCGGCAAGATGGTCGTGGAGCACATCGCCTTCGAGCTGGAACGGGTGCTCGACAACGTAACCGGGCTGGTGGCCGAGAAGACCGCCGCCAAGGGGCTGGAGCTGATCGTCGATGTGGCCAGCGACGTGCCCAATACACTGGTCGGCGATCCTTTACGTCTCGGTCAGGTGCTGATCAACTTCGCCAACAATGCGGTCAAGTTCACTGCCAGCGGCGAAGTCATGATCCGCGTCGGCGTGGTGGGCACGGTCAACGGCGAAGTCATGCTGCGCTTCGCGGTGAGCGATACCGGAATCGGCATCGCCGAGGATCAGCGCGGCCGCCTGTTCCGCAGCTTCGAGCAGGCCGACACCTCGACAACCCGCAAGTACGGCGGCACCGGCCTCGGGCTGGTGATCTCGAAGCGCCTGGCCGAACTGATGGGCGGCGAGGTGGGTGTGGATAGCATCGTCGGCGTCGGCTCGACTTTCTGGTTCACGGCGCGGCTGCGCCGGGGCGAAGCTCCATCGCGGCGCTTTGTTCCGCAGGCCGAGCTGCTTGGCCGGCGCATGCTGGTGGTGGATGACAACATCCATGCCCGCGACGTGCTCGGCGAGATGCTCAGGCGGATGAGTTTTTCAGTCTGCGCGGTCGAGTCCGGCGCGGCTGCGCTGGAGGAGCTCACCCGCGCGGAAATCGCCGATGCGCCCTACGCGGTGGTTTTCCTCGACTGGCAGATGCCCGGGCGGGACGGCATTTCGACGGCCGCCGACATCCACGAACTGGGCCTCGTGCATCCACCACAGCTGGTGATGGTGACGGCTTACGGGCGCGACGAGCTGCTCAGCTCGGCCGAGCGGATGGGGATTCGGGATGTGTTGATGAAGCCTGTTACCGCGTCGCTGATTTTCGATACCGTGGTTCGCCTGCTGGGCGAGGCGGATATCGGGCGGGTTGGCGGGGCGCCGGACAAGGCGACCCTGGTGGCGCCGACGCCCGAGCTGGGGAGCATCGCCGGGGCCCGCATCCTGCTGGTCGAGGACAACGACCTCAACCAGCAGGTGGCAACCGAAATGCTTTGCCAGGCCGGCCTGGTGGTCGAGGTGGCCGAGAACGGCGCCATTGCACTGGAAAAACTTGCCGAGGCGGATTACGACCTGGTGCTGATGGACATGCAGATGCCGGTCATGGACGGCCTGACCGCCACCGCGGAAATTCGCCGGCAGCCCCGCTTCGATCGCCTGCCCGTGGTGGCGATGACCGCCAACGCGATGGCCGGTGACCGGGAACGCTGCCTGGCCGCCGGCATGCAGGACCACGTGGCCAAGCCGATCCAGCCGGCAGCCCTGTGGGGTACGCTCTTGCACTGGATCAAGCCGCGTGAGGCTGGATTGGCGCCTGTCCCGGTGTTCATCGAACCCGCGCCGGATCTGCCCGAAGTGCTGGCGATGAGCACCATCGCGGGGCTCGACACGGTTTCCGGCGTGCGCAATTCCCTCGGGCGGGAGGCGCTTTATCTTGCCCTGATCGGAAAGTTCGTGGCGGGGCAGCGGGATCTGCCTGCCCACATGGCCAGCGCCCTCGCCGAAGGTGACTGGACATCCGCCGAACGGCTGGTGCACACCCTGAAAGGTGTTGCGGCGCAGATCGGGGCCTATGAACTGAGCGAGCTGGCGGTGCAATTTGAAAAGGCCATTCGCCGCCGCGCCAGCAGCGTGACGCTGGAACCCATGCTGGCCGAGCTTGCCAGGCGGCTGACGGCGCTGATCGACGCGATGGTGGACAGAATGCCGGCCGCTCCCGCCGAAAGTACCCCCGTCGCGGTTGATCGTCAGGCCTTGCAGGCGGTGTGCGCGCGCCTGGCCGCTCAGCTTGCCGACGATGACTTTGCCAGCAGCCAGACGCTGGAGGCCAGCGAAGGCCTGCTCCGGGCCGGCCTCGGCCATCGTTTCCCGGTTATCGCCGATGCGGTGCGCAGCTTTGATTTTGCCGCGGCGCTGGCCAGCCTGCAGGAAGCCACTTCGAGTCTCGACATCACGCTCTGAGCCCGCCGGGCTCAGGCGGGGTCTTGCAGGTGGTGAGCGATGTAGGCGTTGAGGCGTTGGTGGGCCAGTTCGAACTCGAAGTTGTCGATCGCCTCGCCGATCTGCCGCGCCTCGTCGGGCTGCAGGGCTTCCAGCAACGCGCCCTGGCTGCGCCAGCGCTTGACGCTCAGGATGTCGTCTTCTGCCAGCAGTACGCCCAGTTCGGCCACGAAGCGCCGGACTTCTTCCAGGCTCGCGCCCTTTGTGTCATGGGGCGGCGGGGGGCTGCCCGGCTGCTGCTGTGTCTGCGCGATGCCCTGAATGGCCACCCCGAGCACGGCCTCGAGTTCGTCGATCAGCGGCTGTAGCTGTGCATTCGTCTGGCCGTCGTGGAGTGCGGCTTCGAGCGTGCTGGCGCTGTGGGTGACCGCCAGCGCGCCGATCGAGGCAGCGCTGTCGCGCAGGGCGTGGATGAGGTGTCTGGCCTCGTCGTCCCGGCCGTCGGCCAGATATTGGCGCAGGTGTGCAGGATTGTTGCGGTGGGTTTTGGCGAACATGCCGATGACACGCCGGTAGCGCTCCAGGTTGCCGAGCATGCCGCGAAGTCCGTCGGCGATGCTGAGCCCGGCGATGTCGGGCAGGGTGGCGGCCGGTGTGTCACGGGCGGCTTCGGGCGTCGCGCCGCTTCCGGGGGCGGCCGGGCGCCGGCAGCCAGCGCAGCAGGGCCTGGTAGAGCACGTCCGGGTCGACCGGCTTGGCCACGTGGTCGTTCATGCCGGCGGCCAGGCAGCGCTTGCGGTCTTCGTTGAAGGCGTTGGCGGTCATGGCCACAATGGGCACCGCGCCGACGCCAGGCTGGCCGCGGATGGCCGTGCTGGCTTCCAGGCCGCCCATGACCGGCATGCTGAGATCCATCAGGATCAGGTCGAAGTGGCCGTAGCGCGCCTTCTCCACGGCTTCGCGGCCATCCTGGGCGAGTTCCACTTCGAGGCCGGCGTCCGTGAGCAGTTCGTGGGTGATTTCCTGGTTGAGCGGATTGTCCTCGGCCAGCAGCACGCGACGGCCGGTGCAGGCGGCAAGCAGTTGTTCGGGGGTGATCGCCGGGGTGTCGGCCGCATCCGCGCCGGTGTTTCGGGTTGGGCAGGGGGCGTCGTCGCTGGCGGGAGCCTGGCCGGTGCCCAGTCGCAGCCTGATCCAGAAGGTGCTGCCTGCGCCGGGCGTGCTGGTCACGCCGATTTCGCCACCCATGAGTTCGGTCAGGCGCTGGCTGATGGCGAGGCCGAGGCCCGTGCCACCATATTTGCGGGTGGTCGAGTTGTCGGCCTGCTCGAAGGCCTTGAACAGCGAGGCCTGCTGGTTTTCGTTCAGGCCGATACCCTGGTCTTCGACTTCCAGGTGCAGGCCCACGGCGCTGGCGTCGCTGGAGGGGAGCCGGCGTGCGCGCAGGCTGACCTGGCCGCGCTCGGAAAACTTGATCGCGTTGGACAGGAAGTTGACCATCACCTGCTCGATGCGCACCGGGTCGCCGCGCAGCATGGCCGGCAGTTCCGGATCGATGGCGACGGTGAGCGTGAGGCCCTTCTGGCGGGCGCTCTCGCGGAGCAGGCCGGCGGCTTTGTCGAGGGTTTCGCGCAGCGGAAAGTCGATGGATTCGATGGTGATCTTGTCCGCCTCGATCTTCGACAGGTCGAGGATGTCGTTGATGATGCGCAGCAGGTGCCGCGCCGCGCCGCTGATCTTGGTGACGCGGTCGAGTTGCCGTGGCTCCCGGATTTCCCGGTTGAGCAGGTGTGACAGGCCGATGATGGCGTTCATCGGGGTGCGGATTTCGTGGCTCATGTTGGCCAGGAAGGCGCTCTTGGCGCGGTTGGCGCTTTCGGCCTCGTCGCGGGCCGCGGCCAGCTGGAAGGGTGCGCTGCTCGACAAGCTCGGCCAGGTGGTGGCGGTGCTGCGCCAGTTCGCTGTCGAGCTGCTTGCGTTCGGTGATGTCGCGGGCAAGGCACATGACGTAGATCCTGCCGCCCCATTCAACGCGGCTCGACTTGACCTCGGCCGGGTAGGTGCTGCCGTCCTTGCGCTTATGGACTGTTTCGAACTCGCCGCCTTGCGGCCGCGTGGTGCGCACCATGGCCAGCAATTGCTCCTTGGTGAACCGGGATTCCCAGTCCCAGACATGGAGCCGGGTCATCTCTTTGGTTGTGTAGCCCAGCATCGCCGCAAACTGCGGGTTGGCCTCGAAGACGCTGCCGTCATCGGCAAGGACAACGATGCCGTCACGGTCCATTTCAAACTGCGCGCGCCGGCGCGAGGCTTCTTCCTCGATCACTTTCTGGGCCTGTAGCCGGGCGCGCTTCTGGGCGCTCAGGGTGTCGAGGAGCTCGTTGAAGTGCCGGGCAAGCTGGGCGATCTCGTCGGTTTCGTCGTCGAGTCGTGTGCGGGCCTGGCCGTCGCCCAGGTGGATGGCGGTCATGGTCTCGGCCATGTTGGCCAGCCGGCGCGTGATGTTTCGCGCCCCGCGCAGGAAGGACAGCGACAGCGCCAGCATGGCGAGGGCCAGCAGGGCGGCGATGCTGCCGGTGAGCAGCCATTTTTCCTGCCGGAAGCGCTCTTCCGGGAAGCCCGTGTACAACATGCCGACCCGCGTGCCCTCGCCGTTCATGAGGGGGGCGTAGCCGGCGATCTGCCAGCTGTCCTCGACATAGGCGCGTTTGGCCCATGGAATGCCCTTGTCGAGCACCTGCTCGCGCACCTCCGGGCTGGCGTGGGTGCCAATGGCGCGCTGGTTGTCCTGCCGGGTTACCGTCGTGGCGATGCGTACATCGTCCAGCAGGATCGTCGTGGTTCCGCCGCGCTCTGCGAAATCGGAGTTGAGCGGAAAGACCACATCGCGTATGCGGTCGATCATCGGCAGGTTGTTGTTGAGCAGCACGCCGCCGATGAGGATTGCGTCCGGGTGGATGTTGGTGAGCGGGAAATGGGCCGCGGCATTGATCAGCAGGCCACGCTTCTCGCTGGGCGTGGCGTCGGGGCCGTCCTGATCGAGCCGGATCAGCGCCCGTTCGGCCAGCCGGGGCGACAGGGCCGCCAGTTCGTCGGCATCGAAGCGGGCATATTCGACGGCTGCCACGCCGGCGTTGGCCTGTCGGTAGGCGAAGCTGGCCGGCAGCGTGCTGCCGGGGGCGAGGCCGGCGCTGGAGGCGATGACCCTTCCGTCCTGGGTGGCGATGATCAGGAAGTCGAGGCGGGCCGCGTCGGCGCGGGTCGCCAGCATCTGGTCGAGGGCGGGGGCGGCTTGCTGGGCCGCCTTTGGGCCGTGGGCGGCGAGCTGCCGGGGCAGGCTTTCCGAGCGGACGACTTCTTCGATGGTCTGCTGGGTCTGGGAGCGCAGCTGCTCCATGTAGTTGTGGGCGCTGGCGAGGTTGCTGCGTGCGTTGGTCTCGAGCAGGGCGTCGAAACGCTCGCCGCCGAAGTACATCAGGATGCCGAGGATGAGCGGAAAGGCGACGAGCAGCGGCGCCAGGCCCAGTGCCACCAACCGCAGGTGAAGGGAGGCGCGCCAGCGACCTGGACGAAAGAGAGGCATGAAGCGGATGTGCATGGAGAAAGTCCGCGCCGGGTTGTATGGCCTCTACGGGTTCGGCTGCCCGCCTTGAGCGGGGCATGGGCCAAGTGTGACAATGATTCACCAAAAATTGCAATTTTGATTGTATCGCTGCGAAATGAAAATAATTCAGGCTTGCGACGGAGTTTGATTTTTCTCACACCCCACGCGCGGTCCCCCGGTTTTGGGGCTGGGCTCAAGGTGGCGCGTTTTCTTGCCGTTAATCCGCGGGTTGCCCCGGTTTTAGACTGAACAGACGGAAGAAGTGGAAAGGGGGCGTGGCTGTGCGGGGGTTTCATCGGTGGTCTGTCCGACCGCAATTCCGACAACGGGCAGGCCGGCCAACATGGCGTGATCCTGGCCGCCGAAATGCCCAACGAATCGTGGCCCTGCGTGGATTTCAGCGATGTGGTGGGTAATATGCTGAAGGGGCAGCCGGACGGCCTGCTCTTTGTTGCCGGCGGCATCGACGTGGCGCGGCTGGCCCGGCAATCCCGCAGGCAGGCGCCGAAGCTGCCGATTTCGGCGTCCGAATGGGCTGGCACCGAGCAGTTGAGCGAACTGGGCGGCAAGGTGGTGGATGGGTTGGTGATCGTCCAGAATTACAAGCGCGACGACGATTCGCCGCGTTTTCGGGCGTTCCGTGAGGCCTATTTCAAGCGCTACCAGAAAGATCCGGGATACAGTTCCGTGTCGGCCTACGATGCGGCAACGGTGCTGCGTTACGGACCCTACCAGGGGCTGCAGCAGATCGTTTTTGATGCCAAGGCGATACGCGGCGCCAGGTTTTTTTGACCGGGATCAGCGAGGGGCGCTTCGTGTTGATCAAGTGATACACCACAACCCTTAGGCGCCGTGGAACGAGAGCAATGATCGACACCATCGAAATTTTTCCCTGGAATGCCAATTTCGAGACAGGGATTGCCGAGATCGACATCCAGCACAAGCGGCTGGTCGAACTGCTCAACCTGCTGGTCAGCCACCTGACCCAGCAGAGCGAGGCACCGCTGCTGAACGAGATTTTTGATCAGCTCAAGAACTACGCCGTCGTTCATTTTGCAACCGAGGAAGCCGTCTGGCACGAGGCCTTTGCCGGTGACGCATGGGAAACCGGGCACCAGGCCGGCCACGCCGGCTTTGTCGAAGAGGTGCTGCGGCTGAAGGCCGAGGAGGGCGAAAAGTCCATCGAGGACGTGATCGAGGACATCGTGGGCTTTCTCACCCACTGGCTGGCCCTGCACATCATCGAATCCGACAAGCGCATGGCCAAGGCCGTGCTGGCCATGCGCGACGGCGCGTCGATCGAGGCCGCCAAGAAAATTGCCGACGAACAGATGTCCGGCGCCACCCGGGCCATGGTTGAAACCGTGATGGTGATGTACGACAAGCTGGCCAACCGAACCCTGCAGCTGACCCGCGAAATCAACGGCCGCCGGCGTGCCGAGCGCGAACTGATGCGCGCCCACGCGGCCTTGCGCAAGGCCAAGGACGAAGCCGAGGCGGCCAACCGCGCCAAATCCGATTTTCTGGCCAGCATGAGCCACGAAATCCGCACCCCGATGAGCACCATCGCCGGCGTGGTTCAGCTGCTGCGGCGCGAAGGGCTGCCGCCCCGCCAGGCAGAACACCTCAACCGGCTGCAGGATGCCTCGCAGCACCTGCTGTCGATCATCAACGACATCCTGGATCTGTCGAAGATCGAGGCCGACAAGCTCCGCCTCGAAGAAGTCCAGCTCGATGTGGGCGAACTCGTCAGCGGTGTCGCATCGATGCTGCAAGACACCGTCCGGGCCAAGGGGCTGGCGCTGAAGCTCGATATCGGCCCGCTGCCGGCGGGCCTGATCGGTGACGCGACGCGGCTTCGGCAGGCGCTGCTCAACTACGCCTCCAACGCGGTCAAGTTCACCGCCGAGGGCGGCGTCACCCTGCGCGTTCGCCTGGAAGAAGACGGGTTGGACAGCGTGCTGCTGCGCTTCGATGTCGTCGATAGCGGCATCGGCATCGCCCGCGATTCGCTGGCCCGGCTGTTTTCGAGTTTCGAGCAGGCCGAGGCCGACACCACCCGCAAGTACGGCGGCACCGGCCTGGGCCTGGTGATTACCCGCAAGCTCGCCGGGTTGATGGGGGGCGAGACGGGGGCCGAGAGCGAACCGGGCGTTGGCAGCACTTTCTGGCTGACCGCGCGGCTCAAGAAGGGAGAGGCGGCGGCCGGGCCGGCCTCCCCGGCTGCACCGGAATTGGCGGAAACCATCCTGTGCCGTGATTTCAATGGGTTTGCCGTGCTGCTCGTCGAGGACAACGAGATCAACCGCGAGATTGCCGTGGACCTGCTCGGCGAGGTCGCCCTGGCCGTCGATACGGCTGCCGACGGCATCGAGGCTGTGGCCATGGCCCGGAGCAAGGACTACGCGCTGATCCTGATGGACATGCAGATGCCGCGCATGGATGGCCTCGAGGCGACGCGCCTGATCCGCCAGTTGCCGGGCGGGCGCCGCGTGCCGATTCTGGCGATGACGGCCAACGTCTTCGCCGAGGATCGCGCCCGTTGCCTGGCGGCGGGCATGGACGACTTCGTCACCAAGCCGGTCGACCCGGACGTGCTTTTTGCCACCCTGGTCCGCTGGCTGCGGCCGTCGGCTGAGCCGCAGCCCGGCTGATCAAGAATCGTCCGAAGCGGACGTAATAAGTCTGTCCGAGGGAACGCCCCGTTCCAGGTACATGACGTATTACGCCCACCATGCTCAAAAAATTCACCCTGACCCTGCCGGGCTGAGCTGTGTGGTCGCTATTCAATGACCGGGTTGATGAGTCCTCCCGGAGGCTGTTCCGACAAGGAATGGTCACGGATGATTTTGTAGGGGCGACTTCAGTCGCCCCCGGCGCGTTGAATCATCGACATGCCGCATATCAGAGTCCGCGGGCGACTGAAGTCGCCCCCACAGTCTGCCGCGCCGCCGCCGCTGCAAAAGGGACGGCTATCAACCCGGCTCAAGAACGCCGCAGGCCAATACCGGGTCAGCGTTCGACGTTGAGATTGCGGCGCAGCACCACCGGCACGCCGCCGAGTTTCTTCTTGGCCATCCACTGCGCCAGCGCCGAATCCAGGTAGTCGGCGTGGCTCGGAAACCAGCGCGCCAGCTCACCGGCAAATTCGCGGCCGATTTCCACGTCGCCGGCCTTGACCAGATCTTCCACCTGGTGGGCCGAATTCATCACCGCGTCATGGTCGTCGATGTGGCAATCGCGGGGCGGAAAGTCGGTCTCCTCCATCCACGTTTTTTCCTGGCCAAAATGCGCCTCGGCATGCTCGATGAACGCGCGCATGGAGGCGGCCATGTCGGCGTCGGCGCAGGTCAGCAGGCGGTCGACGATCTCGACGAATTCCCGGTGGGTATCGTCCATCGCCTCGTAGCCGAGCAAAAATGCGTCGGTCCACGGCAAACCCTGTTGGTCGGTCATTTTGTGTTTACTCCTGGCATGTCATTCTTTCGCCCAGCCTGTCCGGGGGCGGTGCGCGGCGTAGGATAACCCGAGTCCCCGCCTGCGGGTATTGTTCGTA
Organism: Zoogloea sp.; assembly: GCA_016720685.1. GTDB lineage: Bacteria > Pseudomonadota > Gammaproteobacteria > Burkholderiales > Rhodocyclaceae > Zoogloea. Next base: position 49,344 of record JADKKC010000024.1, read on the forward strand.
TTTCGATAGCAATCAGCGCAATTGGCGTGCCTGGAAAAATAATGACCCGTGGATTCTCCGTATGACACCCCCTCGTCCGAACGCGCCCGCCAGCGCCCGTTTGCCGCCCGGCATCTGGGCGCTGGGCTTTGTTTCGATGCTGATGGATATTTCCTCCGAGATGATCCACGCGCTGCTGCCGCTCTACATGGTCGGGGCGCTGGGCGCCTCGACGCTGGCGGTCGGCCTCATCGAAGGCATCGCCGAGGCCACGGCGTCGATCACCAAGGTGTTCTCTGGCGCGTTGTCCGACAAGCTTGGCAAGAGGAAGCTGTTGGCGGCCATCGGCTATGGTCTGGCGGCCTGCTCCAAGCCGGTCTTTCCGCTGGCGGGCAGCCTTGGCTGGGTGGTGGCGGCGCGCTTTGTGGACCGCATCGGCAAGGGTATCCGCGGCGCCCCGCGGGACGCCCTCATCGCCGACCTGGCGCCGCCGGGCTTGCGCGGCGCGGCCTTCGGCCTGCGCCAGTCCCTCGACACCGCCGGCGCCTTCATGGGGCCGCTCATCGCCATCGGGCTGATGGCGCTGTTCGACGACGACATCCGGCGGGTTTTCGGGTGGGCGGTGCTGCCGGCCGTCGCCGCCTTTGCGCTGATCGTCCTGGCGGTGCACGACGCCCCCCATCGGGCGGCCGACACGCCCCGCGCACCGCTGTCGCGGGCCGAACTGGCGAAGCTGCCGGCGGCCTACTGGTGGGTGGTCGGGGTGTCGGCGGTGTTCACGGTGGCACGCTTCAGCGAGGCTTTTCTGGTGCTGCGGGCGCAGGAGCTGGGCGTGGCGCTGATGCTGATTCCGGCGGTGCTGGTGCTCATGAACGTGGTGTATTCGCTGACCTCCTACCCGGTGGGCTTGCTGGCCGACCGGGTTCATCGCGGCACCCTGCTGGCGCTGGGTTTTGCCGTGCTGGTGGCGGCCGACCTGGTGCTGGCGCTGGTCGGCGGCATCCCCGGCCTGGCGCTCGGCGTGGCCCTGTGGGGCCTGCACATGGGCATGACCCAGGGCCTGCTGGCGGCACTGGTGGCGGATGTGGCGCCGGCAACGCTGCGCGGCACGGCCTTTGGCGTTTTCAACCTGGTGGGCGGCGTGGCGCTGCTGGTGGCCAGCGTGCTGGCCGGCGGGTTGTGGGATGCCTTCGGTTCGCAGGCCACCTTTTTCTGCGGCGCAGCCTTTGCAGCGCTGGCCCTCGTTGGTCTCGCCCTGCTGCGCCACCGGGTAGCGCTGCGCTGAAATATTTTTGGCCGGCCCTGTAATAAACCCGGGTTGTCGACGACTATTCGTCAGCACCTTCCATCCGGAACGGCGCCCATGCTGACCCAACGGAGATGACATTCATGAAAAAAACTGCTGCGATCACCGCCGTGCTGGCCTCCACCTTTGCCCTCGGCTCCGCCGCCCAGGCCGGCGACAACCCCTTTGCGGCCACCGCCTTGCCGGCGGGCTACCAGCTCGCCCAGGCCGACACCCAGCCGATGGGCGACAAGGCCACGGACGACAAAATGCCCGGCAAGATGGGTGAGGCCAAATGCGGCAGCGGCAAGAAAGCCGCCGGCAAGAAGGCGGACGGCCGCTGTGGGAGCAAAAAGGCGGACGCCAAGTGCGGCGCCGACAAAAAAATGGACGCCAAGTGCGGTGGCGCCAAAAAGTAATCCCCTGATTCCGGCGGGGCGGGCAAGCCCGCCCGTCGCCAGGAGCGCGCGACATGACTGAACAATGGCCCCGCGGCGCCGGGCTGGGGTTTCGCCGCGAGTTGCTGCCGGAACTCGAAGCCGGCGTGCCCGACGCGGTGGGTTTCTTCGAGCTGGCGCCCGAGAACTGGGCCGGCATGGGCGGCCGCTCGGCGCGGCAACTGCGCGCCTTCACCGAGCGCTATCCCTTCGTCTGCCACGGCCTGTCGCTGTCGCTGGGCGGCATGCTGCCTCTTGATGTGGATCTGCTCAAACAGACCCGCGCCTTCATGGCCAGCCACGGCATCCGCCTGTACACCGAGCACCTGTCGTGGAGCAACGACGCCGGCCAGCTCTACGACCTGTTGCCGCTGCCCTGCACCCATGAGGCGGTGCGCTGGACGGCCGCCCGCATCCGCCAGGCGCAGGATGTGCTCGGCATGCGCATCGGCATCGAAAACGCCTCGACCTACGTGGCCCCGCCGGGCGCCGAGATGAGCGAGGCGGAATTCATCCGCGCGGTGGTCCACGAGGCCGACTGCCTGCTGCACCTCGACGTGAACAACATTCTCGTCAATGCCCACAATTTTGGCTTCGATCCGCTCGGCTTCCTGCACCAGCTTCCGCTCGATCGCGCCTGCTACATCCACGTGGCCGGCCATCACACCGAGCCGGACGGCCTCGTCATCGACACCCACGGCGCCGGCGTGATCATTGATGTGTGGAACTTGCTGGAAGCCGCCTATCGCCGGGCCGGCGTGCTGCCAACCTGCCTGGAGCGGGATTTCAACTTTCCGCCGCTGGCCGAGCTGGGCCTGGAAGTCGCGCAGATCGCCCGCCTGCAGGCGCAGGCCGGGGCGACGAGGGCTGCGGCATGAATGCGCCCACGCTGCAGGCCTTCCAGATTGCCTTCGGCCGCCGCATCCGGGCTGGCCGTCAGGCACCCAAACCTGCCGGCGTGCCGGCCCGGCGCATGGCGGTTTATGAAGAACTGCTGTTCAACAACCTGCGTGGTTTTCTCGACCGCTGCTTTCCGGTGGCCCGCGCCTGCCTTGGCGAAGTGCGCTGGAAGCGGCTGTGCCGGGCCTTCTTTCGCGACTGGCCGTGCCGCAGCGCGTGGTTTCGCGAAATCCCGCGGGAGTTCGTCGATTACCTTGGATCTGCCTGCCGGGCGCCCCTGCCACGCTGGTTTGTGGACCTGGCCCGTTATGAATGGGCCGAGCTGGCGGTGGATGTGATGGACGTGGCGCTGCCGCCTGTCGATGCCGCGGGCGATTTGCTGGCCGGTGTGCCGGTGGTGAATCCGGCGGCCCTGCAGCTGGCCTTTGAATGGCCGGTGCATCGCATTGGCCCGGCGTTTCGGCCGCGGCGGCGGCAACCTGTAAACATGCTGGTGTATCGCGACCGGGACGACGAGGTCTGTTTCATGGAACTGAGCCCGGCCACGGCGCGCCTGCTGCAGGTGTTGGGCAAGGCCGCCAGCGGCCGCGACGCCATCGCCCAGCTGGCTCTTGAGCTGGGCCGCCCGGCCGATGGGGCTTTTGTCGATTTCGGCCACCACAACCTGCAGGCCCTGCGCCACGCCGGAGTCATCCTGGGTGTTCGCGCTTGACGTCTGCCGCCGAATCGATTTCTGCCTTTCGCCCCCAGATGGTCAAGTTTGCCCGTCTGCAGTTGCAGGACGACGCGGCCGGCGAGGACGTGGTGCAAGAGGCCATCGAAGCGGCGCTGGCCGGCATCGACCGTTTTGCCGGGCGGGCGGCGCTCAAGACCTGGGTGTTCACCATCTTGCGGCACAAGATCGTCGACGCGCTGCGGGAGCGCGGCCGCACGGTGCAGGTTTCCAGCCTGGAGCGGGACGACGAGAGCATGGACGATACCTTCGATGCGCTCTTCACGGCCAGCGAGCACTGGCGCCCCGACAGCCGCCCGCGGCCCTGGGGCGACCCGCACGCGGCGCTGGAGCAGCGCCAGTTCTGGGAGGTGTTCGAGGCCTGCCTCGAAGTGCTGCCGGCGCGCACCGGGCGGGTTTTCATGATGCGCGAATTCCTCGGGCTGGAAACCGACGAGATCTGCAACACCCTTTCACTCACGACGAGCCATTGCCACGTCATTCTTCACCGGGCCCGCGCCGGCTTGAGGCAATGCCTCACCCAGGGCTGGTTCGGCACGGAGCCTGCCGCATGCTGACCTGTAAAAAGGCAACCCGTTTGATGTCCGACAGCCTCGACCGCCCCCTCGGCCGCGGCTGAGCGCCTCAATCTGCGCCTGCATCTGTTTTTGCCGCGGCTGCCGCGCCTTTCGGAGCCAGATCGGGTGGCTGCGCGACCCGGATCGACGGCAGGGGCTTAATTGCCCGGCGTCGGCCTGGGCGACGCCACGGCGGTGCAACTTCCTGCGGAACCCCCGCAAAGCGCGCCTGCTTGGCGGCCTCAGCCCGGCTTCCAACTCACAGCGGGTGATCGGCACGCCGCCGTCGGCGCCGCCAAACACGGTGACGCCTTCCTTGATCGTGCCCGTGACGCGGATTTCACCCAGCTTTTCAGGCGCCGTTTTGAGCGGATTGGCCGACAGGATGGCAAAGTCGGCCAGCTTGCCGGTGGCGATGCTGCCCTTGATCTTCTCTTCGCCCAACTGGCGGGCCGGCAGCAGGGTGAGCGCCTTGAGGGCGTCCAGCGGGCTGAGTTGCTGGTCGTCGCCCAGCGGCCGTTTGATGGCCGCGGCCATCACGCCGAAGGGCGCCGGTGCGACGAGTGCCGGATCGGCGTACAGCAGCACCGCCAGGCCGCGGCGCTGGGCGCTGGCGGCCGGGGCAAAGCGGGCGCTGCGTTCGGTGCCGAGGGTGTAATCCTTGAGAACGGTTTCCGACAGACCCAGGCGCTGGGGCGCAAAGGCCACGCCGATGCCCAGCTCCTTCATCAGCTCGAGCTGGTCGTCGCGCAGGGTTTGCGCGCCCACCAGCAGCGGGCGGCGATCCTTGCCCGGATGCTTGCCGGCAGCCGCGCGAAGGGCGCCGAGAAACTGGTCGATGGCCGCGTCGCCGTTGGCCTGCACCGCCAGCTGCCAGCCGCCGGCGTAGGCGCGGGCGGCCAGATCCAGCGCAGCCTCGTCGCTGGCGCCGGGGTAGCCGGCAAAGCGCGTGCGCTTGCCCGGCGGCGGTAACTGGTAAGGCTGGGTGAGCCAGGCGCTGCGGTCTTCGGCCACGCCATCGAGCGCGAAGGAAGCGCCGGCGAGGCGCAGGTGGCCCTTGTAATACTTGGGCCCGATCGACTTGTGGCCCTTGAGGGCGTCGCCGGCGCTGGCCAGATCGGCGTAAAAGGCCACGTCGAGCTTCAATGTGCCACTGTCGGCGGCCTGGGTGTATTGGGCCAGATCGTCCGGCGTGGCGCGGGCTTCGACGGCGGTGGTGTAGCCGTTTTGCAGGTAAAGAGTCTGGCCCTGCTGGATCATCGCCTGGCGCTCGACGGCCGGCACTTGCGGCAGGCTGCCGATCAGCGCTGCCGCGGCGGCGCCCTCGAGCACGCCGTCCGGCTCCTTCGAGCCCGGCCAGCGGCCAATGCTGCCGCCCGGCGGGGCGATGCTGTCGCGGGTGATGCCGGCCAGCTCCAGGGCCTTGCCGTTGGCCACCAGCTGGCGGCCCGATTGGTGGATGACCAGCACCGGCTTGTCGCGGGACACCGAATCCAGATCGCTGCGCGACAGCGGGCGCTGCTCGCGCAGGCGGCTGTCGTCGTAGCCGAAGCCGATCGTCCAGCCAAAACGCTGGGCCAGATCGCCCTTGCTCCAGTCGCGCAGGGCGCGGATGAGGCCGTTTACGTCCGTCACCTGGCCTTCCGGCGGCGACTGCAACTGGGCCGCCACCGAGTACAAGCCCAGTCGCGACATCTGCCCCCAGGCATCGACAAAGCCCGGCACCAGCGTCTTGCCGGCCAGATCCACCACCTCGGTGCCCTCGCTCTTCCAGCGCGCCAGAATGTCCTTGCTCTTGCCCACCGCGATGATCCTGCTGCCCTTGACCGCCACGGCCTGCGCCAGCGGGCGCTTGTCGTCAAAGGTGATCACGTCGCCGTTGGTGAAGATGATGTCGGACAAGGGCGGCGGAGGCGGTGCCGGCGGAGCGGCCGGCGCATTGGGATCGACCGGCGGCGTGCCCGCAGGCGCGGCCGCGGCCGGCACCGCTGCGCTGGCCGCAGGGGCCACGCCCGGTTTGACCTGGCGGCGGCGGCCGGCGCCGCGACAACCGGCCGGGCCGCCGGGGCGGGCGTCTGGGCTGCGGTTTGGGCGAGGAGCGCGGGGGCGGCAAAGGCGAGGCCGGTGGCAACAGCCAGGCGGCGCAGGGTGAAGGCGGATTTCATGGGTGAGGCTCCGGAAAACGGTCTGGCCACAGGCGGCAAGGCCGCGCGGCGAACCCGTCGAGCATAGCACCCGCGCCGCCGCGCCCCCGTGACGGGCTTGGTGGTCGGGCGCTCAGCCGATCACCGTCACCACCACCCGCCGGGCATGGCTGCTGGCGCGGTGCTCCCACAGAAAAATCCCCTGCCACGTCCCCAGCAACAGCCGCCCGCCCCCCACCGGCACCGTCAGCCCCACGTCCGACAACACGCTCCGCGCGTGCGCCGCCATGTCGTCGTCGCCCTCCAGATCATGCCGATAAGCCGCATCGCCATCCGGCGCAAGGCGCGCGAACACCGTCTCCAGATCCCGCCGCACATCCGGATCGGCGTTCTCGGTGATCATCAGCGAGCAACTGGTGTGCTGCACAAAGACATGCGCCAGGCCGGTGGCAATGCCGGACGCCCGGACCACCGCGGCCACGTCGGCCGTGATGTCGAGGGTGGCGCGGGGGCGGGTGGTGAAGGTGAGGAGGTGTTGGTGGGGCATGACGGGGGCTCGGAATGGGTAGCCGATTATCCTGCCTGGGGCGGGGCCGTGAAATGCCTTCTGGAAGTGGGGTTACACTTTGGGCATTCGACGAGGGGGCGACATGAACGCAGGCGATCTTCCGGGTGGCGTGGCTGAGGGCGGCGATGGGTCTGTGCTGCAGGCCATGCTGCGCGACTACCTCACTGGCAACAAAGAAGCTCTCTTTGGCGAGGGCTGCAGCTTCGTCAAGTCTCGCTTGATCGCGACGCTGCCGCTGCCGCCGACGATCGATGCGGTGATGGCGATGGCCTGCGAGGCGGATATCGACGTGTGTGCCGGCCGGCTGGCGATGATTGCGGGGGTCTTCGAGAAACTGTCGCCGCCCTCTGCCGCCGAGAACAAGGATCGGGACACGGCCTACGAGGCCTCGCTGCGCCTCCTGCTGGTGCTTTCCGAGAGCTACGTGCGCAACACCGAGGTGGGCAATCAATACCTGGCCCGGCGGCACGAGCCCGTGTGGACGCAGGACAGCCTGCTCTCCTGTGTGCTCGCCGCCGCCCGCCTGGGTTTCGGCCTCAGTTTCAAGGCTGGCCTGCGCGACCCGCTGAATGTCGTCGACGCCAAGCCCGCCGCGACCGAACTCGGTGATCCGGGCGAAACGGGCTGCGGGCTGGTTCATGCCGAAGCGCTGGCAGCTCTGCAGCGTTTGCGCGATGGGACGGGTTCGGCTGAGTCGGCAAAAGTTCCGATCCGCAGGCCTTTCTTCGATGTCAGGCGAGTTGATCTGCAGGCCGATATCCGCGACAAGCTCGGGGCAGACCCAGTGCTGCGGGTCGATGCGGTGGGCGACTACGCGCAGGAGGACAAGCGCCAGGCCCTGCAGGACTACCTCGCCCCGTTCGCGCTGCCAACCTTCTTCCGGGCTGGCGACGAGGTCTCCGTTCCGGCTTGGGCGAAGCCGGTGCTCGGGGAGCTGAGCAATGTTTTCAACGCGGCCTTCGCCGCATCAATCAACCGGGAACAGGAGAGCAAGGACATGGGTAATCAAGACAAAGGTGGGGGCGGTGACCAGACGGCAGCAAACATTTTTAATTTTTATGGCGCGGTAGGTAGCTTCGCCAATGGGGATTACGCCCAGCAGGCCGGCCGCGACCTCATCAACCACGCCCCCGCCGCCTGGCAGGCCGTCGACGGTTCGCTGGCGGCCCTGCGCGAGGCCATCGCTGCGCTGCCCGATGCCACACCCCAGAAGAAGCAGCTGCTGGTCGATGTCGAGGATGTCCACGAGGTGGTGAAGACTGGCAAGCCCGACGACGGCCAGGCGAAGTTCGTCAAGCGCTGCCTCGACGGACTCAAGCAGGGCGCCGAGGTAGTAGAGAACGGCAGCACCATCGTCGAAAAACTCGCCCCGCGGCGGCTATCTGGCGGCGGCCTGGCCCGCCTTCGTCAAACTGTTTGTCTGAAAGCTGGCTCATGTCCCAAGCCCCTTCCCCGCAGCCCGCCCTGGCCCGCCTCGCCGAGCTTCGCGCCGGCCAGGTCCGCCGCCTGCCCGCCACCGACGCCTGCTCTGAAGCCTGGCATCAGTGGTCCCAGCCCGAGATCGACGCCCTGCGCCTCGCCTACGCCGCCGGCCGGCCCCTGCTGGTGCAGGGCGAGCCGGGCACCGGCAAGACCCAGCTGGCCCGCGCTGCTGCCGAGTGGCTCGGCTGGCGCCTGCACGCCGAGACCATCCACCCCCGCTTCGAGCCCCACGAGCTGCGTTACCGTTTCGACGCGGTGCGGCGCCTCGCCGATGCCCAGGCTGGCGAGAAGAATCTGGACGCCATGGCCAAACGCTACTGGCGGCCCGGTGTGTTGTGGAAGGCCTACGGCTGGGATTCGACAAGGCGCTTCCTGCCCGAGGCCGAGCAGGTGGCCGACCCGGCGGGCCACGGTCCTCATCGACGAGATCGACAAGGCCGACAGCGACCTGCCCAACAGCCTGCTCGACGTCCTCGCCCAGCGCAGCTTTCAGGTCGAGCCGGTTACCGAGCCCATCGGCGGGCCGGCGGTACGGGCCCCGCTGATCATCATCACCACCAACGAAGAGCGCGACCTGCCCGCCGCCTTCCTGCGCCGCTGCATCGTCCTCAGCCTGGCGGCCGGCGACGATTACGCCGCCTGGCTGGTGGATCGAGGCGAGGCCCACTTCGGCCCGCAGCCGGATGAAGAGGGCCGCAAGCTGCCGCTGATCGACGAGACCATCCTCCGCGCCGCCGCCGACCAGCTCGTCACAGACCGCCGGGCCGTCGAGAGCCTCAACCGCCCCAAGCCCGGCCTCGCTGAATACCTCGACCTGCTCTACGCCCTCAAGGCTCTCTTCGAGCATAAGCCCGATGCCGCCGCGCGCACGACGCAGCAGCGAGCCTGGCTCACCCGCCTGTCCGCCTACGGCTACCTCAAGCACCAGGTGAGCGACGCCTCCAGCCCGGCCCACCAGCCCAGCCAGGCCCAGCAGCGCATGGGCGCCACCGACGCGCCGCCGGCGGGCTGAATGGCCAGCCTGCCCCACTCCGGCCGGGCCGACCTGCTGCGCCTGCTTGCTGCCACGCATGGCACCCGCGCAAGCGAGGTGCCGGATGAGGCGCTCCGCCGCCTTGCGGAAAGGTTGGAACTTCACCCCCAGCCCGGTGAGGTCGTGGCCGTGCATGGCGACGCCCTTCCCGATGAAGAGGGCGAGCTCCCCGACGAGCCGAAGTCTCCCTTGCCGCCCGCCCCGGAGCCCGCCCGCCGCCCGCCGCTGCAGGCGCGCTTCTTCGCCGTGCTGCAGGCCAGCACCCCGCCCGCCCGGAGCCCCGCCCCGGGCCCGTCCATCAACCTCTCTCCGCCGCCGACTGCGCGCCGCGGCTGCCCGGCGAAGCGCCCATCCTGCCCCTCGTGCCGCGCACCCGCCTGTGGCCGGCCCTGCGCCGCTCCCTCGCCCGGCCCCGGGCCGGCGGCCTCGACGTGCCGGCCCTGGTGCGCCGCCTCGCCCGCGCCGAGAACATCCGCCGCCTGCCCCGCCGTAGCCGATGCGCCAGCGGTGGTGAAGTGTGGGTCGTTATCGACCGGGCCCAGCGCCTGCTCCCCTACGACACCGACTTCGATCAGATCGTAGGTGAAGTCGCGCGTCTCCACGGCGCCGCCAGCCTGCGCCTGTGGGTGGTCTGCGAATCCCCCGACGCCGTGCTGTGGACCCGCCGCGGCCGCGGGCCGGAGGAGGGCGTCCGCGGGCGCATCCCCGTGCCGCCGCCGGGCACGCCGGTGCTCATCCTCGGCGACCTGGGCCTGCTCTCCGGCCGCGGGCAGGCGGAAGCCTGGGTGGGTTTCTGCCGCCGCCTGCGGGACGGCGGCGCCGACCCCGTCGCCTGGTTGCCCCTGTCGCCGCGCCTCGTCAGCCGCCAAACCGCCCGCCACGCCCGCGTGCATTGCCTCGGCGGCGATCTGCACCTGCTGCGCCAGGCCCGCTGCGCCGAGGCGCCCCCGCTGCCCGCCGCGGCCCTCGACAGCCTCCTCACCCGCCTCGCCTGCTGCGTGCGCGTCGAGCCGGCGCTCTTGCGCAGCCTGCGCCTGATGCACCCCGACACCGCCGCCGAGCCCGGCCTCGAAGCCCTGGTCTGGGGCCACCCGGGCGCCGTCACGGCGGGCTACCGCTTCTGTGAGATCGCCTGGGCCCGCCAGGCCACCTACCGGGCGCGCTTTGCGGGGCTCGACGCCGCCGCGCAGGACGAGATTCTGCGCCGCATGCTCGCCGCTCACGCCCACCGCGGGCGCTCCACCGAAACCGTCGAAGCCCTCATCTGGCGCGCCCACACCAGCCGCGACGCACCGCCGGGCGAGCCCGCCAAGCGCATGGCGGAGGCGATCGCTTGGCTGCCCCGCGTGGCGGCCAGCGCCGGGGCGGGGCTGGGGGATGTCGCGGAATACGCGCGGGATCTGATGTTCCGGCAGGGGGGCGATGCGGCGTTGTGCCGTGACAACTCGCCGGCCCCTGGCGCCCCTGTGGGCCATCAGCGGGCTGGACGACATTCCGCCGGGGTTGGCCCCCCGGGATGTGGCGGAGGCACGCGGCGGCCGCGACGGCCGGGCCGAAGAGGCGTACTTCCGCCTCGTCCAGCAGGGGCAGGCGTTGTTCCTCGTGCCGCGGGAGCACACCGACCCGCAGCAGTCCTGGCCGGAGATCACCGTCACCGGTGGTTTCGAATGGTCGCGCAGCGACGGCGCCCTGCGCTGCTGGCTGACGCCCGGGAACTCGGCCATCGAATTACCCATGGGCGACAGGCCCGAAACGGCCTCCTTCACCCTCGTCTCCGGTCAGAGGCAGTATCAGGTCGGCCTGCTCCCGCGGCCGTCGTGGGCCATCGAGTGGGGCATCGAATCGCGGGGCCTCTATGCGCTGGCGCCGTCGCCGCTGGGCGGCGAGCCCGTGCGCCTTTTCTGGCATGACTGGGATGACGGATTCTGGACGGGGGCCTGGCCGCCCAGCGCCAAGGCCTTCCGCGCTATCGCCACCCCGATCGGGCAAGGCATGCAGTTCGGGGCCGATCTTCAATACGGCCTCTACCTCGACGTGCCCTTCGGCAACGCCACCCAGCGCTTCCGCTACATCGAGCCGGGTGAATTCCTGATGGGCTCGCCAGACACCGAGCCGCAGCGCAGTTCCGACGAAGGCCCGCAGCACCTGGTGCGTTTGACGGAAGGCTTCTGGCTGGCGGAGACGGCGTGTTCGCAGGCGGTGTGGGAGGCGGTGATAGGGAGCAACCCGTCGCTTCAAGGACGACCCGCAGAACCCGGTGGAGCAGGTGAGCTGGGACGAGGTGGATGAATTTCTGAAGAAGGTGGGCGAACGGCTGCCGGGGGTGAAGGCGGAACTTCCGACGGAAGCGGAATGGGAATACGCCTGCCGTGCCGGCACGCCCACGGCCTTTAGCTGGGGTAACGGAATTACGCCGGCGCAGGCGAACTACGACGGCCGCCAGGCTTACGCGGCTGGCCCGACCGGCGAGTATCGGGAGAAGACGGTGCCAGTGAAAAGCTTCGCGCCGAACGCCTGGGGCCTGTACCAGATGCACGGCAACGTGTGGGAATGGTGCGCGGACGGAATGCGGGTTTACGACGGTGAAGCGCAGGAGAATCCGCGGGGAGAAACGGGCGACGCGGCCGATGCCCCGCGCGTCGTGCGCGGCGGTTCCTGGAACTTCGAGCCGTGGTGGCTTCGCGCTGCCTTCCGCCACCAGGCAGCGGTTGGCCGGGCTGGTGCGGGAGCGGGTGCGCAGCGCGGAAGCGATGGGGCGCATCGACGGCATCGGGCCCGCGCGGGTGGAGCGCTATGCGGCAATTTTTTTGCCGGTGCTGGCGGAGTCCGCAGCGGGGCCGGGTGCGTGAAGCGGCTGGCCATCGGGCTGGAAGGCGCTGGCCGAGCGCTCCAATCTGGAACTGGCTTGCTGGAAGGCGGCGCGGGGTAAAACGGCGCGGCCTGCGGTGGCGCGTTTTCTGGCCGAGCGGGAAGGCCGGCTGGAGGCGCTGGCGGCCTCCATTCTCGATGGCTCCGCACCGCAGGGCCGGGCCAATGTTTAATGATCCACGACCCCAA
>JADKKC010000025.1 GCA_016720685.1 Zoogloea sp.
TCGGGGCGCAGCTTTTGCGAGCCAGGCGTCGATGCTGCATGTCGGCGTCTAAACTGCTTGAGGCGGGCGCTGCGGGCCAGTTCGCCAAAATGGAAGTCGGTGGGTTTGCCCAGGTGGCGGGCGCCGCGGCGTTCGCGGTGGTAGCCGTCCGGGGTGATCCACTCGGTTTCGCGCGGCAGGCGGCGGGCGGCGTCGGTGTCGGTGACGCGCTGGATGCGGCCCAGCAGGTCAGCGAGCCAGCGGGGCACGTCGCCGGCAAAGCGGATGACTTCGGCCAGCGAGCCGCGGGCGGCCGGCGGGGCGGTTTCGAGTTCGGGCACCAGAAAGTGGCGGAAGCGTTCCTGCTCGCCCAGCGCCCAGGCGGCGTGGCGATCCTGTTCGCTCTCGAGCAGCAATACGTGGCGGTAGGGGCGCAGCACGGCTTCGACGGCGCCCTGCCAGGCCGGGTCGGTGACTTCGACGATTTCGGCCAGCGCGCGGTGGCCGATGCCGGCTTCCGCCAGGCGGGCGCGGAAGCGGCTGACTTCCGGGTCGCCCGGCGGGCCGCGATGGTCGCGGGTGGTGCGAAACAGGGCGGTTTTTTCTTCGAAGGCGGCGATGGCCTCGCGCTCCTGGCGCTGCAGGTGGAGCAGGCGGGCGTCGGCCCTGGCGTAGGCGGCTTCAAGGTCGACGGCGCCGTCGCCGGCCTCGCGGGCCAGGCGGGCGCGCAGGGTGGCGCGTTCGGCGAGCAGCTTGTCGGCGTCGCGCACTGCGTCGTGGGCGGCGAGGTGGGCTTTTTCGGCGTCGAGTTCGGCGCTGCGGGCGGCCTTGCGTTCGGCCTCGGCGACGGCTTTTTCGGCTTCGACGGCGGCGCTGTGGGCCTTTTGGGCGGTGACTTCGTCGGCGCTCTTCTGGTGCTCGAGGCGGCTTCGGGCGATGTCATCGCGGGACAGGCGGATGTCGCGGACGAGTTCGGTGACCTCGAGGCGCGGCACGATTTCGCTGGCCAGCGCGACGGCTTCGTCGTCGAGCTGCTTCCATTCGAGGAAGCGGTCGGCCTCGAGGCGCTTGGTTTCGGCCTGGGCGCGCAGGCGGTCGAGGTCGAGGCCGAGGGCGGCGAGTTCGCGTTCGGCGTTGTTCTGCTCTTCGCGGGCGGCGGCGTAGTTGTCGAGCACTTCCTTGTCGCCGAAGACGTCGAAGACGAGTTCGAGCAGGGCCTTGGGCGAGTATTCGCAGAGCTTGTCGGTGTCGCCCTGTTCGAGCGCCAGCACCTTGGCGATGGCCGGGGTGAGGCCGCCCCAGGCGAGGCGGCTCTGGTAATCCCGGTAGCCCACCCATTCGACGACCTTGTCGGCGTTGGCTTCCAGGGTTTCGATGGCTACGTCGCCGTCGGCGATGGCGTAGTCGCGGGTCCAGTCGCCGCCGGCGCGGCGGATGCGGCAGGCGAGGGTGACTTCATCCCTCAGGCACGGAAAGAAGGGCCGCTTGCCGGTGCTGCCGGGCTTGTTGGCGACCACCGCGCGAATCCACGCAAAGCTGCGGTTGGCGCGGCGCACATAGCGGCGGAAGTCGCGCTTGCCCGAGCAGCGCAGGCCGAAGAGGGTGCGCAGGGCGTCGAGCAGGGTGGTCTTGCCGGAGCCGTTGGGGCCGACGATGGTGATGATCTGGGCGTCCAGCGGCAGGTTGAAGCGGCGCCAGTAATCCCAGTGGACCAGTTCGAGTTGCTTGATGTGGAACATCAGTCGTTTTCCTCCGCGTCGTCTTCCGCGTTTTCGGGCTCGGGCGGCGTGAACGCGTCGCGGCTGGGGGGCGGGTGGCCCGACTGGGCGAGAACCTCGCTGAGGGTGCCGTAGATGATGCGGTCGGCGAGCAGGCGGTAGTCGAGCAGCACGTCGAGCAGCGGGCCTTCGAAGATCAGGCCGCCGCGGCGTTCGATGAAGCCGAGCTGCGCCAGGCGCGACAGCAGCTTGCCCTGCACGTAGGTTTTATGGCCGAGCACGTGGGCAAAGTCGGCGAGCAGGGGAGGCCTCGGACAGGCTGCCGGCAACCGTCTCGCCGTGGGTCAGCGGGGTGTCCTTGCCGAACAGGTCGTCCTGGCCGTCGTCGGCGAGCTTTTGGCGATTGACCTGGCGTTCGCGCTTGGGCAGCACGATCAGCGCCCAGATGATGACGAGCAGCGCGATCTGGTCACGGGTCAGGCCGATGTTGCTGGCGGCGTATTCGCGGGTGGAGCCGAACACCGGTTCGTGCATGTCGTCGGCAAGGGCGACGGCGACGTGGGCGGCGTAGGGGTTGTCGATGAGCTGCAGGCCGACGTTGGCGAGGCGGGCGTCGAGGTCGACGCGAAAGGCTTCGTCCACCAGCGCGCGGCGCACCAGCGGGTCGGTGCGCGGCAGGCTGCGGCTGGCGAGCAGGCGGGCGGTGAGGGTCCGGATCAGGTGTTCCATCAGGCTTCGTCGGGAAGGGAGTGTGTTTCGGTGGGGTCGAGCAGCGGCACGGCTTCGGGTGCCGGCAGGCTGCCGTGGGCACCCACCAGGCCGGCAGACATGGTGGCGATTTCGTCTTCGTTCACCTTGACGGTGGCGGCCTCGAAGCGCACCTCGAGGGGCAGGCGCATGAACTCGCCGATGGGGCCGTCGGCCGGCGTGGCCGCCCTCGGCGCCGGCGTCGGCGAGGAGCGCGAGCAGCGACAGGCGGTAGCTGGCGGCCGGGAAGCCGCCGCCGGCCACGAGCCGGGCGAGGCTGGCGGGTTCGTAGCCGGGTTCGGCAAGGCGCCCGAGGCGCTGGCTGAAGTGTTGCAGCAGGCGCAGGTCTTCCTGCTCGGCCTGCTTGCTGCCGGGGGCCTCTTCCGCGGGCGGCAGCGCCGTGTCGGATTCGATCTGGCGGGCCTCTTCGGACAGGGTGAGTTCGGCCCGGTCGAGGAGTTCGTGGCCGCCGGCCAGCAGGGTGAGCTCGGGCGCCGGGGCGAGGGCGCCCGCGGCCAGTTCGACCAGCCGGCGGGCATCCAGCCCGCGCAGCCAGCCGGCCACGTCACTGGATGAAATGCCGGAGCCGCCGAGGGTGACGCGTTGGGCCTCGATCTTGTTCACGGCGCGCTGGAAGGCGGCATCGACCCGGGCCAGCCGCGACTGGGCCAGGCCGATACGCTGGGCCACGCGGGCGAGATCGAAGGGAACGTCCGGGTCGGCCAGCAGTTCGAGCAGGATCCCGGTGCCCTTTTCGATCCAGCGGTTGTTGGCCGAGAGGCGCCGGCGGGCGTCGGCGATGCGAAATTCCGAGCCGGACGCGATGGCGTCCTCGAAGTGCCAGGCGAGGTCGTTGAGCTTGCCGAGCAGGTGGCCGAGGGCTTCGGGGCTTACGCTACCAACCGCCTGCAGGCCGGCCAGCTGGGCGGTGAGAAAGCCGAGTTCGAGGTCGTCTTCGGCGCTGAAGCTGACCAGCATGCCGATGGCCGCCACGGCGTTGCGGCCCAGGTTGGAGAGGGCGTAGCGGTTGTCGTCGCCGATTTCGAGCAGGCCGTTGCCGCGCAGGCGGCGCAGCACGGTTTCGAGCTTGACCGGATCGAGGAAGGCGAAGCGCTGGCGCAGTTGCTCGGGGCCCCAGCGCGGTGCGTCGGTTTCGCGGCCGATTTCGCGCAGCACCAAGAGGCGCATCAGCACTTCGGCCTCGCTGCCATGGAACAGCGTGCTGAAGGCGGCCAGCAGCGGCCGGGCCTGGAGCAGCGGGGCCAGTTCGGGCACGTCGTCGGCGGCGACGCCGGGGGCGAGCAGTTCGTCGAGGCGGACTTCGGTCATGGTGTCAGTGGAACAGGGCCAGGGTCTTGATGCGGCGGTCGATTTCGTCGCTCATCTGGCGGTAGGCCGGCGCATCGGTGCTGCCGAAGCGTTGCTGGAATTCGCTGGCCATCATCGATTCGGGCAGGCCGTCGATGGGCGGCAGCAGGGTGGCGTCGCCGATGCCCGCTTTGATGGCGGCGGCCAGGTGTTCGGGCTTGTGCACGGCCAGTTCGCCCAGGCGCGTGCCGGCGCGGTCGGCGGCGAGATCGACGAAAGAGAAGCCGCTGCCGTGCCGGGAGTCGCTCACTTCCTTGTCGAGGCCGACCACGTTGGCCAGCGATTCACCGCCCCAGGCGGCGATGGCGGCCGAAATGACGAAGTGCTGGGCGAGGTCGCCACGCCCTCGCAGGCTGAGCGCCACGGGACGCGGGCGGGGCCAGCGGGCGGCCTCGGGGATCACCAAGGCAATGTTGTGGCCGGAAAGGTGGAGCGCGGTGACCAGCAGCGCATCGCGATAGGCGTCGCTGAGCCGGGACGCGCCGGCCTCGTTGCCGGCAGCTTGCAGCAGCGGGCCGAGCACGTCGGCGAGGTCGGCCTTGCGGCGGGTTCTGGCGACCTGGTTGATGCTGTCCACCAGCAGGCGGTGGGCGGCGGCGAGGCGTTCGCGCTGGGCGGGCGTAACGGCCAGGCTGCGCACCGAGTCGAGGAGTTCGGGCTGCCAGACGTAGGTGAGCTTTGCGGCGTCGGGCGTGATGGCCACCTGTGCGACGGTCTTCGTGAGCAGTTCGAGTTCTGGGGCGAGGCCGGTGTAACGGAGGCCTTCTGCCAGCAGCACTTCGAAGAGTGCAGGCGGCAGCGGAATGCGGCCGAGGCGCACCTGCTCGACTTCCAGGCGCTGCTTGCCGACGCCCAGCCGGGCCTGGACATTGATGAAGCGGCCGGGCCCCATGTCGGCAAAGAGGGCCGGCAGCATGGCGGTGTAGCCGATGTCGGCGCCGCCCTGGCGCAGCGTGAGCGCGGCGTTGCCCTTGATGCCGCGGCGGGCGGCAAAGTTGAGCAGGGCTTCGAGGTCCGGGCCGCTGAGGCGGATGTCACGGGTGCTGCCGGGGGCCATTCTGCGCGGATCGTTCTGGCGCAGGATGGCCTTCGCCCGGCTGATGGAGGCCGCCGACAGTTCGTCCGTGGCGGTGACCAGGGGCCGCATTTCGAGGGCCTGGATGCACAGCAGGATCAGGGCTGCCAGCGCCAGCACGACGCCGGTCGCCAGCCAGGCAAGGAGACGGAACATTGGGGATTAGGTTAGGAGCCGTGAAAGGTGGGTTTGCCTTAAACAAGCGCATTGGCGATGTTGCAAAGAACCCTGTTTCGCCCCGTCCCATTGCAGGCAAGTTCTTTGTCAGGATTAATGTTCATACAAAATAAAGGCTTGATAGTTCTAATTCTTCAACTCTACTGTCGCCTCTCGTCAGAACAAGTGCTTACATGAATCAGAGCTTATGTCGAATGAGTTTTGTGCGACAGTATGCTTTTTCCCTTCGCAGTGCGGAGCGGAGCTTGAGGAATTCCTGGACTTTCCCTCAAGTCGCTTCAGGCTGGGATCGGGGTGTCGATCAATTGCAGAACGGCACGTTCTATGTGAGCGAAATCTCTGGAGCGCTCATGCAGTAAATCGAGATTGAGGTGCGCGGTAATCTTTGCTTGATGAACAGTTTCTTTGTAGGCCATGCCCTTTGGACGCTTTCCACTTATCCATTCCTTCGCACCGCGTATTTCGTGGGGACTCTTTGGAAACTCGACTTGCTTCGGTATGTCGGGAAAAACGATGCGGGTGGCTTGTTCGTCGTGTAGGAACAGAGCCTCGTACTCTTTCATCAAGAACGCAATTTTCAACGGCCAATTGGGGCGCAAGGCTTGCGCTCGATCCAGAAGCAGCGCAGCTTCTCGATATGGGCAGTCATAGCCTTTGGAGTCAAAATCCAGCCCATAGGTGGGTGGATTCTCCTTGGTCGCAGCCACAAAGTAGTCGTCGAAATTCTTTTTTACCGACGGGTATTCTCCACGGCGCTGGGTGGGAAGTAGTCCGACGTCAAATATTCCGTTTTTTTCGAGAGTTCGGCGAATCAGTATAGGAACCGCGCGGACATCCCCATCGCCCTCCACAATGGTAAGTAATCGGCGCATTAGGTGTCCTCCGGCAATAGTCGCCGGCAGACGGTCTGCTCAGGCTGCGGTGCTCCCTGATGGCAGCTTACGACTGGCGCGGATTCGGGACACGGTCTCGCCGTCGATCATGGTGACCCTGATTTTCTCTGTTGGAAAAGGTCGCCAAGTGTGGGCTGTGACTTGTGAGTTGTGTCCGTTCTGATATTTCGCGGAATGCATCGACCGCACGGCTAGCAAGGCCGGATTGACCGTTTGTCCCGCTCTTCTGACCATCAAAACTGGATGCGGCGTATTTGTATAGCGGGAGAATGCCGGGATGCGCAGGTGCCGTCAAAATCTCCGAAGGTCGAAAAGTGGTTTTTGCCGTTTTTCTTTGACTTTAAAACGAGGATGGATAAAGCCGGACTGCTTGGTGGAAATGTCCTCTAGCTGGGGGCATGACCACTTCATCATTTCTTTGTTTGCTCTGAGTGCTTGCTTGCCACGCGTTGTTTTTGCGCAGGTTTCTAATCGAAGACCAGTTGGCCCGTTTTCTCTTAATGTTGGGTCGGTGTCAGGGTGGGCGGGTTGGCGCACGTGTTCAGGATAAACGGATGAAAAGAATTCTCTGGATGGGTGATCCTCACGCCAAAAATTCCATTTTGTCATCGGCTTCCGTAAAGCGTTGTCGAGTGCAAATCCATCGGCGGGAAGGGTTCTTTGGTTGGCTTGACCTTCTGGTCTGCGATGGTTAATCGGACGTTGCCCTCTGCGTTGCGATCAAAGCAAGCTGATGCTGGATCGTATTGGCAAGGATCTCCATCGTCGTCGAAACCGAAGTCGGTAGGTTGAGCCCATTCAGCCCGTTCCCGCTCGACCCGAAAATCACCTTCCCGGAGGCTTGTTAGCGAAAGCTCGTATCGATGACGAATATCGGGATGTTTATCGTTGTGAAATCCGAATTCAAATGTTATTCGATAAGGTTTGCTGGGCGAATATTGCCGAATCAGACCAATGCCGCCACGTGCGCTGACTGCGTGGTCCAGACCTTGGCTGACCGCGTCACGTAAAAAGCGCAGTACATCAGCGACATTGCTTTTCCTGCCCCGTTGCAGCCAACCAGAACTGTAATTGGTTGGATATTTTCCAGCTCGATGTTTTCTAAGCTTTTGTAGTGGCTTATGACGAGTTCGGATAGGCGCACGGGGGCTCCTTGTCGAGGTGGTTTCGTGTTTACACGCCCTGCTTGAGGCTGGCCTGGATGAAGCCGTCCAGGTCGCCGTCGAGTACGCCTTGGGTGTTGCCGACTTCGTAGCTGGTGCGCAGATCCTTGATGCGGCTCTGGTCGAGCACGTAGGAACGGATCTGGTGGCCCCAGCCGATGTCGCTCTTGGAGTCTTCCAGCTTCTGCTGCTCGCTCTGGCGCTTGCGCAGTTCGGCTTCGTAGAGCCGGGCGCGCAGCATCGAGAAGGCTTCGTCCTTGTTGCGGTGCTGGGAGCGGTCGTTCTGGCACTGCACGACGATGCCCGACGGAACGTGGGTGATCCGCACCGCCGAGTCGGTCTTGTTGATGTGCTGACCGCCGGCGCCGGATGCGCGGTAAGTGTCGATGCGCAGGTCGGCCGGGTTGATCTCGATCTCGATGGAGTCGTCCACTTCCGGGAACACGAACACCGAACAGAAGCTGGTGTGGCGCCGGGCATTGGAGTCGAAGGGGCTCTTGCGGACGAGGCGGTGGATGCCGGTCTCGGTGCGCAGGAAGCCGTAGGCGTATTCGCCGCCGACCTTGATGGTGGCGCTCTTGATGCCGGCCACTTCACCTTCGGATTCTTCGAGCAGTTCGACCTGGAAGCCCTTGCGTTCGCAATAGCGCAGATACATGCGCTCGAGCATGCCGGCCCAGTCCTGGGCTTCGGTGCCGCCGGCGCCGGACTGGATTTCGATGAAACAGGCGTTGCCGTCCATCGGGTTGTTGAACATGCGGCGGAATTCGAGTTCGCCCACGCGGCCTTCGAGGGCTGCGGTGTCGGCTTCGACGGCCTGCATGGTGTCTTCGTCGTCTTCCATCGAGGCGAGCTCGAACAGATCCTTGCAGTCGGCCAGGCCCTGGTCGATTTCCTGCAGGTTCACAACGACGCCTTCGAGGGTCTTCTTTTCCTTGCCGAGTTCCTGGGCGTGGGCCGCGTCGTTCCAGATATCGGGGTCTTCGAGTTGCTTGCTGACTTCGATCAGCTTTTCAGCCTTGGTATCGTAGTCAAAGATACCTCCGAAGTTCTTGCTCCCGAGCCTTCAGGTCGGTGAGCTTGTTGGAGATGGCGTTAATGCGTTCTGCTTCCATGGTCGAGGCCCTGGCTAATGCGGGAGAACCGAGCATTATACCCAGAGCTGCCGCAGGCAAAGAAATCATCGAGCGGCGCCTGTGCCGATCGATGAAGCCGGGCCGTGAGCCGGATCAGGGTTGGCCGGCTTCCGCCTTGCAGGCCTTGAACCTTGTGCGGCAGCGGTTGGCGCACAGGAACTCGCTGTTGTAGTCGCCCTGGGGGCAGGTGGACAGGCAGCGGGTGTTGCCCTTGATGCAGTCGGTGATGGAGGCGGCGCTGCCGATTACGCGCATGGGGTCGCGTTTTTCTTCGTCGCGCTCGGGCTCCTTGCGCAGAAGCCGGAAGGTGCCGCGCGATGCTGCATCGCGGCGGCCGGGCTGGGAATACTTGCCCTCGAAAATGCCGGGCCGGCAGGTGCCGGTCAGGCGCAGGGCCGCGCCCCCGTGGAAGGCAACCTGGACATCGCATTTTTCGCCGCTCATCTCGCCGCTGCGAACCGGCGCGACGCCGTAAAACGGCGCGCCGGCCTTGACGCGGCCAACCAGCACGCCCTGCAGGTCGCGCAGTTCGACGGTGACGGAGATGGGGCCGGCGAAGTCGTCGGGCAGCAGCAGGCCTTCGTAGTATTTGTCTTCGGAGGCGAAGGCGCTGCCGAAGGCCAGCAGGAAAACGAAGCCGAGGCAGCGCAGCACGGACAGGAGATTCATGGGCAGTGGCAGCGGTCTGAACGCGCGGATGGTCGGGTTAGGGCGGCGCGGCGCTCAATGGCGCCCCCGCGCGGCCAGACTCTCAGAATAACTCGTTTGCGGCGAGATACCGCCACTGGCCGGGCGGCAGATTGCCCAGCATGACACGGCCGATGCGCACGCGCTTGAGGCCGACGACTTTGAGGCCGACGAGTTCGCACATGCGGCGGATCTGGCGCTTCTTGCCTTCGCGCAGCACGAAGCGCAGCTGATCCTCGTTGAGCCAGCTGACCTTGGCCGGGCGTAGGGCCTCGCCGTCGAGGGACAGGCCGTGGTTGAGCAGCTTGAGGCCTTCGGCATCGACCGTGCCTTCGACGCGCACGTGGTATTCCTTCTCGATCTTGGAGTCGTCACCGATCAGGGCGCGGGCGATGCGTCCGTCCTGGGTGAACACCAGCAGGCCGACGGAGTCGATGTCGAGCCGCCCGGCCGGCGCGAGACCCCGGTGGTGGGTGCGCAGGTAGCGGGTTTCGGAGGGGTCTTCGACCCAGCGGTTTTCGGGCTTGAGCAGCACGCTGGCGGGCTCGTAGCCGTCCTCGGCCTGGCCGGAAACGTAGCCGACCGGCTTGTTGAGGATGAAGGTGACGCGCTGGTCCTGGATGGTCTGGCCGCGGCGATCGAGTTCGACGACCTGCCCCGGCTTGACCCGCGAGCCGAGTTCGCTGACGACGCGGCCATCGACGCGGACCCAGCCCTTCTCAATGTATTCGTCGGCTTCACGGCGGGAGCACAGGCCCAGTTCGGTCATGCGCTTGGAGAGGCGGATCGAGCCGTCGTCGCGCAGGGGCGAGGCGGCCGCTGCGGGGCGCGCTTCGCCGGTCCATTGCTTGCGCTCGTGCCGCGGCGGACGGGCCTCGGCGTCGGGGCGCGCGGGACGGTCGCCGTAAGGCCTGGCAGGGCGATCATCGCCGGAACGGGGCGGGCGATCGCCGTAGGGCCGCGCCGGGCGATCACCATCGGGGCGCGCGGGGCGGTCGCCGAACGGACGCGCCGGGCGATCGCCGGAAGGGCGAGCCGGACGATCATCACCGGAACGGGCCGGGCGATCACCATAGGGCCGTGCCGGGCGGTCTCCATCGGGACGCGCGGGACGGTCGCCGAACGGACGCGCCGGGCGGTCGCCGGAAGGGCGAGCCGGACGATCATCACCGGAGCGGGGCGGGCGATCACCGTAGGGCCGTGCCGGGCGGTCACCATCGGGGCGCGCGGGACGGTCGCCGAACGGACGCGCCGGGCGGTCTCCCTCCGGGCGCGGGGGGCGCTCGTCACGGGCGCGGCGTTCCGGTTCGGCGTTGGCTTGTTCAGGGAAGGAGGCCTTGCCGCGCTTGCGGTTCGGTGTGCCATCGGCGGGCTTGCGCCATTCGCGGTCGGGCTTGGCGGTGCTGGCGGGGGCGGGTTCTGCCGGCGCGGTGGTGCGCGGCTTGATGCTGAGGGTGCCGGACTTGGTCGGCAGGGGCGGGCGGCGGCGGGGCGTATCGGTCATGAATAGCCCTTTCAGGCAGCGGGGTACAGTTGTTGGAGGTCGGCCTCTTCGAGGTAGATCCATTCGCCTTCGGCCAGGCTGGCGAGCGGGCCTGCGCCGAGGGTGAGGCCACCGAAGCCGTTGCGGTGCAGCTTCTCCACGTGGTTGCCTGGCAGCGGCGACCATGCGTTTGACGACGTGGTATTTGCCCAGGTCGATGCTCATTTCAAGGGTCCGTTCGGCCAGCAGGCGGGCGGTGAGGGCGGGCACCGGCAGGGGCTCGTCGATCAGGTCGACGCCGGCCAGGAGGCGTTCGATCAGCGCGTCCGTGCCGTCCTCGGCCAGCTCGGCGCGGTAAACCTTGGGGATGTGCTTCTTGGGGGACGACAGATTGTGGATGAAGGCGCCGTCGTCGGAAAACAGCAGCAGGCCGGTGGTGTCCAGGTCGAGCCGCCCGACGCTTTGCACGTTGCGCTCGACCAGCTGGTGCGGCAGCAGGGAATACACGGTGCGGTGGTGCTTGGGCTCGTGGGAGCACTCGTAGCCGGCGGGCTTGTAGAGGGCGACGTAGGTTTTTTCGCGGTAGGTCCAGGCTTCGCCTTCGACTTCATAGACGAGGCCGGCGGTGGCGATTTCGGCGCCGGGGTTGTCGATGACTTCGCCGCCGATGCGGACTTCACCGAGTTCGACCAGCTGCCGACACTGGCGCCGGCTGCCGAAACCCTGGTTCTGGAGAATGCGTTCGAGTTTCACGGGGGGAGAGCGGATTGCTTGGATAACCCGCTATTGTCCTCGCCAAACAGGGGCGAGGGCAACCCGGGGCGGGCGGGCGCCGTGATGCGTGCGGCTACCGTCCGCGTAAAAACAGCTTGTCCAGCTCGGTCATGGTCAGTGCGGTCCAGGTGGGGCGGCCGTGGTTGCACTGGTCGGCGCGGTCGGTGGCTTCCATTTCGCGCAGCAGGGCGTTCATCTCGGGGATCGTGAGCGTGCGGTTGGCGCGCACGGCGCCGTGGCAGGCCATGGTGGCGAGCAGTTCGTTGCGGCGCGCGGTGATGACTTCGGTGCTGGGGTAGTCGCGCAGCTCGGACAGCAGTGCGCGCACCAGTTCGCTGACCTGGGCGGATGCCAGCAGGGCGGGCACGCTGCGTACGGCGAGTTCCTGCGGGCCGGCGGGGGCGATCTCGAAACCCATGCGTTCGAGGAGCCCGGCGTGTTCTTCGGCGCTGGCCATGTCCTTGGCGCCCACGCCGAAAACTGCCGGAATCAGCAGGCGTTGCACACCGGGCGTGCCGTCGAGGAGGGTCTTGAGGCGCTCGTAAAGAATGCGCTCGTGGGCGGCGTGCATGTCCACGAGGATCAGGCCGGCTTCGTTCTGGGCCAGGATGTATACGCCGTGGAGCTGGGCCACGGCATAGCCGAGGGGCGGGGCGAGATCGCTGGCGGGGAGCGAGGGCGCCGCCATGCCGCCGGAGGCCGCGGCACCCGGACGCGGAGCGAAGGCGGTTGCCGCGAAGCCCGCGGCGGGTTCTGGCCGGGCCGAGGCGGCGAAGTCGAAGTAGGCGCGGGAGGCGGGCTCCATGGCGAGCCGCCCCTGCTGGGGTGGCTGATGGAAATGGGCTTGCTGGGGCGCGTGGCCTGCGGGCGCCGGGCTTTCCGCGCCGGGCAGCGCAGCGTGCTCTTCGGCCGGGGTGCCTACGGCGCCTGCACCCGATGCGGCCAGCGCACGGTGGATGGCGTGATAGACGAACTGGTGCACGGCGCGCGAGTCGCGGAAGCGTACTTCGATCTTGGCCGGGTGCACGTTCACATCCACGCCGAAGGGGTCGAGTTCGAGGAACAGCACATAGGCCGGGTGGCGGCTGCCGTGGAGGATGTCGGCGTAGGCTTCGCGAATGGCGTGGGTGACGAGTTTGTCGCGCACGAAGCGGCCATTGACGTAGAAGAACTGGGCGTCGCGGCTGCTGCGCGAGTAGGCCGGCAGCGAGGCAAAGCCGGTGAGGCGGAGCAGGCCGGATTCGGCTTCGATGCTGCGGGCCGCGGCGAGGAAATCGTCGCCCAGCAGGGCGCGCACACGGGCTTCGCGGCGGCCGGAGGGCAGGCGCAGGCTGACCCGGCCGTTGTGGGTGAGCTGCAGCGCCACGTCCGGCCGGGCCAGCGCGACGCGGCGGAAGACGTCGTCGCAGTGGGCGAATTCGGTGCCTTCGCTCTTCAGGAACTTGCGCCGCGCCGGGGTATTGAAATAGAGATCGGCCACGTCGACCACGGTGCCGTGGTTGAGCGCCGCAGGGGCGAGTTCGCGCGGGTCGGCGTCGATGCGCCAGGCGTGGGGTTCGGTATCGAAGCGGCTGGTGATGCTCATCCGTGACACCGCGGCGATGGCCGCCAGCGCTTCGCCGCGAAAGCCCATCGTGCCCACGCGTTCGAGGTCGTCGAGGCTGGCGATCTTGCTGGTGGCGTGGCGCTCCAGCGCCAGCGGGAGTTCGTCCTTCGGAATGCCGCTGCCGTCGTCGCTTACGCGGATGCGCCGCACGCCGCCCTGTTCGAGCTGCACTTCGACGGCGGTCGAGCCCGCATCCATGGCGTTTTCGAGCACTTCCTTGAGCACTGAGGCGGGACGTTCAACCACCTCGCCGGCGGCGATCTGGTTGATGAGGTGGTCGGGGAGGAGCTGGATGGGCATGGCGGCTTCCTGGACGGCAGGGGGCGGATTGTAGCTGCTGCAAGGCGAAGCGCTGCCGTCGACCTCGTGCCTGCGACGGCAGTGGTCGAAGTCGCAGTGCGCCCGATCGGCGCAAAGTTTCGCCGGGCAGGTGAGGGCATGGTTTTTTAGTGTCTCGGCTTCTCAGCTGCGGCATGGCGTGGGAGCATGACCAGATCAATTCATTTGACGTTTTTCTTCGGAGAGGGGTGGGTTTGATGGCGCTATCACCGAAATGGATCGCCACCGTCGAGGATGGCCTCAGCAACCGTGACTGGGATGCTTACGATGCGCTGATCCAGTCTGAAATCGGCGAGTGCGCATGCTCCGAGCGGGCGACTGCCTATAACCCGCGTTTCATCGAAAACGTCGCCAGCGGTTATGTCTGTGTCGACTGGATGCTGATCAAGGCCATGTTGTGGGTGGAGAGCGGCGGCCCCCGTCAGGCAAGCTGGAAAACCCGTCCGATGCAGATCGGCAATCCGGGCGACCCGGCCTATGGTGTGCTCAAGAAAAGTGCCGAGGGCAGCGCTCTTGTGATGAGCCCGGCGCTGGCCGCCGCAATCCGAACCCAGTCGATCGACTCGCCAGAGCTCAACATACGTGCTGCGATCGCTTATCTTTTTACGCGCATGGCAAAGTTTGACGTCCGGAGTGTGGTCGACGAATCCGACAAGACCATCCATACCGTCACGATCGCACGCGGTGACAGTCTCGAGCGGATCGCCGGGCGGGTCGGGACGAGCGTCGAGGTGCTGAAGAGCTTTCGCAGTGAAGTCTCCACCACGCAATTGTGGGTTGGAGAGAAGCTGAGATACCGCAAGGCGAAAATGGGGCAGATCATCGTCGGCTGGCGCAAGTGGGATTTCGCCACCATCGCCGCACGCTATAACGGTGGGGGTGATCCGGATTACGCCGACAAGCTGGCGTTCGTCACCCGTCTCTTTTCCCAGCTGAAACGGTGATGCCCATGCCTGTCCGACCTCTCGTTGCGGTACTGATTGCGTCCTTGGTTTTTGTGGCCGCTCCACTCGGGGCTGCGCCGGCTGCGCGCTTGCCGTCCTGGCAGGATTTTTACAGGATCGTCCATCCGGCGCTGGTTCGCCAGGAGGTGATCGACCCTCGGCGGGCGCTGGTGCATCTGGCTTGCTTGTGTGAAGCCCGGAGCCCGGGAGGCTTTCTGTTTCGCGTCGTGGAGGTGCGTGAGCTGGTGCGGGGCGGCCCGAGTCCGCGCGGCGTGAATCAGCTCCTTGTCCTGGACCGCCAACTGAAAGTGACCGACCGGATCGAGATCGCGACAGCCCACGGGCTTTATTGTGACGGGGCATCGATCATCCTCGATCGGCCCGCCGAATCGCCTCGTCTGGGGCAGGAAGGCAATCTCCTGCGCATCGACGATGGTGGGCGGATCTCGAGCCTTGGCGAGATCGAAGCGGCCGGGATGGAGGGAATCCGCCCGGTGCTATCATCGCGCCCTTCCCTCACACGACCCCGGAGCGCCCCATGAAACTCGGCACCCCCCTCTCCCCCAGCGCCCTGCGCGTGATGCTTCTCGGCTCCGGCGAGCTGGGCAAGGAAGTCCTGATCGCCCTGCAGCGGCTGGGCGTCGAGACGATTGCCGTGGATCGCTACCCCAACGCCCCCGGCCACCAGGTGGCGCACCGCGCCCACGTCATCCAGATGACCGATGGCGCTGCACTGCGCGCGCTCGTCGAGCTGGAAAAGCCCCACCTGATCGTGCCGGAAATCGAAGCCATCGCCACCGACACGCTGGTGCAGATCGAGGCTGAGGGCCTCGCCGAGGTGATCCCCACTGCCCGCGCGGCGCAACTGACGATGAACCGGGAAGGCATCCGCCGCCTGGCCGCCGAGAACTGGGCCTGGCTACCTCGCCCTACCGTTTTGCCGACTCGCTGGACGAACTTCAGGCCGCCATCGATGGCGGCGACGGCGCGCCTGCCATCGGCTACCCGTGCATCGTCAAGCCGGTGATGTCCTCCTCGGGCAAGGGGCAGTCGCTACTCAAGGGCCCGGACGACGTGAAGAAGGCCTGGGACTACGCCGCTGCTGGTGGCCGGGTTAATTCCGGGCGCGTCATCGTCGAAGGGTTCATCGACTTCGAGTACGAAATCACCCTGCTCACCGTGCGCGCCCGCGATGCCGGCGGTACGGTTCAAACCTATTTCTGCGATCCCATCGGTCACGTCCAGGTGTCGGGCGATTACGTCGAATCCTGGCAGCCGCAGGCCATGAGCCCGCTGGCCCTGCAGCGCTCCCGCGAGATTGCCGGGGCGGTCACCGCCAACCTGGGCGGGCGTGGCCTGTTCGGCGTCGAACTGTTTGTGAAGGGCGATGAAGTGTGGTTCTCGGAAGTCAGCCCGCGTCCCCACGACACCGGCCTCGTCACCCTGTGCTCCCAGCGCTTCTCCGAGTTCGAGCTGCACGCCCGCGCCATTCTCGGCCTGCCGGTGGATGTGAGCCTGCGCGAGCCGGGCGCCTCCGCCGTGATCTACGGCGGTATGGACGAAGCCGGCATTGCCTTCGAAGGCCTGGCCGACGCGCTGGCCGTGCCGCGTACCGACATTCGCCTGTTCGGCAAGCCGGAAGCATTCGTCAAGCGCCGCATGGGTGTGGCGGTGGCCAACGGCGCCGACGTGGCCGAGGCCCGCGAGCGGGCGAAGCGGGCGGCCGGCAAGGTCAAGCCGGTAAAGGAATAAACCATGAAGCTGCTGCGCTACGGCCCGCCGGGCCAGGAAAGGCCGGGAATTCTCGATGCGGAAGGGCACATTCGGGATCTCTCGGGGCTGCTCGACGACATCACCCCCAGAACCCTCGCGCCGGCCGCGCTGGAGGTGTTGCGCGCCATCGACCCGAGCCGTCTGCCGCGGGTTGCGGGCGAGCCGCGCCTCGGCGTGCCCTGGAGCGGCACGCCCAAGTACATCGCCATCGGGCTCAACTACCACGATCACGCCATCGAATCCGGCATGCCGGTGCCGGTCGAGCCGGTGATGTTTCCCAAGTGGACCAGCTGCCTGTGCGGCCCCAACGACGACATCGTGCCGCCGGCCGATTTCAATCGCCTCGACTGGGAGGTCGAGTTGGGCATCGTCATCGGAAGCCGGGCGCGCAATGTGTCGGCGGAGGATGCGCTGACGTACGTGGCAGGGTTTTGCGTGGCCAATGACGTGTCCGAGCGCAGCTGGCAGCTCGAGAAGAGCGGCGGCCAGTGGGGCAAGGGCAAGGGCTTCGATAGCTTCGGCCCGGTCGGCCCGTGGCTGGTGACGCCGGATGAAGTGGCCGATCCGCAGGCCCTCGAGCTGTGGCTGGATGTGAACGGCGAGCGCATGCAAACCGGCAACAGCCGACTGATGATCTTCTCATGTGCCGAGCTTGTGGCCCGTTGCAGCCGGGTGATGACCCTC
Source organism: Zoogloea sp. (assembly GCA_016720685.1). GTDB lineage: Bacteria > Pseudomonadota > Gammaproteobacteria > Burkholderiales > Rhodocyclaceae > Zoogloea. The sequence goes on from JADKKC010000025.1 coordinate 16,547, forward strand.
GAACCGGGCGACCTGATCATTACCGGCACGCCGCCGGGCGTCGGCATGGGCTTCAAACCGCCGCGCTTTCTCAAGGCGGGCGACGTGGTCGAACTGGGAATTTCCGGGCTCGGCAGCCAGCGTCAGCGGGTGGTGGCGGGGCTTTAGGTTTTAGACTGCCAGGCGTTTGCGTGCTTTGGCAGCCTGCGGTTAACGTAAAAAAGCGCCGGTTGCCCGGCGCTTTTTTGTGCTCCTTGCGGCCTTGCGGCTGCGCGGTGCAGTTACACGGACATGGCCAGTTCGAACAGTTCGCGCTTGAGCATGAATTGCTTGGGCAGGCGATCCTGCAGCTTTTCGAACCACTCCTTGTGGCCGGCCAGCTCGGTTTTCCAGGCTTCGGCATCGATCTTGGTGAGTGCTTCGAACTCTTCCTTGGTGACGTCGGAGCCGGTCCAGTCGATGTCTTCGTACTGGGGCATCCAGCCGAGGGCGTTTTCCTTGGCGTGGACACGGCCGCGGACGCGATCGACAACCCACTTCAGGATACGCATGTTCTCGCCGAAGCCGGGCCACATGAATTCGCCCTTTTCGTTCATGCGGAACCAGTTCACGCAGAAGATGCCAGGCGCCTGATCGACGATGTGACCCATCTTCAGCCAGTGGTTGAAGTAGTCACCCATGTGGTAGCCGCAGAACGGCAGCATCGCGAACGGGTCGCGACGGACCACGCCCTGGGCGCCGAAGGCGGCAGCGGTGGTTTCGGAGCCGAGGGTGGCCGCCATGTAGACGCCGTAGTTCCAGTTGAAGGCCTGGTACACCAGCGGTACGGTGGTGGCACGGCGACCGCCGAAGATGAAGGCGGAAATCGGCACGCCGGCGGGATCTTCCCAGTTCGGGTCGATGGACGGGCACTGGCTGGCCGGGGCGGTGAAGCGGGAGTTCGGGTGGGCAGCCTTGCGGCCGGTTTCCTTGGCGATCTCCGGGGTCCAGTCCTTGCCTTGCCAGTCGATCAGGTGCGCCGGGGCTTCCTTGGTCATGCCTTCCCACCACACATCGCCATCGTCGGTCAGCGCGACGTTGGTGAAGATGATGTTTTCCTTGAGGGTGGCCAGCGCGTTGAAGTTGGTCTTCTCGGAGGTGCCCGGTGCGACGCCGAAGAAGCCGGCTTCCGGGTTGATGGCGTAGAAGCGGGTCGTGCCGTCGGCTTCCTTGCGCGGTTTGATCCAGGCGATGTCGTCGCCGACGGTGGAGATCTTCCAGCCGTCGAAGGAGCGCGGCGGGATCAGCATCGCGAAGTTGGTCTTGCCGCAGGCGGACGGGAAGGCGGCGGCGACGTAGGTCTTCTCGCCGGTGGGGCTTTCCACGCCGAGGATCAGCATGTGCTCGGCCAGCCAGCCTTCGTCGCGGGCCATGGTTGGAGGCGATGCGCAGCGCGAAGCACTTCTTGCCGAGCAGGGCGTTGCCGCCGTAGCCGGAGCCGTAGGACCAGATCTCGCGGGTTTCGGGGTAATGGACGATGTACTTGACGGTCGGGTTGCAGGGCCAGGCGGAATCCTTCTCGCCGTGGGCCAGCGGAGCGCCAACCGAGTGCATGCAGGGGACGAACTCGCCGTCGGTGCCGAGCACGTCATAGACGGCCATGCCCATGCGCGTCATGACGCGCATGTTGGTGACGACGTAGGGGCTGTCGGAGATTTCGACGCCGATGTGGGCGATCGGCGAGCCGAGCGGGCCCATCGAGAACGGAATGACGTACATCGTGCGGCCGTGCATGCAGCCCTTGAACAGTTCGTTCAGGGTCTTGCGCATCGTGGCCGGGTCTTCCCAGTTGTTGGTGGGGCCGGCGTCGTCCTTGTTGGCGCAGCAGATGTAGGTGCGGTCTTCCACGCGGGCCACGTCGGACGGATCGGAGCAGGCGAGGTAGGAGTTCTTGCGCTTTTCCGGGTTCAGCTTGATGAGCATCCCGGCATCGACCATCTCGGCACAGAGGCGATCGTATTCTTCTTGCGAGCCATCACACCAGACCACGCGATCGGGCTCGGTGAGGGTGGCGATCTCGGCAACCCATTGCTTGAGTTTCTGGTTCTTGACGTATTCGGGGGCGGCTGCGATGGCGGCTTCGGCAATGCTTTGAGACATCAGACGATTCTCCAGGACGTTACGGATGCGTTGTTTCACGTTTGCCGGCGGGGAGCTTGCCGGCTGGGTAATCGCGTCTTTGGGCCTCCAGGGCGCGGCGCGTATTATTGGGCGTCAATAGGTTTGTTCGCGGTTGAAGCCAGTTTGGGTCAATCCGGAATAACCCTAAAGAAGCTAGCCTGTAATTATGCCACGGTTCGCCGGGGTGACGTAATTCACCCGTCACACCAAAATGCTGCGGATGTCACGAATTGCCCTCATTGCACTTTGGCAGGATCATGGGTCGGGAACAGCAACAACACACGAGAGGAGACAAGCATGGATGAGCAAATTCGTCAGGCCGCACTTGAGTACCACCGCCTGCCCAAACCGGGCAAGATTTCGATCGCCCCCACCAAGGCGTTGACCAACCAGCAGGATCTTTCGATGGCTTATTCGCCCGGTGTGGCGGCAGCCTGCGACGCGATTGTCGAAGACCCGGCCGAAGCCGCGACGCTGACTTCGCGCAGCAACCTGATCGGCGTCGTCACCAACGGCACCGCCGTGCTGGGCCTGGGCAACATCGGCCCGCTGGCAGCCAAGCCGGTGATGGAAGGCAAGGCCGTGCTGTTCAAGAAGTTCGCCGGCATCGACGTGTTCGACCTGGAGATCGACGAGCCGGACGCCGACAAGCTGATCGACATGATCGCGGCGCTGGAGCCGACCTTCGGCGGCATCAACCTTGAGGACATCAAGGCGCCGGAGTGCTTCTACATCGAGAAGAAGCTGCGCGAGCGCATGAAGATTCCGGTTTTCCATGATGATCAGCACGGCACCGCGATCGTCGTCGGCGCAGCGGTCCTCAACGGCCTGCATCTGCTGGGCAAGAGCTTGTCGACGGTCAAGGTGGTGACTTCCGGCGCCGGCGCGGCGGCGCTGGCCTGCCTCGATCTGCTGGTGATGCTTGGCGTGCCTGTCGAGAACATCTGGGTGACCGACCTCGAAGGCGTGGTGTATGTGGGCCGCACCAAGCTGATGGATCCGATCAAGGACCGTTACGCCAAGGTGACCGACGCCCGCAGGCTGGGTGAGGTGATCGAGGGCGCCGACGTGTTCCTGGGCCTGTCGGCGGGTGGCGTGATGAAGCCCGAGATGGTTGCCAAGATGGCGCCCAACCCGCTGATCATGGCGCTGGCCAACCCGACGCCGGAAATCCTGCCCGAAGAAGTGAAAAAGGTGCGCGGCGACGCGCTGATTGCCACCGGCCGTTCGGATTACCCGAACCAGGTGAACAACGTGCTGTGCTTCCCGTTCATCTTCCGCGGCGCGCTCGACGTGGGTGCCACCACCATCACCGACCAGATGAAGCTCGCGGCCGTGAAGGCGATTGCCGAGCTGGCCCGTGCCGAGGCGTCGGACATCGTGGCGGCGGCCTACGGCGAGAACGTCTCGGGCTTTGGTCCCGAGTACATCATTCCCAAGCCCTTCGACCCGCGCCTGATCGTCAAGATTGCGCCCGAAGTGGCGCGTGCGGCGATGGAGTCCGGTGTGGCGACGCGCCCGATCACCGATTTCGAGGCCTACCGCCAGCAGCTCAACAACTTCGTGTGGCAGTCCGGCCTGGTGATGAAGCCGGTCTTCCAGGCGGCCAAGCGCGCACCCAAGCGCATCATCTTCTCGGAGGGCGAGGCCGAGCGCGTGCTGCGCGCCGTGCAAACGGTGGTGGACGAGGGGCTGTGCCGGCCCATCCTGATCGGCCGTCCCGAGGTCGTGGTCGAGAACATCGAGCGCTTCGGCTTGCGTCTGCGTCCGGAACTCGACTTCGAAATGGTCAACCCCGACACCGATCCGCGCTACGACCAACTGTCGAGCCACTACCACTCGCAAATGGAGCGCAAGGGCGTGTCGATGGATTACGCCAAGCGCGAGGTGCGTCGCCGCCCGACCCTGCTGGGCGCGCTGCTGCTCAAGTTCGGCTACGCCGACGGGATGATCTGCGGCACTTACGGCATGCATGGCCTGCACCTCAAGTTCATCGAAACAGTGCTCGGCCGCCAGAAGGGCGTGCGCAACTTCTACACGATGAACCTGCTCACCCTGCCGGGCCGCACGGTGTTTTTGTGCGACACCTACGTCAATTACGATCCGACTCCCGAGCAGGTCGTCGAGATGACCCGGCTTGCGGCCGACGAGGTGCGCCGCTTCGGCATCCAGCCGCGCATTGCGCTCTTGTCCCATTCCAGTTTCGGCACCGAGAGCTCGCCCACCGCCGACAAGATGAGAAAGGCGCTGGTGATGCTGCACACCGAGCACCCCGAACTCGACGTGGAAGGCGAGATGCACGGCGACGCGGCGCTGGATGCGGGCATCCGCAAACAGGTCTTCCCCAACGCCAGGATGAGCGAGGACGCCAACCTCCTGATCTTCCCGACCCTGGATGCGGCCAACATTGCCTTCAACCTGCTCAAGACCGCTTCCGGAGAAGGCATGACCATCGGCCCGATCCTGCTCGGTTCGGCCAAGCCGGTGCATATCCTCACGCCCACCGCGACCGTGCGGCGGATCATCAACATGACGGCGCTGACCGTCGTCGAGGCAGGGCGCTAAAGGAGAAAGGCTGCCTGTTTTTACCCTGGGGCGTGCCGACGGGCTGCGCCCGAGCCTGTCCATGCCGTTAAACTTCCTGAAATATTCGATCGGGGAGGCGGCATGGCAGAAGGACGGGCAGCACTGGTGCTCACCGGTGGGGGCGCGCGGGCCGCTTATCAGGTCGGTGCGCTCATCGCCGTGCGCGACGTGTGGGGCAAGCGCCCGGAAAATCCGTTTCCCATCATCTGCGGAACCTCGGCCGGGGCCGTCAACGCGGTGGCGTTGGCGGTCTTCTCGGCCGATTTCAACGAGGCGGTGCGCAAGCTCGCCTTCATCTGGCGAAATTTCCACGTCGATCACGTGTATCGGGCCGACACGCTGGCAATCACCAAATCGGTGCTGCGCTGGGGGTCGGCCATCTTTTTTCCTGGCGTTCTTCCAGGGGCGCGAAGAGCTGCAGCCCTGGCGTCGCGCCCAGCGCATCGGCGTGCGTACCGAACTGAAGGTCGAGCACCTGCTGGCCTCCAGCGCCATTCCGTTTGTCTTTCCGGCCGTGCGCATCAACCGCGAGTATTTCGGTGATGGCTCCATGCGCCAGCTGGCGCCGATCAGCCCGGCGATCCACCTGGGGGCCGAGCGCATTCTGGTGATTGCCGGCGGACGCCGCTCCGAGGAGGCGCGCCAGCGCTCCGATGTCTATCCGTCACCGGCCCAGGTGGCGGGTCACGCCATGTCGAGCATCTTTCTCGACGGCCTGGCCATGGATCTCGAGCGGCTTGAGCGCATCAACGCCACCGTGGATGCGATCGAACCGTCGCAGCGCGCTGCGGCCGGCATTCCCCTCAAGAAAATCGAAACCCTGGTGATTGCGCCGTCGCAAAGGCTGGACTATCTTGCCGCCCGCCATCGCAACGCCTTGCCACGGGCGCTGAGCCTTGTTTTAAGGGGGGTTGGTGCAACGCGGAAGAACGGCTCGGTGTTACTCTCTTATCTTTTGTTCGAGCGAGGGTATACCCGTTCGTTGATGGAGCTGGGCTACCGGGATGCCATGAGTCGGCGGGCCGAACTGACGCGCTTCCTGCATGGCGCTGGCCAGTGAAGAGCCTTGATCGGGGCGCATCCGGGTGCCTGGGGTCCTGCTTACAAAAAAACATTCACAAAAAACTTCAAAAATTTAAAATAAACCATTATTTTGAATGGGAAGTCTGCCGCTAATGGACTTAACCCCGAGGGGGCCTCAAGACCGAGTCAGTCGATGATCGGCCGGGGGATGGTCCGGTCTGCGCGAGTGCTTCATCGCGAAGGTTTGTTATCTCGGAAGGGTGTGCCCTTCCTGTTTCTGATTCAAGATTGAAATACGATGAAAATCCGTAATACCGTAATTGCCTTGCTGGGCGTTTTTGTGCTCGGCTCAGTGGCACCCGCCGACGCTCTTGCTGCTGCGCAGCGTCCGTCATCCAAAAAAACGGCCGAGGCCAAGCCTGCGGCCAGACTGGCTGCGAAGTCTGCCGCCAAACCCGGGAAGCGTGCCGACGCGGCAGACCGGATTGTCGCCCGGGCTGGCAAGTCGGCCAGCCAGCGGGAGAAAAGCCGTCGCGTAGCCTACGCCTCGCCGCTGGTTCAGCGCACCGCCGTAGCCGCCGTGGGGCCGGAAATCGACCAGGAGGGCAACCCGCTGCTGCACTCGGCCGCCTTCATGATTGCCGACCAGGCAACGGGCAACGTGCTGCTCGAAAAAAATTCCGACGCAGTGCTGCCGATCGCCTCCATCACCAAGCTCATGACGGCGATGGTTGTGCTGGATGCGCGCCTCAGCCTGGGTGAGTCGCTGGTCATCGCCGGCGAGGACGTGGATACCCTCCGCAACAGCAGTTCGCACGTGCCGGTGGGTACCGAGCTGTCCCGCGAGGACATGCTGCGCCTGGCGTTGATGTCATCCGAAAACCGGGCTGCAGCGGCGCTGGCCCGAAATTACCCCGGCGGCCTGCCGGCCTTCGTGATGGCCATGAACCGCAAGGCGACATCCCTCGGCCTTCGCGAGACGCGTTTCTCCGATAGCACCGGCCTCAACTCGGCCAACGTGTCGAGCGCTCGCGATCTGGTCAAGATGGTGTCGGCGGCGTCCCGCTATCCGCTGATCCGCGAGTTTTCGACGACTGCCAACTACGTCGTGTCGCTGAACGGGCGCCAGCGTCAGTTCAACAACACCAACGCACTGGTGAGCAGCCCGGACTGGCAGATCGGGGTGTCCAAGACCGGCTTCATCAATGAGTCCGGCAAGTGCCTGGTGATGCAGGCCTGGCTGCTGAACAAACCGATGATCATCGTGCTGCTCGACTCCTTCGGACGTTTTACCCGCGTGGCGGACGCCCAGCGGGTCAAGCGCTGGCTGGAGAGCGCCGCCGTGCAGCAGAAGGTTGCCGCGAACCTCCGCGGCCCGGCAACCTGAACCCGCTTCGGGCTTGACGAACAAAAAGGCGCCACGCGGCGCCTTTTTCATTGACGCTGCGCTTTAGCGTGCCGGTGGCTGGATGTAGCCGAGGGAGTGGGAAATTTCGTCTGCCGTTTCGCGAATCAGCGGTGCCCAGTCGGCGTCGAAGCGCTCGGAGGGGGTCGAGAGGGACAGCCCGGCCACCAGTTCGCCGCTGTCGTTACGGATGCCGGCAGCAATGCAGCGCACGCCGTTTTCGACTTCGTCGAGGTCGAAGGCAACGCCATGGCGGCGTACCTTTTCGAGCTCTTTCTCAAGGCCTTGCAGGGTGGTGAGCGAGGTCGGCGTGGAGGCAGGCAGGCCGGTGCGCCGGGCGTAATCCTTGACCTTCTGGGCGCCGTCTTCGACGAGGAAGAGCTTGCCGGTGGCGGTGGTGTGCAGCGGAGCCCGGGCGCCTACGATGTGCACCACGCGCACTGACGAGCGCCCGCTGGAGGTGCGTTCGACGTAAACGATTTCGTCGCCGGCACGGATGCCCAGATTGACGCTTTCGCCGGTGGCGGCGTGCAGCTTGAGCATGGCCGGCATGGCAGTTTCGCGCAGCGAGATGCGTGATTTGACGATGCTGCCCAACTCGAGCAGACGAATCCCCAGGCGATAGACGCCGGCGTCGCCACGTTCCACGAAACCGCTGCCGGTCATGGCGCCAAGAATGCGGTGCGCCGTGGACGGATGCAGGCTGGTTTCTGTGGCGAGTTGTTTGAGGGGAACCGGATCGGGATGCTCGGCGAGCACGTCAAGCAGCTTCATCATGCGCTCGATGACCTGGATCGGATTCTTCGCGGGTTCTTGTGTGGACAACGGTTTCTGCCTGTTCGTCAGCGGTGGGGAATGGTAGCCCAGGAGAGCCTATTTCGCCTAGTGAAATGCTGCGCTGCAGCAAAAACGGATTACAGCTTGATCGAAAAGGGCGTGAAGTTGGTGGCCACGTCGTAGTGGTCTTCGCGTTCGGCGTGCTTGAGCGCGGCGACGATCTTGTAGGTGAGGGGCGTGAACAGCACTTCGACGCCAACCTTGGAAACGAACTGGGTGAGCATGATGCCGGCCAGCAGCTCGTTCGGGATGAGTCCGGAATTCCAGAACGCGAGCGGGTAGAACAGGAGCGAGTCGACGCCCTCGCCGACGAGGGTCGAGCCGATGGTGCGTTTCCAGAGGTGGCGTCCGTTGCTGCGGATTTTCATCCGGGCGAGGATGAATGAATTGACGAACTCACCGCAGAAAAACGCACATAGCGAAGCCCCGACGATGCGCCAGGTGGAGCCGAAGGCAATTTCATAGGCCGGCTGGTTGGTCCAGGTGGGTGCCGGGGGCAGGGCCACGACGACTGCGGCCATCACCGACGCAAAGATCATGGCGCCGAAGCCGGCCCAGATCACCCGCCGGGCGCGGGCGTAGCCGTAAACCTCGGTGAGGATGTCACCAAAAATATAGGAGACGGGGAAGAACAGCACGCCGGCGCCAAAGGTGACCGGGCCCCAGCCGGGAAGATTGAGCTGGGCGGCCTTGGCGGGGCCGATCAGGTTGGAGCACAGATAGACGGCGACGAAGGCCGCCATCACGAATTCGTAGTACTTGTACTGGCGGTTCGGGTTGGTGTCGTCGGGGCGCATGGGAGCTTTCTGGTCAGCCGATCAAGATGTGTCCGGCCATGCGGACGATGAGCCCGACCACGGCGCCGCAGGCGGCCGGCTTCCAGACATCGGCGACGCGCCGACCGGCGGAGAGCAGCACGGCAACGCCGGGGAGATCGAGGGGGTGGATCAGCAGGCCGGCGCTGGCGCCGTTGAGGGTCGCCGTGGTGGCCGTGCCGGCACGCAGCATTTCGTCCATGACGCCCATCATCGCGGTGCCGCCTGCCAGGAATTTGGTGAGGGTGGGCAGGATCAGCGCCGGGTCGGCGCCTATGGTCAGCAGCAGCGGGGCGAGCAGGGTTGTCAGCGCGTCCAGGGCGCCGAGCCGGCGCAGGGCCAGCACCACGGTGAGGGACAGGACCAGCATGGGAATGGAGCCGACGGCGATCTTGAAGGCTTCGGCGCCGGCCCGGTTGATCACGTCGAGCACGCCCTTGGCGTTTTCTGCCACCGGGTGGTGGAGGGTTTCGTCCACTGTGTGTTCGATGGCGGAGAGCGTGCGTCCGAAAATGTAATACGTGGCGGCTGCGGCGACCAGCCCACCGACGATCGACCAGCCGAGGACGATGCCGAAGTGCAGGCCCATGGCCGCCATCGGCATCGAGACGTTGGCCTGGGCCATGGCCATCACCATGGCCAGCGTGGCGGCAATGTGGCGGCTCGAGGCGCCGCGCTGGTCCATCATTGCCAGCGTGGCCACCGGCGCGGCAAAGCTCACGAAGTTGATCTGCAGTGCGGCGAAGCCGCCGAGGCCGGTGAGGCCCAGTGGGCGCAGGACCGGGGCGAGGCGGGCAACCACCCAGTCGAGCACGCCGCGGGCTTCGAGCAGGCGCATCAGCGACAGCATGACGACCATCACCGGCAGCAGCACAAAAAACGATAGCTCGACCGCTGAACGGCCGGCTCGCAGGATTACGTCGATCAACAAGTCCATGGGAGGCTTATGGCGGATTAGGCAAGGGTTCCGATTATCCGGGCCCTTGCGGGTGGTCACAAACTGGGGATTACCTGAGCAGCGGGGCCAGCATGGGCAGCAACCAGGGCAGGGTGAGGGCGGTGAACAGGCCGTTGATGCCCATCGCCAGCGCGGCAAAAGCGCCGGTTTGTTCGCTGAGTTGAAAGGCCCGGGCGGTGCCGATGCCGTGGGAGGCGAGCCCCATGGCAAAGCCGACGCTGGCTTCATCCTTCACGCCGAGGCAGCGAAGGATGCCGGTGGCGAATATGGCACCGAAGATTCCGGTGAGGATGACGAACACCGCCGTGAGCGATGCCAGGCCGCCGAGGCGTTCGGCAATGCCCATTGCGATGGGGGTGGTGACTGACTTGGGGGCCAGTGAGGCCAGGGTCGGGGCGCTTGCGCCCAGCCATGCGCCGATGGCATAGGCCGACAGCCCCGCGACGAGGGAGCCGACGACGAGCGCGATGAGGAGCGGCCCGCTCATGGCGAGGAGCCGCTTGAGCTGGGCGTGCAGCGGCACGGCGAGGGCGACGGTGGTCGGCCCGAGCAGGAAGTGCACGAACTGGGCGCCGTCGAAATAGCGTTGGTAGGGCGTGCCGGTGGCCAGCAGCAGGGCGACCAGGATGCTCACCGAGATCAGCACCGGATTGACCGCCGGAAGCCCGCCGGACTTGCGGTGCAGGAATACGGCCAGCAGGTAGATCGCCAGGGTGAGGGTCAGCCACAGCAGGGGCTGGGCGGAGAGGTAAACCCAGATTTCCGTCATGCTGTCGGGCGTCACTGCGCGTCTTCCTGGTGGCGGGTAAGCCGGTGCAGCGTGAGGCCGGCGGCAACAATGCCGAGTACGGTGCTGGCAACGAGGGCGATGGCGATCGGCCAGGCTTCATCCGCGAGCCGCCCCATGTGGAGCATGACACCGGTGCCGGCCGGCACGAACATCAGCGAGAGGTTTTGCAGCAGGGTGCCCGATGTATGGCGCAGGGGCTCGCCCGGCCCCCGGCGGATGACCAGCCAGACGAGGAGAAGCGCCATGCCGATGACCGGGCCGGGAACCGGCAGGTGAAGGGCGGCGCGCAGGGCTTCGCCGGCGAGCTGGAAGGCGAGGAGGGTGGCGAGAGCGGCAATCATGGCTGGCGCTGTGTTTGGGGGCGGGAAGCGAATGGTCTCAAAAAATCTTCACAAAGAAAAAGAGCCGCGCGAGGCGCGGCCCTTCGGTGCCGGGGCTGACTGGTTTATTTCTTGGCGGCCTTGGCGTTGCGGTTTGCCTGTTGCATGAAGTTGTCGTAGCGGTTTTCGGCTACGGCGAACCATTGCAGCTGGTCTTCGCGGAATTTCTTCCAGGGTTCGTAGATCTTCTTGAACTTGGGATTCTTGGCCGCGGTTTCTTCGTAGAGCTCATGGGCGGCCTTGTAGGCGGCAGCCATGACGTCGTTCGGGAAGGGGCGCAGCTGGGTGCCGGCGCCGACGAGCTGCTTGAGGGCGTTCGGGTTCTTGGCGTCGTAGCGGGCCTGCATTTCGGCGTGGGCGTAGAGGCAGGCGTCCTCCAGGATGGTCTGGTATTCCTTCGGGAGGGAGGCCCACTGCTTCTGGTTTACATACAGGGAGATCTGCGGGCCGCCTTCCCAGAAACCCGGGTAGTAGTAGTACTTGGCAACCTTGTTGAAGCCGAGCTTCTGGTCGTCGTAGGGGCCGATCCATTCGGCGGCGTCGATGGTGCCTTTTTCGAGGGCCGGGTAGATGTCGCCGCCCGGGATCTGCTGGGGCACGACGCCCAGCTTGGCGAGCACCTGCCCGGCGAAGCCGCCGCAGCGGAACTTGAGGCCCTGCAGGTCGGCGACGGTCTTGATCTCCTTGCGGAACCAGCCGCCCATCTGGGCGCCCGTATTGCCGCAGGGGATGTTGTAGATGTTGTATTCCTTGAAGAACTCGCGGAACAGCTCGAGGCCGCCGCCGTCCATCATCCAGGCGGTCTGCTGGCGGCTGTTGAGGCCGAACGGAATGGCAGTGTCGAGGGCGAAGGTGGATCCTTGCCGACAAAATAGTAGGAGCAGGTGTGGCCGCACTCGACGGTGCCATCCTTGACGGCATCCATCACGCCGGGGCCCGGAACGATTTCACCGGCCGCGAAGACCTGGATCTGGAATTTGCCGCCCGTGGCCGCGGCTACGCGTTTGGACACCACTTCGGCGCCGCCGAAGATGGTGTCGAGGCTTTTGGGGAAGCTCGAGGCCAGGCGCCATTTGATGGTCGGCAACTCGGCTGCGATTGCAGGTGCGGCGACTGCTCCGACAGCAACGCCTGCGCTGGCTTTTTTCAGAAATGAACGTCGTTCCACTTTGTCTCCTTTTTATTGCGCTGCGAAAGTTGAATCGATTATTGATGAGGCCCGGGGAGCCCTGACATTACGGAAAACCCTATGCTGCTTTGCGGAAAAAACGATGCCTGATACGGGTGCTTGTGCCGGCCCCGCCGGGTTTTCCCGGCGGGGCTGTTTCGATGGCTACTTCTTGGCGCGCGCGGCGCTGTGGCGTGCCGCCTGCATGAAGTTGTCGAAACGGTTTTCGGCCACGGCAAACCATTGCAGCTCTTCGTCGCGGAATTTTCTCCAGTGATCGTAAATCTTCTTGAATTTTGCGTTCTTGGCCGCGGTTTCTTCGTAGATTTCGTTGCTGGCCTTGTAGGCTGCGGCCATCACGTCGTTGGGGAAGGGGCGCAGTTGGGTGCCGGCGCCGATCAGATGCTTGAGCGCCTCCGGGTTGCGTGCATCGTAACGGGCCTGCATTTCGGCGTGAGCGTAGGCACAGGCATCTTCGAGTATGGCCTGGTATTCCTTCGGCAGTTCGGCAAACTTCTGGGCGTTGATGTAGATGGAAAGCTGGGCGCCACCTTCCCAGAAACCCGGGTAGTAGTAGAACTTGGCAACCCGGTTGAAGCCGAGCTTCTGGTCGTCGTAGGGCGAGACCCATTCGGCGGCGTCGATGGTGCCTTTTTCGAGCGAAGGGTAGATGTCGCCGGCGGGGATCTGCTGCGGAACGACGCCGAGCTTGCTCAGCACCTGCCCGGCAAAGCCCCCGATACGGAACTTGAGGCCCCGGAGGTCTTCAACGGTCTTGATCTCTTTGCGGAACCAGCCGCCCATCTGGGTGCCGGTGTTGCCACAGGGAATGCTGTAGATGTTGTAATCCTTGAAGAATTCGCGCAACAGCTCGAGGCCGCCGCCGCTCAACTGCCAGGCGCTGTGCTGGCGGCTGTTGAGGCCGAAGGGGATGGCGGTATCGAAGGCGAAGGTGGGATCCTTGCCGATGAAGTAATACGACGCGGTATGGCCACATTCGACGGTGCCGTCCTTGACCGCATCGAGCACGCCGGGGCTGGGTACGATCTCGCCGGCGGCGAAGAGGCTGATCTGGAATTTGCCGCCCGTGGCTGCCGCCACGTGCTTGGCGACGGTTTCGGAGGCGCCGAAGATGGCGTCCAGGGTCTTCGGGAAGCTTGAAGCCAGACGCCACTTGATGGTGGGCAGTTCGCTGGCCAGGGCCGGAGCGGCCGCGGCGCCAACGGCAATACCCACGCCGGCCTGTTTCAGGAAGGAACGCCTTTCCATGATGTTTCCCCTTCTTTCTGTTTGACGAACGGTAAAGCGAATTATTCGGGCTGGATCCGCCGGGTTCAGGCGCCGGCGACGGTCATGCGCTCGACGAGAATCGAGCCGCAGTGCTTGGAGCCGCGCACCAGCATATCGGAGCCGATTTCCTGGATGCCCATCAGCATGTCCTTCAGGTTGCCGGCGATGGTGATCTCGTGCACCGGGTACTGGATGATGCCGTTTTCGACCCAGAAGCCGGCCGCGCCGCGGGAGTAGTCGCCGGTGACGTAATTGACGCCGTGGCCGAGCAGCTCGGTGACGAGCAGGCCGCGGCCCATCTGTTTGAGCAGACCGTCGAGATCGTACTGGCCGGGCTTGACCAGCAGGTTGTGGCTGCCGCCGGCGTTGCCGGTGGTCGTCATGCCGAGCTTGCGGGCCGAGTAGGTGCTGAGGAAATAACCCTGCAGCACGCCGTCGATGATGATCTCGCGGTCTTTCGTGGCCACGCCGTCGTCGTCGAAGGGGCTGCTGGCGAAGGCCTTGGGCAGGTGCGGGCGCTCGGAGATCTGGATGTGGGACGGGAAAACCTGCTTGCCCAGGCTGTCCATCAGGAAGGTGGATTTGCGGTACAGGGCGCCGCCGCTGACCGCATGCACGAAGGCGCCGATAAGGCCTGCAGCCAGCGGGGCTTCGAAAAGCACCGGCACTTCGCAGGTGGGAATCTGCCGGGCGCCGAGGCGGGCCAGGGCGCGACGGGCGGCAAAGGTGCCGATTTCGTCGGCGGGGGCCAGTTCGGAGGGGTCGCGCTTGGTGGTGTACCAGTCGTCGCGCTGCATGTCGTCGCCTTCGCCGGCGATCACCGAGCACGACAGGTAGTGCCGCGAGCTGGCGTAGCCGCCCATGAAGCCGAGGCTGTTGGCCGAGATGAAGTGGGATTCCTGCATCGAGATGCTGGCCCCTTCCGAGTTGCGGATCTCGGGGCTTACCGCAAAGGCCGCCTGCTCGCAGCGACGGGCGATTTCGATGGCTTCCTCGACCGGGATTTTCCACGGGTGGTGCAGATCGAAATCGGGGAACTCCCTGGCCAGCAGCGCTTCGTCGGGCAGGCCGGCGGCGGGGTCGGGGGCGGTGAAGCGGGCGATCGACACGGCTGCGTCGACGGTGGCCTTGAGGGCGTTTTTCGAGAAATCGGAAGTGCTGGCGTAGCCGCGCTTCTGGCCGTCGTAGATGGTGACGCCGACGCCCTTGTCGCGGTTGTATTCGATGGTGTCCACCTCGTCGCGGCGGACGCTGACGGACTGGCCGAAGCCCTCGGAGACATCGACCTCGCAGGCTGTCGCGCCGCGTTTTCTGGCGAATTTGAGGATGTCCTCGGCGATGGTCTTGAGTTTGTCCTGAGTGAAGCTGAAACGGGTGTCGGCCATGGCTTTCCGGGTTGAGGCTGGGCTAAAGGCTATAATCTTACCCTCACAGAGCACTTCACGCGCCCAGATGGCCAAGCACAAATACTCCCCAGACGAAGAATACGATGGTCCCAGCAAGTCGCAACTCAAGCGCGACAGCACCGCCCTGCAGGATCTCGGCCGCGAACTGGCCGAACTTGGCAAGGAGCGGCTGGCCAAGGTGCCTATCGACGAGGATCTTCGCGATGCGGTCAAGGATTACCAGCGTTTCACCGCCCACGAGGCCAAGCGCCGGCAACTCCAGTACATCGGCAAGTTGATGCGCAACGTCGATCCTGAACCGGTTCGCGCTGCGCTGGACGCCTTCAAGGGTGTTTCGGCGGTCGAGACGGCAAGGATGCACAAGCTCGAGGCCCTGCGCACTAAATTGATCGAAGACGAGAAGACGCTGCACGGCATCGCCGAAGCTCATCCGGGCGTCGACCTGCAACAGCTTCGCGTGCTGCGTCGCAATGCGATCAAGGAAAAAGAAGCCAACAAGCCGCCGCGCGCCTATCGCGAATTGTTCCGCGTGCTGCGCGAGCTGGAGGAGGGCGGCGCCGCAGCGGGTTCCGGGTCCTTCGACGAGGAAGCCGAAGCTGGGGACGAGGCATGAGCGAAACCCTGAGGATCGGCCTTGTTTCCATCAGCGACCGCGCTTCCAGCGGTGTGTATGAAGACAAGGGCGTTCCGGCCCTGAAGGAGTGGTTCGGCAAGGCCCTGGCGTCGCCGTGGGTCATGGAAACCCGCCTGATTCCCGACGAACAGGCAGACATCGAGGCCACGTTGATCGAACTGTGCGACGTGGCCGGCTGCAACCTGGTGCTCACCACCGGCGGCACCGGCCCGGCGCCGCGGGACGTGACACCCGAAGCCACGCTGGCCGTGGCACACAAGGTGATGCCCGGCTTTGGCGAGCAGATGCGCCAGATCAGCCTGGCCTTTGTGCCCACCGCGATCCTGTCGCGGCAGGTGGGCGTGATCCGCGGCAACTCGCTGATCCTCAACCTGCCCGGCCAGCCCAAGGCAATCGCCGAAACGCTGGAAGGCTTGAAGGGTGCCGACGGCCATCAGAAGGTGCCCGGCATCTTTGCCGCCGTGCCGTACTGCATCGACCTCATCGGCGGTCCTTACGTGGAAACGAACGACGCGGTGGTCAAGGCGTTTCGGCCGAAGTCGGCGATCCGGCCCAAGGGCTGAAGCTTGAGGAGCGGGCCTGGCCCGCGTGTCAGGCCCCGCCGAAAACGGTGTGCAGGCCCGCTCTGGCAATCACACCGAGAGCCGCGCAGTTGAGTGCCACGGTCATCCAGAACACCCGCCGGAATGAAACCTTGCGGGTCTTGTGGCGATACCTGCGCTGCGCCAGCAGCGCCCCCGGCCAACCGCCGATCAGTGCAAACAGGTGCAGGGTGGTCTCCGGCGTCCGCCATCTGCCGCTCTCGGCGGAAATCTTGTCCCAGAGGTACATGACAAAGGCGAGGAGACTGGCCACGGCGTAAAAGCCGAGTACCGCGAACGGCAATGCGCCGCGTACGCAGGCCGCGGCGAGGGCGATAACAAAAATCCCGAGCAATACCATCGATAGCGCGCTGTCGCCCTGCGTCGCCGCTGCAGTCCTGGCTTCTTCGGCAAAGGCGACATTCGCTGCACGCGCCCGGCCGTTGGTGTCGAGTTGTAATTCGTAGGTCAGCAGCGCATCTTCGGCTGGCCGCCGGTGGCGCGACTGGAAGGATTGGATGTGCACAAAAACCCGCTCACTCCCGCCGTTCGGAGTGATGAAGCCGAAGCCTTTTTCGTCGTTCCATTGGGTGAGTCTGCCTTGGTAGCGCATGGGGCGTGATGGACAGGCTGGCTATCCCGGAATTTTTTGAACCGCGATTCTAATCGCATCCGGGATTTTTCCTTTTCGGCCTCACTTCGCGAATATCTTGATCACCTTGCCTTCGAACTTCGGTTTGGGCAGGTAGCCGCCGGCAAGTTGCTTCCGCCGTTCCTGTTCCCGCCACCATGCCCGGATTCCAAGCAGCGCCACGGTGATGACCGCATAGACCAGCGGCCAGGTCACGTCCTTCTTCACCAGCCACCAAAAGTGCACGCAGCCGAGGATCGCGATGGGGTAGATCGAGCGGTGCAGGCTTTGCCAGCGGCGTCCGCCGAGTTTGCGGATGGCGAAATTGCTGGACGTGACGGCCAGCGGAAGCATCAGCATCAGTGCGGCGAAGCCGACGGTGATGAAGGGGCGCTTGATGATGTCCTTGGCAATCGCTTCCCAGTCGAAGAACTGGTCGAGCCAGACATAGGTGAGCAGGTGGCTGAGGCCGTAGGCGAAGGTGAACAGGCCGAGCATGCGCCGCAGGCGGATGAGCCAGTGCCAGCCGGTGTATTTGCGCAGCGGCGTTACGGTGAGGGTGATCAGCAGGAAGCGCAGGGTCCATTCGCCCAGGCTGCGGGTGACCGTCTCGATGGGATTGGCGCCGAGGGTGTCGAGTTCGAAGCCGCGCCACAAAAAAAATCCGGGAATCAGGCAGGCGAGGAAAAGGGCGCTCTTGATGGCGGCCAGTTGCGGGGAGCTGGGTGTCATGTTTGGGGGCGGGTAGTCAGAAGAAGCGGCGCAGATCCATGCCGGAATACATCGCGGCAACCTGGTCGGCGTAGCCGTTGTACATCAGGGTTTTACGCTTGCTGAATTCTCCGATGCGACGTTCGGTGGCCTGGCTCCAGCGCGGGTGGTCCACGTCCGGATTGACGTTGGAGTAGAAACCGTACTCCGACGGGCCGGCCTTCATCCAGGCGGTGACGGGCTGTTTTTCCACGAGGCGGATGGCAACGATGGATTTGCCGCTCTTGAAACCGTATTTCCACGGCACGACCAGACGGACCGGCGCGCCGTTCTGCACCGGCAGCACGTCGCCGTAAAGGCCGACGGCAAGGAGGGTGAGCGGGTGGCGGGCTTCGTCGAGGCGCAGGCCTTCGGTGTAGGGCCAGTCGAGCACGCCGCGGGTCATGGTGGTCTTGTCGTAGTGGGAAACGAATTCCACGTATTTGGCGCTGCCCTGCGGATCGGCCTGCTTGAGCAGCGTGGCCAGCGGAATGCCGACCCACGGGATGACCATCGACCAGCCCTCGACGCAGCGCATGCGGTAGATGCGCTCTTCGAGCGGGGCGAGCTTGAGGATTTCGTCGATACCGAAGCTGCGCGGTTTATTGACCAGGCCCTCGATGCGGAGCTGCCATGGCGCAGGCTTGAGGCGATGGGTGTTCTCGGCCGGGTCGGATTTGTCGGTGCCGAGTTCGTAGAAGTTGTTGTAAGTGGTAACGGCCTTGCGCGAAGTCTGGCCTTCGGTGGTGCTCAGCGGGCTGGCGACGAGCGGGCCGAGGGCCGCGTGGGCATGCCCGGCGGGCAGGGCGGTGGCGAGTGCCAGGCCGCCTGCCTGGGCGATGAAGCGGCGGCGTGCCCGGTAGACGTCCGGATCGGTGATTTCGGACGGCAGGATGTCGGCAGGAGGGCGGATCAGCATGGCGGCGAGTCCAGTAAAGTGTGTTCTTTAGCGGTAGACGATACAGCGGACCGGAAATTACGCAGACGGCAGATTATTTTTCTGCCGGAGCTGCTTTGCAGCAGACCGCATTCCTGCCGGATCGTTTCGTATTGCGTCGGCGGGCATGCTGCCGTGGTTTGCGCCTAGCAGGCGCCAAGCCGACTCTGCTAAACTCGGAGACTGTTCAAGGTTTTCCGCGCGCTGCCGAGTAACCGGGTCTTGCCCAGTCCGGGATGCGCGTTTCGCGAGCCTGCACCCTTTCCCGCAAAGCCTGATTCCGGTTCCCCCATGCGTATTCTGCTGAGCAACGACGACGGTTATTTTGCCCCCGGTCTTCAGGCCCTGGCTGCTGCCCTCTCCGATGTGGCCTAGATCGATGTAGTGGCGCCGGAGCGAGACCGCAGCGGCGCGAGCAATTCCCTCACGCTCGATCGTCCGCTGTCGCTGCGCAGGGCGGCCAGCGGTTTTCACTACGTCAATGGCACTCCCACCGATTGCGTGCATCTGGCTGTTACCGGCATGCTCGACGAGTTGCCGGACATGGTGGTGTCGGGCATCAATCATGGTGCCAACATGGGTGACGACACGATCTACTCGGGTACCGTCGCCGCGGCCACCGAAGGTTTTCTCCTCGGAGTGCCGGCCATCGCGATTTCCCTGGTTGCCAAGGGCGCGTCCGATTTTTCCGGCGCAGCGCGCATCGCCCGCGAACTGGTAGAGCGTTATCAGCGCGATCCGGTACGCCAGCCCACGCTGCTCAACGTCAACGTGCCCGATCTGCCCTTCGACCAGATCAAGGGCATCCGGGTGACCCGCCTCGGCAAGCGCCACAAGGCCGAGCCGGTGATCAAGTCCACGACGCCGCGCAACGAAACCGTTTATTGGGTCGGCGCGGCCGGCGGCGCGCAGGATGCCGGCGAGGGGACTGATTTTCATGCGGTGGCCAACGGTTACGTGTCGGTCACGCCGCTGCAGATCGACCTGACCCACGTCGGCCAGATCGCCGGCATTCGGAACTGGCTCGGCCAATGACCAGCGAGGTTTTGCGGACGGCCCTTGCAAGCTGCCAGCGCGCCCGGGCGCGCATGATCGAGCGCCTGCGCGAGCAGGGCGTGCGTGACGAGCGGGTGCTTGCCGCCATGATGGCGGTGCCGCGCCAGCTGTTCGTCGAAGAGGCCCTGGCCTCCCGTGCCTACGAAGACACGGCTTTGCCGCTCGGCTTGCAGCAGACCATCTCCCAGCCCTTCGTCGTTGCCCGGATGATTGAACTGCTTCGCGCCGGCCGTGAGCTCGGCAAGACGCTCGAGGTGGGCACCGGTTGTGGCTATCAGGCCGCGGTGCTGTCCCATGTTGCCACCGAGGTGTATTCGGTCGAGCGCCTCCGTCCGCTGCTCGACCGGGCCCGGGCCAATTTGCGCCACCTGCGTCTTCCCAACGTGCGCCTGAAACATGCTGACGGTAGTGTTGGCCTGCCGGAAGCGGCGCCTTTCGATACGATCATTGTTGCTGCGGCTGCGCCCAAGGTGCCCCCCGCACTGACCGAACAACTCGCCGAAGGCGGGCGGCTGATCCTTCCGGTGGGCACCGCGGAGCAGCATCTCGTGCTCATAGAGCGCACGCCCCGCGGCTTCCGAGAAACACGTCTGAGTGCAGTGCGCTTCGTGCCGCTGTTGCCCGGCACTGAATGATTGACCCCTAACGAATGATGTTGTCCCGTTTCAGCCTCGCCAGCGTCCTGATCGCCCTTTCCGTGGCCGGTTGTGTCACCAAGTCGCCCGCCCCGGTCAGCGAGCGGGTTCGTCCGGGCGCCCCGGCGCAGGCCGACGCTCCGGCAGAGCCGCCGCGCGTTGCGCGTCCCGGCTATTACATCGTCAAGCCTGGCGACACACTCATCCGCATCGCGCTCGACCAGGGCCAGAGCTACCGCGACATCGCCACCTGGAGCGGGCTCGAGAACCCCAACCTGATTGAAGTCGGGCAGGAGCTGCGCGTTCGCCCGCCCGAATCCCGGGCCGTTGCGCGGCCGGTAAATGGCAGCTCGGGCGTCGAAGTGCGCCCGGTGGTGCAGCCCGGCAGCGTGGCGGTTGCGGTGCCGGCCGACGGGCTGCGTCGCGAGCCCAGGGGCGGCAAGCTGCCGTATTCCGAGCAGGCCTGGGCTCAGGCCCAGAAGCCCGAGGCGCCGGTGGTGGTGGCCAAGGTGGAGCCGAAGCCGGAACTCAAGCCCGAGCCGAAATCCGAACCCAAGCCCGATGTGAAGCCCGATGCGAAAGCCGACGGCAAGATCGTGGCCAAGCCTGACCCGAAGGCCGAGCCCGTCAAGACCGAGCCCGCGAAGCCTGCAAACGGCGACGACAAGATCGAATGGGGCTGGCCGGCTTCCGGCAAGGTCATTGCCGGTTTCAACGAAACCTCCAGCAAGGGTGTCGATCTCTCCGGCAAGCCGGGCGACCCGGTGCTGGCTGCCGCTGGCGGCAAGGTTGTTTATGCCGGTACGGGTTTGCGCGGATATGGCAAACTCGTGATCGTCAAACACGACAACAGTTTTCTCAGTGCATACGCTCACAACCAGAGCCTGCTGGTCAGGGAAGGCCAGGCGGTGAGCAAGGGCCAGAAGATCGCCGAGCTGGGCGATACGGACAGTGACCGCCCCAAGTTGCACTTCGAGATTCGCAGACAGGGCAAGCCGGTCGATCCGGGCAAGTATCTGCCGTCCCGCTGAGTTTTGGGGGCGGATGATGCGGTGCGGTGTTGGAATAAAATCAGTAACACACCGGACACCCCGTGGTAGGGGGTGATGAGTAAAGTCCGGAAAGGCGCGGTGCCTTACCGGCCCGCCTGTATTGTTCCGATAACGCAGAGAGGGCTTCATGTACGAACCGGCAGCGCCTGAAGAACTGGATAGCACCGAACCGGACCTGCCCCCGGAGGTCGAGGTTTTCCTCGAAGCGCCGGCACCCTCGGTCGATTCCGACTTTCTCGGTGATGTCACCCAGCTTTATCTGAACGAAATCGGCGCCAACCCGCTGCTGACCGCCGAAGAAGAGCTGGCCCTGTCACGCAAGGTTCGCGAAGGCAATTTTGCGGCGCGCCAGAAGATGATCGAGCGCAACCTGCGCCTCGTCGTCAATATTGCCAAGCATTATCTCAATCGTGGCATACCGCTTCTCGACCTCGTCGAGGAGGGCAATCTGGGTCTGATCCACGCCCTCGAAAAGTTCGATCCGGAACGCGGCTTCCGTTTTTCCACCTATGCCACATGGTGGATTCGCCAGAATATCGAGCGGGCGATCATGAACCAGTCGCGCACCATCCGCCTGCCGGTGCACGTGGTGAAGGAGCTCAACCAGGTGCTGCGCTGTCAGCGTCAGCTTGAAGCTGCCAGCAACGGCGATACCAGCATCGAAGACGTGGCCCGCCGGCTGAATCGTTCGGTGGCCGATGTGCGTGCCATTCTCGCCCTCAACGAGCACACCGCGTCCCTCGACGCGCCGCTGGATATCGATCCCAGCCTGTCCATCGGCGAATCCCTTGCCGATGATTCCGCCGATGCGCCCGATGTCCAGATCCACGATCTCGAAGTGGGTAACCTGGTGCGGGACTGGATCAACCAGCTAAACGAAAAGCAGCGCATGGTCATCCGCCATCGCTACGGCATCGACGAGTGCGAAGTGCAGACCCTTGAGGAGCTGGCCGACAGCCTCGAGCTGACCCGCGAACGGGTCCGTCAGATCCAGCTCGAAGCCCTTGGTCAGTTGCGCCGCATCATCAAGCGGCGGGGCGTGTCGAAGGATGTCCTGCTGTAGCTCGCCGTCGCCCGCTCCAACAAATTCCCCCGGAAGTCATCCCATGAGCGAAACCGTTCGCGTGTATCACAACGCCCGTTGCAGCAAGAGCCGCAGCGCCTGTCAGTTGCTGGAGGGCAGGGGCGTGACGCTGGAAATCATCGAATACCTCAAGACCCCTCCGAGCCGGGATGAGCTGGCCGATGTGCTGAGAAAGCTGCGCATGCGTGCCGCTGACATCGTCCGCAAGGGCGAGGATGTTTTCAAATCCGACTACGCGGGCCGCGAACTCAGCGAGGACGAATGGCTGGATGCGCTGGTGGCGCACCCCATCCTGATCGAGCGGCCGATTGTCGTTCGTGGCGAGCGGGCGGTGATTGGTCGCCCGCCCGAAAAGGTGCTGGGACTCTTCTAGCGCCTCGCCGAGGCCGCCGCCCTGGCGGCCTTTACCGCTTCACCCAGCTGGAACACCGACATGGCGTAGAAGCTGCTGCGGTTGTAGCGGGTGATCACGTAGAAGTTCTGGTAACCAAGCCAGTATTCGCTGTCTTCGCCGGGTGTGACCAGTTCGATGAAGGCCGCCTTGCCGGCGGGTTCGGTGCCGTCGGCGGCCTTTACGCCGTGGCTGGCCAGGCTGGCAGTGTCGAAGTTCGGATTGATGTCGTTGGCGATCAGCGGTGGCAGATCGGCATCGGTGCCGATGCTGGCGAGCTTCGTCACCGGGGCGCCGGCTTCCCATCCGTGCATCTGCATGTAGCGGGCGACGCTCCCGATGGCGTCCTTCGGGCTGTTCAACAGGTCGATCTGGCCGTCGCCGTCAAAATCGACCGCGTAGTTACGCACGCTGCTGGGCAAAAACTGGGGCAGGCCGAGCGCACCGGCGTAGGAGCCCTGGTAGTTCAGCGGATCGCGGTGCTGTTCACGGGCCATCAGCAGCAGGTTTTCCAGCTCGCCGCGAAAGAGTTCGGCCCGCCTGGGGTAATCGAAGGCGAGCGTGGCCAGCGCGGAAACCGCCGAGAAATTGCCGGTGTTGCGTCCGTAGATGGTTTCGACGCCGATGATTCCGACGATGATTTCTTCCGGCACGCCGTATTTTTCGCTGGCCGCCCGGATCGTGTCCTGGTGACGATCCCAGAACGCCACGCCGGCCTTGATGCGTACAGGTTCGATGAAACGGCCGCGATAGCGCTGCCAAGAGCGCACGCCGACGGGGTCTTTGGGCGGCGAGATGTATTTGATCACCGACGGCAGGTATTCGGCGCGGCGGAAGATGAAGGTCAGGGCGTCCTTGTCGAAGCCGTGCTTTTGCTGCATTTCCTCGATGAACAACTGGGCCTCCGGTCGGTCGGCGTAGCGTTGGGCCGCGTGGCTGGCGGTGGTTGCGAGCAGGCCGGCGAACAGGGAGAGCGTGAGGCGCAGGCGGGGTGAGGCGGTTTTCATCGGGGACGGAAATTCTTGATGGAGTGGTGGAAGCGTCGGCTTTGAAGCGGGTCGGCGGTGGCCGGGCCGTAGCGCAGGCGGGCGTAGTCGGTGGCGAGGGCGGTGAGTGTTTCGGCCAGGTCGGGACGTTGGCGGGCGAGGCGGTGCGCGTAATCGAGCGGCCCTTCCCAGGCGTCGCGGGGCAAACCGATGCTGGCGAGGCGCCGGCAAAGCAGGGCCCAGCTGCGATCGATGGCGTCGGCCGAACTGCGCCTGCGCAGCGCCCAGAGGGTGAGCGCGCCCATCACGATGAGGCTGCCTCCGCCCATGAGCGCGGTGAGGGTTTGCCAGTCGGGTTGGCCAAAACCGAGGCCGCCGAGCAACTCTTTTTGGCGCGCGGGATTGTACCCGAGAACCCATTGGTTCCAGCTGTTGTTGAGGGCGTCGAGACGGTTGCGCAGGCCGTGCAGCCAGGCCAGGTCGGCCCTCAGCATGAATGGCAGGCGGGTGCTGTCGGGCAGGGCCGCGGCGAGACCGTTTTCGATGCGCTGCGGGGCGCTGGCCGCCGTGGGGTCGATGCGAATCCAGCCACGTCCGGGGAGCCAGGCTTCGGTCCAGGCGTGGGCGTCGGATTGGCGGATGATGAGGGTGCCGTCCACCGGGTTGATCTCGCCGCCCTGGTAGCCCGTTACGACCCGGGCCGGGATGCCGGCGGCGCGTAGCGTAACAACGAATGCTGCGGCGAAGTGTTCGCAAAAGCCCTGTTTTGTGTCGAACAGGAAGCTATCCACGTCGTCGCGGCCAAGAGGCAAGGGCTCGAGGGTGTAGTTGAGCCGGCTCTGGCGGAAGTGGGCGATGGCGAGATCTGGAATATCCGCCGGGTTTTTTGCCTCGGCGCGCAGGCGCTGGCCCAGTTCGCGGGTGCGCGGATTGAAGCCCGGCGGCAACGCAAGCGCCGCGCGCAGGTTGAATGCGGTTTCCTCCACGCCAACCGGCGTGTGCGGATAGGACAGCAGCGTGACACGCTGGCGGTTTTGCACCGGCTCGCGGGCAAGCAGCTGGTAGTCGTCGGTAAAGCGCAGGCCGGGTGTGGCCGCGGGAAAGTCCAGCGCCAGCAGCCAGTGATTGTTGTGGGCTTCGAGGGTCAGCGTGTAGGGGTAGGCGATGCCCTGCGGGCGGTAGGCGGGCTGCTCGCTGCTGCGCAGCGGGCCGCTGCGCCAGGTGTGGCCGTCGAAGCGGGTCAGTACCGGTCCGCGCCAGTAGCGCTCGGCGGGGGGCGGTGGATCGCCTTCGAAGCGGGCCCGGAAGGCGATGGCGCCGGATTCGCCGAGCCGGGCAAAATCGCCCGGCGCCATGCTGTCGGAAAGGCCTCCAACCCGGTTGTAGGCATCCGCCGGCAAACCCCACAGCGGCCCCTGCACCCGCGGGAACAGCACGAACAGCACGAGCATCAGCGGCAGACCCTGCAGTATCAGCCGGGCAGCCGCAAGGGCACGGGCCCTGGGCGGCTCGGCGAAGCCCTGCAGCGCCAGCAGGCTGGCGACGGTGGTGATTGCGCCGATGAAGGCCAGTGCCGCGACAGCCATGTTCTGCTGGTAGAGAAATTGCCCAAGTTGCATGAAGAAGCACAGCAGCACCACGGCCCTGCCATCCCGGACGCTGCGGGTTTCCAGTAACTTGAGGCTGAGCAGTCCGGCCAGCAGCGCGATGCCGGGCTCCTTGCCGAAAAGGTGGTGAAACTCGACAAGCACGATCGCAATGATGGTGGCCGCCAGCACCATCAGCAGGGCGCGGTGGGGCAGCGCCCTGTCGCCATGGACAAGAATGCCGCGCCACGCGAGCAGCAGCGCGCAGATTGCGGAGAGGGCCAGTGGCAGGTGAGGCGTATGGGGCGCGAGGGTGATTGCCGCGCTGGCCATCAGCCAGCCGGCCTGATCAGGGCGCAGGCTGCTCATCAGAGGCTCCGAACAGGGCGAGGGCGCTGAGACAGGCGTGGCGGTGGGCGGCTCCGCGGGCCGGGTGGAATTCCGTGCCGGGCAGGCGCAGGCCGTAATCGACGCCGCTTGCGTCGGCGTCGACGACCCAGCGGGCAAGTCGTGACAAACGGGCGTCCAGGCCGAGGTTCGTCGGCAGTCCCTGCCAGTCGAGCCACACCGATTGACTGCCGGCCCCGGCAAATTGCTTGGTGCGCCATGGCCCGCCACGGGCGACGCTCTTCCAGGCTACGTGGCGCGGCGAGTCGGCCGGCTGGTGGTGGCGCAGGCCGGCGAAATCGTCCTGCCCGTGGCCGTGCGCGCCCGGGCCCGGCCGAGTGTCGTCGCCGAAGGGCAGCGGCGGCGCATCGGCTTCGGGGGCCGGATAGACGAGGCAGCGCAAGTCCGGCTGAAACAGGCTCCAGGCGCGGATCAGCCCCAGCGGATGGCGGGTTTCGAGGCTGAGCCGTGGAAGTCTCAGCCAGCCGCGGGCGGTGGCGGGAATGATGATTTCCTGCGTGCTTGTGCTCTCGGGCAGGAGGCTGAACGGTGGCGCGCGCAGGGTTGGCGAACGGGTGGGAAAGAGCTCGAGGCCGAGGCGCGGGCGCAGGCTGGCGTTGTGCAGCAGAATGCTGAAGTGCGCCGGGCTGCCGCAGAAAACGGCTTCGCTGCGACCCGGCGAAATCGCAAGATCCACAAGATTGCGAAAGGCGTGGTGGATGCTGATCCACGCCACGCTGCCGATCAGGAAGGTGAGACCGAAGCCGAGGCTCAGGGCGTAGTTGATCGAGGCCAGCAGCATCACCAGCAGCGTGAGGCCCAGTGCCAGTCCGAAGCCGGTGGGCAGCACGAAAATGCGTCTTTGCCCCAGACGGATCGGCGCGGGCTCGGGGCCGCCGACGCGGAACAGCCAGCGCTGCAAGCGCGAGCGGATGCCGGCCCGCGTCATCAGGGCAGCGCCACCGCCTCGATCAGGCGGCACACCAGGCGTTCGGGCGGCAGCGGTGTTTCGTCCGCTGCCCGCAGCCGATGGCCGGCGACAGCGGGCAGCACGGCCTGTACGTCTTCCGGCAGTACGTGATCACGGCCCGCCATCAGTGCCCAGGCTCGCGCTGAGGCAAGCAGGCCGAGACCGGCACGGGGCGACAGTCCGACGGCAAAACCGGCACCTTCACGGCTGTGGGCCAGCAGGGCCTGGACGTAGTCGAGCAGGCGCGGCCCCACGTGCACGGCGCGGGTTGCGGCGAACAGGGCGTCGAGCTCGCCAGGCTTCAGCTCGGTGGGCAGCCGGGCCAGTATTTCACGACGGTCGTCGCCCGCCAGCAAGGCGCGCTCGGCGGCCCGATCCGGATAGCCGAGCGAGATGCGCATCAGAAAGCGGTCGAGCTGGCTTTCGGGCAGCGGAAAGGTGCCGATCTGATCGGCCGGGTTCTGGGTGGCGATCACGAAGAAAGGCTCGGGCAGCGGCCAGGTGCGGCCCTCCGCGCTGATCTGGTGCTCCTCCATCGCCTCGAGCAGGGCGCTCTGGGCCCTGGGGGTGGCGCGGTTGATCTCGTCGGCCAGCACCAGCTGGGCGAATACCGGCCCCGGATGGAAGCGGAAGGCGCCCTCTCTTTGATCGAATACCGATACCCCGACGATATCGGCCGGCAGCATGTCGCTGGTGAACTGGATGCGCTGGAACTGCAGCCCGAGCAAGCGCGCGAGGACATGGGCGAGGGTGGTTTTGCCGACGCCGGGGATGTCCTCGATCAGCAGGTGCCCCCGGGCGAGAATGCAGGCGAGCGCGAGGCGCACCGCGTGCTCTTTGCCCAGAATGATCCGGCTGGCGGCGTCGGTGAGTCGGTGGGCAGTGTGAATCGGCATGGCACGGGCTTTTTTCAAGGGCAGGTTAAGTGGATAATGATTCCACAACAGCATGTCAGGGGCCGGTTTCCCGGCGAGCCTCCAGATGCATGGAGTCTGCGCAGGTTATTGGGTTCGCCTGGCAATGTGACAATCGACGCGCAAAAACGACGTATCGTGAGAGGGTAGGGGAGAGTTTATGACGAGTACTGCATTCATCACACACCGTGACTGCTGGCTGCACAACATGGGCGCGCATCACCCGGAATCGCCCGAAAGGCTTGCAGCGATCAATGATCGTTTGATCGCTGCGGGGCTTGATATGTATCTTTCGTTCCACGACGCGCCGCTGGCAACGGTCGACCAGGTTGCCCGTGCTCACCCCCGCGAGCACGTCGAGGAGCTTCTTGCCAGTGTGCCCGAGCATGGTATCCGCCACCTCGATCCGGACACTGCGGTCTGCCCGAGTTCGATGAAGGCGGCTCTCCGCTCTGCCGGGGCCGGCATCCTCGCAACCGATCTGGTGATGTCGGGAGAGGTCGAGAATGCCTTCTGCGCCATCCGCCCGCCCGGCCACCATGCCGAGGCTGCCAAGGCAATGGGCTTCTGCTTTTTCAATAACGTGGCGGTTGCGGCCCGCCATGCCCTCGAAGAGCACGGACTCAAGCGCGTCGCGATCGTCGATTTCGATGTTCACCACGGCAACGGTACCGAGGACATCTTCAAGGAGGATCCCCGCGTGCTGATGGTCAGCATCTTCCAGCATCCGTTCTATCCGTACAGCGGCGCTGACAACCCGGCACCCAACATGGTCAACGTGCCGATCAAGGCCTGCTCGCGGGGTGACGTTTTCCGCGAGATCGTCACGGACATCTGGATGCCGGCCCTGCGCAATCACAAGCCGGAAATGATCTTCATCTCCGCCGGCTTCGATGCGCACTACGAAGACGACATGGGCTCGCTGGGTCTCGTCGAGGCCGATTACATGTGGGTCACCGAGCAACTCAAGAAGGTGGCGGCCGAATCGTCCGGCCGGCGCATCGTGTCGATGCTCGAAGGCGGTTACTCGCTATCGTCTCTCGCGCGCAGCGTCGTGGCCCATATCAAGACCCTGGCAGATCTCTGATTTGTTTGCGGCCGGCTCCACGTTCGTGGTGCCGGTGCCTTCTTTGGCACCCGTTTGTGCCATCTTCCTCCGGCTTTTCGTAACGGCACTTTGCATCCGTCTAGCCTTGCGGAAGTGATTGGGTACAATAGCCATCTTTACCTCTTTTCCCGACAGCCCATGATTACCGGTTCGATTGTCGCCATCGTCACGCCGATGCACGAGGATGGCAGCCTGGATATTGCCCGTTTCCGCAGCCTGATCGATTTCCACATCAAGGAAGGCACCGACGGCATCGTCGTTGTCGGTACTACCGGCGAGTCCCCGACGGTTAACGTGGAAGAACACTGCGAACTCATCCGCGTCGCTGTCGAGCACTCCGCGGGGCGTACGCCCATCATCGCCGGAACCGGCGCCAACTCGACGCGCGAAGCGGTCGAACTGACCGAGTTTTCCCGCCAGGCCGGCGCCGTCGCCGGGTTGTCCGTGGTGCCCTACTACAACCGGCCGACCCAGGAAGGCATGTACCAGCACTTCCGCACGATCGCCGAGGCCAGCCCGCTGCCGATGATCCTGTACAACGTGCCGGGTCGCACCGTTGCAGATTTGTCCAACGACACCGCCCTGCGCCTGGCCGAGGTTCCCAATATCATCGGCATCAAGGACGCCACGGGGAGCATCGATCGCGCCTGCGACCTGATCGCCCGTGCGCCGAAGGATTTCGCGCTCTATACCGGCGACGACATGACCGCGATGGCCTTCATGCTGCTGGGTGGTCACGGAACCATCTCGGTTACCGCCAACGTGGCTCCGCGTCTGATGCACGAGATGTGCGTCGCCGCCATCAATTGTGACGGCCCGCGTGCCCGCGAGCTCAACGCAAAGCTGGTCGGCCTGCATCGCGATCTGTTCTGCGAAGCCAATCCAATCCCGGTGAAGTGGGCCGTCGAGCAGATGGGCCTCATCGGCAGCACCATCCGCCTGCCCCTCACGCGTCTTTCCGAGTCTTTCCACGTACGCGTTCGCGCGGCCGTGCGTCAGGCCGGAGTCGAAATTTGAATCTCTTGCCGTTGAGCGAGTCTTTCCCAACCCGAGGGTTACGCATGCAAAGCCGAATTCTGGCTTCCGGTGCGACGGTTTTCGTCGCAGTAGCACTTGCCGGATGTTCCGGTTCCTTGCTGGAATCGAAAAAAATCGACTACAAGAGTGCGGCGTCCGCACCGACACGGCCTTCGCTGGAGATTCCGCCTGATCTCACTGCGCCGACTGCAGATGATCGTTATGCAGTGCCGGACGTGAGTCCCAAGGGTATCGCGACCTTCTCGGCCTATAACGCCGAGCGTTCAGGTCAGCCGGCAGCGTCGGGTGCGGCCGCGGTTTCAGGCGCAGTGGCGCCGCAGTTCATCGACAAGATGCGGGTTGAGCGGTCAGGAACCCAGCGCTGGCTCGTCGTGCAAGGCACGGCAGACAAGCTGTGGCCCCAGATTCGCGAGTTCTGGCAGGAAAACGGCTTCATCCTCAGCGTCGATCGTCCCGAGATCGGCGTCATGGAAACCGACTGGGCCGAGAACCGCGCCAAGATCCAGGACGACATCATCCGCCGCACGCTCGGCAAGGTGATCGACGGGCTTTACTCGACGCCCGAGCGGGACAAGTACCGCACCCGTCTTGAGACAGGTAGTGAGTCCGGTTCGGTGGAGATCTACATCAGCCACCGCGGCATGATGGAAATCTATCCGAACGAAGCCAAGGATCGTACGATCTGGCAACCCCGTGCGGCCGATCCCGAGCTCGAAGCCGAACTCCTGCAGCGTCTCATGGTGCGCCTCGGCGCTGACGAATCGCGGGCCAAGGCGCAGATCGCCGCGGTGCCCAAGGCCGACAAGGCGATGCTGCAGAGTGCGGCGGACGGTGCCTCGGCACTGCAGGTCCAGGAAGGTTTCGACCGTGCCTGGCGGCGTGTCGGCCTAGCCCTCGACAGGGTTGGTTTTACCGTTGAAGACCGCGATCGCACGCAGGGCATTTATTACGTGCGTTATGTTGATCCGGAAGCGGATGCCAAGAAAAAGGCTGATGAAGGCATTCTTTCGAAGCTCGCCTTCTGGCGCAGCGACAAGCCCCAGGTGGCGAGCGGTAGTCAATACCGCATCTACGTCAAGGGTGAGGATTCGGTATCGACCGTGAAGGTTCTGACCCGTGAAGGCGGAACGGATACTTCTGATTCGGCGCGCAGGATTCTCGGGCTGCTGCACCAGCAATTGAAATAAGGCTGGCCCGCGGCATGCAAAGCAAAAACGCCGGTTTTTCCGGCGTTTTTCATGTGTCTTGCGCAGCTCTGTATTGCTCTGGACGTAAAAAAGCCAACCCTCAGGTTGGCTTTTTTTTCGCCTGCAGAAAAATTACTTCTTCTCGGCGGGAGCAGCGGCAGCAGCAGCGTTTTCAGCGGAGTTGCCAGCGGCCGGAGCAGCGGCTTCAGCCGGCTTGGCATCGGCAGCCGGGGCGGCAGCTTCAGCGGGCTTGGCGTCGGCAGCCGGAGCAGCAGCCGGTGCAGCTTCTGCGGGCTTGGCTTCAGCAGCCGGGGCAGCAGCGGGGGCCGGAGCTTCGACGGGCTTCGGCTCTTCCTTCTTGCCGCAGGCGGTAACAGCGAGTGCAACGAGAGCAGCAACCAGGAGAGATTGTTTCATTGTTGGTTTCCCTTATCGATAAATGAAGTACAGCAAGCTAAATTCAGGAGCAATCGGGTGGGGGACCCGATCTGGTCCGAATGCTATCACGGAGGAAGTGCTTGAATAAAGACATTGTTGCGTTGCCGCAACAGGCTTGGACGGCTGTCAAGCCCCCTCTCGCACTTTTGAGCTTATTTCATCAAATTTTTTGATGGGTGTGCGAAGCCGCTGCAATACCAGTCGTAAAGAAGGGCGATTCCTTCTTCGGAAAGTCCGGCAATCGTGTCGAGATCGCGCTTGTCTGCAAGCTGATTGAAGATCGCCTGGTCGGTAGCTTCGATCGGCACGGGTTCGCCGTTGATGAAGAACTGGCCGGCGGAAAACAGCAGCAGGCTGCGGGCGTCGAGTCGGTAGCCCTGGGCGCAGGCGTTCAGGAATTCTTCGTGCTCCAGGGGTTCGTCCGGCGAGTCGAAGAAGATGTGGGCTTTGGGCTCGGTGAGATAGACGCCGAGAAAGCTGCGGATGTCCTCGCGGCCCCAGGTGATGCGCTGGAGGGTGTCTGCGACACGATCGATCATGGCTTCGCCGATCTGGGCCGAATGAGCCTGGTGCTTCAGGTCGGGGTCGGCGTAGATGCCATCCAGTTGCAGGGTGTCCTGCAGGTAGATCAGGAATTGCTGGGCCAGCTCCTGGGTGGAGGGAGAGCGGAAGCCGATGGAATAAGTGGTGCATTCGCCGATGGCGATGCCGTTGTGGGCCCAGTGCGGGGGCAAGTAAAGCATGTCGCCCGGCTCGAGCACCCAGTCGTGGACGGGGCGGAAATTCTGCAGGATCTTGAGCGGCGCATCCTCGATGAGATCCCGGTCGTCCTGGTCGCTGATCAGCCAGCGACGCTGGCCGATACCCTGGAGCAGGAAGACATCGTAGTTGTCGAAATGGGGGCCCACGCCGCCGCCATCTACGGCGTAGCTGACCATCAGGTCATCGAGGCGTGCCTGGGGGATGAAGTCGAAGCAGTGAAGGAGCTTGTCGCCATCAGGGCAGACGAGGTTGAGACCTTGCACCAGCACCGTCCAGGGCTCCTTCTTGCGCCGCAGGTCCGCCGCCTTTTGAGGGCCGTGGATGACCGCCCAATGGGTGTCGTCGTGGGTGACGTAACGGGATTCAACGTCAGGGTCGCGGGCGAGCGAGAACAGCTCGTCCTTCGAGAGCACGCCGCTGAAGCCGGGAACCGCCTGGCGAATGAGGAGCGGTTTTTTTTGCCAGTATTCGGTGAGAAATTCCTCGACCGACAGGCCGCCAAGAAGTGTTTTGATCATCGGGCAATTATAGCCTGCCGTCTTGCAATGGCCGGCCCCGCCGCTAAAATGGCCCCCTTCATTTTCGGACCCAAAGCCATGCGCGAAGCCGTCATCGAGTCACTGGACCACGAAGGGCGGGGTGTTGCCCGCGTCGACGGGAAGGCGATCTTTATCGAGGGCGCGCTGCCCGGCGAGCGGGTGACGTTTTCATCCTACCGGGTCAAGCCGAACTTCGAGCAAGCGGAAGTCGTGCGTGTTCTTTCGCCCAGCTCCCGCCGTGTCACGCCGCGGTGTCCGCATTTCGGCGTCTGCGGTGGCTGCAGCATGCAGCACCTGGAGCCCGATGCCCAGGTGGCAGCCAAGCAGCGGGTGCTCGAGAACGCACTCTGGCACATCGGCCGGGTCAGGCCGGATGTAATCTATCCGGCCATCGTCGGCCCTGCGTGGGCTTATCGCTACCGGGCGCGGCTTTCGGTGCGGGTGGTGCCGGGCAAGGGGGGCTTGCTCGTCGGATTTCACGAGCGGCGCAGCAGCTATGTCGCGCCCATGGAAGGCTGTGCAATCCTGCCGCCGCATGTCTCGGAGATGGTGCCGCGCCTGCGCGAGCTGGTGGCGGGCTTGTCCGTGCGGGATTGTCTTCCGCAGATCGAGATTGCCGTTGGCGAAGGCCTTACTGCGCTGGTTTTTCGTCACACGCAGCCGATCAGCGGGGCCGACGATGCCCGCTTTGCGGCCTTTGCCGCGGTAGAGAATGTGCAGGTATGGCTGCAGCCGGGCGGGCCGGATTCGGCCTTTCGTCTTTACCCGGTCGAAGCGCCAGGGCTGGCCTACACCTTGCCGGAGTTCGGCGTGTCGATGGCCTTTCGGCCGACCGATTTCACGCAGGTCAACATGGACATCAACCGCCTGCTGATGCGCCGCACGATGCAGCTGCTTGATCCACGACCCGGTGAGCGCATTGCCGACCTGTTCTGCGGGCTGGGCAACTTCAGCCTGCCGATTGCCCGCCTGGGGGCGCACGTGGTGGGTGTCGAAGGCAGTGAGGCGCTGGTGCGGCGTGCGGGTGAAAATGCGGCGGACAATGGTCTTGCCGGGCGCTGCGAATTTTATGCGGCGAATCTCTTCGAAGCCACCGAAGACAGCCTGGCCGCCCTTGGCCCGCTGGACAAGCTGCTCATCGACCCGCCGCGGGAGGGTGCCCTCGCAGTGGTCAGGGCCCTCGGCGCAGCCTCGCCCAGGCGCATCGTTTATGTTTCGTGCAATCCGGCAACGCTGGCCCGCGACTGTGCCGTGCTGATCAAGGAGAAGGGCTACGCGCTCAAGGGTGCCGGTATCGCCAACATGTTCCCGCAGACCTCGCACGTGGAGTCGATTGCGCTGTTCGAGCGTGACTGAACGGCATAAAAAAAGGCGACCGGAAAGGTCGCCTTTTTTAGTGTTGGCGCGCTGAAAATGCTCAGTCGCGGTCGCCGCCAAAAGCCATGATCAGGTTCAGCAGGCTGGTGAAGACGTTGTAGACGTCCAGGTACACCGCCAGCGTGGCCGTCACGTAGTTGGTTTCGCCGCCACGCACGATGTTGCTGATGTCGTAGAGGATGTGCCCGAGAACAGCAGCACGACGGCGGCCGAGATCACCAGGTGGAGCACCGGCATCTGCAGGAAGATGTTGGCGACAACTGCCAGCAGGACAACCACCAGGCCAACCGTGAGGAACTTGCCCATGTTGGTGAAATCACGCTTCGACACGCTGGCAATGCCGGCCATCGTGGCGAAGATCGCGCCGGTGCCGCCCGCTGCCAGGGCGATCATCGAGCCGCCATTGGAGAAGCCGAGTGCTGCCTGCAGGATGCGCGACAACATCAGGCCCATGAAGAAGGTGAAACCCAGCAGCAGTGCGACGCCGAGGCCGTTGTTCTTGTTCTTTTCGATGCCATAGAAAAAGGCAAACGAAATTCCCAGGAACAGCGCGAAGGCGATGAACGGGCTGCCGGCCATGAACGAAAACTGCATTTGCACGCCCAGCAGCGCACCGGCAACGGTCGGCACCATGGTGAGTGCGAGCAGCATGTAAGTATTGCGCAGCACGCGGTTGGCGCTTTGCGACAAAACCTGCGTTTGCTGACCGTAAGTGTCGAGTTGCATGAAAATCCTCCGTATTGATATAAAGCAGTATGGCCTGCCGTGTTTGAGAGTATCCAAGGCTGGTTAAAGTTTCAACCGTCAGTCATCACCTGCGCTCGACCGGCCTGGCTTGGCAAGGCCGCGCGTCGTGTTAGAATGCGCGCCCTGTGGAGGTGTGGCAGAGTGGTCGATTGCACCGGTCTTGAAAACCGGCGGCCCGAAAGGGTCCGTGAGTTCGAATCTCACCGCCTCCGCCATTTTTGATAAAAAGCCCTTGATGTTAAAGGGCTTTTTTGTCGTCTGAGTTTCCTGGCATGCCGTTCGGCGTGCCATCGGTATTCCTGCTTTCCATCATCTCTCCGGTTTCCCGAGTCATGCCTTGGCGCGGGCTCCGATTGCGCGGGGAGCGTAACTTTTGCGCCGGAAGCTTGTCGGACGGCAACACGCGCATCTTTCTTTGCAGGTTCGATACCGCTGACGCTGCGGGCAGTCGGGCCTCGAGACTGAACTGGCAAAAATGGTGGGGCGGGCCTTCGGCACAAGTCGCGCAAACAGACGAGGTTTTCAGGATGGCTGCTGGATGTTTTCGTCGTATCGGCCTGGCGCTGTTTTTGACGGGCGCCGGTGTGGCCCTTGCCGGGCCGGCGGCCTCCGGCGCGGAGCGCCCCCAGCCCGCCCAGGCTTGCAGCGAGGCCGGGCGTTGGCTGGCCTTCGATGGCAAGCGGCTCCTGGGTGTGCCTGCCGGCGGTGTTCTGGCCGATGCGGCGGCGAACGAGGTCGTGCTGATCGGCGAGCAGCACGACGTGGAGGATCATCACCGCTGGCAGCTTCAGGTGCTGGCGGCATTGCATGCCCAGCGGCCAGACCTGGTGATCGGCTTCGAGATGTTTCCCCGGCGCGTGCAGCCCGTGCTCGACCGCTGGGTGAGCGGGCAGTTGAGCCTCCAGGATTTTTTTGCCCAGGCCGAATGGGAGAAAGTGTGGAATTTTCCGCCGCAGCTTTATCTACCGCTGTTCGAGTTTGCGCGCATCAACCGCATTCCGATGGTGGCGCTCAATGTGGACCAGAAGCTCATCCGGGCGATTTCCGAGAAGGGCGGGCAGGCCGTGCCGGTGGCAGAGCGCGATGGTGTCGGGCGTGCTGCGTCGCCGCCAGCGGCCTATCGCGAGTTTTTGCGTGAGATGCACCTCGCCCACCTGGCCGGCCGAAACCAGGCACCGGGCAGGCAGGGGAGCTTCGAGAATTTCCTCGATGCCCAACTGACCTGGGACCGGGCGATGGCCGAAGCCTTGGCCCGGCGTGTCGCGCCTGCTGGCAGCCCGCAGCGTCCGCTTGTTGTGGGCATCATGGGCAGCGGGCATATCCGCTTTGGCCATGGCGTGGCGCACCAGTTGCGCGATCTCGGTGTTACGCGGGTGGCAAGCCTGCTGCCGGCCTCGACGAAAGAAGAGTGCCGGAGCCTGCAACCGGGGCTCGCCAGTGCCTTTTTCCTGCTGCCGGAAAAGCCCCAGCCCGCCCCGGAGCCGCCGCGCCTTGGCGTGACGCTCGAAGAGGGTGAAAAGGGTGAAATGGGCGTCCGCATCGCCCAGGTATCGGCCGGCAGTCTGGCCGAAAAATCCGGTCTGCTGGCGGCTGACCGCATCGTCGAAATGGCCGGGCGCCCCGTCACCGGCACGGCCGAAGTGCTCGCAGCGGTTCGACGTCAGCCGCCCGGTACCTGGCTGCCGTTGAAGGTGGCGCGCAAGGATGCGCAGCTCGAGATCCTTGTCCGCTTTCCGGCGCGGCCCTGAGCCATGCTCACGCGCTTCGGTGGCTGGAAAAAGCTGTTGCCGGCGCTGTTGCTGGCCGTCGGCGGGCTTGCCCGGGCCGCGCCGACGATAGAACTCGATGTGGTGCTCGATCCGCAAACACGGGATTTCAGCGCGAGCGCCGTGCTGAACCCGGCGGAGCGCGATTTCCGGTTTTTGCTGCACGAGTCGCTGCGTGTTGGCGCGGTTTCTGCGGGTGGGCGTGCCCTGCAGGCAGAGTCGCTGGCGGGCCCGGCCGGTTTGCGGCAATGGCGCATCCGGCTGGACCGGGCGGGTGAGCGGGTTCGGCTCGAGTACGCCGGGCGCCTGCCGCCGCTGGATCGCCAGCGGGATCACCGGGGTGTGCTGCAGCGGATGCCGCCCATGAGTTCGCCGGAGGGAAGTTTCCTGCCCGCTGGCAGCGCCTGGTACCCCCAGGCGCAGGCGATGATCAGCTACCGCGTGAAACTCACCTTGCCCGGCAACCAGCGCGCCGTGGTGGCCGGACGACGGGTGGCCGAAGCCCTGCCGGCGGCTCCCGGCGACACCTATCGGGCGACTTTCGAATTCCTTCCGCCCACCGACGGCATCGACCTGATGGCCGGCCCCTGGGTGGTGCGCGAAAGAACCGTGTCGCGTAGCGGCGCGCCGCCCCTCTACCTGCGCACCTATTTTTCGCCCGAGCTGGATGCCACGCCCGGCCTGGCCGAGGCTTACCTGGACGATAGCCAGCGCTACATCGAGCGCTACAGCCGGGAGATCGGCGATTACCCCTACGACGAGTTTTCGATCGTTGCCGGCCCGCTGCCCACCGGTTTCGGCATGCCCACGCTCACCTATCTGGGCGAGGCGGTGATCCGCCTGCCTTTCATCCGCAAGACATCGCTGGGCCACGAGGTGCTGCACAACTGGTGGGGCAATGGTGTCTACGTCGATCATGCCCGCGGCAACTGGTCGGAAGGGCTGACTACCTTCATGGCGGACTACGCGTTCAAGGAAGACGAATCGCCGGCTGCCGCCAGCGAAATGCGTCTGGGCTGGCTGCGCGATGCGCTGGCCCTGCCCGCCGACGAGCAGCCTGCGCTACGCGATTTCCGGTCGCGCACCCACGGCGCCGAGGCGGCCGTCGGCTACGGAAAATCCGCCATGCTGTTCGTGATGCTGAAGGCGCGCATCGGCGAGACCGCGTTTCGCCAGGGGATTGCGCGAATTCTGGTCTGCCCGGCGTTTCAGGGTGGCGGCCTGGCCGGATCTGCAGGCCGCTTTCGAGCGTGCGTCCGGCCAGAATCTGGATGCCTTCTTTTTGGCGTGGCTGAACCAGCGGGGCATGCCCGCGGTGGCGATCGAGCGGGCCGAAACCCGGCCGCTCGGCAGGCAGTTTCAACTCAGCCTGGTGCTGGCGCAAGGCGCGCCGGCGTTTCCGCTGCGCCTGCCCGTCGAAGTGAGCGCCCCCGGCCGGCAGGAGGTGCGTTGGGTGGATGTTGCCGCGGGGCGCACAACGCAAACCCTTGTGTTCGACTTCCAGCCGCAAAGCCTGCGCCTCGACCCGGACATCCGCGTCTGGCGGCGCCTTGAAGCCGGCAGCCTGCCGCCGATCCTGCGGCGCTGGATCGGCGCCGATGCGCCGCATCTCGTGAACCTTGGGGCAGCGTCCGGTACCACGGCCGCGGTGGATGCGCTGGCGCAGCGATTTTTCGAGCGCGCGCCCGGCAAGCTCGCGGAAGCCGGGCTGGCCAGCGCCTTGCGTGGCCGCGAGCCGGTTCTGCTTGCGGGAACCCATGCCGAGGTCGATCGCGCCCTTGCGGCGGCGGGCCTGCCTGCGCGTCCGGCACAGCTGGCGGGCAGGGGCAGCGCCCAGGTCTGGACAGTGCAGGGCACGCTTCCGTTGGCCGTCATTTCGGCGGACGGCGCCGCCGCGCTGGGTTCCCTCCAGCGCGGTCTGCCCCATTACGGCAGCCAGAGCTGGCTGGTCTTCGACAATGGGCGGGTGATTGAAAAAGGCGTGTGGCCGGCCAGCCTGCCGGTCATTCCGGTGACCCGGCGCTGACTGTGGTCAAGCGTGGCGGGTGTCGTCGTCAACCCGATCCAGATCAAGGAAAGCGTCGGGTCCAGACGGCAAACTGCTGATACCCGACAAATTCAGTCGGAATTAACGCACCCGCCAGGAGCCCGTATGCAAGCCATTCACATCTGCAACCACACCACCCCGGAAGCCCTCTACCCGTTTGACGCCCGCGGCATCGCCAAGCGCTTTCGCCACGCGGCGATCTTCGGGGCGCTGGACGCATTGATGCCGGGCGAAGTGATGCGTTTTTGCAACGACCACGACCCGATTCCGCTGCTCGGCCAACTCCAGCAGCGTTACGGCGAAAAAGTGACGATCACCTACCAGCAGCGCGAACCCGGCGCCATCGTCATCGACTTTGCGAAGGTCGGCTGATCTTTCGTGGAGGGGGTTTGAACCCTGGCCCCCGCGCAATCACGCTTCGTCCGCCCGCACGTAATCAAGGGCTTCGTGCTGGAACAGCACGGCGGTCATGGTGGCCGGGGTGATGATGCCGGCCAGCCGGCCGGCTGCGTCCACCACGGGCGCGCCACGCTGGCCGCCTGCGCCGAGCAGGTCGGCGGCGGCGGCGATGCCTTCTTCCGTCGCCACGCTTTTGAGCCCTTCGGCGGGCGTCTGCATGATCTGGCCGACGACTTCCGGCTTGCTCGAATGGGTGCCGGGCGTCGGGCGCAGCAGGCGGCGCACGTTGTCGCCGATGCGCTGGCCTCCGGTTTCATCGCGGTCCGGCTCCACGTGGCGCAGAAAATCCTCCAGCCCCAACAGGCCGATGACCCGCTGGCCCCGGTCCACCACCGGCAGCATGGCCAGGCTGTGGCGGTTCATCAGCCGCCAGGCTTCGTTGAGCCCAGTGGCAAACTCGACGCTGATTGGCGCCGCTTCCATGATGTCGCCGCACCTGAGCAGCACGTGGCGATGAAAGGCATGGCGCGCGGCGCGTTGGAAGACTTCCGCCAGGTCGTTTTCACTCACGTCGAGGTAGGTGTCCAGCTCGGTGAGGGCGGCGGCCAGATCGGGATGCTGGACGCCCGCGGGGCTGCGGCGCGGCGGAACGGGTGTCGAGACGGCCGGCGAGCACAAAGGGTAGCGGCGGCCCGGCAACAGGTTGTTGACCGCGGTGGCGGCAATCAGCATGGCCAGCGCGTTGGCGCCGGTGGCGGCGATGCTCGATGCGAGGTCCAGCCCCTGGGCCGCCGCCGCGGCCATCACGATGGCCATGGCGCCGCCGGGTGGATGCAGGCAGCGCAGCCACGCCATGAGCCATACGGAAATTGCAACGGCCAGGCCAACGGCCAGGTAGTCCGCCGGAATCCAGCGCCCGCAGGCAAAGCCGACCAGCGCCGGCAGCAGCAGGCCGCCGATAACCGACCAGGGCTGGGCCAGCGGGCTGTGGGGCAGCGCGAACAGGATCACCGAGCTTGCGCCGAGCGGCGCCAGCAGGCGGCGGGCGTCGGCAGAAACCGGCAGTACGAACAGCACACCTTCAAAGATCAGCACGCCGAGCAGCGCGGCAATGGCGCTGCGCCAGCGTTCATGGGGGGATAGCGGCGCGGCGTCGGCAAACAGGTAGCGGCGGGCAAAGCGGTCGAGTGCCGCATGGACGTGGCGGGCGGGGTTCATTGCGCGGGCAAAAAGCGTGGAATCATAGACTATGGGCCTTCCCGACGCGGCTCGCCTTGACCTGGATTTGGTGCGCTATCGTTCGGCCGGGGCGCTGCGCCAGAGGCCTTACATTTCTTTCTGGCACAAGCAGGGGCCGGACCCACGGAGGATGTGTGCTGATTTATCTCGGATGTTGCACGGTGCTGGCCTTTGGGCTGGCCCTGGTGCTCATGCAGGCAGGTGCCGCCCCGGCGGCCGGTGCCCACGCGGCCTTTGCGCTGGGGGCGATGCCGCTGATCTTTGCGGCGATGGGGCATTTCGTGCCGGTGCTGACCCGCAGCGGCGGGGCCGGCAAGGCGCTGCATCGACTGCCGCTGGCCATGCAACTGGTCGGCGCGGCGGTGGTCGGTGTGCTGGCCGGAGCGCTGCC
>JADKKC010000026.1 GCA_016720685.1 Zoogloea sp.
GCGAAGGTCAGGGCAGCAACGGAGGCCAGAGCAGCTACGCTTTTCTTGAAAGTCATGGTCATTGTTCAATCTCTGTAGAAAGGGGCCACTGTAGCCCTTTCTTTTACTTAGCAATCAACATGCCAGTTTTTGTGTTCTTTTAGACTGCTGATTTTTAAACAAAAAATTTCTTTTTTTAATATTCGAAGAACCGTTTTGTGAACCCATGTAAAAAAAATCGACAGATTTTGGCGTTCTCAAAATGGGATTCGGGCTGCGTTCGGTATGGGCCTGCCGGCAGTACCGGCAGTTGAGGGAATGCCCCATACGGCTTTCATATTTTTTGCCGGGACGGGTCTTGGCTGGGTAACTGCATTTGAAAGGATAGTCGAGTGCTGTGCGTTCGTAAGGTTTAGCTGCCCGGCAGGTGCAGGCTGATCCAGTCGATCTCGCAGTCGACGGTCAGTGCTGCGGTGGAGGTACCAGTGGATGGCTCGGTGGCGGTCGTGCGTGCTATGGCAATGACGGGGCAGAAATAGGCCGGAAGGGAGTGCGTGTGGGATGTTCCAGAAAGGCGAGCAGCTGGCCTTCATGGGCGACTTCGCCACGCAGCCGAAGGGTGGTGGCGACCAGTGCCGTGGGCGAGGTGTCGGGCTCGGTGCGGGAGTAAGGCTTGAGCGGGCTGATTTCCAGTCCAGCTTTTCCAGTTTGTAGCTGCTCTTGCGAGCCTGCATGTAGTTTGCCAGGCATGGCGGTCTGGCGGGGCGAGAAAACCGGCGCTGCGCGGGTGTTGAGCTGGTGCAGGGTGCGGCGGGTTGTCGCGTCGGTTTCGAGTGCTTCCTGGTGGCGTGCATGGGTTTGGGCGAGCCGGGCGCGTTGCTGATGGAGCATGGTTTCGGCAGCAAGCCGCTCGGCGTGGCTCCAGTAAACAAGGACGGCACTGCCGACCAGGCTGATGGCGCCGGCAAAGAGCGGAAGCCGCAGGCGGCCAGAGTCGGGGAGTTTCATGGTGTGGGAGGGCTGAGCATTACGCGCACGTTCAGCCGGCTGGCGTCGGGCGTTGCAGTTGTGCTGGCCGAGCGGAGGATCTGGTCGCTGTCGGGGTTGCCCGGCATCCGTTCATCATTGAGCGCCGCGCCGGGCAGCTGGCGCAGGGCGTCGAGGAAGCGGCTGGCCGTGGGCTCCGATCCGGACGGCAGGATGACTTCGAGTTGATGTGCTGCAGCGGGGCTGCCGTCGAGGGCCCCGGGGCTGACCAGTCGATCTGCAGGAGTTCAATGCCAGGCTGCCTGTCTAGGACGTTTGCCAATTGATGGAGGAAGGGCTGGGGGCCGCCGACAAAATGCTGCAGGGTATCAAGGCGGGCGAGATCGGCCTGCAGGGTTTCCCGCGGTAGCGGCAGGGTTGGCGTGCTGGCGATCAGGGCGGCGATGTGGCTTTCTTCGGTGAGGCGGACAGCGAGCATGGCCGCGGTCTGTTGATCGAGCTGCCGTGTTTCGATGACGTTTTTTGCGGCAATGACAAGACTTGCGGACAGAAGTGATGCGGCGGCGATGCCGATTGCGGTGCCGGCGCGGGTGAGGCGTTGCTGCTGGAGTTCGCCGCCCGGAGCGAACTGGGGCTGGCGGGGTGTTCGGGCGGCGAGGTGGAGGAGTAGCGAGAGACAGTCGGAATTGTCTGGTGGGGTTTGCAGGCCGCAGCGGGCGGCGAGTTCAGGCAGGTTGAGGGGCGCGAAACCGAGATCCGGGGAGTCGGGGCAGGCCATATGGATGGCGGCGTGCTGGTCGGGGTGGGCGAGGACCAGAACGGGGGTTGCGTTGCCGCGGTCGAGGGCGCGCTGGCCGAACAGGTATTGGGCGGTGCGCTGGACTTCGTCGCGACAGGTTTGCCAGAGGCCGGTAGTGGACGGGCCGAGGCCCGGAACGAGGCGGCTGAAACGCAGCAGGCCATGCTCGAAACACGAAATGCGCAGCCCTGCGGGGCTGGTGTGGACCAGCAGGGCCCTGGGTGGCGCGGGCTTTGCCTGTCGCAGGAGGGCCGTGCCGAGCTGGGCCACGCTGTGTACGCCGGTCAGCACGGTTTCGGTGCGTCCGAGCTCGGCAAGCCAGGGGCGCAGTGTGGCCGGGCGGGTGAGGGCGGCGATCAGCAGGCGTTCGTTGCGGCTGCCGCCGGCTTCGCGGCCGAGGGGGAGTTGGGCGACGTAGGGCGTGTCGAGGTGGAGCTGGGCCTGGCGGCGGGCGATCAGCTGGCTGCGGTCGCGGCCGCGCAGAAAGGGCAGGGTTTCGAGGTGGAAGGCTTCGTCGGCGAGGTCGGCGACAAGGGTGCAGCGCGCCTGCGGATGGCGGGTGAGATGAGCCGAGAAGGCTTTGATGCCGTCGTCGTCGCTGGCAAAACGGGCGATTTCTTTCAGTGTGCCTTTGTTCCAGCTCCAGGCCTGGAGGCCGGCGTGGGTGAGATAAAGAAGGTGTCGCTCGGCCATGATCAGATTTTCATCCGCGTGACGATGTCGTAGATCGGCAGCATGACTGCGCTCATCACGGCGAGCAGCAGCATGCCGAGGATGACGGTGAGGGCGGGTTCGATGCCGGCCTGAAGGCGTTCGATGGCTTCGCGCACGTCGCGCTCATAGAAGTAGCTGACGTTGGCGAGGGAGGCGTCGAGGGCGCCGGTGCTTTCGCCGACGCGCAGCATGCGGGTGACCAGTGGCGGGAAGAGGTTAACGGCGCCGAAGGCTTCGGAGAGCTTGAGGCCGCGCTCGATGCCGTGGCCGACACGGGTGAGGCCTTCTTTGAGGGCGGCGTTGCCGACCACGTCTTCGGCGACGTTCAGCGCATCGACGATGGTGATGCCGGAGCTGTACATCAGGGCGAAGAGGCCGGTGAAGCGGGCGAGGATGAGCTTCTTGCGCACGTCGCCGAGAAGCGGCAGGCGCAGCAGCGTGCCGTCGAACCAGAGCCGGAAAGCCGGCCGGCTGGCCAGGGCGTGGCGGAAGGCGATGAAGCCGAGGCCGGCTCCGCCGAGCAGCAGCCAGCCGTAGCTGCGCACGAAGCCGG
Organism: Zoogloea sp.; assembly: GCA_016720685.1. Classification (GTDB taxonomy): domain Bacteria; phylum Pseudomonadota; class Gammaproteobacteria; order Burkholderiales; family Rhodocyclaceae; genus Zoogloea. The sequence goes on from JADKKC010000026.1 coordinate 3,033, forward strand.
ACAGGCCGATCAGCAGGCGGGTTTGCAGCGGTAGCGGCTGGCCGGCGCTGTGGAACAGGCGGGCGAGTTCGGGAACCACGTGGATCAGCGCGACGCCGATGGCGGCGAGGATGACGAGGGCGACGATGGCCGGGTAGATGGCGATGCGGCGGGTGAAGGCGGCGAGTTCGTCGTCGCGCTTGAGGGCGCTTGAGATGGCGCGCAGCACGGTGGGTAGCTCGCCGGCCCGTTCGCCGGCGCGGATGAGGCTGCAGAATACGTTGTCGAAAACCTGGGGGTGGCGCTCCAGGGCCTGGGATAGTGTTTCGCCGCCTTCAATGGCGCCGACAAGGGTGGTGACGATTTCGCGGAAGTGCGGGTGTTCGATGGTGTCGCGCAGGTCGGCGAGGCTTTCGATGATGGGCACGCCGGCCTGCAGGAATTGTTCGAGGTGAAAGCAGAAGTTGATCAGTTCGCGCCGGGGCAGTTGCCGTTGCCACGGGGCATGCCGCCGGGGGGCTGGCTTGCCGTGGAGGAGTTCGAGATCCAGGCGGGCGAGGCGTAGTTCGAGTTCGGCGAGGTTGCCGGCGTCGAGCCTGCCGCGAACGATTCGCCCGCGCGGGTCGACGGCCCGGTAGGCGAAAGGGGTCATGGGAACATGCGGTCGGTGAGGTTGACCACCCGGCAGAGTTCTTCGAGGGAGGTTTGGCCTTCGAGGACGCGGCGGGTGCCGTCGTCGGCGAGGGGGCGGAAACCTTTTTGGATTGCGGCCTGGCGGATTTCGCGGGCGGTGCTGCGACGGGCGATGTGTTCGTCGAGATCGGGGTCGATGCGAAGCAGTTCCATGATGGCGAGGCGTCCGCGGTAGCCCTGGAAGTCGCAGCGCGGGCAGCCCTTGGGCTGATGCAGCAGCGGGCGTTCGGTCGTGTCGGGCAGGGCCAGCAGGCGCAGTTCGTAATCCCGTGCGGGATGGGCTTCGCGGCAGGCCGGGCAGAGCCGGCGGACGAGGCGCTGGGCGACGATGCCGATGATGTTGCCGGCGAGGATGTCGGGAAGAATGCCGATGTCGAGCAGGCGCGGAATGGCGCCGATGGCCGAGCTGGTGTGCAGTGTGGAGAAGACCTGGTGCCCGGTCATGGCGGCCTGCAGGGCCATGCGGGCCGTGTCGGCATCGCGGATTTCACCAACCAGGATGACGTCCGGATCTTGCCGCAGCATGGCGCGCACGCCGTTGGCGAAATCGAGGCGGGCGGAATCCGAAACGGCCGTTTGCCGGATCATCGGCATCGGGTACTCGACCGGATCTTCCAGCGTCATGATGTTGATGCCTTCGGCGTTGATGTGGCCGAGGATGGAATACAGCGTGGTGGTTTTGCCGCTGCCGGTGGGGCCGGTGACGAGGATCAGGCCTTCGGGGCGGGCGATCATCAGCTTGAGCAGATCAAGCTGGGGGTCGGCGAGGCCGAGCTGATCGAGGGCGACGAGGCCTTTCTGGCGGTCGAGGATACGGAGGACGATGTTTTCGCCGTGGATGGTGGGTTGGGTGGCGACGCGGAAATCCACCGGCCGCCCGCTGACGTGGAGCGAGATGCGGCCATCCTGCGGTGCGCGGGTTTCGGCGATGTTGAGCCCCGCCATCACCTTGAGGCGTACGGCCATGGCCGGCCAGCAGGATTTGTGGAGGGCGCGGATCTGGCGCAGCAGGCCGTCGATGCGGTAACGGATGCGCAGGAAGGCGGCTTCGGGCTCGAAGTGGATGTCGGAGGCGTCGCGCTTGACGGCGTCGGTGAGCAGCGCGTCGATGAGCCGGACCACCGGCTGGGCGTATTCGCCGGCGCGGCCGGAGGGGCTGCGGAGGTCGGGCTCGCCGGTTTCGATTTCATGCAGGATGCCATCGATGGACAGTTCGTGACCGTAGAGTTGGTCGATGGCGCGGGCGATGTCGGAGTCGCCGGCGAGCTGGATCTCGACCTGTGTGCCGGGTGGCAGCAGGCTGCCGAGCTGGTCGAGGGCGACGAGGTTGTCGATTTCTCCGGAGGCGATGACCAGGAGCTGCCGGGCGGCGTCGTAGCTGAGCGGGATGAGCTTGAGGCGCTTGGCGACGTGCTGGGGGACGAGGGTCAGGGCTTCGGCGTCGGGCAGCAGGTGGGCGAGGTCGGCGCTGGGCCGGTCGAGGGTGCGGGCGAGGGCGTCGCGCAGGGTGGCTTCGGAGAGAAAGCCGAGGCGTACCAGCTGGCGGCCAAGGGCTTCGCCACTCCGGCCTTGTTCGCGCAGGGCGATGTGGAGTTGATCGGCGCTGATCAGGCCGAGATTGAGGAGGGTTTGTCCGATGGGGGCTGCGGCCGGGTTCATGGTGCGGGCTCCGGGGCCTGTAGGGCTTTCAGGCGGGTTTCGCAGTGCTCGCGGGAGAAGCGGGCGGGCTGGGTGCTGGTCAGGTCCAGTGCCTTGCGGTAGTAGCTGGCGGCGGGACGGCGCTGGCCGAGGTGGTCGAGGCTGACGGCCAGGTTGTAGGCGATGTCGGGTTCGTGGGGGGCGAGGCGGTGGGCCTGAAACCACGCGTGCTGGGCTTCAGCCCAGCGCTGCTGGCGGGCCAGCGTTTCGGCCAGGGCGAGGTGCGGGGCGGGGGCGTCGGGCTGGCTGGCGAGGTGGTTTTTTCAGGCGCGTTTCGGTTTGCTGCGGATCGGAGGTGTGTAGCCGGCTGAGGCCGGCGAGAGCGACCGGGTCGTGGGGGCGGGCGAGGAGGGCGCGCCGAAAGTAGGCTTCGGCCTCGGCCGGGTGCCCGTCGCGCAGGGCGATGGCGCCGAGTCCATCCAGGGCGTCGACGTTTGCGGGGTCGGCGGCGAGGGCCTCGCGGTAGAGCGTTTGCGCGAGCGGCAGCTTGCCGGTGGTGTAGGCGTCGTGGGCGCGGGTTATGAGCTGCGCTGCGGGTGCGGTATCGGCTGTGCTGCGCAGAAAATGGACAGGTTCTTCCTGTTCGGCGGCGGGTTCGTGGATGACTGGCCTGGGTTCCGGCTTTTGCGCGCGGGCCATGACCGCGATGGGCTGGGTCCTGATCGGCTGGACGGCGGTTTCCTGTTCCGGTTCGGGGGCGAATGCCGGCGCCGGCGCCGGGCTGGCGGGTGGCTCCGGCACAAGGTCGGGGAGCCGGGCCGGTGCGTGGGTGGCGTGGGCGAGCGATGCGGGACTTGGTGTGAGCCAAAGCCAGGCGGCGGAGATCAGGCCGGTGGTGAGGGCTGCGGCGCAGATTGGTTGCCAGGCGCGGCGCGCGGATCGGGCCTGCTGCGGCAGGGTCGGGGCGGGGGCTTCGGGGATGGGGGCTTTGGGGACGGCGGGCGGGCGCGGGGTTGCCGCAGTCGTCGGGCTGAGGTCGGGGGCTGTCGGCTCATGCGCCGTGGCGGAGGATTGTGCGGCTTGCCGGTGTGTTGCTTCGGGAAGCGGTTCCAGTTCGATGCGAGTCGACGAGTGGGCAGCCCCGGTTTGGGTGTGCTCTTCCTCGGCCTTGCGCAGGACGTCGAGCAGCAGGCTCATGGGGTGCCTGCTCCGGGGCTGACGATCTCGCCCGCCGTGCGTGGCGGCGGAAAGTTGCGGCTGCCGGGGCGGGGCGTGTCGGTGAGGAAGTTGCCGGCAGGGAGCAACTGGCGCAGATGAGGCGTGTTGGCGACGCTGCCGGGCTCGCGCACGACGATGGGGCGCAGGAATATGACCAGCTCGGTCTTCTGAATGGCGTTGTCCCGGTTGGTGAAGAGCTCGCCGAATAGCGGGATGGCTCCGATGAGCGGGACGCGGCCGGTCTTGTAGTCGATGCGGTCTTCCATCAGGCCGCCGAGGATGGCGGTTTCGCCGTTGCCCAGGCGCAGGATGGATTCGATCTCGCGGGTGCGGATCTGCGGCACGAGATTGGCGATGCTGGCCGGGATGTTGGGGTTCGGATCGCGCCGGAAATCGGCGATGCTGGAGATGGTGGGGCGCACGTTGAGGATGATCTCGTCGTTCTCGCTGACCTGCGGTGTGACCGTCATGACGAGGCCGACTGAAACGGCCTGGGGTGTAGTGGTGACGGTGGTCAGGGCGCCGGTGTTGGCCGTCTGGGTGGTGTCGGCCTTGACGTTGAAGTAAACGTACTCTTCGACCACCTTGATTACGGCGGTCTGGTTGTTGAGCACCGACAGTTTGGGGCTGGAGAGCACTTTTACCGTGCCGAAACCCTCGAGGAGCCGGATCGTCGAGTCGATGCCGCCGGCGCTGCTGTAGGCGAGGCTGAAGGGCGTGACGGCGTTGCCGGTGCTGGCGCCGAGTGCTGGGCCGGTGATGCCGAAACGGGTGCCGCTCTCGAGGATGCGCTGCCACTCGATGCCCTGACGATAGGTGTCGGACAAGCCGACTTCGAGGATCGTGGCCTCGATGAGAACCTGGCGGCGGGCTGCGACCATCACTTCGTCAATGAATTCGCGCACTTTTTCGTGCTGGCGCCCGGTGGCTCGGACGGTGACGACGCCGGTCTCGCGGTTGGCGATAACGGAAGCCGCTTCTCGGAAGGTGGATTTATGCACCATGGTGGTGGTGCTGTTTTGCATGGCGGCGGGGCCGGGGCTGGCCGCCAGGCCACCACCGCCGGCTTGCTGCGGGCCGTTGCGGTTGCGGGAGCGGTTGCCCGTGCCTGCGGAGGACTGGGCGAGGCCGGCTCCTGTGCCGGTGGTCGTGGCGGTTTCGACGTTTTCGATGAGGGTTTCGCTGGAGCCTTCGGGGAGGATCTTGTCGGTTTCGCGCAGGAGATCGCGGAGGTTTTTCTCGACCGATTCCCAGAACTGGTTACGCGAGGTGTTTTCGATGCGGGTGGCGGAAACGTTGCCGCCGCTGACCATGCTGCTCGCCGGCAGGCCTGCGTTGCCGGAATAGGTGGTGCCAGTGCCGCTGGTGGCGATCTGGGTGTTGGTGGATACGGTGCCCGAAACGTTTCGGCTGAGGTTGACGTAATCCACGCGATAACTGCGCAGGAAGGGACTGTCGGGCATCACCAGCAGGTTGGGTCCGTCGAATTCGTAGCGCATGTCCACTTGTCGGGCGAGGCGCGACAGTATTTGCGGCAGGGTCTGGTTGATGGCGTTGAGGGTGACCGTGCCGGTGAGGCCGGGGTGGATGTCGATGTTGATCCGGGCATCGCGGGCAAGGGCGAAGAGCAGGTCCTGGATGTTCAGGTTTGTGACGACCACGGAATACGTTTCCACCTTGGGTTCGGCTGCCGGACGTGGCAGCGGCAGGATGTCGGGCACCAGCGGCGGAATGGCTGTCGACGCCGGCACGCTTTCATCCGCGCGGATGTGGCTTGTCGATGGCGGGCTTGGCGGCAGGGATGTGCAGGCCGCGGTTGTCAGTGCCAGAGCGAACACCAGGTGGTGGTGGAACGTCATTTGCGTAACCGGATGTCTTTTTTTACAGTTGCCGATTCTATGTCAAAAGAGTTTTTATGTGGGGCGGACGGTGTCCGTTGGATAGCGGGGAAAGCTTGAAATCCAGCTTGGCTGGGAGCTGCTGATTTCCGGCTCGATGGGGGGCAGGGCAGTGCAGCCCGCGCCCGTTGCCGCCCGGCCTGCACACGGGTGTAAGTCATGTGTAAGATTGATCGACTTTAATCCTCGGCGGACAAACGATCGGCACATCAAGAAAAACACAACACGGGTGCCTGAGTAATCGAACAGTCTGCACCGACGCCAGCCAGGGTTTAAAGCATCAACGTTGCACACTCATACAACACGAGGAGAGGTGAAAAATGACGAACGAAACCACCCTGAAGTTCTACTATCCGTCCGAAGAGGTGGTCAAGAACGCTGCCGTGTCGGGCATGGAAGCGTACAAGGCGCTTTGCGCTGAAGCGGAGAAGGACTACGAAGGCTTTTGGGCTCGGCACGCCAGGGAGTTGCTCGACTGGCAGACCCCGTTTACCCAGGTCCTCGATGAAAGCGATGCTCCGTTCTTCAAATGGTTTGCCGATGGCAAGCTGAACGTCTCCTACAACTGCCTCGATCGCCAGGTTAATAAGGGCCTTGGCGACAAGGTCGCGCTGATCTTCGAAGGCGACAAGGGCGACGTCGCCAAGATTACTTACAAGGAACTGCTCAGTCGCGTCTGCAAGTTTGCAAACGGCCTGAAGAGCGTAGGCGTCAAGAAGGGTGACCGCGTCGTCATCTACCTGCCGATGTCCATCGAAGGTGTTGTTGCCATGCAGGCCTGTGCCCGCATCGGCGCCACCCACTCCATCGTGTTTGGCGGCTTCTCCGCCCAGTCCCTGGCTGACCGTATCAACGATGCCGGTGCCGTGGCCCTCATTACCTCCGACGGCCAGAACCGCGGCGGCAAGGCGCTGCCCCTCAAGTCCATCGCTGACGAAGCGCTGGAAAGCGGTTGCCCCTCCATCAAGAACGTCATCGTCGTGAAGCGCACCGGTGCAGAAACCGCCATGACTGCAGGTCGCGACGTTTGGGCTGATGACCTGGTCGCCAGCCAGTCCGATGTCTGTGAGCCGGAATGGGTCGAAGCCGAGCACCCGCTGTTCCTGCTCTACACCTCCGGCTCCACCGGCAAGCCCAAGGGTGTTCAGCACTCCACCGGTGGCTACCTGCTGCACGCCATCCTGACCATGAAGTACACGTTCGACATCAAGCCGGACGACGTCTTCTGGTGCACGGCCGACATCGGCTGGGTTACTGGACACACCTACATCACCTACGGCCCGCTGGCCTGCGGTGCGACCGAAATCGTGTTCGAAGGTGTGCCCACCTACCCGGATGCCGGACGATTCTGGAAAATGATCCAGGATCACAAGGTCAGTATTTTCTACACCGCACCGACCGCCATCCGCTCCCTGATCAAGGCTGCGGACAACACCCCGGCCGTGCATCCGAACAAATACGATCTGTCGTCCCTGCGCCTGCTCGGTTCCGTTGGCGAGCCGATCAATCCGGCTGCCTGGGAGTGGTACTACGAGAACGTTGGTGGCAGCCGCTGCCCGGTCGTCGATACCTTCTGGCAGACCGAGACCGGTGGCCACATGATTACCCCGCTGCCCGGCGCCACGCCGCTGATTCCCGGCTCCTGCACGCTGCCGTTCCCGGGCATCATGGCTGCAGTCGTCGATGAAACCGGCACCGAAGTGCCTTGGGGCCAGGGCGGCATCCTCGTCGTCAAGCGTCCGTGGCCGTCGATGATCCGCAATATCTGGGGCGACGCCGACCGTTTCGTAAAGTCCTACTACCCGGCCGACTTCCAGGGCAAGCTGTACCTGGCGGGCGACGGTGCGATCCGTGACAAGGACACTGGCTACTTCACGATCACCGGCCGTATCGACGACGTGCTGAACGTCTCCGGGCACCGTATGGGTACGATGGAAATCGAATCCGCTCTGGTGGCTCACGAGAAGGTCGCCGAAGCGGCCGTCGTTGGCCGTCCGGACGATATGACCGGCGAAGCCATTGTCGCTTTTGTGGTGCTGAAGGGCGCCCGCCCGACCGGCGACGCTGCGGCTGCGGTGATCAAGGAGCTGCAGAACTGGGTTGGCCAGGAAATCGGCCCCATCGCCAAGCCGAAGGACATCCGCTTCGGTGAGAATTTGCCGAAAACCCGCTCCGGCAAGATCATGCGTCGTCTGCTCCGTCAGCTGGCCAAGGGCGAGGAAGTCACCCAGGACACCTCGACGCTGGAGAACCCGGCAATCCTGGAGCAGCTCAAGTAATCGATTCGTCGTATCGCCCCGGCCTTGATGCCGGGGGCGGCCCGCAACCGGCCTTCCGCGAATTGCCGGAAAGATAACAACGCGAGTCGTCAAGAAAATAGCAGGGGAGGAACCCGGCGCAGTCTGGCCGGGTGTTTGAGGGGGAGAAAAAGGCGCGGATTTCGCGCCTTTTTTTCGCCTGTCGTCCGTGTGTCGATGAATAAGGTCTGGGGTGTCGAGGCACGGCTTTGCCGCTTGCCTGGTTGGTGGGCAGATATCTTCGGCCGCGCTCGTAAAGACCTTCTTTTCGGCTTATAGATTCCGGGCAAGCATGAACCAAAGGCGGGAGGTGAAATGATCAAGGCTACGCTGACCGGCCAGCGCCTGGTGGCGCTGTTTCTTCTCGGGTGGGTGCTGTTGAACTATCCGACTCTGTCGATGTTTGACGTGGAGCGTGCCTGGTTGGGTGTTCCTGCGATCTACCTTTATGTTTTCGGTCTCTGGGCTGCCGTGATCGCGCTGATGGCGTGGATCATCGAGCGATAGCGGAGGTGCCATGCTGACCGGAACCACTATCGTCGTCGCCTCGTTTTTGTACCTGCTGCTGCTCTTCGCCGTGGCCTACATCGGCGACAAGCGCGCCGATGCAGGGCGCTCGATCATCGCCAATCCGACGATCTATGCGTTGTCGCTGGCCGTTTATTGCACCACCTGGACTTACTACGGCAGCGTCGGGCGGGCGGCTTCCTCGGGGCTCGGCTTTGTGCCTATCTTCCTCGGCCCCACCCTGGTTGTTGCCTTGTGGTGGTTCGTGATGTTGAAGATGGTGCGTATCGGCAAGACGAACCGCATTACTTCGATCGCCGACTTCATCGCATCCCGCTATGGCAAGAGCCACCTGCTGGGCGGGCTGGTCACCGTCATCGCGGTTCTTGGCGTGCTCCCTTATATCGCTCTGCAGCTGAAAGCGGTTTCGAGCAGTTTTGCAATCCTTACGCTCTATCCGGCCATCGTGATGCCGGCCAAGGCGGGCACTGTTCCCTGGCTGGCCGATACGGCGTTCTACATTGCGCTGATCATGGCGGCGTTCACGATCCTGTTCGGCACCCGCCATCTGGATGCCACCGAGCGCCACGAGGGTATGGTGGCCGCGGTGGCTTTCGAGTCGCTGGTCAAGCTGGTGATCTTCGTCGGCGTCGGCGTGTATGTCACCTTCGGCATCTTCGACGGCTTTGGCGACGTGTTTTCGCAGGCTGCACAACATGCCGACCTGCGGGGGCTGATGCGCATGGGCGCGGGGGGTAACGGTTATGGCAGCTGGTTTGCGCTGACGCTGCTGTCCATGCTGGCGGTGATGTTTCTGCCGCGCCAGTTTCAGGTGGCGGTGGTCGAGAACGTCAATGAAAACCACCTGCGCCGGGCGATCTGGCTTTTTCCGCTGTACATGCTCCTGATCAACGTCTTCGTGCTGCCCATCGCCCTCGGCGGGCTGATGCTGTTTGCCGGGCAGAGCGTGGATGCCGATACCTTCGTGCTGACCCTGCCGATGGCCTTCGGGCAGGGCTGGCTGGCCCTGCTGGTGTTCATCGGCGGCCTGTCGGCAGCAACCGGGATGGTCATCGTCGAGACCATTGCCCTGTCCACGATGGTCTGCAATGACCTTGTAATGCCGCTCCTGCTGCGCTATCGCTGGCTGGCCCTGCAGGGGCAGGATGATTTTACGGGCGTGCTGCTGGGCATCCGGCGCGGTGCGATCGTCCTGATTTTGCTCCTGGGTTACCTGTATTTCCGGCTAGCCGGTGAAGCGCATGCGCTGGTCAGTATCGGGCTGATCAGTTTTGCTGCGGTGGCCCAGTTTGCGCCGGCGATGATTGGGGGCATGTACTGGCGCGGTGGCACACGCCCGGGGGCGCTGGCAGGTTTGTCGGGTGGGTTTGCGGTGTGGCTGTACACGCTGCTGCTGCCATCCTTCGCCAAGTCAGGCTGGCTTCCCATCGAGTTCTTGCAGCAAGGGCTCTTTGGCCTGGAGCTGTTGCGGCCCCAGGAGTTGTTCGGCCTGAAGGGCCTCGACCCGATTGCCCACAGTTTGTTCTGGAGCATGCTCGCCAATATTGGCGGCTATGTCTGCGTGTCCCTGATGCGCCGGCCGAATGCGATCGAGGCCGGACAGGCGATCTTGTTCGTCGATGTCTTCAAGCAAAGCCAACCGTCCGGCAGTGCGTTCTGGCGCGGTAGCGCGCAGATTGGCGACCTCCTTCCGCTGATCGGCCGCTTCATCGGCCGCGAGCGGGCGCACGGGGCTTTCGCCGAATATGCGCGGTCGCGCGGAGTGACGGGTGTGGAGGCCTTGCAGGCCGACGCCGGACTGGTTCACTTTGCCGAGACGACGCTGGCCGGTGCGATCGGAAGTGCGTCGGCTCGGGTCATGGTGGCCTCGGTGGTCAAGGAGGAGCCTCTTGGTCTTGACGAGGTGATGAACATTCTCGACGAAGCCTCCCAGGTGCGTGCGTACTCGAAGCGCCTGGAGCAAAAATCCCTCGAGCTGGAAGCCGCCACCCGCGAGCTGCGCAGCGCCAACGAGCGCCTCAAGGAACTTGATCTCCTGAAGGACGATTTCATGTCCTCGGTAACTCACGAACTGCGGACGCCGCTGACGTCGATCCGGGCTTTTTCCGAGATGCTGCTGGAGGATCCCAAGATCGACCTGGAAGACCGGAAGCGCTTCCTCGGCATCATTGTCAGCGAAACCGAACGTCTGACCCGCCTCGTGAACCAGGTGCTCGACATGGCCAAGATCGAGTCCGGCCATGCCGAATGGCAGAACGGCGAGATCCGGCTTGTCGAGGTGATCGAGCAGGCTGCGGCGTCCACCAGCCAATTGTTCAAGGACAAGGGTGTGACGCTCGAAATCAAGCTGCCTGATCACGTACCAATCCTAATCGCCGATCGCGACAGGTTGGTTCAGGTGATGCTTAACCTGCTCTCCAACGCCGTGAAGTTTGTTTTGCGGGGGCAGGGGCGGGTGTGGGTAAGTCTGACGCAGACCAGCGAGGGCCTGCGCGTGGATGTGCGCGACAACGGCCCGGGTCTCACGCCCGAGGAGCAAGGCGTCGTGTTCGAGAAGTTTCGGCAGGGGGGGAATACCATGACCGACAAGCCCCAGGGCACTGGTCTCGGGCTGCCGATCAGCCGCCAGATCGTCGAACACTACGGCGGGCGCCTGTGGGTGGAGAGCGTGCCTGGCGAGGGCGCGACATTCTCGTTTCTGATGCCTTGCGGGAATACAACAGAAACGAAAGTAGAGGCAGGATAAACTACGGATGCACGTGCCCGCGGATGAGGTTTGCATGCCGGTAGCCGCGCCTCGGGCAATGATGAGGGAGGGGGGAAAATGACCAAAAAAATACTGATTGCCGATGACGAGCAAAACATTGTTATTTCTCTGGAGTTCTTGATGAAGCGGGAGGGCTTCGTCGTTTGCATCGCCAACGACGGTCAAGAGGCCCTCGACAAGGCGCGCAGCGAGGCGCCTGATCTGGTGCTGCTCGATGTCATGATGCCGCGCAAGAACGGCTACGAGGTCTGCCAGGAGATCCGCGCCGAACCCGCCCTGCAGGGCACGCGAATCCTGATGCTGACCGCCAAGGGGCGTGAGACCGAGGTCAGTAAGGGCATGGCGATGGGGGCGGATGCCTACATGACCAAGCCCTTCTCCACCAAAGAACTGGTTGCCAAGGTGAAGTCCTTGCTGGAGCTTTCCGCGTGAGCGTCAAATCGCGGCAGGCACTGGCGATTGCCACGGCCTGCATTCTGGTTGTGGGGGTGATGGCCGCGGCAGGCTTCACGGTGTGGCGCGATCTGGGGCCCGAAGAGCAAGCGATTCTGGAGCCCATCCTCAATCCCCGCCTCGGCCTGCTGATCATGATCGGGCTGGTTGGCGCGGGGGCGGCAGCCGTGCTGATGAAGTCCTTCGCCCAGGACCATATCGCCGGGCCGGCGATGCTGGCGGACGAGATCGGCCTGATCGTCGGGACTGATCCCGCACGGCGCCTCAAGCCATCCGGCTCGCCGGAACTGCAGCGTATCGCCGAGGCGGTCAACAGCCTTGCCGATCAGCGGCGCGGGCTTCAGGAGGACGTGGAGGCGCGAATCCGCGAGGCACGCCTGTCTGTCGAGGAGGAGCGCAACCGGCTGGCGGCGCTGATGTCCGAGCTCAACCAGAGTGTCGTGGTCTGCAACCTGGACGGACGAATCCTGCTCTACAACAACCGCGCCCGGCTGCAGTTCAAGGCCATGTCCGACGCGCCGGCGGCGGCCGGTGGCGGCGAAATCATCGGGCTCGGGCGTTCCATCTACATGGTTTTCGAACGCAGCCTGATTGTTCATGCACTCGAGAGCATCCAGGAGCGCATCCGTCGCCAGAACGCCCAGCCGGTGGCCAACTTTGTCACCACCACCCGCGCCGGCCAGTTGCTGCGCGTGCAGATGGCGCCGGTGATGGCGACCAATGTGGAAGCCGACGGGGATGCCGCGGTGTCGGGTTTTGTGCTGATGCTCGACAACATCACCCGCGACTTCGAGGCCGAGACGAAGCGCGACCAGATGCTGCACTCCCTTACCGAAGGCAGCCGCTCGTCCCTCGCCAACCTGCGCGCTGCGGCCGAGATGCTGGAGTACCCCGATCTCGACGCCGAGCTGAAAGACCGCTTCCTCTCCGTGATTCGCGATGAAGTTCAGGGAATGAGCAGCCGGCTGGATGAAACCGCCAACGCCTTTGCCGACTCCCTGAAGACCCGCTGGCCCCTTGATGAAATGCTCGGTGCCGATCTGGTGGCGGTAGCCCAGCGCCGGATCGAGAAAAAGCTCGGCCTGCCGACCAAGCTGGAGGACGTGGACCCGGACGTGTGGGTCAAGGTTGACAGCTTCTCGCTGCTGCAGGCCATCAGCTACCTTGTCAGTCGGCTGTCGGATGAGTTCGAGGTGCGCGAGGTGCGTTTCCGTCTCGCCTCGGCCGGGCGTCTGGTGCATCTGGATCTCATCTGGTCCGGCCAGGCGATGAGCACCGAAACCGTGATGGCCTGGGAATTGGAGCCGATGACCTTCGCCGGCGAGAGCTCGCCGCTCACGGTGCGTGACGTTATTGCCCGGCACGATGGCGAGATCTGGCTGCAGCGCGAGAAAACCCAGCACCGGGCCTTTTTCCGCCTGCTGCTGCCGTCCGCCGCACCGCAGGACCAGGTGGAGGCCGCTACCTATCTCAAGGGTGAAAGCCGTCCTGAATATTACGATTTCGATCTCTTCAAGCGGATCGAAGGCACGCACGAACTGGATGATCGCCTGCTCTCCGAACTGGCGTTCACGGTTTTCGATACCGAAACCACCGGCCTCAATCCTTCCGAAGGCGATGAGATCATCCAGATCGGTGCAACGCGCATCGTCAACGGGAAGCTCCTCAAGTCAGAATCCTTCGACCAGCTGGTCGATCCCTTGCGCGAACTGCCCGAAGCGTCGACCAAGATCCATGGCATTACCCCGGAAATGCTCGTCGGCCAGCCGCCGATGAGCAAGGTATTGCCGGCCTTTCATGCCTTTGCCGAGGATACGGTGCTGGTGGCCCACAACGCAGCCTTCGACATGCGTTTTCTGCAGTTGAAGGAGGAGGGCACCGGCATCTGCTTTGACCAGCCGGTGCTCGACACCCTGCTGCTGTCCGCGGTGCTTCACCCGTCCCAGGAATCCCACCGGCTCGAAGCCATTTCCGAGCGGATGGGCGTCAACATCATGGGGCGGCACACGGCGATCGGCGACGCGATCGTCACTGGCGAAGTCTTCCTGCGCATGATTCCGCTGCTTGCCGAGATGGGTATCCGTACCCTCGGCGAGGCTCGGCGTGCCTCGGAGAAGACCTATTACGCCCGCGTCAAATATTGAGCGGTGGATGTGATGCCCGCCGGATCTGAGCGTGGAGGCGGGCTAGCGGCGCTGATTCGTCGCCAGCCGGTGTGTGTGGGGCCCGAACTCAGCGTGCGTGAGGCCCTTGGGCGCATGGGCGCCGGGCGGGTCGGAACGGTCGTGGTGGTCGATTCCGCGAGCTTCCAGCCCCTCGGCATCCTTACCCGGCGGGACGTCATCGAGCGGGTCGCGCTCGTTGGCGGAGATCTCGACGCGCCAGTGGCCAGCGTCATGACCGGCGGTGTCTTCTCCCTGCCGCTGCAGGCCAGCCCCCATCAGGCGCGCTTGATACTTGCCCGTAACGATCTGCGTCACCTCGTCGTCGTCGACGAGTCCGGCCGCGTTGCGGGGGTGGTGTCACGCAGCGATCTCTACGCCAACCGGTGGCCGCTGGCGGACGACCTCGTCGAGGCCATCCAGGCGGCTTCCAGTGCCGACGCCCTTGCCTCCGCGGCCCAGCGGGTGCAGGCGTCTGCCGCGGCGATGGTGGATCGGGGGGAGAGCGCCGGACGCATCAATGAATGGATTGCGATTCTCAACGACCTCATTGTGCTGACGGCCATAGATCTGGCTGAGGCCGAGTTCGATCTGCCGCTGGTTCGCTGGTGCTGGCTGGCCTTTGGATCCGAAGGGCGCCTCGAGCAAACCCTGGTCACGGATCAGGATAACGGGCTTATTTTTGCCACCGACAAAGGCGAGGATGCCGATTTGCTCCGGGCGCGCTTTCTGCCTTTTGCCCAGCACGTCAATGCCTTGCTGGACCAGTGCGGATTCTCGCTCTGCAAGGGCGGGGTGATGGCCGGCAATCCTAAATGGTGCCTGTCCCTTGCCGAGTGGCGTGGATGCTTTGCCGAGTGGATGCGTGCAGCCAGGGCTGACGATCTGCTCAACTCCACCATTTTTTTCGATTTTCGGCCGCTGGCTGGCGACTGGGCGTTGCCGCTGGCACTGAAGCGCTGGTTGCTGCAGGTGGCCGCTGACAACCCACTGTTCCTGCGCTTCATGGCGTCGAATGCGCTGCTCAGCGGCCCTCCGCTCGGGCGCATTCGCGATTTCGTCGTTGACCGCGAAACCGGTCAGCTCGATCTCAAACGAGACGGCTGCCGGCCGTTCGTCGATGCGGCACGTATCTACGCGCTGGCCCTCGGTCTGCCAGAAACCTCCACGGCCGGACGCATTCGGGCCGCTGGCGCGGCGTTGCGCTGGGATAGTCGTGAGTGCGATGCTCTGGTGGAGGCGCTGGAATTTATCCAGCAACTTCGCCTGCGTCGCCAGCGTGTTCCGGGTGCGCCAGCCAACCGGGTGTCGCCCGACGATCTGAATGATCTTGAGCGGGCTTTCCTGAAAGAGTCGTTCCGCCAGGCTCGCCGACTTCAGCACAGGCTCCAGACCAGTTATCAGCTTTAGCAGGGCCGGCGGGCTATACTCGCCCCCCCCCTCCGGCGGGGCTGCCCGGATGTCGGGCCGAATTGAGGAGCGACATGTGAGCCAGAACGTAAATGGCGGTCAAGGCGAAAGCGATGCAGGGTCGCGGGCTTACTGGCGCGCAACCCTGAGGCTCACTGCCGCGTTGCTGCTGGTCTGGGCCGGCGCGAGTTTTCTGCCCGGCTGGTTTGCCGACGAGCTGAATAGCGT
Source organism: Zoogloea sp. (assembly GCA_016720685.1). Taxonomy (GTDB): domain Bacteria; phylum Pseudomonadota; class Gammaproteobacteria; order Burkholderiales; family Rhodocyclaceae; genus Zoogloea. The sequence goes on from JADKKC010000026.1 coordinate 18,304, forward strand.
GGTTTTTTTTGGCTGGCCATTGGGCTTTTACATGGCCGGCCAAGGGTTCCCTGATCATTTTCATCTGCATTGTGTGGCTCTACGATCGAGGGATGGTCCGACTTGAAAAGCGCTACGGCGTAAAGGACGAGGGTTAAGGGCGTGCGCCAATGAGCTCCCCGCCAGCCTTCTTCCGGCGCCTGGGGCGTTATTACCTCATCTACGCCCTCGTTTTCGTCAGTTTCGTCGGACTGCTCGCGGTGGCCGAGCGGTTCGGACTGTCGCCGCGCTGGATCGGCCAGATTTTCCTGTTTCTGACCATCGCCATCTACGCGGCAATCGGCGTGATGAGCCGAACCTCCGACGTCTCCGAGTATTACGTTGCGGGGCGGCGTGTTCCGGCGCTCTTCAACGGCATGGCTACGGCCGCCGACTGGATGAGCGCGGCGTCTTTCATCGGCCTGGCCGGCACGCTTTACTACGCAGGTTTCGAGGGGCTGGCCTTCGTGACCGGGTGGACCGGCGGTTATGTGCTGGTGGCTCTGCTGCTCGCGCCCTTTTTGCGCAAGTTCGGCCAATTCACGATCCCGGATTTTCTCGGCGCCCGTTACGAAGGCCATTTTGCACGGGTTGTTGGTGTTTTTGCCGCTGTGCTGGCGAGCTTCGTTTACGTGGTGGCGCAAATCTATGGCGTGGGCCTGATCACCAGCCGCTTCATCGGCATCGAGTTCGAGATAGGCGTATTCGTGGGGTTGGCCGGCATCCTCGTGTGTTCCTTTCTGGGGGGGATGCGTGCGGTGACCTGGACACAGGTTGCGCAGTATCTGATCCTGATCATCGCCTATCTGGTGCCGGTGACGATCCTCTCTTACAAGGTGACAGGCGTACCGGTGCCGCAGGTCATGTACGGGCAGGTGTTGCACGATCTGGGCGTGAAGGAGCTCGAGTTGTTTTCCGAGCCGCGGGAGAGTGCGGTCCGCCTCCTTTACCAGGGGCGGGCCGATGAATACGCCCGCAAGATTGCCGCCTTGCCCGAATCGCTCACGACTGAACGCCTTGCCCTGGTGCAGAAAGCCAACGATCTGCGTGCGCAGGGTGCCAGCGCTCGCGAAATCGCCGTCGCCGAGCGCCTGCTGCGTGATCTGCCGCGCACGCCCGATGAGGCGCGCGTCAAATGGGATCGTGTGCGCCAGGACAGTCTGGCGCGCACGATGCATCCTCCGCCGCACGCCGAGGCCCACCCCGGCGCCGACAGGGCGGCCCGGGATAAGGCCCGCAACAATTTCATCGCGCTGGTCTTCGTGCTGATGATCGGTACTGCCGCCTTGCCCCACATCCTGACGCGCTACTACACGACGCCCAGTGTTCGCGAGGCACGCCGGTCGGTGTTCTGGTCACTGCTCTTCATCTTCCTGCTCTACGTTACGGCACCTGCTTATGCCGTCTTCGCCAAGTGGGAGGTTTACAGCAGCCTGGTCGGCTCGAATATCGAAACGCTTCCTCACTGGGTCGCCTCATGGGGGCGGGTCGGACTCGTGAAGATCGACGACATCAACGGTGACGGCATCCTGCAACTGGCCGAGCTTTCCATCAACAGTGACGCGATCCTGTTGCTGGTGCCCGAGCTTGCCGGATTGCCCTACGTGGTGTCCGGACTTGTCGCGGCGGGCGGTCTGGCGGCTGCGCTGTCGACCGCTGACGGGCTGCTGCTGACAATCTCCCACGCGCTGTCCCATGATCTTTACTACAAGATGATCAATCCGGAAGCCTCGACCCAGCGGCGCCTGGTGATCACCAAGTCCCAGTTGCTGGTGGTGGCGGTGGTGGCCGCATGGGTCGCATCCCTGCGACCGGACAACATCCTCTTCATGGTCGGGCTTGCTTTCTCCATCGCAGCCTCGGCCTTCTTTCCGGCGCTGGTGCTCGGCATCTTCTGGAAACGCGCCAACAAATGGGGTGCTGTCACCGGAATGATCGCTGGCATGGGGGTCACATTGTTCTATATCATGCGTACTCACCCCTTCTTCGGCGGCAGCATGGGCGACGCTTGGCTCGACATCCACCCCATATCCAGCGGGGTTTTCGGCGTATCGGTAGGCTTTGTGGTGATCGCCGTGGTCAGTCTTCTTACCCCGCCGCCACCGCCCGAGGTGCAAGCCTTGGTCGACTACGTGCGGATGCCGGACGGGCGGGGAAAACTCTGAAATCCAAAAAGAGACTTTGACATTCAGAAAAGTTAATGTATATTGCCGCCTCCATCTGGAGAGGTGGATGAGTGGTTTAAGTCGCACGCCTGGAAAGCGTGTTTAGGATAATATCCTAACGCGGGTTCGAATCCCGCCCTCTCCGCCAAGAATTCCCCCGAAAGGTTTGCGTGTGCCAGGCAGTATTGGCGCACGCATTGCCTCGTTCGGACGATTTTTTACCTTGCCCTACCGTTCGCATGACGGAGGGTTTTGATCCAGAAGGAGATTTCATGCGTCATTACGAAGTCGTATTTATTGTTCACCCCGATCAAAGCGAGCAGGTGCCCGCCATGATCGAGCGTTACCGCAGCCTCGTTGCCACCCAGGGCGGCCAGATTCATCGTCTGGAAGACTGGGGTCGCCGTCAGCTGGCCTACCCGATCGACAAGATCCACAAGGCTCACTACGTGCTGATGAATATCGAGTGCGATCAGCCCACCATCGCCGAACTGGAGCATGGCTTCAAGTTCAACGACGCCATCCTGCGCCACCTCTCCATCCGCATGAAGCGCGCCGTCACGACGCCGTCGCCGATGATGAAGGAAGAAAAGGCTCGCTCCCTGACTTCCTCTGAAGAGGTCAAGCCGGCCGAGCAGCAGCCCGCCGCCTGATTTGCAGGAAGCAGGTCGCAACAGTTTTGAGATAGATGGCATCCTGACCGAGATCGGTCAGATGCGCTACTCCCCCGGCGGCGTGCCGGTGCTGGCAGGGCGCATCGAGCACCGCTCGAAGCAAGTGGAAGCAGGGCTCTCGCGTGATGTAGAGCTTGAGTTGCAGGTGCTTGCGGTTGGTGACAAGGCAAAATTGCTTGCTGTCGCCCGCCTCGGAAGCGCCGCCCGGCTCACCGGTTTCTTTGCAGCGAAAAGTCTGCGCAGCAGGGTGCCTGTGCTGCATATCGATACGATCGAATTTTTGGAAGGAACGAATCATGGCATTCAAGCCAGCAACGAAGCGTAAGGACGACCGTGGCGGTCGGAGCCTTTTCAAGCGTCGCAAGTTCTGCCGTTTCAGCGCAGAGAAAATTGAAGAGATCGACTACAAGGATGTGGACATCCTTAAGGATTTCATCACCGAAAACGCCAAGATCATGCCGGCTCGCATTACTGGCACCAAGTCCGGCTACCAGCGTCAGCTGTCCACCGCGATCAAGCGTGCCCGCTTCCTCGCGCTCCTGCCTTACACCGATCTGCACCAGTAATCCCGGAGAGACAGCATGCAAATCATTCTTTTGGACAAGGTCGTCAATCTGGGTGGCCTCGGTGATGTGGTTAAAGTCAAGGACGGTTACGCCCGTAACTACCTGATTCCCCAAGGAAAGGCCAAGCGCGCCAACACGGCAAACCTGGCCGAGTTCGAGGCCCGTCGCGTCGAACTCGAGCGTCTGGCTGCCGAGCAGCTGGCTGCGGCTCAGGCTCAGGCTGAGAAGGTCGAAGGTCTCTCCGTTACCATCGCTCGCAAGGCAGGTGTGGATGGTCGTCTGTTCGGCTCCGTGACCAATGCTGACGTCGCTGATGCACTGAAGGCAAAGGGTTTTGCCGTCGAGAAGGCTGCCGTGCGCATGCCTGAAGGTCCGCTGAAGGTCGTTGGTGAATCTCAAGTCACTGTCTCCCTGCATACCGACGTGACTGCTACCATCAACGTTGCGGTGGTTGGCGAGAACTGATCGGAAGGAGAGCTCTGCTCCCCATCAAGAAGGGCTGCCTCGTGCAGCCCTTTTTTGTTTTTCAGGCCGAAAGTGGCCGGTATTTTCCGATTGCAGATGTCTTATGCGTAAAACTCAAGGCCAGGCGGACGATCCCGTAATGTCCGCGCTGCGGTTGCCACCGCACTCCATCGAGGCAGAGCAGTCCTTGCTCGGCGGGTTGTTGATCGATAATGCCGTTTGGGAGCGGGTTGGCGATATCGTCAATGAGGCTGATTTCTACCGGGACGACCACCGGCGAATATTTCGACAGATTGCGCGCCTGATTGAGCTGGGTAAACCGGCTGATGTGGTTACGGTTTACGAGGCCCTCGAGAAAAATGGAGAGTCCGAGCATGTAGGGGGGCTTGCCTACCTTGGGGAGATTGCCAATAGCACGCCGTCTGCTGCCAACGTACGACGTTATGGCGAAATCGTCCGTGAGCGGGCAATTCTTCGAAAGTTGGTGTCTGTTGGTGATCAGATTGCAGCCAGTGCGTTGGCGCCGTCGGGTAAGGACGCCAAGACTCTCCTCGATGAGGCCGAGGCCAAGGTCTTCGAGATTGCTGAGGCCGGTGCTCGGACAGTGAGCGGTTTTGTGCCAATACAGCCGATTCTTGGTCAGGTCGTTGATCGTATCCAGGAGCTTTACGACCGTGACTCTCCGGCAGGGGTTACCGGTGTGGCGACCGGTCTGACTGATCTTGACGAGAAAACGTCAGGCCTGCAGCCCTCTGACATGATCGTCCTTGCCGCACGTCCGGGTATGGGTAAAACATCGTTGGCCCTGAATATCGCCGAACATGTGGCGGTGGAAGGGGGCTTGCCTGTGGCCGTTTTTTCTATGGAAATGCCTGGGACTCAACTCGCAACGCGTTTCCTGTCGTCGGTGGGGCGCATTGATCAGAGCAAGATCCGATCCGGCAAGCTAAACGACGAAGAGTGGCAGCGGCTGACTTATGCGCTTGGCAAGCTTCATGAGGCCCCGATCTTTATCGATGAGACGCCCGGTCTAAATCCGACCGACCTTCGGGCGCGTTGTCGACGGCTTCACCGGCAATGCGGTCGCCTTGGCTTGATCGTTATCGATTATCTGCAATTGATGACATCTCTAAAGGAGAGTGACAATCGATCGGCGGAATTGTCGGAAATCTCCAGGTCGGTGAAGTCTCTCGCAAAAGAATTGCATGTGCCGATCATTGCGTTGTCCCAGTTGAATCGAAGTCTTGAGCAGCGACCGAACAAGCGTCCTGTGGCGTCGGATTTGCGGGAGTCGGGCGCTATTGAGCAGGATGCCGACATCATCATGTTTATTTACAGGGATGAAATCTACAATCCGGATTCTCCTGATAAGGGTATGGCCGAGTTGATCATTTCGAAACACCGGAATGGTTCTACCGGTACCGTGCGCATGACGTTTCTCGGTGAATTTACCCGTTTCGAGAATTTCTCGGGAGCCTACACAGGGGGTGGGCCGGAGTACTGATCCGCGGCGGAGTAGATTTATCTCTTTAATCTCTTGACGCGCCTTGATAGTTCTCTATAATGCGGCCTCTCTTGCTGCAGCGTCTCTGGTGACGGAGCGGGCGGTGAAGGGGTTGAAGCCGAAGGTGTTGTATTTTTCGGATGTTGCAGCGGGCTTTGCGTGTTGGGTTTGGTTTTTTTGCACGCGAGGCTTGACAGAGGGATTTTGATCTGTAGAATGCGCACCTCTTCGCTGGCGCTAAATTGCAGCGGTTCTTTAAAAAGATGAACAACCGATAGGTGTGGGTGCTCGATTCAGGGCAGCCTGGCGTGCCAGGCTGCATGAAGAAATTGTAGTACTTGCAGAAATCGTCAGATTTCTGGAGTTTTGTGGATTGAACTTAAGAGTTTGATCCTGGCTCAGATTGAACGCTGGCGGCATGCTTTACACATGCAAGTCGAACGGTAACAGGGAGCTTGCTCCGCTGACGAGTGGCGAACGGGTGAGTAATGCATCGGAACGTACCCAGTCGTGGGGGGATAACGTAGCGAAAGTTACGCTAATACCGCATACGTCCTGAGGGAGAAAGCGGGGGACCGAAAGGCCTCGCGCGATTGGAGCGGCCGATGTCGGATTAGCTAGTTGGTGGGGTAAAGGCCTACCAAGGCGACGATCCGTAGCGGGTCTGAGAGGATGATCCGCCACACTGGGACTGAGACACGGCCCAGACTCCTACGGGAGGCAGCAGTGGGGAATTTTGGACAATGGGGGCAACCCTGATCCAGCCATGCCGCGTGAGTGAAGAAGGCCTTCGGGTTGTAAAGCTCTTTCAGACGGAAAGAAAACGCATCGGTGAATACCCGATGTGGATGACGGTACCGTAAGAAGAAGCACCGGCTAACTACGTGCCAGCAGCCGCGGTAATACGTAGGGTGCGAGCGTTAATCGGAATTACTGGGCGTAAAGCGTGCGCAGGCGGTTATGTAAGACAGATGTGAAATCCCCGGGCTCAACCTGGGAACTGCGTTTGTGACTGCATAACTAGAGTACGGCAGAGGGAGGTGGAATTCCGCGTGTAGCAGTGAAATGCGTAGATATGCGGAGGAACACCGATGGCGAAGGCAGCCTCCTGGGCCAGTACTGACGCTCATGCACGAAAGCGTGGGGAGCAAACAGGATTAGATACCCTGGTAGTCCACGCCCTAAACGATGTCAACTAGTTGTTCGGTGAGGAGACTCATTGAGTAACGCAGCTAACGCGTGAAGTTGACCGCCTGGGGAGTACGGCCGCAAGGTTAAAACTCAAAGGAATTGACGGGGACCCGCACAAGCGGTGGATGATGTGGATTAATTCGATGCAACGCGAAAAACCTTACCTACCCTTGACATGTCAGGAATCCTTGAGAGATTGAGGGGTGCCCGAAAGGGAACCTGAACACAGGTGCTGCATGGCTGTCGTCAGCTCGTGTCGTGAGATGTTGGGTTAAGTCCCGCAACGAGCGCAACCCTTGTCATTAGTTGCCATCATTAAGTTGGGCACTCTAGTGAGACTGCCGGTGACAAACCGGAGGAAGGTGGGGATGACGTCAAGTCCTCATGGCCCTTATGGGTAGGGCTTCACACGTCATACAATGGTCGGTACAGAGGGTTGCCAAGCCGCGAGGTGGAGCCAATCCCAGAAAGCCGATCGTAGTCCGGATTGGAGTCTGCAACTCGACTCCATGAAGTCGGAATCGCTAGTAATCGCAGATCAGCATGCTGCGGTGAATACGTTCCCGGGTCTTGTACACACCGCCCGTCACACCATGGGAGTGGGGTTTACCAGAAGTAGGTAGCTTAACCGCAAGGAGGGCGCTTACCACGGTGAGCTTCATGACTGGGGTGAAGTCGTAACAAGGTAGCCGTATCGGAAGGTGCGGCTGGATCACCTCCTTTCTAGAGAAAACTCTGGACTCGAGCATCCACAACCTATCGGTTGTTTTTTAAAGAACAGTAAGAGGTCAGGCGTCAGCGTTCGGAAAGTGAAGCGTGAGCTGTCTTTCTGGACACTGAGCGGGTCCTCGTACAAGTACGGGGGTCAGTAGCTCAGTCGGTTAGAGCACCGTCTTGATAAGGCGGGGGTCGTAGGTTCGATTCCTACCTGACCCACCAGCGTATCCGAGGGGGGCATAGCTCAGCTGGGGAGAGCACCGGCTTTGCAAGCCGGGGGTCGTCGGTTCGATCCCGACTGCCTCCACCAAAGATCAGAAGCAAGCGAATTCGCGATTGAGTTGTACGCGTGAGAGTTCTCTTTGTTCTGGTTTTTACCAGTAAGACTGTTCGATCTTTAACAAAGTGGAAGAAGTGTGCAGTTCTCTGTTGATGAGACAGGGGGCTGCATGGGTTGTGTGATTGCATTTGCGTCACCATCGGCTTTGAACCAGCGCGGTGGTGATGCGCACAAACGCGAGTTCGGCTATGGCGGCGTACTTTGGGGCGACCCAGAGTGCAAGGTTATAGGATCAAGCGAAGAAGTGCATGTGGTGGATGCCTTGGCGATCACAGGCGATGAAGGACGTGCAAGCCTGCGAAAAGCGGGGGGGAGCTGGCAATGGAGCGTTGATCCCCCGATGTCCGAATGGGGAAACCCACCCGTTAAGGGTATCCCATCCTGAATACATAGGGATGTGGAAGCGAACCGGGAGAACTGAAACATCTAAGTACCCCGAGGAAAAGAAATCAACCGAGATTCCCCAAGTAGTGGCGAGCGAACGGGGATGAGCCTGCACGACTAAACCGATTACTTAGCAGAACAGTCTGGAAAGGCTGGCGATAGTGGGTGATAGCCCCGTATGCGAAAAGTAGTGGGCGGGTCTGAGCGTGCGACAAGTAGGGCGGGACACGAGAAATCCTGTCTGAAGATGGGGGGACCATCCTCCAAGGCTAAATACTCGTGATCGACCGATAGTGAACCAGTACCGTGAGGGAAAGGCGAAAAGAACCCCGGGAGGGGAGTGAAATAGATCCTGAAACCGCATGCATACAAACAGTGGGAGCCTCCTTTGTGGGGTGACTGCGTACCTTTTGTATAATGGGTCAGCGACTTACGTTCAGTAGCAAGCTTAACCGGATAGGGGAGGCGTAGCGAAAGCGAGTCTGATAAGGGCGACATAGTTGCTGGGCGGAACCGAAACCAAGTGATCTATCCATGGCCAGGATGAAGGTGCGGTAACACGCACTGGAGGTCCGAACCCACTAATGTTGAAAAATTAGGGGATGAGCTGTGGATAGGGGTGAAAGGCTAAACAAACTTGGAAATAGCTGGTTCTCCCGAAAACTATTTAGGTAGTGCCTCGTGCGGACACTTCCGGGGGTAGAGCACTGTAATCGTTGAGGGGGTCATTGCGATCTACCTCGCGATAGCAAACTCCGAATACCGGAAAGTGATACACGGGAGACAGACAGCGGGTGCTAACGTCCGTTGTCAAGAGGGAAACAACCCAGACCGCCAGCTAAGGTCCCAAATCCATGGCTAAGTGGAAAACGAGGTGGGAAGGCATAGACAGCTAGGAGGTTGGCTTAGAAGCAGCCACCCTTTAAAGAAAGCGTAATAGCTCACTAGTCGAGTCGTCCTGCGCGGAAGATGTAACGGGGCTCAAGCCATGAACCGAAGCTGCGGATGCATTTTATGCATGGTAGGGGAGCGTTCTGTAAGTCTGTGAAGGTGTCTTGTAAAGGATGCTGGAGATATCAGAAGTGCGAATGCTGACATGAGTAGCGATAAAGGGTGTGAAAAGCACCCTCGCCGAAAGCCCAAGGTTTCCTGCGCAACGTTCATCGGCGCAGGGTGAGTCGGCCCCTAAGGCGAGGCAGAAATGCGTAGTCGATGGGAAACAGGTCAATATTCCTGTACCGCTCTATGATGCGATGGGGGGACGGAGAAGGTTAGGTTAGCCATCTGTTGGAATAGGTGGTTTAAGCGTGTAGGCGTGCTCTTTAGGCAAATCCGGAGAGCTAAGCTGAGGCGTGATGACGAGCGCTCTTTGAGTGCGAAGTAACTGATACCCTGCTTCCAGGAAAAAGCCTCTAAGCTTCAGTCATAGAGTGACCGTACCGCAAACCGACACAGGTGGGCAGGTAGAAGATACTAAGGCGCTTGAGAGAACTCAGGAGAAGGAACTCGGCAAATTGATACCGTAACTTCGGGAGAAGGTATGCCCCGTTAGCTTGTAGGAGCACATCCGAAGGGCGAAGGGGCCGCAGAGAATCGGTGGCTGCGACTGTTTATTAAAACACAGCACTCTGCAAACACGAAAGTGGACGTATAGGGTGTGACGCCTGCCCGGTGCCGGAAGGTTAAGTGATGGGGTGCAAGCTCTTGATCGAAGCCCCGGTAAACGGCGGCCGTAACTATAACGGTCCTAAGGTAGCGAAATTCCTTGTCGGGTAAGTTCCGACCTGCACGAATGGCGTAACGATGGCCACACTGTCTCCTCCTGAGACTCAGCGAAGTTGAAGTGTTTGTGAAGATGCAATCTCCCCGCGGCTAGACGGAAAGACCCCATGAACCTTTACTGTAGCTTTGCATTGGACTTTGACGGGACTTGTGTAGGATAGGTGGGAGGCATTGAGACCGGGACGCTAGTTCTGGTGGAGCCGACCTTGAAATACCACCCTGGTGTCGTTGAGGTTCTAACCCAGGTCTGTGAATCCAGATCGGGGACCGTGCATGGTGGGCAGTTTGACTGGGGCGGTCTCCTCCCAAAAGGTAACGGAGGAGTACGAAGGTCTTCTAGGTACGGTCGGACATCGTACTGATAGTGCAATGGCAAAAGAAGGCTTGACTGCGAGACCGACAAGTCGAGCAGGTGCGAAAGCAGGTCATAGTGATCCGGTGGTTCTGTATGGAAGGGCCATCGCTCAACGGATAAAAGGTACTCTGGGGATAACAGGCTGATTCCGCCCAAGAGTTCACATCGACGGCGGAGTTTGGCACCTCGATGTCGGCTCATCACATCCTGGGGCTGTAGCCGGTCCCAAGGGTATGGCTGTTCGCCATTTAAAGTGGTACGTGAGCTGGGTTTAAAACGTCGTGAGACAGTTTGGTCCCTATCTGCCGTGGGCGCTGGATATTTGAGGGGCCTGCTCCTAGTACGAGAGGACCGGAGTGGACGGATCTCTGGTGTACCGGTTGTGACGCCAGTCGCATCGCCGGGTAGCTAAATTCGGAAGAGATAACCGCTGAAAGCATCTAAGCGGGAAACTCGCCTCGAGATGAGATATCCCTGGGAACTTGATTCCCCTAAAGGGTCGTTGAAGACCACGACGTTGATAGGCTGGGTGTGGAAGCGCAGTAATGCGTTAAGCTAACCAGTACTAATTGCCCGTGAGGCTTGATCCTATAACCTTGCAATGCCCGCAAGTAAAACACAGGCGGACCGCGTAAAAAAACGCTCTCACACACCCCAATGCACGCAACGCAAAACACTTCTTCCCCTTTGACGTTCTTCGGGTCACCCCCGAGCAACGGCACAAGTTACAGTCTGACGACCATAGCGTCTTGGAACCACCCCTTCCCATCCCGAACAGGACCGTGAAACGAGACCGCGCCAATGATAGTGCACTCGCGTGCGTGAAAGTAGGTCATCGTCAGACTCACCTACTCACTCACCCCCTCAGGCTTATTAGCCTCAGGGGGTGAGATCGTTTACAAAAAAATAGGATGGTGTGGCATGAGATGGCGTCAGTGGATCCTGATCCTGGGTGTTTCCTTTCTGCTGCACCTTGCTGTTTTCTGGCCGTCGCCTGAGTTTAAGCTTCAAAGTGACGGGCTATCGGCGTTTAGTGTGCGTATTGTTCCCACTGTTTCAGACCCCGGGGTGTCAGATCCGGGTGAGAAGGAAGCTACGCTGCCAGTTTCGACACCAGAGCCTTCGCATGTCTCAAGACCTTCCGAAGTCAAAAGTGAGGCGCAGCGGAATGTCGGGGCCAACAAGGGTTTGCCGGATTTGAGGCGTGGCGGCATGCCTGAGGCCTCACCCATTGCAAGCCAGCCTGAGGCGAATTCCACTGGAAAAGGCGATGCGCCGTCGCCGGGGCGAATGGATGCTCCGGCAATATCCGAAACCGGTTCTCTCGCTCGTTATCGGATTGCACTGGCGGCTGCCGCAATCAGGTTGAGGGACAGCGTTACTTCCGCGGATGACGGCTTGATTGGAACTGCGGTGGTCGATGTCCGTTTTTCTGGCTCGACGAGCGTTCCGCAGGTTACGCTTTCCCGTTCCAGTGGGTTTGAGCAGCTAGATAACGAGGCTGTGGCTTTGTTGGCCCGGGCTGTGCATGTGGTTCCTGTTTCCGATGCGGGGCCGGTTGGGGATGTTTCATTGCGCCTGCCAGTTGTGTTCGAATCGGCGGGGAAATGATTTGCGGTTTCAACACTGATTGCCGGCGGGTGGTTTTAGCGGAATGTACCTGGTGCCGGAATGCTGAGTGCGATGCTGTGAAGATCGAACTTGCCGCGACGCCTGTCTTCGAAGAAACATTTAAGGGTGTAATCGATCGAGCGGAATGCAATTTCGTTCCATGGAATTTCTGCTTCGCTGACGAGCGCTGCTTCGAGGGATTCTTCCCCGGGATTGAAGTCGAGGTGCAGGAGTTTTGCCCGATAGATTATGTGAATCTGGCTGATGTGGGGAAGGTCGACAAAGGTGAACATCGGACCCAGCTCGACCCGCGCGCCCGCTTCTTCCAGGGTTTCGCGCAGTGCTGCTTCTCCGCTGGTTTCGTTGTTCTCCATGAATCCGGCAGGTAGCGTCCACATGCCATAGCGTGGCTCGATGGCCCGTCTGCACATCAGAATTTTGTCTTCCCACGTAGCGATGGCGCCGACAACTACTTTCGGATTCTGGTAGTGAATCGTGCCGCATGCTTCACAGATGTGCCGGGGGAGGTTGTCGCCGGGGGGTATCTGGAGGCTTACCGGGGCGCCGCAGTGGGAGCAAAAGTTCATGGCATTGGGACGTGCGTGGACAGTGCTGCAATTCTAATTCAAGGCGCGGCTTGTGCTTGCGATGTCCGGTATTCTGCGACGAGGGGCGGCTCAAGAGTGGGCCGCTTTTTCCGATAAAGCCTGACAGGTAGCTTCTGGCTGCGAAAATTGACGGGAATTTAAATGGTTGTACCACTCGACGTCACGAAGTTCGAACACTTGAAGGCTTCCGGTGACTTGCCTTCGCCTAAGGGTGTTGCGCTGGCGATCATCAGGCTGATCCAGCAGGAAGACAGTTCGATGGGTGATCTGGCCCGGGTCATCAAGACTGACCCGGCCTTTGTCGGACGCCTTATCAAGGCGGCGAATGGTCTGGCAGGCTATAACCGGCGTGCCATCGTGTCCGTCCAGGAGGCTCTTATGGTGCTTGGCCTGCCTGCTGTGCGTACTCTGGCGCTGGGTTTTTCCTTGCTGTCGAGCTATCGGGACGGGAGCTGCAAGAGCTTCGATTATGGTCGTTACTGGACGGGTTGCCTCGTCTACGCGCTGGCGATGCAGGCCATTACGCAGCGCACCCGTGTGGCAGCGGCGGAGGAGACTTTCTGTCTTGGCTTGCTGGTAAGGATCGGCGAGTTGGCGCTCGCCACGCTGTACCCCCAGGATTACGGCAAGGTTTTGCAGCAAACAGTGGAATATCGGGATGTACCGTTGGTGGCGCTGGAACAGAGAGCGTTTGCGCTGAACCACCGGGAGCTTGCTTCGGCAATGCTGGCCGACTGGGGGCTGCCACGAATTTTTCATGAGCCTGCTTATTTTGCGGAAGTGCCGGAAGAAGCGGGCTATGCAGACGGTTCGCGGGAGTTCGTCATTAGGCACTCCCTGCATCTGGCTTCGTTCGTGGCCGAGGTCTTTCTGGCCGGAGGAGGCCGAGCGGGCCGAATTTGATGAGCCGTCTTTTCGAGATCGGCACCCGCCTATCCCTGGACGCGACAACGGTTAACGAGCTGTGCGACGGCGTGGTGAGGGAGTGGCAAGCATGGGGCAGCCTGCTCGAACTTGAAACGCTCGACATTCCCCCGTTCAGTGAGCTGGCAAGCCGTGGTGAGGCCATTGCCGCCAGTCTTGCCACCGTGGCCAGGGCGCGTGAGATAAAGGACGATGGGGCGCCGCGGCTTGAGACGGCCACCCAGGCGCAGCATGGTGGTGAGCAATTGACCCTTTCGGCGGGCGTGCTGCAGCCGATGCGAGTGCTGGTCGTCGATGACGACGGATCCATGCGGGGGCTGGTGCGCAAGGTTCTGGAAACGGTGGGGCATCAGGTTATCGAGGCCGGCGACGGACGTGTCGGAATGGAAATGGCGCTGGAATTCCAGCCGCAGTTGATGATCGTCGATTGGGTGATGCCCGAAATGAATGGTCTGGAGCTGACCCGGGCGTTACGCCAGACAAAGATCGGACGCAGTATCTATATTCTGATCATGACGGGTCTCGAGGATGACGATCGCCTGATCGAGGCCTTTGAGAACGGCGTCGATGATTTCATGAACAAGCCGATCAATCCCCGGGTTCTCGCAGCACGTCTGCGCGCCGGCCAGCGTGTTATTCGCTTGCAGCAGGAGCTTGACCGTGACCGCGAGGAGATTCGTCGCTTCGCAGCCGAGCTCGCGGTATCCAATCGCCGCCTGCAGGAAGTGGCGCTGACCGACTCCCTGACCGGCTTTCCAAACCGGCGCTATGCAATCGAGCGGATACAGCAAGAGTGGTCGGTGTCGTCGCGCACCCGTCGCCCCTTGTCGGGCATGGTCATCGACGTGGACCAGTTCAAGACCTACAACGATTCGCATGGCCACGATGTTGGCGATGCTGTTTTGCGGCAGGTGGCTGTGTCGATAAAGGGGGCGCTCCGTGCCCAGGATATCGTCGCGCGGACCGGTGGGGACGAGTTCCTGGTGATCTGTCCAGATTCGGGCCTGGATGCTGCATTGGCGTGCGCCGAAAGGGTTCGTTTTGCAGTGGAAAGCACTCCGCTCACCGCCGGGGGGCAAACCCACCACATGTCGGTGAGCATCGGTGTGGCAACCCGCGATACCGCGATGACGGATCCCGATGCACTCATAAAACGCGCGGATCAAGCCCTCTATCTGGCCAAGAACAAGGGACGCAACCGGATCATGACGGCGCAGTCGCTTCGTCCGGGGCCGCTCATTCCTCCTCGCTGAAGCCGTCTTGTGGGGCTGGCTGGGGTGTGAGCAGATAAAATTGGACGAAAGAAGCCTGTTCTGGGTGTTTGTATAGGCCGTTTTCTTACTTTTGTTGACGTGTTTGCCCCTACGTAATTTTCCGAAGCCCTCGAATGGCGGATATTGCCGGTAAACGGCAGAATTTGCCGCACATAAATAGAGGTTTGCCGAGGAGATGATCATGCGCGCCAATGGTATGCACGACGAGATCAGGGAGCTGAATCTTGCCTACCTGATGCTGGCCCAGCAGATGCTGCGGGAAGACCGGGCCGCTGCAATCTATCGTCTCGGGATTGGCGATGAGGTTGCCGAAGTGCTCGAAGGGCTGAGTTCGGCGCAGGTGCTCCGGATGGCCAATTCAAACATGGTGCTTTGCCAGTTCCGTTTCAACGACACCATGCTGGTGGATCTGCTTTCGTCCCATGGCCGCGAGCGCGGGGCCGCCCACCTGCATGCAGCGATCCTCGCAGCCGGCCGGCCGGTCGAGCACCTCGCCTGATTCCATGGCTGCATCGGGGAGGGCTGATCGTGCGTAACAAGAGCGTGCTGCAGGAAGCGCAGGATATTCAGAAGGCGGTCGATTTGATTCGCCTGGGTGCCCGCATGCAGATGCTGGAGGTCGAAACCTCGATCAGTCGCGAGCGTCTTCTCAAGCTTTACAAGGAAGTGAAGGGCGTTTCACCACCGAAAGGCATGTTGCCCTTCTCGACAGACTGGTTCATGTCCTGGCAGCCAAACATCCACGCTTCGCTGTTCATGGCGCTTTTCCGTTTCGTGAAGACTCACGCCAAGTTGCAGGGGCTTGACGCCGTGGTGCATGCCTACCGCCTGTACAACGAGCACATCGAATCGTTCGAGATGGAGCAGGTGCTGTCGCTGACACGAGCCTGGACCTTGATTCGTTTCTTCGACGCGAAGCTGCTTCAGTCGGCGCGCTGCACCTGTTGTGGCGGAGAGTTCGTCGCCCACGCCTTTGATCCAACCCACAATTACGTCTGCGGCCTTTGCCATATCCCCTCCCGAGCGGGCAAAACCCGGCGCGCGCAGGCTGGAGCGGAGGCCGAGGCATCCTGACCCTCCCTCTCGAACGTTGAAGAGGTTATGCCGTCGGCTTTTTTTCGGCGGCATTTTTTTTGCGCTTTTCAGGTGACGACATCCTTGCTTTAAGTGCTCAAGTTTCGGCAGGCAGGGCCGATATCGCCTTTGAAGAATAACGCACCTTTGCGGGCGCTCCGCCGACCCGCCTATCGATTGAGGTTTCGACGATGTTTCTGATCATCGGCTACGTCATCATCCTGGCGTCTGCCTTGGGCACCTACGCGGTGCACGGCAGTCTGGGTGCCCTGTGGGTGCCGACCGAGTACATCGCGATTGTCGGCCTGACCCTCGGTGGCTTTGTCGCCGGTAACGGGCCAAAGGCCATCAAGTCGACAATCGCTGCCTTGCCTACGATCTTCAAGGGCTCGCCCTACAACAAGGCGTTTTACATCGACGTGCTGTGCATGCTTTACGAAATCCTGGCCAAGGTCAGGAAGGAAGGCTTGATGTCCATCGAAGGCGACATCGAGAATCCCGAGGGCAGCCCGATCCTGTCGAAGTATCCGGCTTTCACGGCTGACCACCATGCGGTGGATTTCCTCTGTGACTACCTGCGCATGATGGTGGGCGGCAACCTGAACGCTTTCGAAATTGAAAACCTGATGGACATCGAGATGGAAACCCACCACCACGAAGCTCATACGCCGGTGCACGTGGTCTCCAAGGTCGCCGACGGTGTCCCGGCGTTCGGTATCGTGGTGGCGGTGATGGGGGTGGTGAACGTGATGGGCTCCGTCGGCCAACCGCCGGCGGTGCTCGGCAAGATGATCGGCGGTGCGCTGGTCGGCACCTTCCTCGGTATTCTGGTGGCCTACGGTTTTGTGGCTCCGGTAGCGGGTCAGCTGGAAAGCAAGGTCGAGGAGGGCGGCAAGATCTACCAGTGCATGAAGGCCGTGTTGCTGGCCAGCATGAACGGCTACGCGCCCCAGGTGGCGGTGGAGTTTGGTCGCAAGGTGTTGTTCTCTGCCGACCGGCCGGGGTTCGCCGAGCTGGAAGAGGCGATCAAGAGCAAGAAGTGATGAACGCCCCGATGATGCGGCGTGAAGTGCCGCAGCCTTCCTGGCCAGCCGGACCGATGCCATGAGTGACGATACCCAACAGCCAATCGTCGTCAAGAAGATAAAAAAGGGCGGTGGTGGTGCCCACGGCGGGGCGTGGAAGATCGCCTACGCGGACTTCGTGACGGCCATGATGGCTTTCTTCCTGCTGATGTGGTTGCTGGGCTCTACCGCCCAGGGCGACCTCAAGGGTATTTCCGAGTTCTTCAATTCCCCGCTGAAGGTTGCGATGAGCGGTGGCTCCGGTGCGGGCGATGCGACCAGTCCGATCGTCGGCGGTGGTCAGGATCTGACCCGCTCGGTCGGTCAGGTCAAGCGCGGAGACGTGGATGGCAAGCGCTCCCTGAATATCGAGGCAGCCAAGGGGGCGCCGAAGGCGAGCGGTGATGAGGGGGCTGCGGATGCTGCAAAGAAGGCGGACGAGCGCAAGGAGCGCGCCAAGCTCGAAGACCTGAAGGGGCAGATCGAGGCGATCATCGAGGCCAGTCCCAGTTTGCGACCATTCAAGAACCAGTTGCTGCTCGATATCACGACGGAAGGTTTGCGCATCCAGATCGTGGATGAGCAGAACCGTCCGATGTTCGAGTCATCCGGTTCCACGCTGCGGCCCTATACCCAGGAGTTGCTGCGTGCTATCGGCATGACGCTGAACGGGGTCGACAACAATGTGAGCTTGTCGGGGCATACCGATTCGACCCGCTATGCCGGGGGTGAAAGGGGCTTCTCGAATTGGGAGCTTTCGGCCAATCGGGCCAATGCCTCGCGACGCGAGCTGGTTGCCGGTGGCCTGGCTGAAGGGAAGATGGTCAGGGTGATCGGTCTGGCCGATACGCTGCCACTGGACCCGGCCAATCCCAATGGGGCGATCAACCGCCGGATCAGCATCATTGTCCTCAACAAGCAGGCTGAAGCGGCAATGCGCAGTGGCGGAAAAAAAATCGACGTGAGTGCAGAAGATGGCGTGGATGTGGGCGATATCCGCTCGGGTCTTGTCGCCCCACCCAGCCCAGCCCGGCGGGCGCCCTAAAGAATTGGCCTGTGAGTGACGATATGTCCCCTACTGTCACGAACTTGAACTAATGATCATGAAATTCTCCCGGACAACCGCACTTATGCTTGGACTGTTGTGGTCGGGCGCTGTGCTGGGTGTCGCGGTCTACTTTCAAGCGGGCGTTCTGGACACTGCCGCGGTACAGGTAGTGACTGCACTTGGCTGGGTCGCGCTGATGCTACGTTTGCCCGTGGCCGAGGCGTTGGCCGAGGATGCGGGCAAGCCGGAGCCCTCGCAGGAAGTGCTGGCCGCAGTGGGAGAGGTGCCGCGCGAATTCGTGGCGGCGGTTCTGCAGCAGCATCAGGCGATTCGCGAAGAGGCGGATCGGGTGCAGGAGATTTTGAGTGCGGCCATCGCTTCGTTGATGGGGAGTTTCAATGGCCTGCTTGAGGCTACCCACGCCCAGCAGTCCATTGCTGTCAGTCTGGCGCAGGACGACGACGATCAGGAGGGCGCGACGGGCTTTGACGAGTTTGTGTCGAATACCGCGGGGGTGATGCAGCGGGTCGTTGATAACGTGGTCATGAACAGCAAGCTCGGCATGGAGCTCGTCGAACTGACCGACCGGATTTCCAGGCGTGCAAGTGAAGTTGAAGGCTTTCTCGGCGAGATCTCCAATATTTCCAAGCAGACCAATCTGCTTGCGCTCAATGCTGCCATCGAGGCTGCGAGGGCGGGCGAGGCCGGTCGGGGGTTCGCCGTGGTTGCCGACGAGGTGCGCGACCTATCTACCCGAACCGCCCAGTTCAGCCAGCAGATCTCGGCGGTCATGATATCCATGCGGGAAGGCGTGAGAGGCGCCGAAAACGCGATCGAGCGGCTCGCCTCGACGGACATGAATTTCGCGCTTGAATCGAAACAGCAGGTCCAGCAGGTGCTGGTTTCGCTCGAGAGCATCAACCAGCAGCGCGGCAGGGCCATCGTGAGTCTCGGTCGGCATGCGAAAGTCATGGATGCCGAAGTGCATCGGGCCGTAACTGCGCTGCAGTTTCAGGATCTGGTTTCCCAGCTTATCGGGCATGTGGATCGGCGGGTGGATGGACTCAGCCAGGTGCTGATGGAGTTCGAATCTCTCGCCGGCCTGATGAAGCAGACCATGGTCTCGGGCGATGTCGAGCCCCTGAAGCGTGCTGCCGAAGCGACCCGGATACAAATTTCCACCCTCGGCGAACGGCTCGGGGGCGGCCCGGTGAGCCAGCAGGATGTTTCGCATGGCGACATCGACTTGTTTTAGCTTTAGAACTCTAGGAAATGACAATGGCCAAAACCGTACTTACCTGTTGATGATTCTGCCTCCATCCGGCAGATGGTGTCCTTCACCCTGAAAAGCGCCGGCTACGAAGTGGTCGAAGCTGTCGATGGCATGGATGGCCTCGACAAGGCGAAGTCCAAGGCCTTCAATCTTGTCCTCACCGATCAGAACATGCCCCGCATGGATGGTTTGTCCCTTATCAAGTCTTTGCGGGCCATGCCGAGTTTCCGGACGGTGCCGATCCTGATGCTGACCACGGAATCGTCCGATGCGATGAAATCACAGGGCAGGGCCGCCGGCGCCACCGGGTGGCTCGTGAAGCCTTTCGATCCGCAAAAGCTCATCGAGGTGGTCAAGAAAGTCATTGGCTAAGCCGGCGTCGGCGAGTGGTGCATCACGGGAGGTACGCATGGCCATAGACATGAGCCAGTTCTATCAGGTGTTTTTCGAGGAAGCCGCCGAGCACCTGGCAAGCATGGAAGCATTGCTGCTTGCCATCGACCCGGCTGCGCCGGACACGGAGGAGGTGAACGCCCTCTTCAGGGCTGCGCATTCCATCAAGGGCTCGAGTGGCACCTTCGGCTTCCAGGACATGATGGAAGTCACGCACATTCTCGAAACCATGCTCGACCGGGTGCGCAAGGGCGAAGCGCCGCTCACCGACGATATGGTGGACGCCTCGCTGGTGGCCGGTGATGTATTGAAAAACCTGCTGGCAGCCCATCGGGGCGAGGACGAAGCGGATCGTGAGGCGGCAGAGGCCATCTGCCACCGTCTCGAGGCGCTGTGTCGTGCCCTCGAAGCGCCCTCTGAACCCCCACCGGCTCCGGTGCTCGATATCAGGGCTGCGCCTGTTTGCTCGACGGGCTTCGACCTGTATTTCACCCTCTCCGGCGACTCCACTGCCGCGGTCGATGGTTTTGGCCATCTGGTGGACGAGCTGGGCAGTTTCGGCCTGGTGGAAACCCTTGTTGCATCGACACCCGAAAATC
Organism: Zoogloea sp.; assembly: GCA_016720685.1. Taxonomy (GTDB): domain Bacteria; phylum Pseudomonadota; class Gammaproteobacteria; order Burkholderiales; family Rhodocyclaceae; genus Zoogloea. The sequence goes on from JADKKC010000026.1 coordinate 38,333, forward strand.
GCGAGTGCCACCTGCGGATCATTACCGAGGTGGATGCGGACACGCTGCGCGGGGTGATCGATTTTGTTGCCGATGCGGCTTCGGTACGCATCGAAGCCTTCGACCGTTCCGCTGGCGAAGGCGAGGCCTACGGTTTCTTCGTCGAGGTGCAGGCTCCTGTCGAGGAGGCTTACGGCCTGTTTGAGCCCTTGCCCGAGGCTGCTGGCTCGTCGGGTGGCGAAGCCTACGGTTTTTTCTCTGATCTGCCGGTGGTCGCCGAGCCTTACGGTTTCTTCACCGAGCTGCCTCCTTTTTCGGAAGCGCCTGCCGTGGCGGTGCCGGAAGAAACGGCCTATGGCCTCTTCGAACCCGTGGCTGTGCCGGCTGCCGAGCCGGAGACGGCTTCACCCGTTGAGGTTTCGCCCGCGCCGGTGGCGGCGTCTGCGGTGGTCAAGAAGCCCGCAGCCCGCCCGGCCGCCAGTGATAGCGGTTCGATCCGGGTCAGTGTCGAGAAGGTGGACCAGATGATCAACCTGGTTGGCGAACTGGTGATTACCCAGGCCATGCTGACCCAGGCCGCCAGCAACGTGGACCCGGTCATTTTCGAGCGTCTGATCAACGGACTGGCCCAGCTGGAGCGTAATACCCGCGATTTGCAGGAATCCGTGATGTCGATCCGGATGATGCCGATATCGGTGGTTTTCAGTCGCTTCCCGCGGGTCGTGCGCGATCTGTCGCAGAAGCTCGGCAAGCAGGTTGAGCTGAAGACTATCGGTGAAACCACTGAAATGGACAAGAGTCTGGTCGAGCGCATCACCGATCCGCTTACCCACCTGGTTCGCAACAGCCTCGACCATGGCCTCGAAACGCCCGAAAGGCGTCGCGCAGCCGGCAAGCCGGAAACCGGCACGATCACCCTTTCGGCCTATCACCAGAGCGGAAATATCGTCATTGAAGTGAGTGATGACGGAGCCGGCCTGAATCGTGCCCGCATTCTGGCCAAGGCCAAGGAGCGCGGCATGCCGGTGACTGATGTGATGACCGACCAGGAGGTCTGGCAGCTGATCATGGAGCCGGGCTTCTCGACGGCGGAGCAGGTGACCGAGGTGTCGGGGCGCGGCGTCGGCATGGATGTGGTCAAGAAGAACATCTCTGCGATGGGCGGCCGCATCGAGCTCGACTCGGTGACCGGTGTGGGCACCCGCATCACCGTGCGTCTGCCGCTGACGCTGGCGATCCTCGATGGCATGAGCGTGGGGGTCGGCAAGGAAACCTACATCATCCCGCTGGGCTACGTGATGGAGTCCATGCAGCCCGAGCGCGGCATGATGAAGAGCGTCTCGGGCGTCGAACGCCTGATCCAGGTGCGTGGCGAATACCTGCCGGTGATCTGCCTGCACGACGTGTTCCGCATCCAGGGGGCGATCACCGACTGGTCAAAGGGAATCATGGTCGTACTCGAAGCCGACGGCCAGAGTGCGGCGCTCTTCATCGACCAGTTGATCGGCCAGCACCAGGTGGTCATCAAGAGCCTGGAAGCCAATTACCGGCGCGTGCCGGGCGTGGGCGGGGCAACCATCATGGGAGATGGCCGGGTTGCGCTGATTCTGGATGTTCCGATGCTCGTGGGTATGGCGCGGAGGGTCTTGCCGGCCGCAGCCTGATGTTTTTTGCAGGGCTTTCCGGCCGTTTCTGCCGGGTCAGGGCCGCCTTCGGGCGGCCTTTGTTTTGTCTGCATTCCGCTGCGGCGAGACGCCTTCAGAAAGAAATCGCGCTGCCGTAAATGAATCATTCCCAACGAGGACTATCCCTATGCTGCAGGCTACCCAGACCGCTGCCGCCCTGGAGTCGGAAGTCTCCGGCTTTGCCCAGGAGCTCCTGACTTTCACCCTCGGCGCCGAAGAATATGCGATTGATATTCTCAAGGTGCAGGAGATTCGTGGGTACGACGCAGTCACCACCATTGCCAACGCACCCAGCTTCATCAAGGGTGTCATCAACCTGCGCGGAACGATCGTGCCGATCGTCGATTTGCGCATCAAGTTTGCCGTAGGGGTGGCCGAGTACACCCCATTCACCGTGGTGATCATCCTCAATATCGGCGGGCGCGTGGTCGGGATGGTGGTGGATGCGGTGTCCGATGTGATCTCCCTGAAGCCCGAGCAGATCCGCCCTGCGCCGGATTTTGCCTCATCGGTCGACACCGCCTACATCCGGGGCCTCGGTGCGCTCGGCGAACGCATGTTGATCGTTGTGGATATCGAGCGCCTGATGCTTTCCAGCGAAATGGCGCTGGTTGACGAAGTCGCCAATTAAGGCCGAGTTGGCACCTGCCGATTAATACCCAAGCCGAAAGTGATTGTCATGAGTGGAATTCTCTCTCCCGCCGTCGGTGTAATGAACCGTCTGTCGGTACAGGGCAAACTGGCCCTTCTCGGTCTGGTGGCGATGGTGCCCGTCGTCGTGCTGGCTTACATGCTGATCAACCGCGTCCAGGGCGATATCGATTTTGCCCGCAAGGAGACGCAGACCGTGCCGGTTGTGATGCCGGCGCGGCAGCTGATGCAGGCGGTGCAGGCGCATCGCGGCGTGTCGCAAGTCGTGATCGGTGGCAACACGGCGCAGGCTAGCCGCCTTGGCGAATTGCGCGTGAAGGTGGATGCGGCCCTCAAGGCGGGCGATGCCATCAATGCGCAGATCGGGGAAGGCCTTGGCAGTGCCCCGGAGTGGCAGGCGATCCGTAATGGGTGGGATGCGGTCCAGTCCCGCGCGGTGACGGTCAGCGCGCCGGAAAGCTTCCGGATCCACAGCGAATATATTGTCCTCGTCCGGGATTTCATCACCAGCGTCGCCGACAAGACCAACGCGACCCTCGATCCCGAGCTCGAAACCTACTACCTGATGGACATTTTCCTGGCCCGTCTGCCTGCCCTGGCCGAGGATGCCGGGCGCGCGCGGGCACTGGGTTCCGGCCAGGCCAGCCGTCAGAAGCTGACCGAGGCCGAACGCATTGAAATGAGTGTTCTGGTGCGGAGAATGACCGACGGGCGCAGTGCCGTCGAGGCTGCGGTGCGCAAGGCCGGCAGTTTCGACGCAGGTCTGCGGGCTCGTCTCGGCGACGTCATCAAGCCGCTTGAGGCGGCCTTGCTGGGTTTTGTCGAACTGATCGACACCCGGCTGCTCAAGCCGGCAGAGATCGACATTCTCCCTGCCCGCGTCTTCGAGACCGGTACCCAGGCTGTGGATGGGGCCTACGCGCTTTTCGACATGGCGGCGCGAGAGTTCGACCTGCGCCTGACGGAGAGGCTGTCCCATCTTGAGCGGGTCCGCACGCTGGCCATTGGCGTGATTCTCGTCAGCCTGCTGGTGGCCGGCTACCTGTTCCTCGGCCTGCGTCGCGCCATGCTCGACGCTATCGGCCAGATTCAGGCAGGGGTCGGGCGGATTTCCCAGGGCCGGCTGGATGAGCGCCTTTCGGTGTCGTCGCACGACGCCTTTGGTGAAATCTCCAATGCCCTCAACGGCATGCAAACCAGCCTGCTGGCCAAGATCAAGGCCGACGCGGACGTGGCTGCGACCAACCTGCGGGTGCGTAATGCACTCGACAAGGCCTCCACCAACATCATGCTGGCGGACAACGATGGCCTGATTGTCTACTGCAACGAAGCGGTGCTCGTCATGCTGCGCGGCGCCGAGAGCGACATCCGCAAGGAGCTGCCGGCCTTCAGTGCGGAAGGCCTGGTGGGGCGCAATTTCGATACTTTCCACAAGAATCCGTCCCACCAGCGCAACGTGCTGGGGCACCTCACCGGCGAGCACAAGGCCGAGGTGAAGATCGGCGGTCGAGTTTTCTCGCTGGTTGCCAACCCGGTGTCGAACGCCGAAGGCGTGCGGCTGGGAACGGTTGTCGAATGGCTGGATCGCACCAGTGAAGTCCGGGCCGAGGAGGAGATGGCCGGTCTGTTGCAGGCCGCCATGTCCGGCGATTTTGCCCGCCGCCTCTCGCTGAGTGGCAAGACCGGCTTCTTCGTGACCCTCTCCGAAGGCATGAACCGCCTGATGGGCATCGTTGCCACCAACCTCGAAGACGTGGCGCGCGTTCTCAACGCGATTGCCCGCGGCGACCTGACGGAAAAGATCACGGCCGACTACGGCGGCACCTTCGGCCAGCTGAAGGACGACACCAACACGACGGTCGAGCGCCTGCGTGAAGTGGTGGGCCAGATCAAGGAAGCCTCCGAATCGATCAACGTCGCGGCGCAGGAAATTGCCGCGGGCAACTCCGACTTGTCGGCGCGCACCGAAGAGCAGGCCAGCAGCCTCGAAGAAACCGCCAGCTCGATGGAGCAGCTCAACGCAACGGTCAAGCAGAACGCGGACAACGCCCGCCAGGCGCGGGAGCTGGCCAGTTCCAGCAACGCCGTGGCGGAGCAGGGCGGCGAGATGGTGAACCGGGTGGTCGGCACGATGGGCTCGATCCAGGAGAGCTCGAAGAAGATCTCCGACATCATCGGCGTGATCGACTCGATCGCCTTCCAGACCAACATCCTGGCGCTCAACGCGGCGGTGGAAGCCGCGCGTGCAGGCGAGCAGGGCCGCGGTTTTGCGGTGGTGGCGAGCGAAGTGCGCAGTCTCGCGCAGAGGAGCGCGCAGGCCGCCCGTGAGATCAAGGCACTGATCGCCGACAGCGTGGACAAGGTTGAGGACGGCGCCAAGCTGGTGAACGAAGCCGGGGAGACGATGGAAGAAGTGGTGACCAACTTCCAGCGGCTGTCGGCGCTGGTCACCGAGATTGCCGAGGCGAGCCAGGAGCAGAGCGGCGGGATCGAACAGGTGACGCAGGCGGTGGGCCAGATGGACGAGGTGACGCAGCAGAACGCGGCGCTGGTCGAAGAGGCCGCCGCCGCCGCCGAAAGCCTTCAGGAGCAATCCCAGTCGCTGGTGCGCTCCGTGGCGCATTTTCAGCTGAAAGCCGGCAGTGCGTCGGCGGCGCTGTCCCCGCTGGACTTCGATGGCGTCATCCAGGCCCATATGAACTGGAAGCACAAGCTGCGCAGCTTCCTGGCCGGAGAGGGTGAAGCCCTCGACCCCGATGTGGTCTCCCGCGATGACAAATGCGCACTCGGTTGCTGGATTCACGGCGAAGGGCAACGGCATGACGCGGATGAGGGTTTGGGTCGCCTGCGCAAGAGCCACACCGAATTCCATCGCTGCGCCGGCAGTGTGGTCCGCGCCAAGCTGGCGGGGGATGAAGTGGGGGCCAAGCGCCTGCTGCTCAATGACTTTGCCGTGCTGTCCGACGAGACAATCAATGAAATCCGCAAAATGAAGACCGCCCATGGCGATTCCGCGCCAGCGTCGCGGCCCGTAGCCGTAAAGGCTGCCGGCGGGCGTGTTTCGCCGCTGCCCTTGCGTGGGGCAAAGGCCGCGAGGCCGGGCACGGCGCTGCCCAAAGTCAGGCAGCAGGCCGCCAATCTTGCCGAAGACGAATGGGAAGAGTTCTGAACGTTCTCCGGGCGCTGTTTGCAGCGCCCTGTTTCAACCGTGAAGTCTCATCGGCCGTTGCGGTCCGGTGCAAGTTTTGAAGCCTTGATGGCCTTGGAAGACACCAGAGTGTGATCAAAAGGCCTGGCCCATAAGGAACGAAAAATGAAAATCAACATGCCAGTCACACAGTGCGAGCTTGAGCTGCCGGAGAACTGTCTGATCGTCTCGAAGACTGATCTGAAGGGGCAGATCACCTACGTCAACCGCGAATTTGTGGTGATCAGCGGTTTTGCCGAAAGCGAATTGATCGGTCAGCCCCACAACATCGTGCGCCATCCGGATATGCCGGTCGAAGCCTTCGCGGACTTCTGGCGTGTTCTGAAGGACGGGCGGCCGTGGGTTGGCATGGTCAAGAACCGCTGCAAGAACGGCGACCATTACTGGGTCGAGGCCCATGCCTCACCGATTTTCGAAAGCGGTCGGGTTACCGGCTACATGTCGGTACGGCGCAAGGCCTCGGCAGACAAGATCAGCGCGGCCGAGGCCGCTTACGCCCGGTTCCGTGAAGGCAAGGCCGGCGGCACAACGATTGTTGACGGGCACGTGAAATCGACCGGCGTGCTGCAGCGCGTCAGAGCCTGGGCCGGCGGCCTCTCCCTCGCGACGCGGACCGCCTTGGCTGCGACACTGGCGCTGGTGGTAATCCTGGGGGCCGGCTCCCTGGCGATGCGCGAATGGTCGAATCGCGCCCTGGAAGAGCAGAACCTGGCGGTCGTGAGTGACAAAGTCGGCCTGGTGCGGAGCATGGTGGAGTCCAAGGCGCAGAGCCTGCGGGCGGAAACCGAGAGACTGGGTGACATCTTCGCCGCGAGCTTCGGCGAGAACTTCAGCGTCAATGCCAGCGGAGACGGGATGCCGGTGCTGCTGCATGGCAGCACGGTCATGAACCTGCGGACCCAGGAGGTCGATCGCTTTACCGCAACCAGCGGCGCCACGGCAACCCTGTTTGCCCGCAAGGGTGATGAGTTTTACCGGGTAGCCACCTCGGTGAAGAAGGAAAACGGCGAGCGGGCGGTGGGGACGCCACTGGCTCACGACCAACCGGCCTACGCCCGCCTGATGGCCGGCGAGCGCTATATAGGCAAGGCGGTGCTGTTCGGCAGCGATACCTACACCGGCTACGCACCGATCAAGGACAGCGGCGGCAAGGTGGTTGGCGCGACCTTCGTCGGCCGCAAATTCTCCGACGAGATGGCTATGCTGAACAAGCAGATCAAGACCGTCCACTTTGGAGACACTGGTTACATTTACGTGCTCGATTCGGCTCCCGGCAAGAACTTCGGTGCGTTGGTGGTCCATCCGGCGAAGCAGGGGCAGAACATCCTCGAGTCCAAGGATGCGGGCGGCCGGTTCTTCATCCGTGAAATCCTCGAGCGCAAGCAGGGGGTGATTCGCTACCCCTGGCTGAATGCCGAGCTGAACGAAAGCACCCCACGGGAAAAGGTGGTGGCCTTCGATACCTTCCCCGAATGGAACTGGGTCATTGCGGGTGGCACTTACACGGATGAGTTTGAAAGTGTCTCGCGCAACATCGGTTTCATGCTTCTGGGGATGAGCTTTGTTGCTGCGCTGGTGTTGGCGGCGCTCATCTTCGTGCTGATGCGTACCCTTGTGGCCCGGCCCCTGCGTGGCATGGTCAGCACCGCCCAGGAGGTGGCCAGCGGGCGCTACGACAACTTCATCGATCTGGGCCGCGGCGACGAAATCGGCCATGTGCTGAATGCGCTGGAGTCGATGCAGATCCGGCTGGGCAGCGACATTGCCGAACAGCAGCGGATCGGCAACGAGAATGCGCGCATCCGCCAGGCGCTGGACAGCGTCGAGACCAATGTGCGGATCGCCGATCCCGAGGGCCTGGTGATCTACGCCAATCCGGCACTCATCAAGACGATTCGCGCCATCGAGAGCGAAATTTGCAAAGATGCACCTGGCTTCAGTGTCGATACCTTCGTGGGCAGCAGCATCGGACGGCTGTATGCCGATCCTGACGCCGCCCTGAAGCGTCTGGCCACGCTGAGTCAGACCACGCGCACCCAGATGATGATCGGCGGGCGCACCTTCGATGTGGTGACCAGCCCGATCGCCAGTGCTACCGGTGAGCGTCTCGGTTCCGTTGGTGAATGGCGTGACCGCACCGATGAACTGGCCGCCCAGACGGAAGTCCAGTCCATCGTGTCGGCTGCTGCCGATGGCGATTTCTCGGCGCGTCTCGAGAGTGGCGGCAAGACCGGTTTCTTCCTCGATCTTTCCAGTGGCATGAACCGCCTGATGGAAGGTGTCGCCCGCAGCCTGAACGACCTTGGCCGGGTGATGAACGCGATTGCCCGCGGCGACCTGACGGAAAAGATCACGGCCGACTACGGCGGCACCTTCGGCCAGCTGAAGGACGACACCAACACGACGGTCGAGCGCCTGCGTGAAGTGGTGGGCCAGATCAAGGAAGCCTCCGAATCGATCAACGTCGCGGCGCAGGAAATTGCCGCGGGCAACTCCGACCTGTCGGCGCGCACCGAAGAGCAGGCCAGCAGCCTCGAAGAGACGGCCAGCTCGATGGAAGAGCTCAACGCGACGGTGCGGCAGAACGCGGACAACGCCCGCCAGGCGCGGGAGCTGGCCAGTTCCAGCAACGCCGTGGCGGAGCAGGGCGGCGAGATGGTGAACCGGGTGGTCGGCACGATGGGCTCGATCCAGGAGAGCTCGAAGAAGATCTCCGACATCATCGGCGTGATCGACTCGATCGCCTTCCAGACCAACATCCTGGCGCTCAACGCGGCGGTGGAAGCCGCGCGCGCCGGCGAGCAGGGCCGCGGTTTTGCGGTGGTGGCGAGCGAAGTGCGCAGTCTCGCGCAGAGAGCGCGCAGGCCGCCCGTGAGATCAAGGCACTGATCGCCGACAGCGTGGACAAGGTTGAGGACGGCGCCAAGCTGGTGAACGAAGCCGGGGAGACGATGGAAGAAGTGGTGACCAACTTCCAGCGGCTGTCGGCGCTGGTCACCGAGATTGCCGAGGCGAGCCAGGAGCAGAGCGGCGGGATCGAACAGGTGACGCAGGCGGTGGGCCAGATGGACGAGGTGACGCAGCAGAACGCGGCGCTGGTCGAAGAGGCCGCCGCCGCCGCCGAAAGCCTGGAAGATCAGTCCCGTACGCTGGTTCGTGCCGTGTCGATGTTCCGCCTGAAAGCCGACGGCGCTCAGGCCTTCGACGCCACGCCGGTCATTCGCGACAACGTCGCCCACCTTCCAGAGCGGACGAGCCGTCCGGCTGCGCCGCGATCCGTCGCTGCGGTACCCAAGGTGCGACGGGCGGCAGCGGGCAGTGTCGCGAATGAAATCGATGATGAATGGGAAGAATTTTAGAAAGTCCCCGCCATGACTGAAAAACTCTCTCCCCGCAGCCCGCTGTCGCCTGCTTCGACAGGTGGCAGGCGCCCGGCAAGCCCTCGGCCGGCTGCGCCGGAGCGTGTTTCGGGCGAGGCCTTGTCCGACCGGGAGTTCGCGTTCTCGGCGGCAGATTTCGAGCGGGTGCGGGCGCTGATCTACAAGCACGCCGGCATCTCGCTGTCGCCGGTCAAGCAGGACATGGTTTACAGCCGCCTGGCGCGGCGCCTGCGGGCGCGCGGCGACCGGACTTTCACCGCCTACCTCGACCGCGCCGAACGGGAGCCGGAAGAGTGGGAGACTTTCGTCAATAGCCTGACCACCAACCTCACGTCGTTTTTCCGCGAGGCGCATCACTTCGAGCTTCTCGCCGAACGCATGAAAAAGCACGTCGGCCGCAATCCGCTGCGCATCTGGTGCAGCGCTGCATCGACTGGCGAGGAGCCCTACAGCCTTGCCATCACCGCCTGCGAAGCTTTCAATTCAACGACTCCGCCGGTGCAGATCATCGCCACCGACATCGATACCAACGTTCTGGCCACCGCCGACAAGGGGGTCTACGGGCTGGACCGGGTGGACCGCTTGTCCCGGGAGCGCATGCAGCGCTTCTTCCTCAAGGGAACCGGCACCCAGGCCGGTTTTGCCCGGGTGCGCCCGGAGTTGCGGCGCCTCATCGAGTTCAAGCCGCTCAACCTGCTCGACAGAAGCTGGGCGCTGCAGGGGCCGTTCGACATCATGTTCTGTCGCAACGTGATGATCTATTTCGACAAGCCGACCCAATACACGATCCTCAAGCGCTTCATGCCGCTGCTCAAGCAGGATGGCCTGCTGTTTGCCGGGCATTCCGAGAGCTTCCTGCATGCGGCTGACATCTTCCGCTCGCTGGGGCGGACGGTTTACGAAAGGACGGATGCCCGTGCCCGTTGATGCCGGATATGTGGAGCATCTGGCGACCAATCGCTATTTCGACCGCACTTTCGATTGCGATGCAGTCAAGGTGTTGCCGGGCGAATACTTTGTCACGACCGCCGACATGCTGCTGGTCACCGTACTGGGTTCCTGCGTAACGGCCTGTATCCGCGACCGCGACAAGGGGCTGGGCGGGATGAATCATTTCATGCTGCCCGACTGTGCGGACTCGGGGGTGCTGTCGTCGTCGGCCCGTTATGGTGCCTACGCGATGGAGGTGCTGTTGAACCATCTGCTCAAACTGGGCGCAAGGCGCAGCAGCCTCGAAGCCAAGGTATTCGGTGGCGGCAAGGTGCTGGCCAGCCTGACCCAGGCCCAGGTCGGCGAGAAGAATTCAGAGTTTGTTCTCGACTATCTGGCGACCGAACGGATACCGATCGTTGCCCAGGATCTGCTCGATATCTACCCGCGGAAGGTCTATTTTTTTCCGGCCAGCGGGCGGGTAATGATGAAAAAATTGGTTCGCGTGAAAAATGACACGCTTATCGAGCGTGAGCGCGAATACGAAGCCCGACTTCGACGTGACAATGTGCAAGGCGACGTCGAGCTATTTGGTTGACGGGGTTTGGATATCCCGTCTGACACTGGAAGCTGAGCATGCCAATCAAGGTTCTTATCGTCGACGATTCCGCGCTGATGCGCAGCATGCTGACCGAGGTGATCAATTCGGCGCCTGATCTGGAGGTGGTGGGCGCTGCGCCCGATCCCATCGTGGCACGGGAGATGATCAAGACCTACAGTCCCGATGTGCTGACCCTCGATATCGAGATGCCGAAGATGGACGGCCTTGATTTCCTGGCGCGGCTGATGCGTTTGAGGCCGATGCCGGTGGTCATGATTTCGAGTCTGACCAAGCGCGGCTCGGAGGCGACCCTGCAGGCCCTCGAACTGGGTGCGGTGGATTTCCTGCCCAAGCCGAAGATGGATTCGGCAGGGAGCGTGGAGCTCTATCGTGTAGAAATTTGTGAAAAGGTCAGGGCCGCATACAGCGCACGGCCGAGGGTGCCGTTAAAGACCCAGAGCCAGTCGAAACCCTTGCGGCGAGAGCCCTGCGAGGCTGTCGGAGGGGGTGGCGGAACACTGCCGGAGAAGGCTTTGCAGGACAGGCTGCTGGTGATTGGTGCCTCGACCGGTGGCACCGAGGCGATCAAGGAAGTGCTATGTTCTCTGCCCGAGCAAATGCCGGGTATCCTGATTGTGCAGCACATGCCGGAGATGTTTACGGCCTCGTTTGCCAAGCGGCTCGACAGTCTGTGCCACGTGCGGGTCAAGGAAGCGGAGCACGGCGAGAAGGTTTTGCCCGGTACCGCGTACCTGGCACCGGGGCATTCTCACCTGTCGGTGCGGCGCGTGGCGGGGGGCTATGTTTGCGAACTCGCCCAGTCCGAGCCGGTGAATCGCCATCGACCAGCCGTTGATGTGCTGTTCAACTCGGTGGCCCGTCAGGCGGGTGGCAATGCGTTGGGTGTGATTCTCACCGGCATGGGCAAGGATGGCGCCCAGGGTTTGCTGGCGATGAAGGAGGCTGGTGCCTGGACGATCGGGCAGGATCAGGAGTCATGCGTGGTTTATGGCATGCCGCGGGAGGCCGCAGCAATTGGCGCCCTCGATGACGTGGCGCCGTTGAAAGACATCGGGCAACGCGTGCTGTCCCGCCTCCGCGGGTCTGAACGTCGGGGCCTCAAGACGTGAATGGATGGTGGCGGATTTGTGCCGGCACAGTTGTAAGTAGAACGGTTATTTAGAGGCAAGAAATGGACACCAACGTCAGCACCCTGCAGAGTCAGGCCAGGATTCAACTCTCCGGGCGTTTCGATTTCAACTCTCATCGGGAATTTCGCGATGCGGTAGACCGTGCCCTGAGCAGCCCGGGTACGACCGAAGTCGCGGTGGATCTCGGCAACGTCGCCTATCTCGACAGTTCTGCCCTTGGCATGCTGCTGATGCTGCGCGACAAGGCCAAGACCTCCGGCAAGACGGTGTGTCTGGCCAATGCCAAAGGCAGCGTCCGCCAAGTGCTCGACATCGCCAACTTCGGCAAGCTTTTTCCGATCGTGTAGCGGTGGCGGAGCGGGCTTCCGAATCTCTCTTCATCCTTGTTGTAGATGACAATCCCGATGATCTTTTCCTGATTCGTCGGGATCTGGTGGCTCTCGGCCACCGTGTCGCCGGGGTCAGCACGGCCAGCGAAGCGCTTGATCACATCGCCCGAGCTTATCCCGACGTTCTGATGACGGACGTCGGCTTGCCCGGAATGGACGGCATCGAGCTGCTCCAGACGGTTCGTGCGCGCACCGACGGCAGTTGGATCCCCAGTCTTGTTTTTACCGGCAGCCTCGACGAGGCGACCCAGATGCGGGCCCTGGAGGCGGGTGCCGACGCCTATCTGTGCAAGCCGGCCTCCCGCGAAATGCTCCACGCCAAGCTCGGCGTGATCCTGCGGCTCAAGGCCATGCAGCGCCAGGCCGAGGAGCGCAACCGCGAACTCGCCCACTACCGCAGTCTCCAGGAAGAGGAGCAGCGGCTGGCGCGTTTCGTGATGGAGCGCCTGATCAACCGGGAGGCGCTTGGCGATCCGGCGGTTTCCCACTTCATCGCCGCCGCCGCCGAGTTCAGCGGCGACCTCATCGCCGCCGCGCGGACTCCGGGCAACGTGCTGCACGTGTTGCTGGCGGACGGCGCCGGCCACGGCCTGGCGGCCTCGCTCAATGTACTGCCGGTTACCGCGCCGTTCTATCGCATGACCGAACGGGGTTTCGGCATCGATGCCATCGCCCGCGAGATCAACAGCAAGGTGCGGGCCCTGCTGCCCGTCGATCGTTTCATCGCCGCCACGCTGGTCGCGGTCAATTTTCGCGAACGCTACGTGACGGTCTGGAACGGGGGTAATCCCGGCCCCCTGCTGGTGCGTCCGGATGGCGGTGTGCGCATCCATTTCAACCGCCATCATTTCCCCCTCGGGGTTGTCGATGACGACGAGTTCGACGGTACCGTCGATGCCCACGTGGTCAATCCCCACGATCACCTGCTGCTGTTTTCCGACGGACTCATCGAACTCGAGGACGAGAGCGGCGCAGCGCTTGGCGTTGACGGGCTGGGAACAGCGTTGAACGGCCTGCCGGCTGCCCGGCGTTTGCCCCGCCTGACCGAGATCGTCCACTGTCTGACCGGCGGCAAGCCGCCTCGCGACGATATTTCGATTGCCCAGATCGCCCTTACCGATACCCCCAATCCCGTGCCGGCTGCGCCTTCCGGTGAAGCGCAGATGCCGTTTACGACCAGTGACTGGAGGCTCGTACTGCGCCTGGGGGCCACCGATTTGAAGCGTCTGGATGCGGTGCCGCTGATCCTCGGCGCCATCGAGCAGTTTGAAGGCGTGCGGCCCTTTGCCGGGCGGCTCTTCCTGGTGCTGTCCGAGCTGTTCAACAACGCGCTCGACCATGGCCTGCTGCGCCTGCCCTCGTCTCTCAAGGTGGGCATCGAGGGCATGGACGTTTATCTTGACGAACGTTCCCGGCGGCTGACCCGGCTGGCCGTGGGGGCGGTGGAGTTTGAACTCACGCTGCGCCAGAACTTCGGCCAGTCGCCGGTGCTGCACATTGGCTGTGCGGATACGGGGCCGGGTTTCGACCACGAAGTACAAGTCCAGGCGGCGCTGCGCGAGCCCAGCTCCGAAGACATGCTCAAGGGGCACGGCCGCGGAATTCCGCTACTGCTGCGGGTGTGCGAGGAGGTTCGCTATAGCGGCGCGGGTAACCGCGTGGACGTGATGTTCCGGCTCTCCGAGCGCAGCGCCGACAGCCAAAAATAGCCCGGCATCTGTCGTCGGGCAGGCGTCCGCCCCGCGATTCGCAGGGCTATCCCGGCCCTCAAGATTATTTGTCCCCAGCCGATATTGCTCACAGGTCGGCGCCTGTCCCATCGGGATGGCAGGCGGTCAGCGACGGAGATAGAAGCATGTCGGAACTTCTCAAGAACATTGACGCGCGTACCAGGCTGGCGGGCACCAACAAGCTGGAGATCCTGCTATTCACCCTGGGTGCGGACCCCCGCACCGGGCGGCGCGAAACCTTCGGGATCAATGTCTTCAAAGTTCGCGAGGTCATGCGCACGCCACCCATCACTGCTGCGCCGGACATGCCGTCCTCGGTGGAGGGCATGGTCAGTCTTCGCGGCGTGCTGGTTCCGGTGGTCGACCTGGCCAAGTATGCCGGCATGGGGACCGACAGCCCCCGCGAGATCATGATCGTCACCGAGTACAACGGCCACACCCAGGGTTTCCTGGTCGAGGCGGTGGATACCATCCTGCGTCTCGACTGGTCGCAGATGCGCGTGCCCCCAGACATGCTGACGGCCAACTTGGGCGGGCTCGTCACCGCGGTGACCGAGTTGCCCGGCCCCAAGCTGGTCATGCTGCTCGACGTGGAAAAGGTGCTTTCCGAAACCACCCGCTACGACGACGAGTTTCTTTTCAAGGGCATCGAGCCGATTGTCGTCGAAGAGCCGCTCACCGTCTATTTTGCCGACGATTCGTCGGTGGCCAGAAAGCAGATCGAGCGGACGCTGGATGCCCTCGGGGTGCGCTATGTCGGTTCGGTGAATGGTCGCCAGGCCTGGACCGAGCTGGAAAAAGTGGCGTCCTACGCCTCGTCGTCCGGCCGCAAGGTCAAGGATCTGGTGGCGCTGATTCTCACCGATGTGGAAATGCCCGAGATGGACGGCTATATCCTTACCAAGAGAATCAAGACCGACCCGCGCTTCGAAGGGGTGCCCGTGATCATGCACTCGTCCCTGTCGGGTATGTCCAATCAGCAGCTCGGCCGTTCGGTCGGCGTCGATGAATACGTCGCGAAGTTCGAGCCGCAGCGTCTGGCGGAAGTGCTCCGCCGCCTGATCACCCAGCATGCCGGCCCGGACAAGGCCGCCTGAGCCAAGAGGAGCAAGATGAACATGGATCGCGTCGATCGCGGTTTGCTGGAATCCGTAGATGCCCGAACCAAGCTGGCGGGCTCGAACCGGATGGAGATTCTGCTTTTCTCGCTGGGAACCCAGGAGATTTTCGGGATCAACGTCTTCAAGGTTCGCGAGGTGTCCCGCACGCCCTTCATTACCAAGGCGCCCAACATGCCGATTGGCGTGGAAGGCCTCATTTCCCTGCGCGGCAACGTGATTCCGGTGCTGGCGCTGGCCAAGGTCATGGGTATCGCCGAGCCCGGCGAGCCCCTCGGCAATTCGATGATGGTGACCGAGTACAGCAAGCGCACCCTGGGTTTTCTCGTCCACGAGGTGGATCGGATCATCCGCGTCGATTGGGACAAGGTTCGGGCGCCGGACAACGTCACTTCAAGCAGCCATAACTTCATCACGGCCATCACCGAATTGCAGGACGGCAAGCTGGTGTCGATTCTCGACGTGGAAACCATTCTCGCCAGCACCTTCGGCGAGGCTGTGGTGGGCCAGATCCATCCGCTCGAAGGCGCCCACGACGTCACGGTCTTCTTCGTCGACGACTCGTCGGTGGCCCGCAAGAAAATCGCCGAGACCCTCGACAAGCTCGGCGTCAAGCACAAACATGCCCTCAACGGCCTGGAAGCCTGGACCCGCCTGGAAGGCATGGCCGGCCACGCCCAGCAGCGCCGCCTGAGCCTGCGCGACGAAGTCAGCCTGATTCTCGTCGATGCGGAAATGCCGGAAATGGACGGCTACGTGCTTACCCGCAACATAAAACTGGATGCCCGCTTCGAGGGCATTCCGGTTGTCATGCATTCATCCCTGTCGTCCGAGGCCAACCGGGCGATGGGCAAGAGTGTCGGTGTCGATGCCTATGTCGCCAAGTTCGACGCCGATGTTCTGGCCGAAACCCTGCGCCCCCTGCTGATGCGGACCTATCGGGACTGAACGGAGATCAACAACATGTCGGACCCCAAGATGAAATTTCTCGTTGTAGATGACTTTTCGACCATGCGGCGGATCGTCCGCAACCTGCTGAAAGAACTCGGCTTCACCAACGTGGATGAAGCCGAGGATGGGCAGGTGGCGTTGCAGAAGCTCAATTCGCTGCCCTTCGACTTCGTCGTCACCGACTGGAACATGCCCAACATGGATGGTCTGACGCTGCTGCAGAACATTCGCGCGACGCCTTCCCTCAAGCATTTGCCGGTGCTGATGATCACAGCCGAGGCCAAGAAGGAAAACATCATCGCGGCAGCCCAGGCCGGCGCGAGCGGGTACATCGTCAAACCCTTCACGGCGGCGACCCTTTCGGAAAAACTCGAGAAGATCTTCGAGAAGATGGGCAAGAAGGCGGCCTGACGGCCCCGACAGGACGGAGTTCCATCATGGCAAAACGTCTCAAATTCGATGAATCGGGCGACAGCGACGACCTGCAGGCGCTCTTCGACAGCATCTCCGGATCCCCTGCGGCCGCGGCGGTTGTGCAGCCTCGACTGGAAGTGGTTTCCGCTGCCGGAAGCAGTGGCGACGACGACGATCTGCAGGCCCTTTTCGATTCCGTGTCCAGTGAATATTCCGCTGGCGAAAGCGACGCCGTATCTCCGGATGCGCCGCAAACCCACCGCAGCGACAACGTTTTCAACAGGATCGGCGTGATGACTCGCCAGCTCCACGACACCCTGCGCGAACTCGGCTACGACCGCAATCTGCAGGAGGCGGCCCACGCCATTCCCGACGCCCGTCAGCGCCTGACCTACATCGCGGAGATGACCGAGCAGGCGGCGAGCAAGGTGCTCAACGCCACGGACATCGCCAAGCCCATCCAGGACAAGGTACAGGCTGGCGCCGAAAGCCTGCGTGGCCGCTGGGACAGGCTCTACGCCAACCAGATGAGCCCGGACGAGTTCCGTGCGCTGGCCGGCGAAACGCGTGATTTCCTCGGTTCGGTGGTCGCCGGCACCCGCGAGACCAACGCCCAGCTGATGGAAATCATGATGGCCCAGGATTTCCAGGATCTCACCGGGCAGGTCATCAAGAAGGTTGTCGACCTTGCCCAGGGCCTGGAGCAGCAGCTCCTGAGCGTGCTGATCGAGGCCATGCCGGAAGAGCGCAAGGCCGAAGCCCCCGAAGGACTCATGAACGGCCCGGTGATCACCGCCGTGGGGCGCGACGACGTAGTGTCCAACCAGGGACAGGTAGACGACCTGCTGGAAAGCCTCGGCTTTTAAGCGCGAGGGCATTTTCCGGAGAGCAGGCGATAGCGGGCAGGCCCGCAAGGAGTGATAGCAATGAGCGATTTTTCCGGGATGGAAGATCTTCTGCAGGACTTCCTCGTGGAGGCGGGAGATCTCCTGTCTGGCGTGGACAACAAGCTGGTGGACCTCGAACGGTCCCCGGCCGACAAGGGTCTGCTGAACGACATTTTCCGCGGCTTCCACACCATCAAGGGTGGTGCCGGCTTCCTTAACGCGGCCGAACTGGTCACGCTTTGCCACCTGACCGAGAACCTTTTCGACAAGCTGCGCAACGGCGAGCTGGTGGTGACGCCCGAGGTCATGGACGTGATCCTCTCCTCGACCGGGGCCGTGCGCGACATGTTCGGCCGCCTGGAGCAAGGGGTGCAGCCTGCCGCGGCGGATCCCGGCCTGATCGAGGATCTGCGTCATGCCATCGCCGGCAAGCTCGCCGAGGACGTGCCTGCGCCGGTCGCCCTGGCGACGCTTGTGCCGCCTGCACATGCCGCCAGCGAAGACGGGGTGGACTGGGATGCGCTTTTCGAAGTCGTCACCGGCAACGCGCCTCCGGCGGTTGTGGCGGCTCCATCGCCGCCCGTCGTCATGCACCAGAGCGCCGCAGCGCTGGCGAGCAAGACGCCGGAAGATGTCATCAAGGCCGCCGTGGGCCGCCGGGCTACCGACCGGCCGGGCGCCGGTGGGCCGGTTGGCCGGCGTGACACCGAAAAGCAGCGCGACAACTCGATCCGCGTCGATACCGCACGGCTCGACCAGGTGCTCAACCTGTCGGGCGAGATCGGCCTGACCAAGAACCGCCTGAATGCGCTACGCAGCGACATCCTCAACGGCCGTAGCGACACCGAAACCCTGCACGCCCTCGACCTGGCGGTGAGCCAGCTCGACCTGCTGGTGTCCGACCTGCAGAACGCGGTCATGAAGACGCGCATGCAGCCCATCGGCCGGCTGTTCCAGAAATATCCGCGCATTGCCCGCGATCTCGCCCGCAACCTGGGCAAGGACGTGGAGCTGGTGTTGTCGGGCGAGGAAACCGAGATCGACAAGACGATGATCGAGGATCTGTCCGACCCGATCATTCACCTGATCCGCAACGCCGTGGACCACGGCGTCGAGGAAACCCAGGAGCGCCTCGCCAACGGCAAGCCCGAAAAATCCAACGTCCGCCTTGAAGCCCGCCAGGAAGGTGACCACATCGTGATCCTGGTGGCCGACGACGGCCGCGGCATGAACGCCGAGCGCCTGCGCGCCAAGGCCGTCGAGAAAGGCCTCATCACCGATGAGGAGGCCAACACGATGGACGAGCGCCAGAGCTACAACCTGGTGTTCCTGCCCGGCTTCTCGATGGCCAGCCAGATATCCGACGTGTCCGGCCGCGGCGTCGGCATGGACGTGGTGCGCACCAACATCCAGAAGCTCAATGGCTCCATCGACATCCGTTCGAGTCTGGGCAAGGGCACCACGTTCGTCATCAGCCTGCCGCTGACCCTGGCCATCCTGCCGGTGCTGCTGGTGCGCCTGGGCGAGCAGCCCTTTGCGGTGCCGCTGTCGATGGTGCGCGAAATCCTTCCCATCGAGCCGTCAGAAGTTCAGGAAGTGGGCGGCCGGGCGACGATGGTTGTCCGCGGCGAAGTGCTGCCGATCATGCCCTTGTCGACGCTGTTGGGCTGGGAGCAGACCCTGACGCCGGAGTATGGCGTGCTGATGCAGAGTGCCGAACAGAGCTTCATTCTCGCCATCGACAGCTTTGCCGGGCGCGAGGATGCGGTGATCAAGTCCCTCGACGATTTCCGTCCGAAGGGCGTTGCCGGTGTCACCACGCTGTCCAACGGCCAGATCGTGCTGATCCTCGACATGAAGGAGTTGCTGGGCGCCATGGGCGACACCCGTGGTGTGTCCCGC
This sequence comes from Zoogloea sp., assembly GCA_016720685.1. GTDB lineage: Bacteria > Pseudomonadota > Gammaproteobacteria > Burkholderiales > Rhodocyclaceae > Zoogloea. Next base: position 57,309 of record JADKKC010000026.1, read on the forward strand.
CGCGTGCTGCTCGCCCAGATGACGATGCCGGCCCTCGCCGCATAAGGGCTTTCGCTGCGCCGTCACACTCTGCAACAGAGTAGCGTGACGTATGCCATCCGTTCCCGGGCAGGGCTCGGTCAGGATCTTTCCTGACTGCCCTGCCCGTTGCCGTTCCGGCAACCGGATGCCGGAAAGGCAGTCCGGGGAGGGGGCATGGACGGCTTCGATTTCGATTACTGGAAAAACCTGGCGGAACGGGACCCGGCGGCTTATTTTCGTGCCCGTGACGATGTTCTGCGTGAGTGCATCGCAGAACATCCCGGCTACGTGGCGGGCCTCTCCGAGCTCCAGCGCCACATCGACGCGACGCGGGCGCTGGGCGGCAGTCCGCTGCAGGCCAGCAGGGCGCTCTTCGGCCTGATGGAAGATCAGCTCCAGCGTCTTGGTGCAGCGCTGGCCGAGCTCCGGCGCGAGACCGAGGGCCTGCGGACGCTGCTGGCCCCGAAAGGCAAATAGCCACCTGAAACCCGGTCTTTTTGGCGTCTTGGCGGCGCATGTAGAGGCGTATCGTTCGGGCATCTGAACGATAGTCGGGCTGGCCGTGGCCGAAGACAGCGATCTCGAAAAAACCGAATCAGCCTCATCGCGAAGGCTGGAGCAGGCACGTGAAGAAGGCCAGGTTCCCCAGTCGCGGGAGCTGGCGACCTTCATCTCGCTGATGGTGGGCGTGGTGGGCCTCTATGTGCTCGGGCGCTGGAGCGGGCACCGGATGATGGAGATTGTCCGTTCCGGCCTCAATTTCGAGCGCCGCCTGGCCTTCGAGCCGGGGGGAATGGGGCAGGTGATGTCGTCCCTGGCAACCGATGCCCTGTTTACCGTTGCTCCGCTGCTCGCCGCCTCGGTGATCGCGGCGCTGGCCACGCCCTTCCTGATGGGCGGCTGGGTCTTTTCCGCCTCTGTGCTGCGCTTCGATCTGAGCCGGCTCAATCCGATGCAGGGGCTCGGGCGCATGTTCTCGACCCACGGCCTTGTCGAACTCGTCAAGGCCAGCCTCAAGGCCGTGCTGGTGGCCAGCGTGGGCGTGTGGGTGGTGTGGCGGGAGCGCGACCACCTGTTCGCGCTGATGCTCCAGCCCCTTGAAACCAGCATGGACGACTTTGCCGCGCTGGTGCTGCTGTCGGCATTGCTGATTGTCAGCAGTCTGGCGCTGATTGCCGCCATCGACGTGCCCTTCCAGCTGTGGGAATACCACCGCCGCCTGCGCATGACCAAGGAGGAGGTGCGCCAGGAAATGAAGGAGCAGGAGGGCGATCCGCAGATCAAGGCCCGCATCCGCGCCGCCCAGCGGGAAATGTCGCGTCGCCGCATGATGACCCAGGTGCCCACTGCCGACGTGGTGGTGACCAACCCGACCCACTATGCCGTGGCCCTCAAGTACGACCCCGACAAGGCTGGCGCGCCGATCGTGGTGGCCAAGGGCATGAACCTGATCGCCCTCAACATCCGCGAACTGGCCCGCGAAAACAGCGTGCCCATCCTGGAGGCGCCGCCGCTGGCCCGTGCCCTCTACGCCAACTGCGAGCTGGAGCAGCCGATCCCGACGGCGCTTTATACGGTGGTGGCCGAGGTGATGGCCTGGGTTTTCCAGCTCAACCACTGGATGGCAGAGGGCGGCCTGCCGCCTGAACAGCCCACCGGCCTTGCGGTGCCGGAAGGCATGGACCCGGCGGCGGGCGAGGCCACGACCTGAATCCCGTGGGATGGCGGGCCGAGGCGCGGTCTGCCGATGTGCTTTCGTGTCGGTCAGCGTCTCATCGCCGCTAGAATGACGTTCGACCGATCAATTCACCCGTCCGGCATTCCTTGCCGGTCTGCGCCGAACGCCGATCATGACTCTCCGCTGGCTGCACATCTCCGACTTCCACTTTCGGGGCGGCGACCCCTACGACCGTGACGTGGTCCTGCGTGCGCTGGTTTGCGCGGTGCGCACCTACCGCGAGCGGGGCCGTCAGCCCGACCTGATCTTCGCCACCGGCGACATCGCCCAGTTCGGCAAGGCCCAGGAATATGCCCGGGCCAGCGCCTTCTTCGACGCCATCCTCGCCGCTGCCGGCCTTGAGCGGCGCCAGCTCTTCGTGGTGCCCGGCAATCACGATGTGGACCGCGACCAGGCGATCGGCCTGGCGCGCACCCTCGGCTCCCGCGAGGAGGCCGACCGCTACTTCGCCCCGGCGCTGCCCAAGCCTCATCTCACGCAGAAGATTGGCGCCTTTCGCGCCTGGTACGACGACTACTTTCGGGGCATTCGCGCCTTGCCCGCCGACAGCACCTGCGGCCCGGTGGAGCGCATCGACGTTCGGGGTTGCGGCGTTGCCGTGCTGCCCGTTAACAGCGCCTTGTTTTGCATCGACGATCACGATCACGCCCAGCTCATTGTCGGGCGGCGCTGCCTCGACGACGCCATCGCCGCCCTCGGCGCGCAGGATGCCGCGCTGCGGGTGGCGCTGATTCACCATCCCCTCGACTGGCTCAGCGACATCGAGCGCAGCAACATCAAGTCACGGCTGGCCAGCGAGGTGGACGTGATCCTGCGCGGCCACCTCCACGAAAACGAGGTGGAGGGCGTGCAGTCGGTTGCCGGCAGGGTCGTGCACCTGGCCGCCGGGGCCAGCTACCAGACCCGCCAGTGGCCCAACCGGGCGCTCTACTGCACCGTCGATGGCGCCGAGCTGCGCGTCTTCCCGATCCGTTACGAGGACAGCCCCACCGAGGTGTGGACCGTCGATCCCAGCCTCTTCCCCGCAGCCCCCGGCTACGAAGGGCTGTTCTCCCTCCAACGGTTCGCCCCCGCCGCGCCGGCCAGCCCGCCTCCCGCCGTCACCGTCACGGCCCCCGCCGCGACCCCCGCCTTTCGCAGCAACATCCCCACCCGCGGCAAGCACCCCTTTGTCGGCCGCGAAGCCTTGCTTCAGGCCATCGAAGCCGCCCTCGGCGACCCGGCCACCGACAAGCTGCTGGTGCTCCACGGCCCGCCGGGCGTCGGCAAGAGCGAGCTCGCGCGGGAATTCGCCCGCGCGGCGCAGCGCCGTTATCCCGGCGGCAGCTTTCAGCTGCGCATGGGCGGCGGGCTCGGCGCGCTGGATCTGGCGCGCATCGGCAGCAACCACCTGCAGCTTCACTTTCCCCCCGAGCTCCCGCCGGAGGATCAGGCCGAGCGCACCCTGCTGGCGCTGGCCGCCGCGCCGAGCCTGCTGATCTTCGACAACGTGGTGGACGCCGACGAGATGCGCCCCTGGCTGCCCCGCGCCGGCATGCCCTGCCATGTGCTCGTCACCAGCTGGAACGAAACCCTGGCCCTCGACTGGGCCGAGTTGCCGGTGCCGCCGCTGAGCGACCGCGCCGCCCGCCAGCTGGTGGATGAAGTGGCCGGCAACGGCGTGCCGGCCGCCACCCGCCGTGCGCTGCTCACCCAATCCGACGGCCTGCCGGTTCACCTGCTGCCGGCCGCCCGCGCACTGGCCGTTGGCGCCCGGCGCGGGCGGCCCGGCGCGCCGCTGGCGCTGGGCGCCGATGCCGAGGCCAGCTTTCGCGTGCCCTACGATGCCCTCGATGCCGGCGCCCGCCTGCTGCTCCACGCTGCTGCCTTCATGAACCCCCAGCAGATCGTCGCCGACGAGCTGCGGCTGGCCGTGGCCGACACATCCGCCGGCGCCGACTTCGCGCGCCACCTCGATGCCTGCCAGGATTTCCACCTGCTGGAAGGCGCCGACGAGCTGCGCATGCACCAGCTTTTCGCCGCCTTCGTCCTCGCCCAGCCCCGCGATGCGGCGCTGCAGGCCGCGGTGGACGGCCTTCGGGCCGCCCAGTGGCAGCGCTGTGTGGCGCTGGCACGGGCGGTCGCCGCCAACCCCGCCGCCGACGGCCAGGTTTATCGCCTGCTCGCCTACCGGCTGGCGCCGGCCGACTGGCTCGCCGCGGGGCAGCCCGC
>JADKKC010000027.1 GCA_016720685.1 Zoogloea sp.
CCGGAAATTCACCTCGTCGAGGGTCAGCTTGCCGGCCTCGATCTTCGAGAGATCGAGGATGTCGTTGATGATCGTCAGCAGGTGCCCGGCCGCGTCGCTCGCCTTCTGGAGGCGACCCTGGGCTTCCTCGTCCGCCACGCTGCGCCGCAGCAGGTGGATCATGCCGATGATCGCATTCATCGGCGTGCGGATCTCATGGCTCATGTTGGCGAGGAAGGCACTCTTCGCCCGGCTGGCCGCGTCGGATTGCTCCTTGGCGACTTCCAGCTCGACCGAGCGCTGGGACAACACCAGGTTGGCCTGCTCGAGCTGGCCGGTCCGCTCGGCCACGCGCTGTTCCAGCTGATCCCGGTAGCGCGCCAGCTCGGCGTCCACCTGCTTGCGTTCGGTGATGTCCTCCTGGACGCTCAGATAGTGGGAAACACGCCCGTCGGGCTGAACGATGGGGCAAATGCGCGAGAACTCCACCATCAGCCCCCCGTCCCGCCGCCGGTTGATGAATTCGCCCTCCCAGGCCTCGCCGGCCTTGAGGGCTGCCCACAGCGCCTGGTAGGTGCCGCTGGCGTCTGGCCCGATTTGAGAAAGCCCGCCTGCTTGCCGACGACTTCTTCGACGGGGTAGCCGCTGCGCTCGACGAAGGCGCGGTTGACGTATTCGATCATCCCTCCGGTATTCGTGATGATGACGCTCACCGGGCTCTGCTCCACCGCCAGCGACAGCTTGAGCAACTGCTCGGCTGCGCGGCGCTTGTCATCGATATCACGCCATATACCCGCCAGATAGCTGCGCCCCCGGATCTCGATGGCCCGGTAACTCAGCTCCACCTGGCGCAGGGAGCCGTCCGCACGCCGGTGGATGCTGTCGAAGTTGCGTGTCTCGCCACGGGTTTCGATGCTGCGCAGCAGCGCTTCCAGTTCTTCAGCCGCGAGCCCGCCCTGGATGTCGTGCACGGTCAGGCGGCCGAACTCTTCGCGGGAGTAGCCCAGGCTGTGGCAGGCCGCATCGTTGAACTCCGTGAAACACCAGCTTTGCATGTCGAGCAGGACAATCCCGTCCGTCGCCTGATTGACGATGGCGCTGTAGATTTCCTCGCGCTCGCGCAGCGCCTCCTCGTCGCGGCGCAAGGCCGTCACGTCGCGGGCGATACCGAAGACGCCCGTCACCTTTCCGTCGGGCCCGTGCAGCGGCCCCTTGGTGACACTGAAGGTGCGGAGCCCGCCAGGGGTTTTCAGCAGCTCCTCGAAGGTCATGACGGCATTGGCGGCCATCACGGCCTGGTCGGTCTGGCGGGCATGGGCCGCCTCGTCCGGTGCAAACAAGTGCGCGTCGTCGCGGCCAAGCAGTTCCTCGGCGCTTCTTCCGCTCAGGCGCGAGACTTCACGGCTCACGAAAAGGTACTGCCCGTCCACGTCCTTCACGAAGATCGAATCGGTCGAACCGTCCGCAATCGCATCGAGCAGTTGCAGCTCACGCAGCTGCCTGCCCTGGGCCTCCTCGCGCCGGTGAGCCTGCGCCAGTTCGCGGCGCATCATGATCAGCACCCCCGCAACGCAAAACGCGAACAGCGCAAAACCCGACGCCAGGATGATCCACAAGATCAACCCGCGGGACGCCTCGCGGATTTCGTCCTGGTCGATCTTGACCACCATCAGCCAGTCGGTGCCGGGAATCTGCCGCCCCGCACCGACGATGGACAAACCACGGTAATCCAGGGCCTCAAAGGCGCGGCCAGCCCGCTCCGGGTGCTCGGCAAGCATCACACTGAACGCGTCGCGACGACTGAGCGGAATGCGCTCGCTGAGCGGCGGGCCGGGCCGGTGGCGCAAGGGCGAGATGAACAGCAGGTCGTTGCCATCGCGCCGGAACAACAGGGTTTCGGCTGTGCGGCTGGGCACCGGCCAGGTATTGAGGTAACCGAACAGCGACCGGGCCGGATCGGCCTGCAGCACCAGGACCAGTGGCGGCACACCCGGCCGGGTTGCCATCGGCACCACGAAATCGAGGTGCACCGGGTCGTTCAGGCGGCTGGCGACATCCCGGTAAAAACTCGTTTCCACCACCAGCCCCTCCCTGAGGGCGCGGCGAACCGCGTCCATCAGGATCGGGCCCGGCACGAAACTCTCGCCCGTTGTCAGCAGTTGCTGCCCCTCGCCGTCCACCAGCGCCACACGACCGTAGTGGAGGCGCTGCGCACGGAATCAAGGGCCGCAAGCACGCCGGCCCGCGCCTCCTCGTCGTGGTCCCGCCGCCACTTTTCGTGCAGGGCGGAGAGGCCGGAATTGCCGGCCACCGCGCGGGCATCGGCCCGCCTTTCATCGAGCCACTGGGAGAGCTGCCCGGATTTCAGGTCGGCAATCGCCTCCAGGCGTCGAAACTCCTGGGTATTGCGTTCGCGCAGCGTGAACACCGCGCTGCCGTAAGCCAGCGCAACAACACCCAGCGCGAACAATACAAAAGGCAGCACGAGGGCACGTACCCCCGCCCCCCGGCGCGCGGAGGGTGCAGACATGCCGCCAGGCATCTGGCGGTGCAGCAGGGCCCACAGCAGCAAGGACGTGACCGCAACAAAAACCCAGCCCTTCAAGGTGCTGGCAGCAGCAATGGAATCCGGATCGGACAGCCACACACTCACCAGGCTGTCCGAAAACAGGATCCAGCCCGAGGCAAACACCGCATACACGAGAACAACACGCGCAATCCGGAGGTTCATGCACGCCCCCCTGCCTTCCGCAGCACGACCGCCGCCGCACACCAGCCGGCCGGCAAGCCTTCGCAAGCGAAAATGAAAAATTCGAAAGTCACCTGTAAGGAGTTCGGTAGGTAAAACTGCAGAAAAAACAGACTTTTTGCGCGAGGACACAGCTTGGCAATTTATCGACGCCGCAGGCGGCTTCTTTAGTTTAGACGCCCGCCGGGCGTGAAATAGTTGGACCTATGCGACAGGTTTCAAATCCCGCCCCGCCCGCCATGAGCCGGCGCAGCCGGGCTAAACTTCCCGCCACGTGCCCGTCACCCGCCCCGACGCCCCCAGATGCTGCCTGCTCTCACGCCCACCTTGCGCCAGCTGCTACCCCGCCTGCTGCCCTTCCTTGCCTGGCGCCGCCAGCTCGACGCAGCCACCTTGCGCACCGATCTGCTGGCCGGCCTCACGGTGGCGCTGGTGGCCGTTCCGCAAGCCCTCGCCTACGCCCAGCTCGCCGGCCTGCCGGCCTACGTGGGGCTTTACGCGTCGCTCTTGCCCAGCATCGTCGGCGCCCTGTGGGGCTCGTCGGCACAGCTCAATACCGGCCCGGTGGCCCTCACCAGCCTGCTCACGGCCAGCGCCCTGTCACCCCTGGCCCTGCCCGGCTCCGAAACCTGGCTGATGCTGGCCGTACAGCTCGCGCTGCTGGCCGGCATCCTGCAGGTGGCCTTTGGCGCGTTGCGTCTGGCCCATTTTGCCGACCTGCTTTCGCACCCGGTGCTGCACGGCTTCATCAACGCCTGCTCGCTGCTGATCTGCGCCGCCCAGTTGCCCACCCTGCTCGGAGTGGGCGCAGCGGGCCAGCGCCCGTTCATCGAGGCGATCGTCGACCTGGCCCTCGCGCTGCCGGACATCCACCTGCCCTCTGCTGCACTCGGCGGCGCCGCCATCGTGCTGCTCGTCGCCCAGCGCCGCTACCTGCCGCGCTGGCCGGGCGTGCTGATCGTCGTCGCGGCGCTCAGCGGCGTGGCCTGGCTGACAGGCTTCGAGGCCGACGGCGGACGGGTGGTCGGCACGCTGCCGGAGCAGGTCTTCGCGTTTGCCCTGCCCCGCGCCGACTGGGCCCAGACCACCGACCTGCTGCCCGCCGCCTTCGTGCTGGCGCTGGTCAGCTTCATCGAGGCCATGTCGAGCTGCAAGCTCGCCTCGGCGCGCACCGGCCAGCGCTGGAACGGCAACCAGGAACTCATCGGCCAGGGTCTCGCCAAGCTCACCGCCGCCGTCTGTCAGGCCTACCCGGTGAGCGGCTCCTTCGGGCGCTCGGCCTTTCTGCTCAATGCTGGCGCCCGCACCGGGCTGGCCTCGGTGGTGGGCGCGCTGGTGGTGCTGGCCGCGCTCCTTGCCGTGCCGGGCCCGATCGCCCACATCCCGCGCCCGGTGCTGGCCGCGGTCATCCTGGTCACGGTTGCCGGCCTGCTGTCGGTGCATCCGCTGCGCGACGCCTGGCGCAGCGGCCGCGACGACGGCCTCGCCGGCAGCGTGTGCTTCGTGGCCACGCTGGCCTTTGCCCCACGGGTCGAGATCGGCATCCTCGCCGGCCTGCTGCTGTCGCTGGCGCTGCTGATCTATCGCAGCATGAAACCCCGCGTCGCCCTGCTCGGCCGCCACCCGGACGGCACCTGGCGTGACGCCGAACGCTTCGGGCTGGCCCCGGCCCACCCGCAACTGTCCATCCTGCGCTTCGACGGCCCGCTGCATTTTGTCAACGCGGCCACCTTCGAAGACGCCGTGCTGGCCACCTGCCGGGACCACCCGCAAACCCGCAGCCTGCTGCTCTCCTGCGCCGGCATCAACGCCATCGACGCCAGCGGCATCGACGCCCTGCGCCGCATCAACCGCCAGCTTGAAGCCGACGGCCGGCTGCTCGCCTGCTGCGGCCTCAAGAAGCAGGTCATCGACGTGATGGAGCGCACCGGCCTGTGGTCCCACCTCGTCCCCCACGCCAGCTACCGCACCGAAGACGACGCCCTGCAGCAGCTCCTGCCCCTTCTCGGCGGCACCGGCACCGCTCCGCCGGTGCGCCGCGGGCTGGAGTGGTAGCGGGCGGCGCGCCTTTGTTGACCTGGATCGTTGTTCTCGCGGAATCACAGGCAGATACTTTGCCCCATCCCGTTTTTCGGCTTTGACAATAAAACAGTACAGGGAGCAAGCATGACACCCACCTCGGTCAGCGACATCCGCAACCTCAGCCTGCTGGGCCAGTCCGGCAGCGGCAAAACCACCCTGCTGGAAAAACTCCTCGCCACCGCCGGCGCCATCGGAGCAGCCGGTTCGGTTGAAAAAGGCGACACCGTCAGCGACTACGACCCACAGGAAAAAGCCTTCGGTCACTCCCTCAACAGCGCCCTCGCCCACCTCGAATGGGCCGAACACTGGGTCAATGTTCTCGACACCCCGGGCCTGCCCGACTTTCTCGGCCGCGCGCTGGCCACGCTGCCCGCGGTCGAAACCGCCGTCGTCGTCATCAACGCCGCGGCCGGCGTCGAAACCGTCACCCGCAAGGCCATGGACGCCGCGGCCGGCAAGTGCCGCATGCTCGTCGTCAATCGCATCGACGCACCGGGCGTGGATTTTGCCGCCCTGATGGAACGCATCACCGCCAGCTTCGGCAAGGAATGCCTGCCGATCAACCTGCCCACCGCCGGCGGCGCCGGCGTGATCGACTGCTTCTTCAAGCCCGACTACGCCGCCGCCGCGGCCTTTTCCAGCGTGCGCGCCGCCCACGACCGCATCGTCGATCAGGTCGTCGAAGTGGACGAAGAACTCATGGCGCTCTACCTCGAGCAGGGCGAATCCCTCCAGCCCGAACAGCTCCACGACCCCTTTGAACAGGCCCTGCGCGAAGGCCACCTGATCCCCGTGTGCTTCACCTCGGCCCGCAGCGGCGCCGGCATCACCGAGCTGCTCGACATCATGGGCCGCCTGCTGCCCGACCCGACCGAGGGCAACCCGCCGCAGTTTCTCAAGGGCGAAGGCCCCGCGGCCGAAGCGGTCACGGCCACCACCGACGCCGACAAGCACGTCATCGCCCACGTCTTCCAGGTCAGCAACGACCCCTTCCGCGGCAAGCTCGGCCTGTTCCGCATCCACCAGGGCACCGTCACGCCCAACAGCCAGCTGTTCATCGGCGACGCCCGCAAGCCCTTCAAGGTCGGCCACCTGCTGCGCGTGCAGGGCAAGAACCAGACCGAGATCGACATCGGCATTCCCGGCGACATCTGCGCCGTGGCGCGGGTCGATGACATCCACCGCGACGCCGTGCTCCACGACTCCCACGACGAGGACCACTTCCACCTGGTGCCCCCCGGCTACCCGCAGGCCGTCTTCGGTCTCGCCCTGCTGCCCGAAAAGCACGGCGACGAACAAAAGCTCTCCGAGGCCCTCCACCGTCTCCTCGACGAAGACCCCTGCCTCACCGTCGAACACGACGCCCAGGCCAAGGAAACCGTGCTCCGCGGCCTTGGCGAAGTGCACCTCAAGGTCGCCCTCGACGCACTCAAAACCCGCTGGAACCTCAGCCTCGGCACCCGCCCGCCGGCAATTCCTTACCGCGAAACCATCGCCGGCAGCGCCGAAGCCCGCTACCGCCACAAAAAGCAGAGCGGCGGCGCCGGCCAGTTTGGCGAAGTCGCGCTGCGCGTCGAAACCCTGGAACGGGGCGCCGGCCTCGCCCTGGCCGACGAGGTGAAGGGCGGCACGATCCCCTTCAACTTCATGCCGGCCGTCGAAAAGGGCGTGCGTCAGGCCATCGCCGAAGGCGTCATGGCCGGCTTTCCGCTGCAGGATCTGAAGGTGACGGTTTTCGACGGCAAGCATCACGCCGTCGATTCCAACGAAATCTCCTTCGTCACCGCCGCCCGCCACGCCGTTCAGGAAGCCGTTCAGGACGCCCGGCCGATCGTGCTGGAACCGCTGATCACCCTCACCGTGCGCATCGCCGACGAGCACTTTGGCGGCATCAGCGCCGAGCTCTCCGGCCGCCGCGGCCGCGTGACCGGCACCGACAGCCCGCAACCCGGCTGGACCGAAATCACCAGCCAGATTCCGATGGCCGAGATGGACGGCTTCGAATCCCGCCTCAAGTCCATCAGCGGTGGCGACGGCAGTTGCAGCATCGCCTTCAGCCACTACGAACCGGCCCCGATGGATGTGCAGCAGCGCCTCGCCCGGGAGCACCAGGGCAAGCGCAGCGGCGAACAGTAATCCACCCCCGGAGGTGCCCCACGGCACCTCAATAGGCGTAAAAAAGGCAACAATGCTTGATTCATTGCTGCCTTTTTTACGCCCCCCGACTGCAGCTACAGCATGCGGGCGAACTCTTCCACAGACACCGGCGGCGAGAACAGGTAGCCCTGCCCCTGATCGCAGCCCAGCCGGCGCAGCACCTCCAGCTGGTCCCCGGTCTCGACCCCCTCAGCCACCACTGAACAGCCAAACAGGTGGGCGATGACGATGATGGTCTCCACCAGTTTCTGGTCGTCAGCATCGTGGCCGACCTCCCGCACGAAGCTACGGTCGATCTTCAGCTCCGACACCGGCAGCAACTTGAGATACGACAGCGACGAGTAGCCGGTGCCGAAATCGTCGATCGACACCCCGACGCCCGCCGCACTCAGCGCCCCCAGGCGGGCCTGGGCTTCCTTCAGGTCGTGGATGAAGACGGATTCGGTCACCTCCATCTTGATCCGCGCCGACGGCACGCCGGATTCGCCGATCCGCCGCAGCACCCCCTCCACAAAGCCGTCGTGCTGGAGCTGGCGGCTCGACACGTTGAGGGCCAGGGTGAAATCACCGCCAAGCCGGCCGGCCTCGAGCCAGCCGCGCAGATGGCGGAGGCCCTCGTCCAGCCCCCATTCGCCGATGGCGAGGATGTCGCCGGTTTCCTCGGCGAGGGGGATGAAGATGTCCGGCCGCACCGCCCCCATGTCGGCCGAGTGCCAGCGCAGCAGGGCTTCGGCGCCGATCAGGCGGCGGCTGGCGAGGTCGATCTTGGGCTGGAATACCAGCGTCAGCTCGCCGCCCGGCACCGCCTGCTTGAGGGCGCGGCGCAGGCGGCGACGCTGGGCCAGGGCCTGCTCCAGTTCCGGGCTGAAGCGCCCCAGCGGCCCGCTGCCGGGTTGCGGGATGGCGGCGGCGGCCTTGCGCAGCAGGTCTTCGGCGCCGCTGATGTCGTCGGTGGAATGGGCGATGCCAATGCGGATCGACGTTGCCAGCAGCAGTTCATCGACATGGTGGCCGCCTTCGAGCAGGCGCAGCAGGCGGCGCGCGCTGCGCTCGAGCAGGGCCGGATCGTCGGTGGACTGGACGAGCACCAGCTCGCTGCTGCCCCAGCAGCCGACGATGCCGCCCTGGGCCACCGGGCTCATCGCCGCCAGCTCGCCAAGGGCCTGGAGCAGCTTTTCGGCGGTGGGGTAGCCCTGCACGCGAGCGATCTCATCGACCTCGTCGGCGACGATGAAGAACACCGCCACCGGGCGGGCGCTGGCCAGCAGGCTGTCGATCCGGCCCAGCACCGCTCGGCGGTTGGGCAGGCCGGTGGCGCTGTCGGTGAGGACGAGGCTGCGCAGCTCGGCGGTCTGGTGGTCCACCAGGACCTGCAGCAGCTCGGCCTGGTCGCGCAGATCCCGCGACTGGCAGTGGGCGAGCAGGATGTTGCGGATGCGCTTCTGCACCTCGCCCTGGTCGAAGGGCTTGTTGAGGAAGTCGATGGCGCCCAGCTCCAGCGACTGGGAGCGGGTTTTGCGGTCGGTATGGGCGGTGAGCACGATCACCGGCGGCGCGATCGCGCCAAGGCGCCTGCGCACCTGGCGCAGCACCTCGAAGCCCGACATCTGCGGCATCCGGATGTCGAGCAGGATCAAATCGGGCACGCAGCGCTCGATCTCGGCATTCACCTCCCGCGGGTCGGTGATGCCGAGCATGTTTTGGTAGCCGACGTCCTCGAGGATGCCAAGGAGCAGCTCGACACTGGCCTTCGTGTCGTCGACAACCAGGATGCGGGCGTCGGCCAGATGGGCTTCAAGCATCGGGTTCGTCCCCAAGGTACTGCGCCAGCACGGCGTACAGATGGGTGAAATCCAGTGGTTTGGTGAGGTAGTCGGCAAAGCCGGCGGCCAGGCCGCGCTCCACGTCGGCGGGCATGGCGTTGGCCGACAGGGCCACCACCGGCACCGTGCGGGTGAGCGGATCGGCCTTCAGCGCCACCAGCGCCGCGTAACCGTCCATGCCCGGCAGGTTGATGTCCATCAGGATCAACGCCGGAAGTTCGGCGCGGGCCAGCTCGATGCCCAGCGCGGCCTCGTGGGCGCAGCGCAGATCGCAGGCGCTGAAATCCTCGAAGATGTCGTTCATCAGGCGCTGGTTGGCGGGTTGTCCTCCACATACAGAACGCGCTGACGGAGGCGGCCGTCGTTCGCCACGGGCAGCGCCTCTGCCGGCACGGCCGCCGACAGGCCCGGATCCGCGGCTCGCCGGAGCCTGAACCAGAAGCAGCTGCCCTCGCCCTGGACGCTGTCGACTCCCACGTGGCCGTCCATCTTCTCGATGAGCTGCTTGCTCAGCGCAAGCCCGACGCCGGCGCCCTCGATGCCGGAATGCTCGGCGCCGATACGTTTGAAGGGCTGGAACAGCTCGCCGATGCGCTCGGCCGGGATGCCCACGCCGGAGTCGCGCACGGTGACGTGCAGCTCGTCGCCGTGCTCCGCCCAATCGATATCGATGGTGCCGCCTTCGCGGTTGTACTTGATGGCGTTAGACAGGAAGTTGATGAGGACTTGCTTGATCCGCGTGAAGTCGGCCATCACCCGCGGACGGCCCGCGCTGGCCGGCGGCAACCGGATGGCGATGCGGCGCGCGTCGGCGAGGGCGCTGATCGAGGCGACGGATTCCTCCACCGCCGCGGCCAGCTCCACCGGCTTGATGGAGAAGGCCAGCCGCCCGGCCTCGATGCGGGCCAGGTCGAGGATGTCGTTGATGAGGGTGAGCAGGTGCTGGCCGCTCTTGAGGATCTGCTCCACCTGCCCGGCCTGGCGCTCGGGCAGCCGCAGCTTGCGGTTGCCCAGCAGGAGCTGGGAGAAGCCGATGATCGAATTCATCGGCGTGCGCAGCTCGTGGCTCATGGACGACAAGAACTCGGTCTTGGCCCGGCTGGCGTCGGCCTGCTCGGCGTGGGCGATTTCCAGTTCGCGGGTGAAGCGGGCCTGCTCGTTGATGCGCCGGTACAGGTTGATGAGCAGCGCGCAGGTGGCGGTAAAGGGCTCGAGCCAGGCCAGGAGCTCCTCGTTGACCTCCATGTTCGAGTTGGCGATGGCGTACATGCCGATCACCTGGCCCTGGTCGACGATGGGCACACCAAGATAGTTGTGCAGCGGCGGATGGCCGTGGGGGAAGCCGGTGCGCCGGGTCTCGCTCTCCATGTCGCGGGTCATCACCACCTCGCCGCCGGCAAACACGCGGCCGAGCATGGAATCCGGGTTGGTGAGGATCATGTCGCCGGACGACAGGCGCTCCATCAGGCGGCGCGAATCGTCGTTCCAGGAGAGGTCGGTGATGGCGTGGATCTTGAGGCCCGGCTTGCCATCCAGCGGCACCACCTCGCCAATCAGCGCGTAGTCGCAGCAGGACAGATCGCACAGGGCGTCCTTCAGGAACAACCATAACTGGTCACTCGACATCAGGGTGGCGAAGTCGGTCATGCCCCGATGCAGCACCTGCAGCAGCCGGTGCTGGGCCTGCTCGCGCTCGCGGGCGCGGTATAGCTCAGAGAGGTCGGAGAGGATGCCGATGAACTCCACCTCTTCCTGGCCGGGAATCGTCACCTCACTCACCGCCAGATGCACCGGAATGGTCCGCCCGGACTTGTGCAGCGCCAGCACCTCGCGGCCGATGCCGATCACGCTGGGCGGCCGGCCCTTGAGATAGCTCGACAGGTATTCGTCGTGATGCGCTGCCCAGCGCTCGGGCATGATCATGCGCACGTTGCGGCCAAGCATTTCCTCCTCCGAGTAGCCGAGGACCTGCAGCGCGAACGGATTGACCTGCTCGATGATGCCCCGGGATGTGATGCGGATGATCCCGACAGCCGCGCGGTTGAGGAGCGCCTGGTTACGGGCCAGGGTGCGTTCGAGGCTGGCCTGCTGGCGGCGCGCCTCGAGATCGGCCCGATGGTGGCGGATCAGCGCCTCGGCCTGCCGGGCAAAGCGGGCCAGGCAGTCGAGCTGCGCCTCGGAGATCTCCCGCGGCGCCACGTCGACGATGCATAGCGTCCCCACCGCGAGACCGTCCCTCCGGACGCAGGGGCACCCGGCGTAGAAGCGGATTCCCATCTCGCCGTACACCAGCGGGTTGTCGACGAAGCGCGGGTCGGCCAGCGTGTCGGCCACCACCATCGGACCGTCGCCGCAAATGGCATAGGCGCAAAACGATTGGTCGCGAGGCATCTCGCGCACCGTCAGGCCCGCGGCGGCCTTGAACCACTGCCGCTCCGCATCCATCAACGAGATGATCACAGCGCTCACCTTGAACACCGACCGCACAAGCTCGATCAAGTCGTCGAAGGCCGGATCGGGCGGACTATTCAGCAGGCCGTTGGCGTGGAGGGCGAGTAGCCGGGCCGCTTCGTCATCGGGAACGGGGGGACATAGCATCGGAGCAAACCAGTCGAGATTGGGAGAAAACGCATGGTGCAGCCCACCCCGGACCGTTGCCGAGCACACGGGGGCTCCCCCTTGTGGGACGGCCGGTGGCGGCCTCTCTGTTTTATCGACGGCCGGCACGTTCTCTTTAGCCGCAAGCGCCATCGGAAAGCAAGCCGATCTTCTCCGCCTGGGCCGGCGGAGTAGCGTGCTCCATGAGCAATCCGTGCCAGGGCGGAACCCGGCAAGCCTGGCGGAAAAAATCACCGCTCAGCGCGGCCGGCTGTCCCAGATTTTTTGCAGGCGCTTCACCGAAACCGGCATCGGCGTCCTGAGTTCCTGCGCAAACAAGCCTACGCGCAGTTCTTCGAGAAGCCAGCGGAATTCCTCCAGTTGCGGGTCGGTGACGCCGGCCTTGGCCTTGGCGAGCCATTCGCGCTCGAAGGGCTGGGCGAGGCTCTTCCAGTCGGCCATGAGCTGGGCGTCGCGGGCGGGGTTGGTGCGCAGCTTGTCGATGCGCACCGTCACACCCTTGAGATAACGCGGAATCTGGGCAATGCGCTCGTAGGGCAGTGCCACCAGAAAGTTCTTCGGCATCAGCCTGGCCGCCTGGGCGTTGATGTCGGCCACCACGTCGGGGAAGGTCTTGAGGCCGGCGACGCGCTTGACCATCAGCGCGTGCTCGGTGATCAACTGGCCGGTGAGGCGCATCAGCTCCTGGGCCACCAGCGTGATGCGCGGCTTGGCCTCTTGGCAGCGTTTGGCAAAGGCATCGGCGTCGGTGGGCAGGGGTTCGAGCAGGCAGCAGCGCTCCAGCGTGGCGACCACCAGCTGGGCCTTGAGTTCGGCCTCGGTGCCGTAGTTGATGAAAGCGAGCGCCAGATCGCGGATGCCCGGCAGCTTCTCGATGGACTTGACCTGGGCCGACAGCTCCAGCGCAAACAAGCGCGCGAGGCCGCCCCGATGCACCCTGGCCGCTTCTTCCGGCGTGTCGTAGGGGCGCAGCGAAACGCTGCCACCGTCGTCGTGCAGCGCGGGGAAACCGACGATCTCGCGGCCCGCCACCTTCACCTCCAGCAGCTCCGGCAGCGCCCCGAAAGTCCAGCCCGTAAAGCCGCCCAGCTGGGCGGCCGGCGCTTCGGGCGCCCTGGCAGCGGCCTTGCCCTCCGGCGCGCCCTTTTTGGGCGCAGGCGCTTCGGCCGGAACGATCTTGGCGGCCTGAAAGCGCGCCGCCACCTGGTCGCGGAAGCGCGCCCGCAGCTCGGCCAGGTTGCGCGACTGCCCCAGCACGCGGCCATGCTCGTCCTGCACGCGGAAATTCATGAAGCAGTGCGGGTTGAGATTTTCGGCCCGGAAGCTTTCCGTCGGCAGCTTGAGCGACACCCGCACTTCGACAAAGCGCTGCAGCGCCTTGATCAGCGGATCGTCCTGATCGAACTCGCCCGCTTCGAATTTCGTCATGAAATCGGCGGCGCTCTCGCTCATCGGCTGCAGGCGGTGGCGGTGCCTGGGCGGCACGGTCTTGAGCAGCGCGACGACCTTCTCTTCCAGCAGTCCGGGCACCAGCCATTCGCAGCGGTTGGCCGGAATCTGGTTGAGCATGGCCAGCGGAACGGTGAGCGTCACGCCGTCGTCGGATTCGCCCGGCGCGTGCAGGTAGGCCAGCTTGAGCTTCTGGCCCAGCACTTCGAAGCTGGACGGAAAACGATCGGTGGTGATGCCTTCCGCGTCGTGGCGCATCAGCTGGTCGCGGGTCAGCTGCAGGGTTTTGGGCGCGGCCTTTTCGGCGTCCTTGCGCCACGCCTCGAAGCTGGCCACATCGAGCACTTCGGGCGGCAGCTTGGCATCGTAGAAGGCGTAGATCAGCTCTTCATCCACCAGCACGTCGGGCCGGCGGGATTTGTGCTCCAGCCGCTCGATCTCGGCCACCAGACGCCGGTTGTGGGCCAGAAAGGCCATGCCGCGAGCCGGGCCTTCGGCGATCTCGCCCTGCACCAGGCCTTCACGGATGAACAGTTCGCGGCACAAGTCGGGGTCGATCTCGCGGTAGCTCACGCCGCGGCGCGGATACACCGTGAGCCCGTACAACGTGCCCCGCTCCCAGGCCCGCACGGCGCCGCTGGCCTTGGACCAGTGCGGCTCGGAAACCTGCCGCTTGAGCAGGTGCCCGCCCACATCCTCCAGCCATTCCGGCTCGATGCGGGCCAGGCAGCGACCAAACAGCCGGGATGTATCCACCAGTTCGGCGCACATGATCCACTTGCCGGCCTTCTTGGCGATGCTGGAACCCGGATGCGGCCAGAACTTGATGCCGCGGGCGCCCAGATAACTGCCGGCGGCCGGGCCGGTGGCGTCTTCGATCTTGCAGCCCACGTGGCCCATCAGGCCGGTGAGCAGCGCCTTGTGGATGGCCTCGAAAGCGGCCGGTTTGTCGTTTTCCTTCCAGCCGTGCTCGGCGCACAGCACGTGCAGCTGGGCATACACGTCGCGCCACTCGCGCAAGCGCAGCCACGACAGGAAGTGCGTCTTGCACCAGGCCTTCTGCTTGCTCGATGTTTCGTGGCGCTGGACTTCTTCCCAGGCCCTCCAGAGATTCCAGAACCACAGGAACTCGGATTTCTGCTCTTCTTCCGGGCCGCGAAAGCGGGCGTGAGCCTGGTCGGCGGCGGCCTGGCGCTCGGGCGGGCGCTCCCGCGGGTCCTGCGTGGACAGCGCGGCGGCAATCACCAGCACTTCGGACAGGCTGCCCCGGTCACGGGCGGCAAGAATCATGCGGCCGATCTTCGGGTCGAGGGGCAGGCGGGCGAGTTCGCGGCCAATCGGCGTGAGGCTCATCGCCGCGGCGCCTTCCACCTCATCGACCGCGCCAAGTTCGGCCAGCAACTGGTAGCCGTCGGCCACCATGCGCGGCAGCGGCGCGTCGATGAAGGGGAAGTCGGCCACTTCGCCGAGCTTGAGCGACTTCATGCGCAGGATCACGCCGGCCAGCGACGAGCGCAGGATCTCCGGGTCGGTGTGCTCCGGGCGCTTGTTGAAGTCGTCCTCGTCGTAGAGCCGGAAACACACGCCATCGCTCACCCGGCCGCAACGGCCGGCGCGCTGGCGGGCCGCCGACTGGGCGATCTTCTCGATCTGCAGCTGCTCCACCTTGTTGCGGTGGGAATAACGCTTGAGCCGCGCCAGGCCCGTATCGACCACGTAGCGAATGCCCGGCACGGTGAGCGAGGTTTCGGCCACATTGGTGGCCAGCACCACGCGGCGGCCCTTCGACGGGGCGAAAACCCGCGCCTGATCGGCGGCCGACTGGCGGGCGAACAGCGCCAGCACCTCGGTTCCGGCGGCATGGTGGGCCTTGCGCAGGGCTTCGGCGGCTTCGCGGATTTCGCGCTCGCCGGGCAAGAACACCAGCACGTCGCCCGGGCCGCTGCGGTGGGCTTCATCGACCGCATCGACCAGCGCATCGTAAAGATCGCGGTCGGGGCCCCGATTGTCCTGGCGCGGCGTGGGTGCGCCCGCGGGCGGCTCGGCGCGCTCCACCGGGCGGTAGCGCATCTCGATGGGGTAGAGGCGGCCCGAGACTTCGATGACCGGCGCCGGCTTTTCGGGGGTGCCGAAATGGCGCGCAAAGCGCTCGGCATCCAGCGTGGCGGAGGTGACGATCATCTTCAGGTCCGGCCGCTTGGCGAGCAGCTGGCGCAGGTAGCCCAGCAGGAAGTCGATGTTGAGGCTGCGCTCGTGGGCTTCGTCGATGATCAGCGTGTCGTAGGCCGACAGCAGCGGGTCGCCCTGGGTTTCGGCCAGCAGGATGCCGTCGGTCATCAGCTTGACGTAGGTTTGCGGGCCGGCGCGATCGGTAAAGCGGATCTTGAAGCCCACCGCCGTGCCAAGCTCGGCTTTCAGCTCCTGGGCGATGCGGGTGGCGGTGGCGCGGGCGGCGATCCGGCGCGGCTGGGTGTGGCCGATCAGGCCGGCGACGCCACGGCCGAGATCAAGGCAGATCTTGGGCAGCTGGGTGGTTTTTCCCGAACCGGTTTCACCGCAAACGATGACCACCTGGTTGTCGCGGATGGCCGCCGCGATTTCGTCACGGCGCTGGTTGACCGGCAGATCGGGCGGAAAATCCGGCCGTGGCCGGGCTTCGGCACGGGCCACGCGCTTTGCCGCGGAATCGGCAATGCGCAGGCGCAGGGCTTCCGGCAGCTCCGCCAGCGCCCGCGGGCGCTTCGGCAGCCGGCGCAGGTCGCGGTAGAGGCCGGGACGGTCGGCCGACAGGCACTGCTCGAGCAGGCGGTAAGGGTCTTGGGGATCGTTGCGATCACGCCGGTCGTGCGGAGAAGCCATCGGGATTACTGCGAAGAAAACGGGAGAAAAATCAGGCGCGCAGGCTGTGAATAGTCCACATGCCCAGCGCGGTCATGCCCAGCGAACCGCCGAGGTGCACTGCGGCCGCCCCGGCTGCCCAGGCGTAGCGGGCGGTGTTGATCAGATGCACGACCTCGGCCGAGAAGGACGAAAAGGTGGTCAGGCCGCCCAGAAAGCCGGTCACGACAAACAGCCGGACTTCCGGCGGAATCTCGGGACGCAGGGCAAAATAAGCCACCGCCACGCCGATCAGGTAGCCGCCCAGCAGGTTCGCCCCCAGGGTGCCCAGGGGCAGATGGGCCAGCAGCGGGTTGAGCCGCAGCCCCAGCCACCAGCGCAGCCAGGCGCCCAGCGCGGCACCGATGCCGATGGCGACGAAAGCGAGGACGGGAAAGTGGTGGGCGTTATCGGACATGGGGCCGCATTTTACCCTGCCCGCCCCGCCGCTGCCCGACCGCAACAATCCCTAAAGAAGAAGCCTCTCCCGCCGATAGGCTTCGAGCAGGGCCAAAGTGGCAACGGACGGTGCGCCCATGCCCTGCCAGCCGCCCCGGCCACCGGAATGGGAGAGTAGATGCAAAGCCAGGCCAACGCGCCCGTACCGACGGGCCCGCTTCTTTACCAGCCCCGCTTCGACTGCCGCAGCGGCGAGCTGGCTGGCGCGAAGCTGTACATCGGCCGCCCCGACGGGCCTGAAAAATTCGTACTGGATTCAGCCACCGAGGCGGCCCTGGCGCCGCTGCGCGAAGCCTGCGCACAGCTTGCGGCGTGGTCACGGACGCGCAGCCAGCCGCTCGTGCTGGTAATCGGCGCCCGGCTCGACACCCTCTGCGAGCCTGCCTTGGCACAGGCGCTGAACGCCCTATTGCTCGAAACGCAATTCGAGCCCCAATGCCTTGAAATCTGCATCATCAGCACCGACGAACGGGTTTCCGACGCCAGCACCGCCGCCCTCCGGCACCTGAAGAATTGCGGCATCCGCTTCACCCTCAGCGCCGCCAGCCCGGCCATCGCCCGCCTGGCCTGGATCAGGCGCCTGCCGCTGGACAGCCTGGAGGTGCCCGCGCGTCTCGTGCAGGACGTGGTGGCCGACCCGGAAGGCATCGCCATCGTGCGGGCACTGGTCACCCGCGCCCACACGCTCAGGCTCGTGGTCAGCGCCAAGGGTGTCGACTCCGCCCACAGCGCCTTGATGATGGTGGCCCTCGGCTGCGACCAGATCCTCGGCCCGCTCTTCGGAAACCCCGAGCCGGCCGGGCAGTTCGAAGCCCTCCTCGCCGCCGACCGGCGCCTCGACCCGGCCCTGCTGCGCGGCCCGCGGCCCGAACGGACGCTGCTGCTGGTGGATGACGAGGAAAACATCCTGTCGTCCCTGCGCCGCCTGCTGCGCCGCGACGGCTACACCATCCTCACGGCCACCGGCGGCAAGGCCGGCCTCGAACTGATGGCCACCCAGCCGGTGGATGTCATCGTCTCCGACCAGCGCATGCCCGGCATGACCGGCGTCGAGTTTCTGCAAAAGGCCAAGGAGATGGACCCGGATTCGGTGCGCATGGTGCTCTCCGGCTACACCGACCTGCAGTCGGTCACCGACGCGATCAATGAAGGCGACATCTACAAGTTCCTCACCAAGCCGTGGGACGACGCGATGCTGCGCGCCAACATCAACGAAGCCTTCCAGCGCAAGCTGCTCAACGATGAAAACCGGCGCCTGAGCGCCGAGCTGGCCGGTGCCAACGACGAGCTGGAACGCATCAACACACAACTCAAGACCGTGCTGGCCGACCGGGAGCGCAAGCTCGGCATGGAAGAGGCCGCCCTCAGCATGACCCACGAAGCCCTTGCCGTGCTGCCCGTGCCGCTGCTCGGCATCGATTCGGGCGGCATGATCGCACTGGCCAACGCTGCCGCCGAAAGGCTGTTTGCCCAACAGGCGCCGCTGCTCGGCCTGGGCGCCGAAGAAGTGCTGCCGGCCCCCTGCATTCTGCTCCTCAACGCCGGCGAACAGCATGCCGACTGTGACCTGCACGGCCGCAGCGTGCACGTTGACGCCCACCCGCTTGGCAGTCACGGAGACCTTCGCGGTACCCTGCTGAGCTTCACCTGCCCGACGAGCGCACCATGAGCGAAACCCGCACGCTGCCACTGGCCCAAGCCCTTCCCGGCATGCTTCTCGCGGCCCCGGTGCTGGATGCCGGCGGAAACGTGCTCCTGCCCGCCGCACTCACCCTCACCGAAAACCATATCGAGAGCCTGCACCGGCGCGGCATTGCCACGCTGGCAATCAGCACGCCGGCCGAGCCGGTCGACATCGCCAGAAAGCGCGAAGAGCTGCGGGCACGGGTCATGCACATATTCCGCCACACCGTGGACGACCCCGGCTCCCAGGCCCTGCTCCACGCCGTACTGGCCTTTCGTCAGGAGCAACTCAAATGAGCGGACAGCCCACGCTCAGCGACATGCTCGCCCGCATCCAGCGCTTGCCGGCCCTGCCGGCCGTGGCGCTGGAGCTTCTGGACACCCTTTCCGGCAGCGATCCGGACGTGACCACCCTGGCCCGGCGCATCGCCCAGGACCAGGCCATTGCGGCGCGTGTGCTGCGGGTCGCCAACTCGCCCTTCTACGGCCTGCAAAGCCGCGTCGGCTCGATCCATGATGCTGTGGTGGTGCTGGGTTTTTCGACCGTGCGCTCGCTGGTGCTGGCCGCGGCGGTGGTCACCGGGCTGCCCGGCGACCATTGCGCGGGCTTCGATCCCCATCGTTTCTGGCGCCACGTGATGGGCACGGCGGTCGCCGCCCAGTCCCTTGCCCAGCGGCTCCACCGCCCGCCCGAAAGCCTGTTTGTCGCCGGCCTGCTCCATGACATCGGCCGCCTGGCGATGGTCAGCATTTATCCCGAACAGTTTGCCCGCGCCCTGGTCATTGCCCGCGAGCGGGACTGCAGCCTGCGCGAGGTCGAACTCGAAATCTTCGGCTTCGATCACACCGCGGTCGGTGCGGCCCTCACCCTCCGCTGGCATCTCCCCGAAGAAATCATCGATGCCCTGGCCTACCACCACCAGCCCGAACTCGGCGCGCCCGGCGGGCTCGCGCCGATCATCCATTACGCCGACGCCATCTCCACGGCCCTCGATTTCGAAGAGGCCGAGGACACCCTGATGCCCAGGCTGCACCCCGCAACGATCGACGCCCTCGGCCTCGGCTGGCAGAGCCTCACCGAGGTGCTGGCGGACACCCGGACCCGTTTCGAAAGCTATCGCCTGCTGCTGGGCTGACCCCATGAACGACGACATCTTTGCGCTGCCCGCACAACTTTTCCCCTTCGCCAACGCCCTCACCTCCGCCGTGATGCTGCACCGGGGCGGCAAGATCCTGCTCGCCAACGACGCCCTGTCACGCCTGAGCGGCTACGCACCGGAAGAACTGGCGCGCATGGACTTCTGGGCCCTCTTCCCGCCGCCGGCCTGCGACCGCCTTCGCGAGCGCGACTCCGGCCGTCTGGACAGCCCGCGGCCCACCACCCTGGACGAAACCGTGATCGTCACCCGCAGCGGAGAAACCCGCTGGGTGGAGATGTCCGTTTCCAACCAGGTCATCGCCGACGCACCCACCGTTTTCTGCAGCATCCTCGACATCACCGACCGGATGCGCGCCGAAACCGACCAGTTGCAGGCCCGGCAACTGCTCGCCCAGATCATCGAAAGCGGCCCGGTGCCCACCCTCGTCATCGACGCCCGCCACGTGCTCACCCACTGGAACCGGGCCTGCGCGCAGGTGCTCGGCATCAGCGCCGAAAGCATGGTCGGCACGCGCGGGCAGTGGCGCGCCTTTTACGAAAGCGAGCGCCCCATCCTCGCCGACCTGATCGTCTCGGGCACCATCGACGAGATGATCGAACTCTACGGCACGCAAAACCTGCGCCGCTCGACGGTGATCGACGACGCCTACGAAATCGAAAGCCACTTCCCGCACCTCGGCACGCACGGCCGCTGGCTCTACGCCACCGCCGCACCGCTGCGCAACGACGCCGGCGAGGTGATCGGCGCCATCGAAACCCTGCAGGACATCACCGAACGCAAGCACGCCGAAAACGCGCTGCGCAAGATGCAGACCGAGCTCGAAGCCACCGTGGCCCAGCGCACCAGCGAACTCAGCCACGCCAAGGCCACGCTGGAAGAGGACATCGACCGCCGGGAAACCGCCGAGGCCGAACTGCTCAAGCGCTACGTCGAACTCACCGAACTCAACTGCCGCCTGCAGGAAACCCACCAGCAACTCATCCAGTCCGAAAAGCTCGCCTCCATCGGCCAGCTCGCCGCCGGTGTCGCCCACGAAATCAACAACCCGATCGGCTACGTCAATTCCAACATCCGCAGCCTCAAGGGCTACATGACCCAGCTCCTCGACGTATTCGACACCTACGAAAAGTGCGAGGCCGAGCTCCCGCCCGCCGCCCGCGAGGCCATCGCCGCCGCCAAGGAGCGCGCCGACTTTGCCTACCTGCGCGACGACATCGGCCAGCTCATCAGTGAATCCGAGGAAGGCACCGGCCGCGTGCGCAAGATCGTGCAGGATCTGCGCGACTTCTCGCGCGCCGATTCGAGCCGGGAGGACTGGCAGCCCGCCGACCTCCACGCCGGCCTCGACAGCACCCTCAACATCGCCAGCAACGAAATCAAGTACAAGGCCGATGTGGTGCGCGAATACGGCGAACTGCCCCTCGTCGAATGCCAGCTGTCGCAACTCAACCAGGTGTTCATGAACCTCTTCGTGAACGCCGCCCAGGCCATGCCGGACGAGCGCCGCGGCACCATCCGGGTGCGCACCGGCAGCGCCGGCGACACGGTGTGGATCGAGATCGACGACAACGGCCGGGGCATTCCCCCCGACCTGATCGACCGCATCTTCGACCCCTTTTTCACCACCAAGCCGATCGGCATGGGCACCGGCCTCGGCCTCGCCCTTTCATACGGTATCGTGCAAAAGCACCACGGCAACATCACGGCAAGCAGCACGCCGGGGGCCGGCACCACCTTCCGAATCACCCTGCCCGCGCAGCACCCGGCCGACCCCGGAGAAGCCTCATGACCCCCTCCCCGCCCACCGCCAGCCCCCAGGCCTTCACCATTCTCTGCGTCGACGACGAAGCCAACATCCTGTCGTCCCTGCGGCGCCTTTTCCGCCCCCACGGCTACAAGGTGCTGGTGGCCGGCGGCGGCGTCGAAGGCCTCGAAATGCTCGCCGGCGAACACGTGGACCTGATCATTTCCGACATGCGCATGCCCGGCATGGACGGCGCCGCCTTTCTCGCCGAGGCCCGCAAGCGCTACCCCGACACCGTGCGCCTGCTGCTCACCGGCTACGCCGACATGGACTCCACCATCGCCGCGATCAACTCGGGGCAGATCGCCCGCTACATCGCCAAACCCTGGAACGACCATGACGTGCTGCTCACCGTGCGCGAAGCGCTCGAGCGCCAGGCCCTGCTGCGCGAGAAGACCCGCCTGGAAGCCCTGGCGCTGCGTCAGAACGAAGAACTGAAGAGCCTCAACGCCAGCCTCGAACACAAAGTCGAGGCGCGCACCAGCGAACTCAAGGCGGCCCACGAGAAACTCAAGCAGCACTTCCTGACCTCGATCCGCGTCTTCGCCAACCTCATCGAACTGCGCGAAGGCGCCAGCGCCGGCCATTCGCGGCGCGTTGCCGACCTGGCCCGCAAGATCGCCGTCAAACTGGGCTTCACCCCCGGCGACGTGCAGGACGTGATGCTCGCCGCCCTGCTCCACGACGTCGGCAAGATCGGCCTGCCCGACGAACTGCTCACCAAACCGGTGTCCCACATGAGCGGCGACGAACTGGGCCTGCTGCGCAAACACCCGGTCAGCGGACAGTCCGCCCTGATGGGCCTCGAAAACCTGCGCCAGGCCGGCACCTTCGTGCGCAGCCACCACGAGCGCTGGGACGGCCAGGGCTACCCCGACCGCCTCTCGGGCCTCGCGATTCCCTACGGCGCCCGGATCATCGCCGTCGCCAACGATTTCGACGGGCTGCAGATCGGCTCGCTTTCGCCGCGCCGGTTCAAGCCCGAGGAGGCCGCCACCTTCGTGCAGCAGAACCGCGGCAAGCGCTACTGCCCGAAGGTGGTGGACGCTTTCATGGAGGTGATGGGCGGGGCTGACACGACACCGGGGACCACCAATGACCACAATCCCTCGTCCCTCAAGCCGGGCATGGTCCTGGCGCGCGACCTCCTGACCCGCGACGGCGTCATGCTGCTGGCGGCAGACTTCGTGCTCGACGAAAACCTGATCCGCCAGCTGCGCGAACTGGAAGCCTCGGAAGGCATCCGCCTCAGCATCGCCATACGTCCCCAGGAAGCAAAAACGTAGAGGCTGTGGAGCGGGGCCGGCACGCCCCGCCGCTTCAGACCGGCCGGTCCACCGGCAGGATGCTGGCGCTGACCAGCGATTGGGCGAGCGCCCGGCTCGACATGGGACGGGCAAACAGATAGCCCTGGATCAGGTGACACCCCTGGTCGCGCAGGGTTTCCAGCTGGGCAACGGTCTCGACGCCTTCGGCGACCACCTCCAGCCCCAGGCTGTGGGCCAGCCCGATGACCGCCCTGACGATGGCCACGCCCTGCCCGTCGACCAGTTCGCTGACAAACGACCGGTCGATCTTCAGCGTATCCACCGCCAGCCGGCGCAGGTAGGCCAGCGACGAATAGCCGGTGCCGAAATCATCCACCGCCACCCGGATGCCCATCTCGCGCAACTGGGCCAGGATGGTCGTGGCGTAATCGAGATCGCGCATGAGCACCGTTTCGGTAAGCTCGAACTCGATGCGCGAGGCCTGCAAGCCCGCCCCCTCCAGCACCGCGCGCACGGTGGGAATGAGCTGCGGGTCCATGAAGTTCACGCCCGACAGGTTGATGCTGACCCGGAAATCCGCCGGCAACGCATCACCCAGCTGAACGATGTCGTTGCACACGCGCTCCATCACGGCCCGCGTGAGCGGCACGATCATGCCGGTTTCCTCGGCCAGCGAAATGAACTCCGGCGGCGGAACCGACCCGCGCGACACGTGCGGCCAGCGCACCAGCGCCTCCGCCTTGACGATCTCGCGGCGGTTCACATCGACGATGGGCTGGTAGAGCACCTTCAGCTCGTCCTCGCCGATGGCCCGGCGCAGATCGCCTTCCAGCGTAAAGCGCAGGAAGGCGGCCACCTTCATCTCTTCGGAAAACAGCGCCACCTGGTCGCGGGTAATCCGCTTGGCCCGGTTGAGGGCGGTTTCGGCGGCCTTCAGCAGCGCATCCGCGTCGATTTCGTGATCGGGCATCAGCGCCACGCCAACCCGGGCCGACAGGGTGATCTCCTGCCCCGGCACGCGTATCGGTGCGCACACCACCTGCACCAGCTTGTGGGCGATGGCCAGCACCTCCTCCACCGGCCCCGCGTCAGTCACCAGAATGCCGAACTCGTCGGCCGCCATGCGTGCCACCTTGAGGCGCGGCAACCCGCCACCGCCTGCCGGCTCGGCCGGAGTGCGATCGCCCATGCAGTCGCGCAGGCGATGACCGATGACCTGCAGCACCTGGTCTCCGCGCTCGGGGCCGAGGCTGTCGTTGATGCGCGCAAAGCGGTCGATATCCACCACCATCACGGCGCAGCGGCTGTCGTTGCGCAGACAGCGGGCCGTGGCGGCCAGCAGCCCCTCGCGGAAGAACTCGCGATTCGGCAGCCCGGTAAGCGGATCGAAATAGGCCAGCTGGCGAATCCGCCGCTGGGCCTCCACCTGCTCGGTGATGTCCTGGGCGCTGCCCTCCATGACCAGTCCATCCAGCGATTCCGCCCCCAGGTCGTTGGCGCGCTCGGCGGTTTCCAGCAGGGTTCTCACGCTGCCGTCGGGCCACACCACCCGGTAGGTGAGCTGGTAGCCAATGCCCTGGCGGGCGCCCTCCAGGGCAGCATGGACCATGGCCCGGTCGGGCTCGTAGACGTGGGCGATCAGGGCCAGCATGCCCTCGCCGAAGGTGTCGGCATGCTGGCCGAACAAACGGTAATACTGGGACGAACGCTGGGCGTCATCGGCCTGCACGAACCATTCCCAGCTGCCCAGGCGGGCAATGCGCTGGGCGCTGGAGAGGCTGTCCTTGCTGCGCACCAGCTCCTTCATGACCTGGGCCGAGCGCAGCACGTAACGGATGCGAAAGCGCAGCAGGGTCCAGTTGATCGGCTTGGAGATGAAATCGGTGGCGCCGACGTGAAAAGCCTCCTCGACCGAATCGCTGTCTTCCAGGCCCGTGAGCATGATGACCGGCACCAGCTCGCCGGACGGCGTGGCGCGCAAGCGGCGGCAGACCTCGAAGCCGCTGAGTCCCGGCATCATCACGTCGAGCAACACCAAATCGGGATGCTCGGCATTGAAAGTGATCAGGGCCTGCACGCCGTTTTCGGCTTCGAAGGTGCTGTAACCGCCTTCGCGCAGGGCCTCGACGGCCATCATGCGGGTCAGCGGATCATCATCAACGATGAGGACGCGAGTGTTGTTGTGGCTTCCGGTCATTGTTCCAAAGGGCCTTCCACCCGACTCCAAAGCTCCATGCTGATCAATCCTTCGTCGAGGAGCGCCTGCCGGCAGCCCTCCCAGGCCTCGGCAAACCCGGTCGCCTCGGTGGGAGTCGGCTCGGCGCCGCTCTTCATCCGTTCGTCCAGGGCCCGCGCCAGAGCGGCCAGCCGCAGCGCGCCGATCGCGAAGCAACCGGATTTCATCTTGTGGACCAGCGCCTTCACCGCCGCCGAGTCGCCGGTCGCAATCAGTCTTTGCAGGCTGCGGACATTGCGCACCGTCTCGGTGACGAAGAGTGCCACCAAACGCTGCAACATCGGCGACTCACGCTTGCCGTTCACGCCCGGCAAGCCCAGCAGCACGGTTACGTCGAGTGCCGCCTCGACCGGGCTGTCGACACTCGCGGCGGGTGCCGGCAGCGGCGCAGCCCTGGGCGGATCGGCGGCTGCACGCCGCGCAGCCAGCGGCTCAGTACGGCCCACAGCTGCTCGCCGGACACCGGCTTGACCAGGTAATCATCCATGCCGGCCGCCAGGCAGGCCTCGCGGTCTTCGGAAAGGGCGTTGGCGGTCAGGGCAATGATCGGCATGCGCGGCAGGCCGCGCGCGGCCTCGTCGGCCCGGATCACCCGGGTCGCCTGGCGCCCGTCCATGTTCGGCATCTGGATATCCATCAGGATCAGGTCGAAGCGCCCGTCACGACAGGCCTCGACGGCCTGACTCCCGTCGGCGGCCAGCGACACGCGGCAACCGATGGAGTCGAGCACCGCGACCGCCACCTCGCGGTTCACCGGATGATCCTCGACCACCAGCACATGGGCAGCCAGGCGATGCACCGCCGGATCGGGCGCGGCGGCCGGCACTTCCCGGACCAGGAAACGGCGGATCTCGGTGCCGCTCAGCGGGCGCGGCAGGATCAGCTCGGCGCCCGCGGCCCGCATCGCGTCGGCCTCGTCGTGGCCGGCGCCGACAATCGCCGCCAGCAACGGCCGGGCCGGCCTGGCCTGCAGGTCCGTGAGCAAACGGCAGCCGCCGAGTGCATCGAAAGCAGCATCGACCACCACCCAGTCGAAGCCAGCGCCGGAGGCCAGCATTTCGTCGACCGCCGGAGAGTCGTAAGCCAGCTCGGTTCGGCAGCCCAGAAACTCCAGCTGCGCAACCAGCGCATCGCGTGCGCGGGAGTCACCCACGGCAAGCAGGGCCGCAGAGCGGGCAAGCGGCGCGAGAGGAAGATCCGCGGAGGTGTGCTGGCCCAGTTCGAATTCGACCCAGAAACAGGAGCCGAGACCGGGCTCGGAGAGATAGTCGATCTCGCCGTTCATCTGCTCGACCAACTCGCGGGCAATGGCCAGCCCCAGCCCGGTGCCGCCAAAGCGCCGCGCCATCGAGTTGTCGGCCTGCGAGAAGGACTGGAACAAGCGGGCGCCGGCTTCCCGCGGCACCCCGATGCCGGTATCCCGAACCTCGACCCGTATCCGCAGGCGCCCCTCCGCGGAACAGGGCGCCCGCGTCACGACAATGGCGATCTCGCCGTGCTCGGTGAATTTCTGGGCGTTGGAGACGAGGTTGTTGAAGACCTGCCGAACGCGCAGCGCGTCACCTGTCGCACGGGCCGGCACCAGCGGGTCGACATATAGGTAGAGCTGCAGGCCGCGCTCATGGGCCGAGGTGGCAAACAGGGTGGCCACCAGGTCGATGGTGTCGCGCAGGGAAAACGGCAGAAGCTCGAGCTCCAGCCGCCCGGCTTCGATTTTTGAAACGTCGAGCACGTCGTTGATGATCTCCAGAAGCGCGCGCGCCGAATCATCGAGCATATCAACAAAGAAAGCCTGGCGCTCACCGAGAGCAGTCTGCCTCAGCAACCCGATCATGCCCATGACGCCGTTCATCGGCGTGCGGATTTCATGGCTCATGTTGGCGAGAAACTGGGACTTGGCGCGGTTGGCCGCTTCGGCCTGCTCCATCGCCGCGCGCAGTTCCGCGGTACGGGCGGCCACCTCGGAGGCGAGGTGTTCCCGGTGCCGCGTCAGCTCCCGGTCGCGGGTGCCGATTTCGGCCAGCATGTCGTTGAATCCGGTAATCAGTTCGCCCACCTCGTCGGCGTAACCGGCCGGGGCGCGCAGGTCATAGCGCTTGCGGGTGCCCACCTCCCGCACCACTTCGGCCAGCTTTTGCAGTGGCTCGACGATCATCCCCTGCATGCGCCGGGTGAACAGGCCGGCCACGACCAGCGCCGCGACCAGCCCGAGCAGCGCAAAGCCGAGCCACAGGATCAGGCGCCCGACGATCGAGCGGAGCTCGAACTCGATAATCAGGCTGCCCAGCTCCTCGCCATCGCTGACCAGACGCTTGCTGACGAGCAGGGTCAGCCCGCTCCACCGGGCCCCGCTGCCCTCGGCCTGGGTCTTCAGCCAGGCGACGTAGTGCGCGTCGTCTCCGGCCTGCGGCGGATAGGCGGCGAACACCGACCCGTCCTGGCGGAACAGCAGCGCCGTCGCCACCCTTTCGTGGTGACGCAAGGCCGCCAGCAGCGACGCAGCCACCCGGGCGTCGTCAAAGCGCAGCGGTGGAATGGCGCTGTCGGCGACAATTTCCGAGAGCACCCGGCCGTCCTCGTCGGCCCGCCGGATCTCGTTTCCCACCTCGGTCATGAAGATGGTCAGCACCGCCACGCCCAGCGCGATCAGCACGCTCAGGCGGGCCACGATGCCAAGCTTCCGGCCGATGGGCAGATTCTGTATCGATCGCACTCAGAACCCCCTCACGCCCAGCACGTTGCGCCCCAGGCGCAGCAACTGGGAACTGGCCCTCAGGCCGTCCCGCAGGAGGGCCGCCTGATTGATGTCGAAGCGCACCCGCCCGTCCTCGACGACCAGCCCGATGCTGCCGCCGGCCTCCGCAAAGCCGTCGGTGTCGCTCACCGACAGCACACCCTTGCCGGCCAGCCCGCGCAGCAGCAGGCCGAGGCGGCGCTCCTCCGAATCGGCGATGAAAACCAGGTGGCAGTCGCCGGCCTGGTCGACGCCTTCGATCTGGCGCAGGCGCATTTCGTGGCCATTGACCTGGCGCCCTTCAAGGCCGATCAGCGCACCACCGAAGGGATCCCGACCGAGCACGCACAGGCGCAGCGGAGCCCCGGTCGGCAGGCGCGCAGCGGGCCATTCCACGTAGCGGGCAAAATTGAGCAGGTAGGCAGCCTTGATCTGGTATTCCCCCGGCGGCGCGGCAGTCCATGCCGGGCCCGCGCCCAGGTTGAGCGCGACGAGAAATGCCAGTCTGCCGAATAGGCGGCGGATCACGGGATAGCCCTCAGAAACGCCACAGGCCCTGGGCAAATCCTTGCCGGGGCTGATAAGCGGGTTGCGAGGGAACGAAGTCCGACGCGTGTTCCTGGTGGAGCGGGTCGAAAAGGTTCAACCCGACCACCGCAAGCTCGAAAGACCGGCTGACTCGCCAGCCGTAGCGCAGATCCACGCTGGTGTAGGCCGGCACATGCCCCAGACCGATAGCGCCCACCCTGCGCACCATCAGATCCAACTCGCGACCGCGCCCCAGATTGAGCAGTCCGTGCAGGTTTGCCCAGTAGTGAGGTGACGCCGCCTCCAGGGCCTCTCCCGAGGCCTGGGTAACCGGGTCGGTGCTGCGGCCAGCCCGGATGTCCATCAGCGTGTAGCTGGCCTGCAGGCGCAGGTTCTCCGTCACCGGCAGGTCGAGCCCCAGCTCCAGGCCGGTGCTGCGTGCGCTCTCCCACGTTGCCGCGATTGAGATACTGGAGAGGAAGCATCACGACCGGCACCAGACCGGCCACACCGGGCAGCACGACACCCCCCGGATCGAGGGAGATGCTGGTCAGGTGGGTATAGTCGTGGTGAAACAGCACGGCCTCGAAGCTGCCATTGCCGAAACCGCGACGATAGCCGAGTTCCAGCGCGTCGAGCCGCTCGGCCCGCGGCGCCCAGTTCGGCCCCGGTCGCGACACCATGGCCACGACGGGCATTCGCGGATTACCGGTTTGCTGCAGGCCGGCGAACGTCTGGGTGTCGATCTCGCCGACCGATGGCGTGCGTGCCGCCCGCGACCAGTTGGCCCACACGCTGTCCGCATCGGTGGGCGTCCACATGAGCCGCGCATTCGGCTGCGGCTCGAGGCGGGACATTGTCGAATGCTCGAAACGCCCGCCGAGGGTCAGCTTCCAGACCCGCGGCTGCAGGGTGATCTCGTCCTGCACGAAAGCGCTGGCGACATTGAATTTTCGGCCACTGGGAGACACCACCAGCACCGGCGTCGACAGATGGATCTCCGTCTGGACGAAGCGGCTCCCGAGCCCCCACATCAATTCGTGCGCCCCCATCGGCGCCAGACGATGCTGAAAATCCAGGTCGGCCGTGCGGACTTCGCCGGTTCCGTAATTTATTGCTTCGATCCGCTGGGTATCCACGTAGCCCTGCAGCGACGCCTCGCCACCGGCCAGCCCCCAGGTATGGCGCCCCACCAGGCTGGAACCTTCCAGCTCGGCGCCGAGGTGCAACAGGAGCGGCAGGCCGGCCTGGGCGCTGGTCTGAAGGTTCTCGCGGTTGCTGCGCCGATAGGTATTGCCCTGCACCATCCAGGCATTCGTTCCCGATCCCGCACTGTCCATCCGGAAACCGGCCAGCCAGCCCCGATTGCCATCGACACCGGACTCACCGCTGGCCGAGCGCGATTCGGCCAGCTCGTTGCCCTTGGCAAAAACCCGTAGCGCCCCCGCTCCGCCAAGCTCGACGCCCTGGCGCACCGCCACCGCCGGGTGGCCCTGGCTGTCCAGCCTCATCGACAGCAATCCGCCGCGGCTCGCCGTTGCCTTGCGGGTCACGATGTTGATCACGCCATTGACGGCATTCGCGCCCCACAGCGAAGCGCCCGGCCCGCGCACCACCTCGATGCGCTCCACGTCTTCGAGCATCACGTCGAGCGCTTCCCAGAACACACCCGAGAACAGCGGGCTGTAAACACTGCGGCCATCGATCAGGACCAGCAGCTTGTTGGAAAAACGCCCCGCGTAGCCCCGTACGCCTACCGCCCAGCGGCCGGCGCCGATCTGCGCCACGCTCACACCGGGCACCTCGCGCAGGGCCTCCGGCACACTGCGGGCCCCGCTGCGGCGGATGTCCTCGGCCGTCAGCACGCTGACGGCGGCCGACGTCTCCGACAATTTCTGCGCCTTGCGCGAAACAGTCGCCACCTCCAGACGACCCAGATCCTCGAGGGCCAGGTCGACCAACGGCGCCTCTTCAGCCCACGCAGCGGCCGCCCACAACAAGGCAGGAAAAACAATTCCGGGCACGGCAGGGATGCATCGATTGGAATCTCGGGAAAATGATAACGTCATGGGCCGGGAGCACACCCGCACTTCTACCAAAGCCCGCAGCCCCGCCGCGCCTAACAGTTCGCGGCACAGGCGTTTTTGCCAAACCCTTGCATCCCGGCGTGGACAAAGTCACACCCCAAAACGCCGCGACGCGCATCGTGTTCGCACACCACGGCCCAGCGCCGGGCCGTCGCCCGCGCCGCCATCGGCTACAATTGAATGATTTTTCAGACTCGGGCGGCTTTCCGCCCTGCGCCCGTCAAGGTATGACCCAGATGACTGCACCGACCACCCCGGCCACCGATGCCGCGCCCAGCCACTTCATCCGCAACATCATCGACGAAGACCGCCGCCTCGGCAAATGGAGCGGCCGCGTCGAAACGCGCTTCCCGCCCGAGCCTAACGGCTACCTGCATTACGGCCACGCCAAGAGCATCTGCCTGAATTTCGGCCTCGCCCAGATCTACGGCGGCGCCTGCCACCTGCGCTTCGACGACACCAATCCCGCCAAGGAAGACCAGGAATATGTGGACGCCATCATCGAGGCCGTGCAGTGGCTGGGCTTCGACTGGCAGGATCACCTGTACTTCGCGTCGGACTACTTCGACAAGATGTACGCCATGGCCGAGCACCTCATCACCGTCGGCAAGGCCTATGTCGAATCCCTGTCGGCCGACGAAATGCGCGCCTACCGCGGCACCCTGTCCTCGCCCGGCAAGAACAGCCCTTTCCGCGACCGCAGCGTCAGCGAGAACCTCGAACTCTTCCAGCGCATGAAGGCCGGTGAGTTCCCCGACGGCACCCACATCCTGCGCGCCAAGATCGACATGGCCTCGCCCAACATCAACCTGCGCGACCCGGCCATCTACCGCATCCGCCACGCCACGCACCACCGCACCGGCGAGCGCTGGTGCATCTACCCGATGTACACCTTCGCGCACCCCATCGAGGACGCGCTTGAAGACATAACCCACTCGATCTGCACCCTCGAATTCGCCGACCAGCGCCCCTTCTACGAATGGCTGCTGGACACCCTGGCCGACGGTGGTTTCTTTTCCCGCCCGGTTCCACAGCAGATCGAGTTCGCCCGCCTCAACCTCACCTACGTGGTGCTCTCCAAGCGCAAGCTGGTCCAGCTGGTCGACGAAAAACACGTCGCCGGCTGGGACGACCCGCGCCTGCCCACGCTGGTCGGAGCCCGTCGCCGCGGCTTCACGCCGGAAGGCTTCCGCCGCTTTGCAGAACGCATCGGCGTCTCCAAGGGCGATTCGTGGATCGACATGAGCGTGCTCGAAGACTGCATGCGCGAGGATCTCAACAACTCCGCCGAGCGCCGCGTCGCCGTGCTCGACCCGGTCAAGCTCGTCATCACCAACTATCCGGTCGGCCACACCGAACGCTGCCACGCGCCCAACCACCCGCTCCACCCGGATCTCGGCAAGCGCGAGCTCCCCTTCGGCCGCGAACTGTGGATCGAGCGCGAAGACTTCATGGAAACCCCCTCCAAGGGCTACCACCGCCTCTATCCCGGCAACATGGCGCGCCTTCGCTACGGCTACGTCGTCAAGTGCACCGGCTGCGAGAAGGACGCCGACGGCAACATCACCGCCGTGCTGTGCGAATACCTGCCCGACTCCAAGTCCGGCACCCCCGGCGCCGACACCTACAAGGTCAAGGGCAATCTGCACTGGGTCTCGGTCGAGCACGCCTACACCGCCGAAGTGCGGCTGTACGACCGCCTGTTCGCCCACCCCACCCCTGGCAGCCGCCGCGAGGGCGATCCGGAAGGTCTCGAACGCAACTTCATCGACGACATCAACCCGGAAAGCCTGCGCACAATCACCGCCCAGCTCGAACCGGCCCTGCGTGCAGCCCGGCCCGAAGCCCGCTTCCAGTTCGAGCGCCACGGCTACTTCGTTGCCGATCGCATCGACTCCGCCGACGGCGCACCGGTGTTCAACCGCACCGTCACCCTGCGCGACACCTGGAAAAATAAGCACCATGACCCGGACGGGGCGGCTCCACCGGAGCCGTCCCGGCCCTCTCCGCATTCCCCGCTCGCCCCAGGATCGCCATAATCGCATCCTGGGCAGGTCTGGAATCACAGCAAACATGGCACGCCCTACCGAGCAGACATTTAAGCTTTCGTCGTAAATGCCGATTACAAGCGGACGCCCATCGAGGCATCCGCTGATTCGCGCCAACCACCGCGAATAATCCGACGAAACCCCCTTCGCCTCGCCCGACAAGCGTTACAGATGCTGAGCCACCTCTCGATACGCGTTCGCCTACTGCTCGCCAGCACCGTGGTTCAGGTCGTGATGCTCACCCTGCTGCTCACCAACAGCGGACGGCTCATGAACGAAGCCACCAGCGCCAGCCTCAACACGCTCATCGCCCAGAACGCCGCCATCCTCAACGTCGTCACCGCCACCTTCGTCCCGCAGGGCCGCTACACCGACCTCCAGGACACCCTCGGCGAACTCCTCAACGAAACCAACGAAGGCCTCATCTACGTCCGCATCGTCGACGCCGGCGGCACCACGCGAGTCCGCGCCGGGCTGCCGGAGATGCACCTGCTGCCGCCCCCCGACGACGCCAGCGTCCTCAACCTGGGCGCCGGCATGGCCCACAACCTCATCCACGTTCGCCGCCCGGTTCTGCTCGAGCGCAACCAGGTCGGCTTTGTCCAGTTCGGCGTTTCGGTTTCGGCGCTCACACTCGCCAAGCAGCAAATCCTCAGCCAGGGCATCGCCATCGCCAGCGCAGAAGTGCTGCTCACCCTGCTGCTGCTGGGCGCCGTCGGCTACCTCATGACGCGCAACCTCGGGCGCCTCCTGCGCGGCAGCCAGGCCATCGCCGCCGGCCAGCTCTCCCACCGCCTGCCAGAACGGGGCCAGGACGAACTGGCCCAGCTCTGCCAGCACTTCAACCGCATGGCCAGCGCCCTCCAGTCGCGCATCCAGGAACTCGAAGCCACCGCCCGCCAACTGGCCAACAGCGAAGAGCGCTACGCGCTGGCCACCCGCGCCGCCAACGACGGCCTTTGGGACTGGGACATCCCCAACGACAAGACCTACTTCGCCCCCCGCTTCTTCGAAATCCTCGGCCTGCCGCCAAACAAATCCGCCGGAAACAGCGAAACGCTGCTCACCCACCTCCACCCCGACGACCGCGAACCCTTTCGCCTGCGCCTGATCGCCCACCTCAAGCGCGAATCCACCCAGCTCATGGTCGAGCACCGCATCCTGCACGCCGACGGAAGCTACCGCTGGATCCTCACCTGCGGCATGGCCGTTTATGACACCAAAACCGGCCGCGCCATCCGCATGGCCGGCTCCATCAGCGACATCCACCTGCGCAAGCGCGCAGAAGACCAGCTCCTTCACGACGCCCTCCACGACGGCCTGACCGGCCTCGCCAACCGCGCCCTGTTCGCCGAACACCTGCAGAACACCCTGCGCCACGCCGATCGCGCCACCGACAGCCTGTTCGCCGTACTGCACATCAACATCGAGCGCTTCCACGTCGTTAACGACAGCCTCGGCTACTCCGCCGGCGACGACCTGCTGCGCCTCGTGGCCGCCCGCATCCGCACCCTCGCCCGCCCCGGCGACGTGGTCGGACGCATCGGCGGCGACCAGTTCGCCGTGCTGCTCAACGACATCACCGACGCCAGCGAAGCCATCCGCTTTTCCGAAAACCTGCAGACCCGCCTGGCCGAAACCGCCGACCTGAACGGCCACTCGCTCTACCCCAAGACGCGCATCGGGGTCGCCCTGGGCAGCGGCGGCTTCCAGAACGCCGAAGACCTCATGCGCGACGCCGACAACGCCATGCAGCGCTCGCGCCGCAGCGCCGAAAACACCATCACGGTCTTCCAGTCGGCCATGCACCAGCAGGTCATGCGCGACCTGCAGCTCGAAAGCCAGCTTCGCAGCGCCCTGCGGGACAAGCAACTGGTGGCCCACTTCCAGCCCATCGTCGACCTCGAAAACGGCCGCACCACCGGCTTCGAAGCCCTCGTTCGCTGGCCCCAGGCCAGCGCCCGGCGGATCGGGCCGGACGTTTTCATTCCCCTCGCCGAATCCCTCGACCTCGTACACGAGCTCGGCATGCAGATGCTCGACCAGAGCTGCGCCCGCCTCAAATCCTGGCGCGAACTCGGGCTCGGCGGCGAAAACCTGTCGATCAGCGTCAACCTGTCGGCCCGCCAGCTCATGCTCCCCGACCTCGCCGACCAGGTCGTCGCCTGCATCGACGGCTACGGCCTGCCACCCAGCGCCCTGAAACTCGAGATCACCGAAGGCACCCTCGTCACGCGCAAGGAACTCGCCATCAGCCAGCTCGGCAAGCTGCGCGCCAAGGGCCTCAAGATCCTCATCGACGACTTCGGCACCGGCTACTCCTCGCTCAGCTACCTCCACTCGATCCCCTGCGACACCATCAAGCTCGACGGCTCGTTCATCCGCGAGATCGAGCGCGACACCCGCCTCAGGGCCATCGTCGGCGCCAGCATTCACCTGGCCCACGAACTCGGCATGAGCGTCGTCGCCGAATGCGTCGAAACCCAGGCCCAGGCCGACATCCTCCGCGAGCTCGCCTGCGACTTCGGACAGGGTTTCCTGTTTGCCCCCGCCGAGCCCGAAAGCCGCGCACGGCAATGGCTCGAAAAGCCCCTCTCCGGGAATCCGACATGAGGCAATTCTTCGCAACGCTCCTGCTGGCGCTCGCCGCCGGCAGTGCTGCCGCCGACGCCCCCACCCGTTTCGCCCTGTCCGGCTTCGGCACCCTAGGTGTGGTGCGAAGCGACAAGGACGATTACCACTTCCGCAGCAGCGGCACCCAATCAGCCAACAGCCCGGGGCAACACTTCGACCCCTCCGTGGACTCCGTCCTCGGCCTGCAAGGCACCGGACACCTCCACGACCAGCTCGACCTCACCGTCCAGGCCATCTCCCGGCAAGCCACCGGCTACAACTACACCCCCCACATCACCTGGGCCTACCTGCGCTACCGGGCAACGCCGGCACTCACCGTCCGGGTCGGGCGGACAACGACACCGTTCTTCATGTTCTCCGACTCCCTCAACCTCAACTACGCCACCCCGTGGGTGCGCCCCCCCTCCGAGGTCTACAACCTCAACCCCTTCTCCGACCTCGACGGCATCGACCTGCTCTACCGCATTCCGCTCGGCGAAATGGATCTCGAAATCCAGGGCCTCTTCGGCAACAGCGCCGTCTCGGCACGCTCCGCCTCCACCCGCCTGAAAAACGCCAAGGGCATCAACTTTGGCCTCGTTGGCTCCGGATTCAGCGCCCATGCCGGCTACGCGCGCACCCGGCTCGAACTCCAGTGGGACGATGGTTTCTACCGGGCCCTGAGCAACCTGCTCACCGCCCTCGACGAAAAGGCAGCGCTGGCCCAGCTATCCGGCACCAAGGGCACCACCGAATTCTTCTCGGCCGGCTTCCAGTGGGAAAAAAACAACTGGCTCACCATTGCCGAGTTCGCCAAGCGCAGGGCCGACCGGTACATCAACAGCGCCCACGCCTGGTACGTCACCGTCGGCTACCATTTCAACAGCCTGACCCCCTACGCCACCTACTCCCAGCAAACCCAGGACGCCCCCGCCAGCGATGCCAGACTCCCCCCGGTCTTCATGCCGCTCGTCAACCTCTACAACGCCCCCCGCAACAATGCCCAGCACGGCGTGGCCCTCGGCGTACGCTGGGATCTCGCCCGCAACATCGCCCTCAAGAGCCAGATCGAACGCATCGATGTGGCTCCTGGCGGTCGCGGCATGTTCCCGTCCGACTCGGCCGCGGATTACCTGAAGCCCACCTCCCCGGTGCACGTCTTCAGCATGTCGGTCGATTTCGTCTTCTGACGCCCCCGATGCGGCACATGCTCCTCCGGTTCCTCACCGCGTTCGCCCTGCTGAGCCCCCTCGCCAGCCCGGCCGAACTCGTGATCGTCGCGAGCCCGCGCAGCGGCGCCATCGAACTCAGCCGCGAGCAGGCCGAAAAACTTTATCTCGGACGCACCACCACGCTCGCCGACGGCACACCCGTCAAACTCGTCGACCTCCCATCCGGAGCAACACGGGACGAGTTCTACCTCAAGCTCACCAACAAGAACCCCTCCCAGATCCTCGCCTACCGCTCGCGCCTGGTCTTCACCGGCCGGGCCTACCCCCCGCTCGAAGCCGAATCCGTCACCGAAGCCCGCCAATGGCTCGCCGACACGCCCAACCTCATCGGCTATCTCGAACGAGCCGACGTCAGCGGCAACCTGCGCATCCTGCTCCGGCTGCCCTGAACGCCCACCCCGGCCAGCGCCGGTTTTGTTTTGTTAACTTGCGTCAGTTTCGCCCCCAGGCGGGGGAAAGTCGCAAACAGCGCAAGGATGGGCCCCTACAATCGGCCGCAACTGTACTTATCCCGTTTCGGCCCAATGACATCCACCGCCAGCGCAAAACCCTATCGCCCCAAAAGCGCACTCTCCGCAAGCCACACCCTGCTGTGGTTCGTGGCCGGCATCGCCGGCATGTTCCTGATCGTGTCGGCCGTGTTTGCCGTCAAGCTCGGCCTCGAGGGGCAGCTTCCCTTCGGCAAACGAAGCACTCCCACGCCGGTCACCCAGCCCGTCGCTGCCGCCGCAGACCAACCCGAATCCAGCGCCAAGCCCCCCATCGCGAGCAATCCCTCCGGCACCGGCAACAACGGCGAATTCGTATCCGGCACCGAGAGCATCCTCCCGCCGGAAGTCGCCCACCTCGCCAAAACCACCATCGCGCCCGGCGAGCCGGCCACACCCGACACGGCACCGGCACCGCCCGTCAAGGCGCCCGCACCCGCAACCCCGGTCACGGCACCCGAGCCGGCAAGCCCGGGCCCGGCCGCAAGCGAAGCCATCACCACCACGCTGCACGCCTGGGCGGCCGCCTGGGAACGCAAGGATGTCACTGCCTACCTCAAGCACTACGCGCCGGACTTCCAGCCCGCCCGCGGGCTCGGCCGCGACGAATGGGCCGAGCAGCGCCGACAGCGACTGTCCCGCCCCGGCGACATCACCATCGGAATCACTGATCTCGACATCGCCGTAAAGGGCGACCGGGCCACCGCCCGCTTCTCCCAGTCCTATCGCTCGCCCACGCAGAAGCTCGGAGAAACCAAGACGATCGAACTGACCCTGCGTGATGGCGCCTGGCTGATCGTGCAGGAACGGATAGGCGGCTGACAGCAATACCTGCACCACGATTGACCGAAGCCTGAAGCACGCGTATACTTGCGCGTTTCCTGAAAACCCTTCAATCGGAGTACATCCATGTACGCGGTCATAAAAACCGGCGGCAAGCAGTATCGTGTCGTCGTCGGCGAAAAACTCAAAGTAGAACAGATACCGGCTGACGTGGACTCGCAAATCACCATCGACCAAGTTTTCATGGTCGGCGAAGGCGAGTCGGTCAAGATCGGCACCCCCGTGGTTGCTGGCGCCACCGTTACGGCCACCGTGGTTTCCCACGGCCGTCACGACAAAATCAAAATCTTCAAGATGCGTCGCCGCAAGCACTACCAGAAGCACCAGGGGCACCGTCAAAACTACACCGAGCTTCGTATCGAAGCGATCTCGGCCTAACAAGGAGAAACCGGCATGGCACACAAAAAAGCTGGCGGCAGTTCCCGTAACGGCCGCGACTCAGAAAGTAAACGCCTTGGCGTAAAGCGCTACGGCGGTCAGTTCGTTCTGGCTGGCAACATCATCGTTCGCCAGCGCGGCACCGAATACCACCCGGGCGACAACGTCGGCATCGGCAAGGATCACACCCTGTTCGCGCTGACCGAAGGCACCGTTCAGTTCACTGTCAAGGGCGCCAACAAGCGTCGCACCGTGAGCATCGTCGCCGCTGCTGAATAAGCGCCGACCGTAGCACTTCAAAGCCCTATCGCTGCGATAGGGCTTTTTTCATTCAGGGTGTAAATAAAACCCCAACCGGACAAACCCATGAAATTTTTCGACGAAGCCCGTATTGAAGTCATCGCCGGTGACGGCGGTAACGGCGCCGCCACTTTCCGCCGCGAAAAATACATCCCGATGGGTGGCCCGGACGGTGGCGACGGCGGCAAGGGCGGCGACATCTACGCCGTTGGCGACCGCAACCTCAACACCCTGATCGATTTCCGCTTCAAGCGCACCTTCCTCGCCGAACGCGGCGAGAACGGCCGCGGCGCCGACTGCTACGGCAAGGGCGGCAACGACGTCGAACTGCGCATGCCGGTCGGCACCATCATCACCCTCCAGGAAACCGGCGAACTCATCGCCGACCTGGACGCTGACGGAAAGCGCGTCATGATCGCCAGGGGCGGTCGCGGCGGCCTCGGCAACCTGCACTTCAAAACCAGCACCAACCGCGCTCCGCGCAAAAAAACCATGGGCCAGGAGGGTGAGCGCCTCGCCCTCAACCTCGAACTCAAGGTGCTGGCCGACGTCGGCCTGCTCGGCATGCCCAACGCCGGCAAATCCACCTTCATCCGCGCGGTGTCGTCCGCCAAGCCGAAGGTTGCCGACTACCCCTTCACCACCCTCGCCCCCAACCTGGGCGTGGTGCGCACGTCTGAAAACCGCAGCTTCGTCATCGCCGACATTCCCGGCCTGATCGAAGGCGCCGCCGACGGCGCCGGGCTTGGCCACCAGTTCCTGCGCCACCTGCAGCGCACCCACATCCTGCTGCACATCGTCGACATCGCCCCCTTCGACCCCGAAGCCAGCCCAGTCCGCGACGCCCACGCCATCGTCGAAGAACTCCGCAAGTACGACGAAGAGCTCGTCAACAAACGTCGCTGGCTGGTCCTCAACAAGCTCGACCTGATCCCCGACGAAGAAGAACGCAAGGAGCGCATCGCCGCCTTCCTCGACGCTTACGGTCCGGTCGAACGTCACTTCGAGGTGTCCGCCATCAGCCGCGCAGGCTGCCAGGAAGTCGTCTTCGCCATCCAGGACATCCTCGACGAAGAAAAGGCCGCAGCCCAGGCCGCCGCCGACGCAGCCGCGCTTGAAGCCGCAGCCCGCGGCGAGACCACGCCCGAGGCAGAACCCGAAGACGACCGACTACGACCAAAACGAAACCGAAGACGAAGAAGAGAGCGACGACGATGAGAACCCCAATCCGTAAGGCACGGCGTCTCGTCGTCAAGGTCGGCAGCGCCCTCGTCACCAACAACGGCGAAGGCCTTGCTGTCGAAGCCCTCGCCGACTGGGCTCGTCAGATTGCAGCCCTGCGGGCTGAGGGGCGCGAGATCGTTCTCGTCTCGTCGGGCGCCATCGCCGCCGGCATGCAGCGCCTCGGCTGGACCCGCCGGCCGCAGGAAATGCACCAGCTCCAGGCCGCGGCAGCCGTCGGCCAGATGGGCCTCGCCCAGGCTTACGAAAGCGTCTTTGCCCAGAACGGCCTGCACACCGCGCAGATCCTGCTCACCCACGCCGACCTGGCCGACCGCACCCGCTATCTCAACGCCCGCTCGACCCTCGTCACCCTGCTCGAACTGGGCGTCGTGCCGATCATCAACGAGAACGACACCGTCGTCACCGACGAGATCAAGTTCGGCGACAACGACACCCTCGGCGCCCTGGTCGCCAACCTGATCGATGCCGATGCACTGATCATTCTCACCGACCAGCAAGGCCTGTACACGGCCGATCCGCGGAATGACCCGAGCGCCACCCTCATCACCGAGGAGCGCGCCGAGAACACCGCCCTGGAAGCCATGGCCGGCGGCGCCGGCTCGGCATCAGCAAAG
Source organism: Zoogloea sp. (assembly GCA_016720685.1). Lineage (GTDB taxonomy): Bacteria > Pseudomonadota > Gammaproteobacteria > Burkholderiales > Rhodocyclaceae > Zoogloea. The sequence goes on from JADKKC010000027.1 coordinate 39,456, forward strand.
GCGGCATGATCACCAAGGTACGCGCAGCCCAGCGCGCAGCGCGCAGCGGCGCTCACACCTGCATCGCCAGCGGACGCGAAGCCGATGCCCTGCTACGCCTGGCTGGCGGAGAAAAGCTCGGCACCCTGCTCTACGCCAGCAGCACCCCGCTGGCCGCGCGCAAGCAATGGCTGGCCGATCACCTGCAACTGGCCGGCAGCCTGATCCTGGACGACGGCGCCATCGAAGCCCTCAAGTCCGGCAAAAGCCTGCTCCCCATCGGCGTCATCACGGCAGAAGGCGATTTCGCCCGCGGCGCAGTCGTCGCCTGCCGCACTCGTGATGGCCAGGAAGTCGCCCGCGGCCTCGTCAACTACGCCGCCAACGACACACGCCGGATCGTACGCCACGCATCCACCGATATAGAGGAACTGCTCGGTTACACCGAAGAGCCCGAATTGATACACCGGGACAACCTCGTACTGATCAGCTGAAATCCAGCTTGCTACAAAATAATAATGGCCACCCGATCGGTGGCCATTATTGTTTTCCCTGCCGTTTATCGCCAGCCCGGCTTGAAGACTGGCAAGCCAGCAAGAAAAACGGGCACCCGAAGGTGCCCGCTTGGTTCTAGCTCAGACGAAGTCTGAATTAGAAGGAGTGACGCAGGCCCAGCTGGATACCGTTCAGGCTGGCACCAGCGGTGTTCAGGCCGCCAGTGGGGTTGATGCCGACAGCGTTGATGCCGAAATCGTAAGCAGTTTGCTTGTCATTGTTCAGGTGAGCGTACACAGCCTTCAGGATGGTGCGCTTGGACAGGCTGTGCTCGTAGCCAACTTCAAACAGCTTGGCGCCGGTGTCATCCAGACTGCTGCCGTTACCCTTCAGGTCACGGGCAAAGTAAGCTTGACCAATGATCTTGCCAGCCGGGGTCACGTTGAAGGTGCCGCCCAGACCGAAGACGTTTTGGGTAACGGTATTCAGATTGCCGCTGACGTGATCAGCACGGGTACGATCGAACAGAGCACGAATGGACGCGATGCCGAAGTCGTAGGAGCCACCAATACGGAAGTTGCTGACGTCGGTGCCACCAGCGGTATTCGCGACAAAGTTACCCAAGGACACGGCGTTGTAAGTCACCGCAGCCATGATCGGGCCGTTGGCATACTTCAGGCCAGCGTCAAAACCAGTAATGTTGGACGAAGTCGCAGCGCCACGGAAGTTCTTGTTTTCGTTGGCGACGTAAGCAACGGTCGCGCTCAGGCCGGCGAAGCTCGGGGAAACATAAGCAACGGCGTTCTTCCAGCGGTTGTCAAAGATCGACACGCAGGTGGTGGAACGATCGCAAGTACCGTTAGGCTTGTAGTCGCCCGAAGTGTTGGTCATGTTCGGTCAGGTAGTTGCCCAGCTTGCCGATCAGGCCACCGTTAGTGCCAATGCCGGTGGCACCGGAGTTGACGTCAACCGCGCCACCCAGGGCACGGGTCGGGCCGGTCAGGTTACCCATAACAACGGTACCGAAACCGCTGGAAACACCAACGAAGCTGTCACGGGTGGCGCCCAGCGAGCCAGTGTTGTCGAAGCCAACGCCGCTTTCGAACTGGAACACGGCGGTCAGGCCATTGCCCAGCGCTTCAGCGCCCTTGAAACCGACGTAGGACGAGTTGGTGGACACGCGGGTGGTGTTGCCCAGCTCTTGGACAGCATTGCCGTTGGAAGCACGGACGACGTCGAAGGTGGCGTCAGCAACACCGTAAACGGTCACGTTGGACTGAGCGAAGGCACCGGTGGAAGCCAGGCCGGCGACGGCCAGAGCGATCAATTTCTTTTGCATATGTTTCTCCTCTTGATTGAAGACTGGCACGCGCCGATTTCACGGGGCCGACCAATTTCACCTCTCTAACGAGAAGTTGGAGTGCATTGTCCGTGCGAAGGGAAGGCAAGGGCAAGGACAGCGTTGTTTTTTGGATGCCACCAGGCCGTGGACTGTTGCATGTTCGCAACATCGGGACAAAAGCAAACCGGGAATTTTGCCGCGGCCGGTGCGTTGCGTGTTTGTACAAAGGGGCCCCCCCCGGGGGGGGGCGGCCCGAAGAACACACCGCCAAAAAGCCAGCCCGCAGGCTGGCTTTGGTTCTGCAGGCGCAGATTACTTCTGGCTGAGCACCCAGGCCACCAGGGTCTTGGCTTCGGCGGCGCTGACCTGCGGGTTGGGGGGCATCGGGATCTGGCCCCAGGCGCCAACGCCACCCTTCTGGACCTTTTCGATCAGCTTGGCTTCGGCGGTCTTGTCACCCTTGTACTTGGCGGCGACATCTTTGAAAGCGGGGCCGACCAGCTTCTTATCGACGGCGTGACAGGCCAGACAGTTCTTGCCCTTGGCCAGATCTGCGCCGGCATCGGCGAAAACGGCGGTGGAGCCCATCAGGCCGGCAATGGCGGCAACAGCAACGAGTTTCTTCATTGTGATCCTCTCGGTTTGTGTGGCAGATAACGGCGCGTCGAAGTCTAGTCCGCCCACGCGGGTTTGCCAATTTTTATGAGCTCCGCTTCGAGACTCGACCAAGCGGAAGCCGGTGGCATGCATTCAACGCCCCGGCACAGCCACGCGTTGACAGCATCGCCGGCGGGTTTGTCGAGCACGGGCGGCAGGCCGCGCAGGCCGGTGGGCAGTGCCAGCACAAGCAGGCCCGGGACGATAGTGGGCGGCAAGCTTGCGCTGCCACGCGGGAAGGTCTGTTGCAGGGCCGCGCAACACGACGACCGGCGGCGGCGCGAGCTGTTCGGCCAGTGCGACGGCGATGCTGGCGTAGCCGCCGGGGCTGGCGCGAAGGGCCGGGTAATAAGCTTGCAGGGTGCGCTCGGCTGCAGCCAGGTAGCGCGTCTCGCCGGTGAGGTGGGCGAGCCGGCCGAGCACCTGGGCGGCGATTCCGTTGCCGGACGGCATGGCGCTGTCGTGGGCGCCCTTGGGGCGATGAATCAGGGTTTCGTGGTCGTGGCGGGTGAAGTAGAAGCCGCCGCCGGCCTGATCCTGGAAGTCGTCGAGCATGGCGTCGGCGAGGTCTTCGGCAAATTCGAGGTCTTCCGCGCGATAGCCGGCCTGCAGGCTTTCGACGAGGGCGTTGATCAGGAAGGCGTGATCGTCGAGGTAAGCATCGAGGTGGGCGCGGCCGTCCTTGCAGGTTGCCAGCAGACGCCCGTTGCGCCAGAGGGTGCTGCGGATGAAGTCGATGGCACGGGTGGCCGCGGCAAGCCAGTCCGGACGGTCGAAGACGCGGGCGGCGCGGATCAGGCCATGGATCATCAAGGCATTCCAGCTGACCAGCAGTTTGTCGTCGCGGCCGGGCCGGGTGCGGGTTTCGCGCCGGGCGAAGAGCCTGGCACGGGCGCTGGCGAGAAGCGCTTCGGCCTCGGCTTGATCCAGGCCGAGATTGGCCGCCACGTCGTCCAGCGGCTCGGCGATGTGGAAATGCCAGTGGCGGCCCTCGAAGTTGGGCGCCCGGGCAAGGCCGTAGTGGCGGGACAGCACGTGAAACTCCCGCTCGTCGAGCAGGCTGCGGACCTCGGCCTTGTCCCAGACGTAGAACCGGCCCTCCTCGTGCTCGGTATCGGCGTCCAGCGAGGAGGCGAAGCCGCCCTCCGGGAGGCGCATTTCGCGCAGCACCCACTCGGCCGTCTGCTCCGCGACGCGGGCAAACAAGGGCTCGCCGGTGAGGGCCCAGGCGTCGGCGTAGAGCGCGAGCAGCGGGCCGTTGTCGTAGAGCATCTTTTCGAAGTGGGGAATAGCCCAGCGTTCGTCGACGCTGTAGCGGGCAAAGCCGCCGCCGAGCTGGTCGAAAATGCCACCCCCGGCCATTCCGCGCAGGGTTTTAAGGGCCATGTCACGGGCTGCCCCCTCGCCGCTGCCGAGCAGGAAATCGAGGTCGGCAGGATGGGGAAACTTGGGCGCTTCGCCAAAGCCGCCGTGGCGGGCATCAAAAGTGGACGCCAGTGTGGCGATCAGCGACTTGAGCGGGGCGGGGCTGAAATCCGACGGATGGGCGCGGCCGGTGGCGTCGCTGCGGCCAAGTGCCGCACGCAGGCTGGCGTCCTGCTCGTCGATGGCGGCACGCTGGTTATGGAAGGCGGCGGAAATCTGTTCGAGCAGATCGGGAAAGCCCGGCAGCCGGTAGCGGGGTGTTTTGGGGAAATAGGTGCCGCTGAAAAATGGCGTGCCGTCGGGCGTCAGGAAAACCGTAAGCGGCCAGCCGCCGCCGCGCCGGGCGAGCAGTTGGTGGGCAGACTGGTAGATCTGGTCGAGGTCGGGGCGCTCTTCCCGATCCACCTTGATGTTGACGAACAGGCGGTTCATCAGCGCCGCCACTTCGGCATCCTCGAAGGATTCGTGGGCCATGACGTGGCACCAGTGACAGGCGGAGTAGCCGATGGAGAGGAGGATGGGCCGGTCTTCGCGGCGGGCGAGTTCGAGGGCTTCGTCGCACCAGGGCCACCAGTGAACCGGGTTGTCGGCGTGCTGCTGAAGATAGGGGGAGGTTTCGTGCTGGAGGCGGTTGGGCATGGAGGCTCCCGGGGTTTTCGTTGTTGTGTTTGTGGTGGCGTGCTTTTGCGTTGGAGCCCCCGGCCCCGGCAAAAGTTGTGGGCGCGTCAGAAGGCGATGGCGATGGAAAACTGGAGCCGGACGCGGTGGTCGGCCTGGCCGTAGGCGAGATCGACCGCAATCGGGCCGGCCGGGCTTTTCCAGCGGGGGCCCATGCCGTAACCGAGGTTCATCTTGAAGAGCTTGCGTTCGTCGTTGGCGTTGCCGGCATCGACGAAGGCGGCAACGCCCCAGTCGCCCTTGTACCAGTGAACATACTCGGCGCTGGTCACCGCAAGGTAGCGCCCGCCAACGGTGGCGCTGCCGTCGGTGACGCCCAGGCTCTGGTAGGCGTAACCCCGCACGGTTTGCGCGCCGCCGGTACGGAACAGGAAATCCTGCGGCACACCGTCGCGGGACGCGGCAATGGTGATGCCGCCTTCGGCACGCAGGATGATCACGTCCCGGTCGAAGGCGGGCAGGAACTGCTGGTAGCGGCCATACATGCGGACGAAGTTGCGGTCGGACAACAGCACTTGCGACGCGCCGCCGAGTTGCAGGTTGAGCACGTGGCCGTGGTGCGGATCGAGGATGCTGTCGACGCTGCGGTGGGTCCAGGACCAGTTGGCCGTCAGCGCGCTGCGGCGGGTGCTCAGGCTGCCGTCCGGTGCCAGGGCCTCGTGCTGGTAATTGAGTGCAAATCGGTTTTCGATGTTGCCACTGGGCAGGGTACGAACCACACCGATGGACTGGCGCTGGGTTTGCAGGCCGGCGATGTTGGTGTGCTCGGCAAGCACGCCCACGCTGTCGAGCGCGCCGTCCAGCGAGGGCGGCAGAAAAACATCGGCATAGACGAGCTGGCGGCGCTGCTCGATTCGCAGGCCGCTGACGAGGTTGTAGGCCCGGTCGAAGAAATGGGCGTCGCGATAGCTGGTTTCGACGCGGTAGCCGGTGCTGCTGCTGACGCCGAATCCGAAACCGACGCGTCGCGGCTTGGCCTCGGTGACCTGCACGCGCACCGGCGCGGCTTCAGGCGTGGCGCTATGGCGGTCGATGTCGACAACGACCGAGGCAAAATAAGTGGTGTTCTGCAGGGCGCTCTGGAACAGCAGCAGGCGCTCCTGGCTGTAGAGCTCGCCGGGCGTGGGCGGGCGGTAGCGCTCGATCAGCGAGCGGTCGTAATCGACAAGGCCGGTGATTTCAAGCGGGCCGAAGCGGAACACCGGGCCGGAATCCACCGTTACGCTCAGTGCGGCGCTGGCCGTGGCCGGGTCGATCAGCGCCTCGCTGTCGGTGATCGCGGCAGCGGCGTATTCGCGGGCACTCAGGGCGTCGAGCACGCGCTGCTTGGCGGCGTCCCAGTCGGCCTGCCGGAAAGGCTGGCCGACCGGCAGGCCCCAGGCTTCCCGCAGCGCGGCGAGGCGGGCCGGACGATCGCCTTCGTCGCGGCTCAGATCACCGGCAAAATCCAGCCGCACGCTTGAGATGGTGCTGCGCACGCCCGGCGTCACCACGATGCGGAAGTCGTCGTCGGCCTCATCACCTTCGATGGAGGCCGAGAAATAGCCTTCGGTGGCGAGGATTTCTTCGACTTCCTTGCGCGCCCGGCGCAGCAGTGCAACGCGCCCGGCCGCGTCGATCTCGTCTTTGCGACGATCAAGAAAATCCAGGTGCTTGACGAGCACCGGACGCAGCTCGTCGGGCACGACCAGCACAACGCTTCCGGCAGCGCGCACCGCGCCGCCAAACCCGAGGGCAAGCAGGATCAGCAGCAGACGAAGAACAAGGGCATGGCGCGGCACGGAACGGATTCTACCCGCCCGTCACCGCTCTAGGCGTTGCCGAGCCGCATGAGGCGCGGATTGCCACCGCAGGCGGTGATGTTGTCGGTGATGCAGCGCTCCACGATGAGGCGTTCGATGGCATAGGCCGGCTCTGGCGCAAGGAAGGGGCGGATCGGCCCTTCCTGCTCCGCACAGGCGCGGCGCCAGCGGGCTGTCTCGGGTGCCGGCAAATCGGCGAGCACTGCGGCGCAGCCGGCAAAGGCATCCGTGCAACGTTCAACCCGGGCCTGCAGGGCCGGCGGCAGCATCGACAACCAGGCTTCGGCCGGCTGGCCGGCCAGAACCCGCAGAAGGTTGCCGGTAGCCAGCACTGCGGCAAGCTGGTGCAGCCAGGCTTCGAGACCGTCGGCAAGGCCGAGGACTGCGCCGCGGGGATAAAAGCCGAGGGTGTTGGTTTCGCCGGTCGGCCCCGGCAAGGCCAGCACAAGGCCGGCCAGCGATGCCCTGCGGTAGGCCGCAAGGTGGTCGCGCAGGCGACAGCGGGCAGCCTCGTCCAGCGGCACCGCGTCGCCGGAAAGCCACGCCTCCATGTCGTCGAGCGCGGAAGTGCGCTGGACGCGCCAGAGCCGCCAGCGGCAGCGGGGCGCCGCGCACCAGGCGCCGCAGACTCAGCGGCCCGCCGGCCTTGGGACCGGTGCCGGAGAGGCCTTCGCCACCAAACGGCTGCACGCCGACAACCGCACCGATCATGTTGCGGTTTACATAAATATTACCGACCCGCGCACGGCCGGTGATGTGGGCAATGGTTTCATCCACCCGGGACTGGATGCCGAGGGTGAGGCCGTAGCCCGTGGCGGCAAGCGCGTCGAGCAGATCGTCGAGATCGCAGGCTGCGTAGCGGATGACGTGGAGCACCGGCCCGAAAACCTCCCGGTCGAGCTGCCATGGCGACGCCAGTTCAATGAGTGTTGGCGCCACGAAATGCCCTTTCGCGCAGTTGTCGGGCAGGCTGCGGGTGAGCACCCGATGGCGATTGGCGCGCATGGCGTCGATGTAGGCCTCGACCCGCAGACGCGCCGCTTGGTCGATCAGGGGGCCGATATCGGCAGAAAAACTGTCGGTGGGGCCGAGTTCAAGTTCGGCGATTGCGCCGTCGAGCAGCGCAAGCACCCTGTCGGCAATGTCCTCCTGGACGCACAAGAGGCGCAGCGCCGAGCAGCGCTGGCCGGCGGAATCGAACGCCGAGGCGATCACATCGGTCACCACTTGTTCGGGCAGCGCGGTGGAATCGACAATCATTGCGTTGATGCCGCCGGTTTCGGCAATCAGCGGCACGTCGCCGCGGGCGGCGAGCTGGCGCTGGATGCCTCCCGCCACCGCCGTCGAGCCGGTAAACAGCACCCCGGCCACGCGCGAATCCGCCACCAGAGCAGCGCCAACGTCGCCGCCGCGGCCGGGCAGGCACTGCAGCACGGGGCGCGGGATGCCAGCTTCGTGCAGCAGCGCGACGACCCGGTCGGCAATCAGCGGCGTCTGCCCGGCAGGCTTGGCGATCACCGGGTTACCGGCAGCGAGCGCCGCGGCAATCTGCCCGACGAAGATCGCCAGCGGAAAATTCCACGGGCTGATCGCCACCACAACACCAAGGGGCTGGCTGCCGGTCAGGTCGCCCGCGCGCAGGCGGGCCGCGTAGTAACGGCAGAAATCGGCCGCCTCACGCACTTCGCCCTGGCCTGCTGCGATCGTTTTGCCGGCTTCCCGCACCAGCAGGGCGACAAAGGCATGGCTGCGGGCTTCGAGGGCCTGGGCGGCGCGTTCGAGGGCGTGGCACGGGCTTCGGCATCAACGCCAGCCCAGGCCGCCGCCGCGGCACTGGCCGCCTGCAGGGCCGCTTGGACATCGGCGGGCGTGGCGGAGCGAACGCGGCCAAGCACCTCGTCCTGGCACGCCGGATTGCAGATTTCGACCAAACCGGCCTCGTCGGGCACTGTTTCGGCAGCGATACGCGGGCCAACCGTCGGCACGTCGGCGCGGCTTTTTTCAAGGGCAGCAAGAAAGGCCCGGCGCACCGGCGCCGCGGCAAGGTCGAAACCCCGGCTGTTACGCCAGTCCGGATAGAGCCCGACCGGCAGCGGAACGCCCGGATGGGGCGCGCAGCCGCCCGCCAGCGCGGTATCGACCGGGTGCGTCAGCAGTTCGCCGAGCGGCACCTTCTCGTCGACGATGCGATTGACGAAGCTGGTGTTGGCGCCGTTTTCAAGCAGGCGCCGAACGAGGTAGGCGAGCAGCGTCCGGTGGCTGCCAACGGGCGCATACACGCGTACCGGCCGACGCATCGCGGGCTCTTCGGAGGCGACAAGCTGGCGATAGAGCGCTTCACCCATGCCGTGCAGGCACTGGAATTCGTAATCCCCCGGCCGGAAGCGACCGCCGGTTCTAAGCACCGCAGCAACCGTGTGCGCGTTGTGGGTGGCGAACTGCGGAAAGATCGCGTCGGGCGCCGCCAGCAAGCGCCGCACACACGCCAGGTAGGCCAGGTCGGTGTGGGCCTTGCGGGTGTAGACCGGGTAATCGACAAGGCCATCCTGCTGGGCTCGCTTGATCTCGGTATCCCAGTAGGCGCCCTTGACGAGGCGCACCATCAGCCGGCGGCGATGGCGGCGGGCCATGGCGATCAGCCAGTCGATGACGAAGGGAGCCCGCTTCTGGTAGGCCTGCACTGCAAAACCGAGGCCCGCCCAGTCGGTGAGTTCAGGATCGGCGACGAGGGCGCCCAGGACGTCGAGGGACAACTCCAGCCGGTCGGCTTCCTCGGCGTCGATGGTGAGGCTGATGTCCTGCCCCTTGGCGAGCAGGCACAAGTGGCGCAGCCGCGGCAGCAACTCGTGCATCACGCGCCCGCGCTGGGACCACTGGTAGCGCGGATGAAGCGCCGACAGCTTGATGGAGATGCTGTTGCCCTTGTGGACGCCACGCCAAGCATCGCCGATACCAATCGCGCGGATGGCGTGGGCGTAGGCGGCGGCATAGCGCTCGGCGTCATCGGCACACAGGGCCGCCTCGCCGAGCATGTCGAAAGAGTAACGGTAGTCGGCGGCAGGCTCGCCGGCCACCCGTTCAAGGGCTTCCTCGATGGTTTCGCCGAGCACGAACTGCTGGCCGACCAGGCGCATCGCACACTCCATCGCCTCGCCGATCAGCCGCTCGCCCCCCCGCGCGGCAATGCGGGCCAGGGCCCCCGGCACACGGGCTGCGTCTTCGGGCGCCAGCAGGCGGCCTGTCAGGGCGAGGCTCCAGGCAGCCGCATTGACAAACAGCGAGGGGCTGTGGCCGACATGGCCCGACCAGTCCCGGTCGCGCAGCTTGTCCCGGATGAGGCGCAGGCGCCCGGCTTCGTCCGGCACCCGCAGCAGGGCTTCGGCCAGGCACATGAGGGCGACGCCTTCGCTGCTGTCGAGAGAGAACTCGTTCATCAGCGCATCGACACCGCCGGCCCGCATGCGACTCTGGCGTACCCCGGCGGCCAGGCTTTCAGCCCGCACCGACAGCCTGACTGCAAGCTCCGCAGGACATCGGGCTTCGTCGATCAGCGCGGCGACGCATTCGGCTTCAGGCCGCCGACAGGCCGCTTCAATGGCCTCGCGCAGGGCGCCCAGCTCTTCGTCGGAAGGCGGAAGGGGAGCAGGCTCGAAGGGGATTGACATGGCTTCACCAGACGTTAGCAGCACAAGCTGTCAGGTTCGACCATGCCGGATGAAAACGATTCAAACTTGATGCGTCCGGGCAAGGGGCCGGCAGAAAGCGCGGCCCGGCCAGCCCGGACGGAGGCCGGAAATCAGCCCTCGTTGTGGTAGCGGGTCACCCGCTCGACTTCGTTCTTCGAACCCAGCACCACCGGCACGCGCTGATGCAGTTTGGTCGGCTGAATGGAGAGAATGCGCTCGCGCCCCGTGGTGGCGGCACCGCCGGCGGCCTCGACGATCATGGCCATCGGGTTGGCTTCATACATCAGGCGCAGCTTGCCGCCCTGAGCCTTCATCTTGCTGTCCATCGGGTACATGAAGACGCCGCCACGGGTCAGGATGCGATGCACGTCGGCAACCATCGAGGCGACCCAGCGCATGTTGAAATCACGCTCGCGGGGGCCTTCCTTGCCGGCCTGCAGCTCGCTGATGTAGCGCTGTACCGGCGGCTCCCAGTAGCGCTGGTTGGAAGCATTGATGGCGTATTCCTTGGTGTCCTCGGGAATCGTCATGTTGGGATGGGTGTAGATGAAGCTGCCCATCTCGCGATCCAGCGTGAAGCCATGCACGCCGTCGCCCACGGTCAGGACCAGCTGGGTGGCCGGGCCGTACACCGAATAGCCTGCCGCCACCTGGGAAGTACCCGGCTGCATGAAATCGGCCTCGGTGGGCGGCGCAGTGCCCTCGGGGCACTTGAGCACCGAGAAAATGGTGCCGACGGAAATATTCACGTCGATGTTGGACGAACCGTCGAGGGGATCGAACAGCAGCAGGAAGCCGCCTCGCGGATAGTCGCTGGGGATCGGGCGAATCTCTTCGACCTCTTCGGAGGCCATCGCCGCCAGATGGCCGCCCCATTCGTTGGCCTGGATCAGGATGTCGTTGGCGATGACGTCGAGCTTCTTCTGCGCCTCACCCTGCACGTTGTCGCTACCGGCCTCGCCGAGCACATCGGCCAGGGCGCCTTTAGACACGTTGACTGCAATGGCCTTGACGGCCCGGGCAACGACTTCCATCAACAAGCGCAAATCGGCCCCCATCAGGCCCTTGCGCTGTTGTTCGATAAGGAATTGGGTGAGCGTGACTCGACGCATGACTCGGTTCTCCGGGATAACCTCTAAAAGTGAAGATTATCGCCCGGATCGCGAGCTTTCGTCGTTTATGATTGCGGGCTCGATTGAAAAGCGGCGGATCCCCGCCCCATCCGGAGCACTTTTCCCAAAGCATCATGGAAGTCTTGGTCATCGGCGCCGGCCTCGCTGGCGTCACAAGCGCCTGGTATCTCGCCCAGGCAGGCTGCAGCGTAACGGTCGTTGACCGCCAGCCCGGTCCGGGCCTCGAAACCAGCTTCGCCAACGGCGGACAAATCTCCGTCAGCCATCCCGAACCCTGGGCCAACCCGTCGGCCCCCGCCACCGTGCTCCGCTGGCTGGGCCGCGAGGATGCACCGCTGCTGTTCCGGCTCCGCGCCGATGCCGCCCAGTGGCACTGGGCGGCATCCTTCCTGCGCGAATGCCTGCCCGGTCGAACCGCCCGCAATACCGCTGCCATCGCCCACCTGGCCGCCTACAGCCGCCTCGAACTGCGTGCCTTGCGCGCCGCCACCGGCATCGAGTACGAATCCCGCGAAGGCGGCATCCTCCATCTTTTTGAAACCCCCCGCGAATTCGCCCACCTGCCCGCCAAGCTCAAGCTGCTACAGGATTTCGGCATCGCCGGCCGCATCCTCGATCCCGACCAGGCCATCGCCGTCGAGCCCGCCCTCGCTGCGCTGCGCCCGCGCCTGGCTGGAGCGCTCCACGGACTTGACGACGAAACCGGCAACGCCCACCTGTTCTGCGCAGCACTGGCCCAGAAGGCGCAGGAGGCCGGGGTTCACTTTTGCCTGAACAACCGCGTTTACGATTTCGATGTCGTCCATGGAAAAATCATGGGCGTACGCGTATTTGATGGCGAAAACCGCGCTGGCGTCATGCGTGCCGACGCCGTCGTGCTGGCAGCGGGCAGCTACAGCCCTCTCCTCGCCTGTTAGTTTGGAATTGCGCTCCCGATCTACCCGGTCAAGGGCTATTCGATCACCGTGCCGATTCTCGACGAGGCCCGAGCCCCACACTTGAGCCTGACCGACGAATCACGTCGCGTGGTGTGCTCCCGGCTCGGCAACGCCTTGCGGGTGGCAGGTACAGCAGAACTCGTCGGCTACGACCTTTCGCCCAATCCGGCCCGCGGCGCAGCAATCATGGACTGGCTTGAGGACCACCTGCCAGGCGTTGCCGATCTCTCCCGCGCCGAGCACTGGTGCGGCCTGCGTCCAGCCACACCGAGCAACGTCCCCCTGATCGGGCAGACCCGCATTGCCAACCTGTACCTCAATACCGGCCACGGCACCCTGGGCTGGACCCTCGCCTGCGGCTCCGGCAAGGCGATTTCCGACATTGTGACCGGACAAGGCCCCAAACCGGATTTCCCCTTCCTTGGCCCAGGTCCGCGCTGGTCGCCAGGCCGTGCTCAGCTTTCAACGCTTTCCTCGAATAAAACGCGGTAAACAAAGGCCGACAAAACCACCTGTTCCGCATGGGACAGGTCGTCAAACTGAACGCCGTGGCTAACCAGCGGCGCCTCGCCTTCCTGATGCGCACCGAAATGCACCGAGCGCAGCAGCGCTGGAATCGTCAGGTATTGCTCGACATCGCTGACGACAACGCGGAACTTGATCGAGATTTTTTCATCCTTGACACCGATCGGAACCTTGGCAGTCAGCATCGCGCCGCCGGTACTCAGATCCACCAGCGAAGCTGCATGCGGACGGCCATCCGCTCCGATCACGGCACAGATCAGATTGACCCGCGCCCGCGCCCCGCGACGCACGACCAGCCCACGCACCTGGGCCGGGTAGCTCAGGTGCAGATGGGGAAACGGAACATTGGCCACCTTGTAGATTGTCGTCCCGAAGGCATAGACGCTTTTGCCCGAGAACATCCTCACGACAAAACCCTGTCCTTCACGCATAAGCAGAACCTTGCCATCCTGGGTCGGCGTCGAAACGATGACGCTCTTGCCTTTCAGATAGCCGATCAGCTTGACGTAATAGCGCGCCTGCCCTGCATCCCCTTGAGCCTGTAGCTGCAGGGTGTCCCCGATATCGAGCCTGATCTCGTCGAAACCACACTGGTCATCGGCGGGCTTCTCGCCACCATCCGCAGTGTTGAGACGCGTATCGCTGATCGGAAGCTTGCGAAAGAGCCCTCTCTCCATCAGCGCCTTCTTCTGGTTTTCGGTTTCGACCACAACCCCACGTGCCAATAGGAGCTGCTTCCGGTCGTCATAGAGCGCCCATGGCACGGGCCTGCCGATTTCAACTTCGCCGCTATTGACTCGTACAAAAGACATCACCCGCCTACCATGTAAACACACGTGAGCGGGATATCGTCATTACTGGGCTCGACTTGAGGTATTAATTATTTACGGAAGAGAGACTGCCAGGCAGGACGGCGACCGAAGATGGAACTCGAGGGCAGTGACCGAGCATCCGGATTGGCCGCGGCAGCACAGCGCCGCAGGCCTCGGGGCTCGGCCGAAATCAGGCGGTCTGGGCCGCAGCCGATTGAGTCTGGGGCAACTCTGGAGTCGTCGGCGGAGTGCAACAGGCGGACAAACCGTCCTCGCACCCGGCCTCTGGTGAGCTACGGACTTCACCGGTTTCGGTGTCAAATCCGATTGATTCGATGTAGGACGACAAAGCGGCGTCCATCGTCGCCACGTGATTGTCGAACCACAGCGGCATCTCCTGGATCAGCTGCCGGCCGATCGCCGCGTCACCCCGCTCCATGCGCTTGCGCACATCCCGGCACACGGCAAGTACACGATCATGCTCGGCCTTGTGGCACCCAGGAAACCCGATTTTGGCCATCCAGGCGTTTTCCTGCTCGAAGTGCTCGACGGAGTGCTCGATGAAAGCATCCATCGCAGCCAGCAATTCAGCCCCCGACACGTTCAGCAGTCGATTGTAGGCATCGACAAATTCGACGTGGGTCTTGTCCATCGGCTCGAGACCGAGAGCGAGTTTGTCAGTCCATTCCATGGCAGCCATGCTGAAAAACCTCAAAGCTTGAATAACGAATGACTCTACGCCAGCACCTGCGCCCTGCTCCCTGAGCAAGATCAAGCACTGGCAGCCCGAGTCGAAATTATTTGACGAGTTTCAAATGGCTTCGGACGCCCTTGGATGGCTCCAGCGACTCATCGGGAAGGTCGGCCTGCGGAGCAAGACCCACCGGTTTCGCATCAGATTCGGAGCCGTCCCCGCCCTGCTCGACGGCGGGGATTTCAGAGACTTCAAATGCCATGCCGTGACCGTTTTCCCGTGCGTAGATGGCGGCAACGTTCTCGATTGGGACGGATATATTCTGCGCGACGCCACTGAAACGGGCCTGAAAGGCAATCAATTCGTTGCCCATGGTCAAGCTCTGGGTCGCATCCGGACTGATATTGAGGACGATCTGGCCGTCCTGGACGAACTGGCGCGGCACCATCGTGTGCCGGTCCACGGCAACGGCGATGTACGGAGTCAGCCCTTGGTCGGTGCACCACTGAAAGATTGCACGAATCAAATAAGGTTTAGTGGAGATTTCACTCATGGAGGTGAACCTTCCGGCGAGAAGCAGAGACTCCAGCTTGCAACAAAGGCTGAAAACCAGGGCCTATGAACAGAGCCTGTAAAAAGTAACGCAAAGAATCCGGGCCAGCCACGCCTGGCTGCAACCCGGAATTCAATCAACGCCGCATGACTTTCTCGGACGGTGTCATCGCATCGATGAAACCCTGACGGCTGAAGATGCGCTCAGCGTACTTCATGAGCGGCGCAGCAGAGCGCGGCAACTCGATTCCGTAGTGATCAAGGCGCCACAGCAGCGGTGCGATGGCCACATCCAGCATGGAAAACTCATCGCCCAGCAGGAATTTCTGCTTGGTAAACATCGGAGCGAGCTGGGTCAACTGGTCACGCACATGGGCGCGCTCCTTCTCGGCACCCTTGGGATTTTTTTCGAGGGCTTCGATGTGCGAAAACAGTTCGAGCTCGAAAGTGTGCAGCAGTTGGCGAGCCCGAGCACGCATGATCGGATCGGGCGGCATCAGCTGGGGGTGCGGAAAACGCTCGTCGATGTACTCGTTAATGATGTTCGACTCGTAGAGTACGAGATCGCGATCAACCAGCACAGGCACCCGGTTGTACGGGTTGATGACCGCGATGTCTTCCGGTTTGTTGAAGAGATCGACATCAATCACCTGGAAATCCATGCCCTTCTCGAAGAGCACGATACGGCACCGGTGACTAAAAGGATCTGTCGTTCCGGAATACAAATTCATCATCGTTGTGTTACCCCACGAATACTCTAAATCACGCACCACGCGCCGCGCGCGTGGTGCGTCTTGCTCACTGACAGCAAGAGATTGCATCGGCAAAACAAACGCCAATTAATGGATGTCTTTCCAATAATTCTTCTTCAGAAGATAGGAAAGGACAAAGAGAAGGCCAAGGAAGGCAATAACGAAAGTACCGATGGTCTTGCGCGTCTCGGCCATCGGCTCACCCATCCAGACCAAGTAGGAGACGAGATCGGCGGTCGCCTTGTCGTACTCATCCTTGGACATCTTGCCGGGCTTGCCCTGCTCGAGATGGATTTCCTTGATCTTGCCGCCATGGCCGTCGTCTTTCTCGGACACTTTGGCAAGTTGCTCACCCTGCAACTCATAGAGGACGTGCGGCATGCCCACGTTCTCGAAGATCACGTTGTTCCAACCGGTCGGACGTTCGCTGTCCCGGTAAAAACCACGCAGATAGGTGTAAAGCCAGTCGGCACCGCTACCGAACTCGGAAGCCCGCGAACGGGCAACCACAGTAAGGTCGGGCGGAGCTGCACCAAACCACTCCTTGGCTTCGTCGCGCTGCATGGCGATACGCATCGGCTCACCGACCTTGTCGGCGGTGAACATCAGGTTGTCCTTGATCATCTGCTCGGACAAACCGATCTGCTGCAGCCGGTTGTAGCGCATGTAGCTGGCGCCGTGGCAATTCAGACAGTAATTGACAAAGAGCTTGGCACCATTCTGCAGGGCCGCCGGCTCGGTTGACACCGGGGCCTTGTCCAGATGCAGCTCGGCGTCACTGGCAAAAGCGAGCAGCGGCGCGAACAGGAGAGCAGTCAAAAGTTTTTTCATGGCTTCTATTCTCATTAACCGGTCACGCGATCAGGCACAGGCTTGCACTTGTCGATCTTCGACCACACGGGCATCGTGAGGAAGAAGAGGAAGTAGTACAGGCTGAACAACTGAGCTACAGGAGCGCCCGGGATCACGCCGAAAAATGCGTAGGAAGGCGGCTTGGTACCCAGAAAGCCGAGGATCGCAAAACCGATGATGAAGATCGCCAACAGCGTCTTGAAAATCGGGCCACGATAGCGGATCGACTTCGCCGGGCTGCGATCGAGCCAAGGCAGGAAGGCAATGATGACGACACCGCCACCCATTGCAACAACCCCCCAGAACTTGGCATCAAGACCAAACAACGGCCACACCATCGCACGCAGCAGCGAGTAGAACGGCGTGAAGTACCAGACCGGAGCAATGTGCGGCGGAGTCTTCAGCGGATCGGCGGGGATGAAATTGTTGTACTCGAGGAAGTAGCCGCCGCCTTCAGGCGCGAAGAACACGATGAAGGAGAACACGATCAGGAAGCCCACCACGCCGACGATGTCCTTGACGGTGTAGTAGGGGTGGAAGGGGATGCCATCCAGCGGGTGGCCATCGGCACCCTTCTTCTTCTTGATTTCGACGCCATCCGGGTTGTTGGAACCGACTTCGTGCAGAGCAACGATGTGGGCGGCAACCAGGCCGATCAGGACCAGCGGAACGGCAATGACGTGGAAGGAAAAGAACCGGTTCAGGGTCGCGTCCGAGACAACGAAATCCCCACGGATCACGACGGAGAGGTCGGGGCCGATGACGGGAATCGCGGAGAACAGGTTCACGATGACCTGGGCACCCCAGAATGACATCTGCCCCCAAGGCAGCAGATAGCCCATGAAGGCTTCAGCCATCAACGCCAGGAAGATCAGGGTACCGAAAATCCAGATCAGCTCGCGGGGCTTGCGGTAGGAGCCATAGAGGATGCCGCGGAACATGTGCAGGTAAACGACGACGAAGAACGCTGAGGCTCCCGTGGAGTGCAGGTAGCGGATGATCCAGCCACCCGGCACGTCGCGCATGATGTACTCGACGGAAGCAAAGGCTACCGGCACACCCGACGCATTAAGGGATGCGTCCGGCTTGTAGTGCATCACCAGGAAAATGCCGGTGACGATCTGCAGCACCAGCACCAGGATGGCCAGCGAACCGAAGAAATACCAGAAGTTGAAGTTCTTGGGCGCGTAGTACTCGGAGAGGTGCGCCTTGTAGGTCGACGTCAGCGGAAAACGCGCGTCAATCCAGTCCATTACGGCTTGAGCTTTGGTGGTCATCGTTTATGCCTTTCCGTCTTCGCCGATCAGGATCTTGGTATCGGCCACGTACTTGTGCGGCGGAATTTCGAGATTGTCCGGAGCGGGCTTATTCTTGTAGACGCGGCCGGCCATGTCGAAGGTGGAACCGTGACAGGGGCACAGAAAGCCGCCGGGCCAGTCGTTGCTTACACCGCTTTCGGCTCCGGTCTTGAACTTGTCAGACGGGGAGCAGCCCAGATGGGTACAGATGCCGACAGCGACAAGGATTTCCGGCTTGATGGAGCGGCCTTCGTTCTTGGCATATTCCGGCTGCATCGGCTTTTCGGAATTCGGGTCACTGACTTCGCCCTCGGTCTTCTTGAGCGAATCCAGCATTTCTTTAGTGCGATTGATGATCCACACTGGCTTGCCGCGCCATTCGACAGTCATCATCTGGCCCGGAGCCAGCTTGCTGATATCCACTTCCACCGGAGCACCGGCGGCTTTTGCCCGCTCGGACGGCGTCAGGCTAGCGACAAACGGAACAGCGGTAGCTGCAACAGCCACGCCCCCCGCCGCCGACGTCACCAGCAACAGCTGGCGCCGACTCCCATCCATTTTTTGATCCACGCTCATGGCCCACTAACCTCAATAAAAGAGACTTCGAAGATCGCAATACCGAAAACTCGCTGAGTATAGCGAAAATGCGCACCCAAAAAAAGGGCCGCATCGCTAAACCCGCGCCAGCATTGGAGAATATCGAATTTCAGGAGGGCCTGCCGAATACGCCGAGATGGACTCTCGTCCCATCTGGACTCTCGAGATTGCTGCGCCACAGCACGCCACAGCAAGACCACCCGCGGCATAATCTCCAGCCGCACACGCAATCCTGCCATGCGCCGAAACAACAGCGTCCCGATGCCGCCCACACTCTTTTTGTGCTCGCTTTCGCTCATTCTGCCAATTCTGGCCGCCACTTCCGCGCATGCCGAAACCTGGCCGCAGGCCCTGGAGGCGAGCCTGGCACGGGCAGGAGTTCCGCGTAGCGCAGCGGCACTGCTTGTCCAGGACGTGGACGTCCCCGCCCCCCTCATCGCCCACCGCAGCGGGGAAGCCATGAATCCGGCGTCAGTCATGAAACTGGTCACATCCTACGCAGCCCTTGAGCGGCTTGGGCCGGCTTTTAACTGGAACACCCGCGTGGCCGGCAGTGCCGACATCAGCAACGGAATACTGCGTGGCGATCTGTTCGTCA
The DNA here is from genome assembly GCA_016720685.1 of Zoogloea sp. GTDB lineage: Bacteria > Pseudomonadota > Gammaproteobacteria > Burkholderiales > Rhodocyclaceae > Zoogloea. The sequence goes on from JADKKC010000027.1 coordinate 58,271, forward strand.
CTGGCGGCGGCGACCCCCGCCTCTCGCGGGAACGTCTCTGGCTGCTGCTGCGGGAGCTTCGCGCACAGGGCATCCGGCGCATTGGCGGTGACGTGATCACCGACCGGGGCTTCTTCCGCCTCCCGCACCACGATCCGGCGGCTTTCGACCAGCGACCGCTGCGCCCCTACAATGCCGGCGCCGACGCGCTGTCGGTTGACTACGGCGCCATGCGCATCCGGGTAGTACCGACGCCCAGCGGCGCCATTGCAACGAGCGATCCGCTCCCCGCAGGCATCACCCTCGACAGCCGCATCCGACGCACTTCCAGCGTAAGCTGCGGCGACCCGACCGCTCAGTTGGCCGCCACGAAAGCCGAAACGCCAGCCGGCCTTCAACTGAATATTGAAGGATCACTCCCACAGGGATGCGTCGAGCCTTTCGACTGGAACATTGCGCCAATTCCACCGGATCGACTTTTCGAAGGGGTTTTTCGCACGCTGTGGCAGGAGCTTGGCGGACAAATCGACGGACGTTTCCGCAACGGCCCCACGCCGCCTCAAGCCCGCCCACTGGCCGGAACGGTTTCCCCAAACCTGCCGGAAGTGTTGCGCGACATGAACAAGTGGTCGAACAACGTCATCGCCCGTCAGGTACTCGCCACCCTTGGCGCACTTGCCGAGCCGGGCGAGGATTCAATCACGGCCGGAATCGCCGTAGTGAAAAGCACATTGACGGCGAACGGGATCGGGACCGCCGGGCTGGTGATCGAGAACGGCGCCGGACTGTCGCGGAGCGAACGCGTCAGCGCCGACACCCTCGGGCAACTGCTGATCTCGGCCTGGCGCAGCCGAACGATGCCGGAACTCGTTGCCTCGTTACCGGTGGCCGGCGTAGACGGCACCGCGCGCCGGCGCCTCCCGAACAGCCCTGCCGCGGGCTACGCCCACGTCAAGACCGGCACCCTGGACGGCGTGCGCAGCCTTGCCGGCTACGTACTGGCAAGAAACGGACACCGCTACGCGATTGTGCTGATGATCAACCACCCCAACGCCGGCGCCGCCCGGGACGTTCAGGATGCACTGATCGAATGGGTCGCCGGCCTCTGAACGGCCTGCGCCTCAATCTCCGTGGGCGTGGAGCTGGAGGGCGTCGAGGGGAATGACGTCCAGCGCGGCCATGTGAGTCGCGGCAAGCACCACCGGCGGTGCCGCTCCCGCCTCCCAGGCCTCGCGCCAGCGAAAGGCGCAGAGGCACCAGCGATCCCCGGGCTTGAGGCCAGCAAAGCGGTATTCGGGGCGCGGAGTGGACAAATCATTACCGCGCATCGAGCTGAACTTCAGAAACTCTGCCGTCACCTTGACGCAAACATGATGACGCCCCAGGTCTCCCGGATCGGCCTCGCAGCACCCCGTACGCATCCAGCCCGTCAGCGGATCGTAACTGCAGGCCTGCAACGCACCGCCGAGGACATTGAAGGCATCGCGGGATGGCATGTTGTCTTCGTTGCTCAATCCGGGTACCCCTGTGGATTGGAAGATTGCCAGCGCCACGCGTCGGCGCACATTTCGTCGATGCCACGGTGTGCACGCCAGCCGAGCTCCTGCTCGGCGAGCGCGGTTTCGGCGAAGCACTGAGCCACGTCACCGGGACGCCGGGCAACGATCTCGTAGGCGACCTTCCGACCACTGGCCTGCTCGTAGGCCTTGACCACCTCGATGACACTGTAGCCACGCCCGGTGCCGAGATTGACCGTCAGGACGCCCGGCCGCTCGACCAGCCGACGCACTGCGGCCACGTGCCCTGCTGCGAGATCCACCACGTGGATGTAGTCCCGGACACCCGTTCCATCGACGGTCGGATAATCACCGCCAAAAACCCGCAATTGCGGCAAACGCCCGACCGCGACCTGGCTCACGTAGGGCATCAGATTATTGGGCAGGCCGTTGGGATCCTCACCGATGCGCCCGCTGGCGTGGGCGCCAACCGGATTGAAATAACGCAGCAAGGCCACACGCCATTCCGGGTCTGCCGCGGCCAGATCGGAGAGCACGAACTCCATCATCCACTTGGTGCGACCATAGGGATTGGTCGGGCCGGTGGGAAAATCCTCACGGATCGGCACACTGGCCGGATCGCCATAAACCGTGGCCGACGAGCTGAAAACCAGCGACTTGACGCCAGCCTCGGCCATGACTTCGGCCAGTGCCACCGTGCCGGCGATATTGTTGTCGTAGTACATCAGCGGCTTCGCGACCGACTCACCAACCGCCTTGAGAGCGGCGAAGTGAATGACCGAGTCGATGACATGAGCGTGAAACAACTCGCGCATGGTGGCCTTGTCGCGGATGTCGGCGCGGTAGAAGGCTGCGAGCTCGCGCCCGGCGAGTTCCTCAACGCGGAGCAGGGCCTCGGGCTTGCTGTTGCAGAAATTATCGACCACAACCACGTCGTATCCCGCAGCAAGCAGTTCGACGCAGGTATGGGAACCGATATAGCCGGCACCGCCGGTCACTAGAATTGTGGGCATGCTGTCAGTGGCACGGAAGAATAAAAGACGTGGGCATGATGATACATGCGCAGCGGAAACCGGCCGCCTTACTGACTGATTCTTTCCGCCGTCAAATAGCGCCTTTGTCACGCAGGGCTACGATTTCCACCATGGCAAGGCCAAGCCCGGTGAGAATTTCGTCGGTGTGCTCGCCGAGCTTCGGCCCGAGCCACTCGGTGGAACCCGGCGTGGCACTGAGCTTGGGCACGATTCCAGGAATATGCATGGGCTGACCATCCGCCAAGGTCGCAGGCTCGAACATGCCACGCGCGGCAAACTGAGCATCGCGGAACATGTCGGCCACCGAGTAGACCGCGCTGGCAGGCACCTCCGCCGCCTCCATCGCGGCGAGCACCTCGTCTCCGTCGCGGGCTTCCACCCAGGCGCCGATGAGCGCATACAGCTCGTCAGCCCGCGCATCGCGGCCTGCGTTATCAGCGAGGCTGGCGTCGTCAGCCAGATCCGGCCGGCCGACAGCACGCATCAGGCGCCGGAAGATCGCATCGCCATTACCGCCGATGATGATATGGCGGCCATCGCGGGCGGTGTGGGTATTGGACGGCGTGATCCCTGGCATGACATTGCCGGTACGTTCGCGGACAAAGCCCGCCACATCGAATTCCGGCACCATGCTTTCCATCATCGCGAAAACAGCCTCGTAAAGGGCAACATCGACGATCTGGCCGGCGCCACCATTGACTTCCCGGTGGCGCAGCGCCATCAGCGCCCCAATGGCAGCCCACAGGGCGGCGATGGAATCACCGATCGAAATACCGGTGCGCACCGGCGGACGGTCGGCAAAGCCGGTGATATAGCGCAACCCGCCCATCGACTCACCGATCGCCCCAAAGCCTGGCCGATCCTTGTACGGCCCCGTCTGGCCAAAGCCCGACAGACGCACCATGACCAGCCCGGGATTGGCCCCCGACAGCACGTCCCAGCCGAGGCCAAGCTTTTCGAGCACGCCGGGACGGAAGTTTTCGACGACGATGTCTGCCTCGGCGGCAAGCCGCTGCACGATGGCAAGACCTTCCGGATGTTTCAGATTTGCCGTGAGCGAGCGCTTGTTGCGGGCCTGCACCGACCACCACAACGAAGTCCCTGCATGCAGCTTGCGCCACTGGCGTAGCGGATCTCCGCCGTCGGGCGATTCAACCTTGATAACCTCGGCGCCGAATTCGGCAAGAATGCGCGTGCAGAAAGGACCGGCGATCAGCGTGCCGAGCTCCAGCACCTTCACGCCGGCAAGCGGCTTGCTTTCATTACTCATCAAGTGCTCCGCAGCGGGTGAAGCTCAGAGAGAACGACGCTCGACCAAAGCTTGGGCGATGGTGCCCGTATCGGTGTGCTCCAGTTCGCCGCCAACAGGAATACCGCGGGCGATACGGCTGACCTTCAAGCCGCGGCTGCGCAGCAGTTCGGAAATCATGTGGGCGGTAGCCTCGCCCTCATTGGTGAAATTGGTGGCAAGGATCACTTCCTGCACCTTGCCGTCGAAGGCGCGGGCGAGGAGCTTTTCCAACCCCAGCTCTCGCGGCCCGACGCCGTCGAGGGGCGACAAGCGCCCCATGAGCACGTAGTAAAGACCGTGGTAACTGTGTGTCTGCTCCAGCATCGCCAGGTCAGCGGGCATCTCGACGACACACAATTGGCCGGCATCACGCTGCAGGTTGGCGCAGCGTGAACACACCTCATCTTCACAGAATGTGTTGCAGCGGGAACAGTGACGCAACACCTCCAGCGCGTGCCCGAGGGCTGTTGCCAGTCGCGCCGCACCGCGCTGATCGCGCTGCAGCAGATGATAGGCCATGCGCTGGGCAGATTTTGGCCCGACGCCCGGCAGACAACGCAAGGCTTCGATGAGGGCATCGAGACTGGAAGGAGATGTCACGGGAGCTTGATCAGAACGGCAGCTTGAAGCCCGGCGGCAGGTTGAGCCCGGAAGTGAAGCCGGACATCTTTTCCTGGGTCGTGGACTCGACACGGCGCACGGCATCATTGACGGCGGCGGCGACGAGATCTTCGAGCATTTCCTTGTCGTCCATCACAGAGGGATCGATGGCGACACGACGAACGTCGTACTTGCAGGTCATGGTGACCTTGACCATACCGGCGCCGGACTGGCCTTCGACTTCGATGTCGCCGAGGCTGTCCTGCATTTTCTTCATGTTGTCCTGCATTTGCTGGGCCTGTTTCATCAGGCCTGCGATGCCGCCTTTCATCATGGTGACTTTCTCCAGAGAGGGTTAGAGGGATTTGACAGACGCTTCTTCCAGGGTCGCATCGAAACGTTCGATCAGTTCGCGAACAAAGGGATCCTGCTCCAATGCGGCGACCGCTGCGGCATGACGACCGGCCTTCTCGGCCTGATTGCGCTGAGCCGGTGTAAGCGTTTCGATCTCGCCGACTTCAACATTCACTCGCAAGGCGCGACCGAAGTGTGCCGAGAGAGCTTCCTGCAACTTCTCGGGGCCACCGCGGTTGATCTGCAGCAGATGTCGATGGGTGTGGGACAGACGCAAACTCAGCACATTATCGGCGACCCCGACCAGTTCGCTATGCTGGGCAAGCTCGCGGTTAAATCCACCAAGACCGAGCTCTCCAAGCAGTGCATGCCAATCGAGGGCTGCCGACAGAGGCTCGACCGCCACCGTGCGCGCAGGCGCCGGGACTGCGGATTCGGGAAGGCGCGCCTCTGCGGGAACCGGCGCAGGGAGCTCGACAGGCGCGGGCGCAGCCGCAGGCCGCGGAGCAGAACGGACAGGCGCAATTTCATCGGCTTCGGGAGGCAAATCCTCCCACGGCGGCACGCTGCTGCCGAAATCCGGCGTTGCCGCAGCCGGTGCGGCAGCCTTGACCTGCACCGCTGCAGCGGGAGAAGACGGCTGGCGCCGCCGGCGGAGAAACATCGATCTTTGCAGGCACAGGCGCCGAAGCAACGGGACGTGGTGCGGCTGAGATGGGGTCGGGCGCGCTTGCTGCCGGTGCCGGCGGACGCGCAGCAGTCTGGTTTGGCGTACGCATCGCAGGCGCCGCAACGCGGGAAGCGACCGGCATGGCACGCGCCAGCCCCTCGCCTCCACCGCTAGCCAACACCCCGCCCAGCCCTGCAGGCTGCTCCGGGCGGAAGGCAAACAGGCGCAGCAGCGTCATTGAAAAACCGGTGGTTTCATCTGGCGCCAGCGGCAGCTCATCACGCCCATGAATCACGATCTGGTAGGCGAGCTGCAGGAACTCGGGATCGAAAGCCTCGGAATAGGGAGCAAGGCGAGCAGCCTCGGACTCATCCGTCAAGGCCGTGGGGGCGAGCTGCACCAGCGCAATGCGATGCAGCAGGGCAGCCAGGGACTGCAATGCCGACTCGAACGACAGGCTACGCGCCTCCATGCCCTCCACGGCGGCCATCAACGCCGTCACATCGCCGGCGCGCAAAGCATCGAGCACAGCGTAAAGGTGATCGTCACCAACGGTGCCGAGCATGTCCTGCACCGCCTGCTCCTCCACCTTGCCGGCGCCATGAGCAATCGCCTGGTCAAGCAGCGACAGGGAATCGCGCATCGAGCCGCTCGCTGCCTTGGCAATATGCCGCAGTGCGCCCGGCTCGAAGGGAACTGCCTCGGCTTCGAGCAGGCGCGTGAGATGAGCGACGATATGCCCCGGAGGCATCTGCTTGAGGTTGAACTGGAGGCAGCGGGACAGCACGGTAACCGGAATCTTCTGCGGATCGGTTGTCGCAATGATGAACTTGACATGCTCGGGCGGCTCTTCGAGGGTCTTCAGCATGGCGTTGAAGGCATGGCCGGTGAGCATGTGCACTTCGTCAATCATGTAAACCTTGTAGCGCCCCTGGACCGGCGCATAGACCGCCTGATCGAGCAGCGCCGCCATGTCGTCCACACCCCGATTCGAGGCTGCGTCCATTTCCACGTAGTCAGGAAAGCGGTCGGCATCGATCGCCAGACAGGCGGAGCACTGGTTACATGGTGTTGCCGTGACGCCGGTTTCGCAGTTGAGCGCCTTGGCGAGAATGCGCGAAATGGTGGTCTTGCCGACCCCGCGGGTTCCGGTGAACAGATAGGCGTGATGCAGCCGGCCGGTGGAAAGCGCGTGGGTCAGCGCCCGAACCACGTGCTCCTGCCCGACGAGTGTCTCGAAACTGCGTGGGCGCCACTTGCGCGCAAGTACTTGATAGGCCATAGCCGAATTCTATCAGGCTCGGGCACCCAGCCGGCAGGCTCAAGAACTTGGGTTGGAAGTACGCCTTCCAGCCCGGCATGTAGGTCCGCAGTCGTTCGACGATCTCGGGCAGGCAGCGCCCGCCCGAGCATCTCGCCATGCCCCGAATACGTTTCTTGTAAGTCTATCTGGCTCTACAGCGACCCCTGCCGGAAAGCGTAGCCGAGGAATTTCCGGTTCGAGACCACCCAACTGCCGATTTGACCTGGTTGAACTTCAGGTGATGTCTCAGAAAGCTTACCCAGCCCTTCCAGCACCCGTTTGCCCGGAGTGGCAGCGCCGGGTATCCGGCCCTTGCACATCTAACAGCCGCTTGGCGCTTACCGTCCTTCCTGCGATGAGCCACTCGCACGCATTTGCGCTGCACTTCGTTGGCTGCAGTCAATGCACAAAGCGACTTGCGACCGCTGGAGTGCGCGCTTGCTAAGCGCACATGCGAAAAGGGGCATCCTGATGGACGCCCCTTGAAATTGGGGTGGCGAGCCTGACCCCCGGCACTTGCAGGAAACGGCTGTGGCTGCTGCCTTCCGGCCCTGACCAGGTTCACCGCGCTACAATGCGGGGAGACCCGCCACGGCGCGAATTCTAACAGCTTGGCAGGCCCCTCGCCTATCCCTTTCGTAGCTATTTTGCACCGCAACAGAGCACCAAAACGATTCGGCGAACCAGTGGGGTCGATCGGCAAGCGTGGAGTCCAAGCGTTCAAGCCGTCATCTGCTGCATGTAGTACTGCTGCTGGAAAGATTCAGGTGACAGGTCGCCCAGTCGGACCTGCTTTCGCTGCCGGTTGTAGAAGATTTCGATGTACTCGGTGACCTCCTGGCCGGCCTGCTCGCGGCTGGCGAATCGCCGGTGATGCACAGTTCGAGTGCGATGAACCTTCTTATG
>JADKKC010000028.1 GCA_016720685.1 Zoogloea sp.
AGCCCGTTACATCTTCCGCGCAGGACGACTCGACTAGTGGCTACTACGCTTTCTTTAAAGGGGGGCTGCTTCTAAGCCAACCTCCCTAGCTATCTATGCCTTCCCACCTCGTTTTCCACTTAGCCATGGATTTGGGACCTTAGCTGGCGGTCTGGGTTGTTTCCCTCTTGACAACGGACGTTGCCCCGCTGTCTGTCTCCCGTGTATCACTTTCCGGTATTCGGAGTTTGCTATCGCGAGGTAGATCGCAATGACCCCCTCAACGATTACAGTGCTCTACCCCGGAAGTGTCCGCACGAGGCACTACCTAAATAGTTTTCGGGAGAACCAGCTATTTCCAAGTTTGTTTAGCCTTTCACCCCTATCCACAGCTCATCCCCTAATTTTTCAACATTAGTGGGTTCGGACCTCAGTGCGTGTTACCGCACCTTCATCCTGGCCATGGATAGATCACTTGGTTTCGGGTCACGCCCAGCAACTATGTCGCCCTTATCAGACTCGCTTTCGCTGCGCCTCCCTATCCGGTTAAGCTTGCTACTGAACGTAAGTCGCTGACCCATTATGCAAAGGTACGCAGTCACCCACAAAGGAGGCTCCCCACTGTTTGTATGCATGCGGTTTCAGGATCTATTTCACTCCCCTCCCGGGGTTCTTTTCGCCTTTCCCTCACGGTACTGGTTCACTATCGGTCGATCACGAGTATTTAGCCTTGGAGGATGGTCCCCCATCTTCAGACAGGATTTCTCGTGTCCCGCCCTACTTGTCGCACGCTCCAGACCCGCCCACTACTTTTCGCATACGGGGCTATCACCCACTATCGCCAGCCTTTCCAGACTGTTCTGCTAAGTAATCGGTTTAGTCGTGCAGGCTCATCCCCGTTCGCTCGCCACTACTTGGGGAATCTCGGTTGATTTCTTTTCCTCGGGGTACTTAGATGTTTCAGTTCTCCCGGTTCGCCTCCACCGGCCTATGTATTCAGCCGGGGATACCTCAAAGAGGTGGGTTTCCCCATTCGGACATCCGCGGATCAACGCTTGTTTGCGAGCTCCCCGCGGCTTTTCGCACGCTACAACGTCCTTCGTCGCCTGTGATCGCCAAGGCATCCACCACATGCACTTCTTCGCTTGATCCTATAACCTTGCACTCTGGGTCGCCCCAAAGTACGCCGCCATAGCCGAACTCGCGTTTGTGCGCATCACCACCGCGCTGGTTCAAAAGCCAGCGATGATGCTTAAAATGCAATCACACAACCCATGCAGCCCCCGTCTCATCAACAGAGAACTGCACACTTCTTCCACTTTGTTAAAAGATCGAACAGTCTTACTGGTAAAAACCAGAACAAAGAGAACTCTCACGCGCGTACAACTCAATCGCGAATTCGCTGCTTCTGATCTTTGGTGGAGGCAGTCGGGATCGAACCGACGACCCCCGGCTTACAAAGCCGGTGCTCTCCAGCTGAGCCTTGCCCCCCGGATACGCTGGTGGGTCAGGTAGGAATCGAACCTACGACCCCCGCCTTATCAAGACGGTGCTCTAACCGACTGAGCTACTGACCCCCGTACTTGTACGAGGACCCGCTCAGTGTCCAGAAAGACAGCTCACGCTTCACTTTCCGAACGCTGACGCCTGACCTCTTACTGTTCTTTAAAAAACAACCGATAGGTTGTGGATGCTCGAGTCCAGAGTTTTCTCTAGAAAGGAGGTGATCCAGCCGCACCTTCCGATACGGCTACCTTGTTACGACTTCACCCCAGTCATGAAGCTCACCGTGGTAAGCGCCCTCCTTGCGGTTAAGCTACCTACTTCTGGTAAACCCACTCCCATGGTGTGACGGGCGGTGTACACAGACCGGGAACGTATTCACCGCAGCATGCTGATCTGCGATTACTAGCGATTCCGACTTCATGGAGTCGAGTTGCAGACTCAATCCGGACTACGATCGGCTTTCTGGGATTGGCTCCACCTCGGCTTGGCAACCCTCTGCACCGACCATTGTATGACGTGTGAAGCCCCACCCGCAAGGGCCATGAGGACTTGACGTCATCCCCACCTTCCTCCGGTTTGTCACCGGCAGTCTCACTAGAGTGCCCAACTTAATGATGGCAACTAATGACAAGGGTTGCGCTCGTTGCGGGACTTAACCCAACATCTCACGACACGAGCTGACGACAGCCATGCAGCACCTGTGTTCAAGTTCCTTGCGGCACCCCTCAATCTCTCAAGGATTCCTGACATGTCAAGGGTAGGTAAGGTTTTTCGCGTTGCATCGAATTAATCCACATCATCCACCGCTTGTGCGGGTCCCCGTCAATTCCTTTGAGTTTTAACCTTGCGGCCGTACTCCCCAGGCGGTCAACTTCACGCGTTAGCTGCGTTACTCAATGAGTCTCCTCACCGAACAACTAGTTGACATCGTTTAGGGCGTGGACTACCAGGGTATCTAATCCTGTTTGCTCCCCACGCTTTCGTGCATGAGCGTCAGTACTGGCCCAGGAGGCTGCCTTCGCCATCGGTGTTCCTCCGCATATCTACGCATTTCACTGCTACGCGGAATTCCACCTCCCTCTGCCGTACTCTAGTTATGCAGTCACAAACGCAGTTCCCAGGTTGAGCCGGGGATTTCACATCTGTCTTACATAACCGCCTGCGCACGCTTTACGCCCAGTAATTCCGATTAACGCTCGCACCCTACGTATTACCGCGGCTGCTGGCACGTAGTTAGCCGGTGCTTCTTCTTACGGTACCGTCATCCACATCGGGTATTCACCGATGCGTTTTCTTTCCGTCTGAAAGAGCTTTACAACCCGAAGGCCTTCTTCACTCACGCGGCATGGCTGGATCAGGGTTGCCCCCATTGTCCCAAAATTCCCCACTGCTGCCTCCCGTAGGAGTCTGGGCCGTGTCTCAGTCCCAGTGTGGCGGATCATCCTCTCAGACCCGCTACGGATCGTCGCCTTGGTAGGCCTTTACCCCACCAACTAGCTAATCCGACATCGGCCGCTCCAATCGCGCGAGGCCTTTCGGTCCCCGCTTTCCCCCTCAGGGCGTATGCGGTATTAGCGTAACTTTCGCTACGTTATCCCCCACGACTGGGTACGTTCCGATGCATTACTCACCCGTTCGCCACTCGTCAGCGGAGCAAGCTCCCTGTTACCGTTCGACTTGCATGTGTAAAGCATGCCGCCAGCGTTCAATCTGAGCCAGGATCAAACTCTTAAGTTCAATCCACAAAACTCCAGAAATCTGACGATTTCTGCAAGTACTCTAATTTCTTCATGCAGCCTGGCACGCCAGGCTGCCCCAAATCGAGCACCCCACACCTATCGGTTGTTCATCTTTTTAAAGAACCGCTGCAATTTAGCGCCAGCGAAGAGGTGCGCATTCTACAGATCAAAATCCCTCTGTCAAGCCCCGCGTGCAAAAAAATCAAACCCAGCACGCAAAGCCCGCTGCAACATCCGAAAAATACAACACCTTCGGCTTCAACCCCTTCACCGCCCGCTCCGTCACCAGAGACGCTGCAGCAAGAGAGGCCGCATTATAGAGAACTATCAAGGCGCGTCAAGATGTTAGGAGAAATAAATCAGCTCGCGCAGCATGCAACTCATAGGCTTGGCAAGGATCAGCGGTCATAGCGCGGCGCTGGCGCGATAGGCCGGCGGGCACTGGACGCGCGTCTTGTTCAGCAAGAGAGAGGTGCCCGACGTGCGGCACCTGAGCCCACACACCGGCAGCGTGCGACGATAGCGAAAGACGACTGCCGGGGCACGATGCCAAGAGCCCCCAGCGTTCGGCCTGCCAGCTAGACCGCCGCTTACGGCAACCATACGGCAACCAGAAACGATCCAGACGCCGAAAAGCACTTAGGCCACTCCGAAGAGTGGCCTAAGTGCTTGTTTCTTTTGGTCGGGGCGGCGGGATTCGAACTCGCGACCCCTTGCACCCCATGCAAGTGCGCTACCAGGCTGCGCTACGCCCCGACAAGCTGCGCATTATAGACATCAGTTCCGACTCTGCCAAGTATAAATTGATTTTTTTATGCAGTAGCCGGAATCAAGAAGTCATCGGAGATGCGGCAGCCCAGGTCGAAGATGCAATCGCGGAAATCTTCGAGGTACTTACGCATGCCGCGTTCAAAGATCCGCTCGATGCGCCCGAAGTGCAGATGCGATTCGAGTTCGCCGGCAAGGCGCTCGGTTTCGGCCGAGCGGGCGTTGGCGACGCGGCTCAGGTTGGTGTGGACTTCCTTCAGGCAGCGCGCCAGGGAACGCGGCATGTCGGCACGCAGGATCAGCAGCTCGGCAACGCGCATGGGGGTGATCTGATCGCGGTAGACCTTGCGATAAACCTCGAAGGCTGACACTGAGTGCAGAAGCGCGCTCCATTGGTAGTAGTCGCTGGAGTGAGTGTCATCCTCGGCCCCGGGCAGTAGGTTGAGGTATTTGACCTCAAGGATGCGCGCGGTGTTGTCGGCACGTTCAAGGAAGGTGCCGAGGCGGATGAAGCGCAAGGCTTCGTCCTGCAGCATGGTGCCGATGGTCACGCCGCGGGAGAGGTGCGAGCGGTACTTGACCCATTCGAAGAAGGCTTCCGGCCCGCTCTCCATGAGCTTGGCCAGCGTGAAGTCACGCATCTTGAGCCAGCTGGCGTTGGAGGTTTCCCATAGCTCCGAGGTCAAGGTGCCGCGTACGGCGTGGGCGTTCTCGCGGCTGGCGCGCAGGCAGCGGTAGATGCTGCCCGGGTTGTCGCGGTCGAAGATCATGAACTCGAGCACGGCCTCGGTGCTGAAGACCGGGTGCCGGGCGAGGAATGCGTCCTGCAGCTCCATGATCTTGAGCAGTCCGTCCCACATCGCCTTGACGTCCTCTCCGTTCTGGGGCAAGAGGCTCAGGCGATAGGTTACGTCAAGAATGCGCGCGGTGCTTTCGGCGCGCTCCATGTAGCGTGCCATCCAGAATAGATGGTCTGCGGTTCGGCTTAGCATGTCAGGCCTCCAGTACCCAGGTGTCTTTGGTGCCCCCGCCCTGCGACGAGTTTACCACCAGCGATCCTTCGTTCAGAGCGACGCGGGTCAGCCCGCCCGGCACCAGTTGCACTTCGCTGCCGGAGAGCACGAAGGGGCGCAGATCCAGGTGACGCGGCGCAACGCCGCTCTCGACGAAGGTCGGACAATTCGAAAGGGCCAGCGTGGGCTGGGCGATGTATTTTTCGGGGTTGGCTTCGAGATACTTGCGGAAGGTTGCGATCTGCTCCTTCGTTGAAGCCGGGCCGACAAGCATTCCGTAGCCACCCGCACCGTGCACTTCCTTCACGACCAGTTCCGACAAGTGCGCCAGGGTGTAGGCCAGGTCTTCCGGCTTGCGGCACATGTAGGTGGGCACGTTGTTGAGGATCGGCTCCTCGCCCAGGTAGAAGCGGATCATCTCGGGCACGTAGGGATAGATCGACTTGTCGTCGGCTACGCCGGTGCCGATTGCATTGGAGAGCGTAACCCGTCCCGCGCGGTAGGCGTCGAGCAGGCCCGGCACGCCGATCATTGAATCCTTGCGGAAGGCCTTGGGGTCGAGGAAGTCGTCATCCACGCGGCGATAGATCACATCCACCCGGCGCGGCCCCTGGGTGGTGCGCATGTAGACCTGGTCTTCGCGAACGAAGAGATCCTGCCCTTCCACCAGTTCCACACCCATTTGCTGGGCCAGGAAGGCGTGTTCGAAATAGGCGCTGTTGTACGCTCCCGGCGTCATGACGACCACGGTCGGGTCGGTCACGCCCACCGGCGCGACGCTGCGCAGCGTGTGCAGCAGAACGTCCGGGTAGTGCTCGACCGGCGCAATGCGGTAGCGTGCAAAAAGCTCGGGAAAGAGCCGCATCATCATGCGTCGGTCTTCGAGCATGTAGGACACGCCGGACGGCACACGCAGGTTGTCTTCCAGCACGTAGTACTCACCTGCCCCCGCGCGCACCACATCCACGCCGGCAATGTGGGCATAGACGTTACACGGCACATCGACGCCCTTCATCTCGGGGCGGTACTGGGCATTATTGAGAACCTGCTCGGCAGGAATGCGGCCGGCCCGAAGAATGTCCTGGTCGTGGTAGATGTCGTGGATGAAGGCATTGAGTGCCTTGACCCGCTGGCGCATGCCGGTTTCAAGCCCCGTCCATTCCGCAGCGGGAATGATGCGCGGAATGATGTCGAAGGGGATGAGCCGCTCGGTTCCCGATTCTTCGCCATACACAGCAAAAGTGATGCCGTAGCGATGAAAAAGGGAATCAGCCTCTGCACGCTTGCGGGCGATACGCTCTGAAGGTGTGTCGCGCAGCCATGCGGCATAAGCCGCGTAATGGGCACGAACGCTCCCGTCGTCCGCCGTCATTTCATTGAAGAATTTATTGTTGGCCATCAGCAGTCGCCTGTCATGTTTTGAAGCGGGAATACCACTTTTCGATTAGCGAGAAGCGTGCCAGGCAAAAAGCCCCGAAAAACAAAACACTTGACGGCACATCTCGCCCCGTTTGCACCAAAACGGTGCCGTTACGCCGGATGGGTGATTCCACGATGCAACAAATCGGTGCGTGAGAGATCAGCCACAGCCGCAGGGGTGCTTCAGGCGGAGGGACGCGATACGCCGCGTACAAGAACATTGATGAGTGCTGGGGCATGGTGCTCTCAGCCGCCGCTACGGCCAAGGCGCCCCCGGGTAAATGTATTACTTTCGGCCGAATTTTTCAGCGAGTTCAGTCAGTTTGCGGAGGCGCTCCTGTTCCGCGGCTACGGCAGCTGCGGCTGCGGCCTGCTGGGCTTTCTCGGCCTTGTGCTTGTCGGCACGGGCCTTGAAGTGCTCGCGCAGGGTCTGCGAGGCGAGTTCGCGCTGGGCAGGCGACACCTGATCGGCCGGGCTGCCGTCAAGATTGAAGCGCAGTTCTGCGCTTTGCAGAGATTTCAGGTAGGGGATCGATCGCGTATGCAAGCCCATCGCCGGCCTCAGGAGCTTCTTGCTGAAGTCGGGGCGCAGCGCCATCAGTTGCTTGTCGATGCCGATCGCGAGCGGTTTGAAGTCGCCAAAAACCGCGAACTCCTGACGCAAGGCTTTGAGCATGTCTTTCGACGTCTGGATCTCGGCAGAGTCCGGTGCGTTTTTTTCTTCCATCGAGGGTAAAGGTTCAGTTTTCGAAGGGTAATGATGTTAGCACCCCGGCCGGACTCGCGCTCCGAGTATCGAGGGCTGCCGCGGCATGACGCACGCCCGAAAGCACCGCGGAATCCACAGCATTGCCAACCGCCGGGCAAGGTTTGAGTTCGACCGGGGCCCGCCCGCTCAGTCGGCGGCACCGTTCACGGCCTTGCCAAGCCCCATTCGCCCTCTCTCCTCGCCGCCCGCTCGACAACACCGACACCCATGCCCCCTGCCCGGCCGCGTTGCGGGACATGATCGTCCGCCACGTAAAGGCCCGGAAGCCGGAAGTCAGGGTAGCCTGACGGGCCCCCCTGATCGATACGCGCGATTGACTCAAGCAAGGCAATAGCACCGCCCAAAACCTGGCGCAGCCCCTGCGCTCCGCGGAAAAGACTGTGCCAGAATGCAGCTCCCGCCGAAGCTGCTCCGCCATGCCCACCCCGCCGCCGCTGATCTACTCGCCCCCGCCTGGCGCACCCTGCGTGCTGTTCATCGACGAAGCATTGATCGTTCTCGACAAGCCGTCGGGTCTGCTATCGGTACCGGGCCGCGGCCCGGCCAACGCCGACAGCCTGGCCACCCGGGTACAGGCCGAATACCCCGACGCACGCGTCGTGCACCGCCTTGACATGGCCACCTCGGGGTTGATCGTCATGGCGCGCGGCGCGGCGATGGAACGCCGTCTCAGCATCGCCTTCCAGCAACGCCAGGTCGAAAAACGCTATGTGGCAGTAGTCGCAGGCAAGCCCGACGCGGCGAGCGGCGAAGTGAATCTGCCGCTGATCTGCGACTGGCCTAACCGGCCACGGCAAAAGGTGGATTTCGAACTCGGCAAAGCCTCGCTCAGCGCCTACGCCTTACTGACGCACGACACCGCCAGCAACACCAGCCGCATCGACCTGCGCCCCCACACCGGGCGCACCCACCAGTTGCGGGTACACATGCAGGCGATCGGCCACCCCATTCTTGGCGACGAGCTTTACGCCGATGAAGCCACCCGCAAGGCCGCTCCGCGCCTGCTTCTGCACGCAACGGCACTGACCCTGCCCCATCCGCTCACGGGCCAGCCACTCCGGCTGGCAAGCCCGCCGCCGTTCTAGGGCCGTTCGGGGCCCGGCCTTGAGATTCAACGGCCATGGCGCTCAGCCGCCCCCCGCCTGATCCTGCTTCCGCTCGCTGAAGGCCAGGCCCCGGAACATGCTGCGGGAGCAAAGCCGCTGAACGGGCGACAAGGCCCGGCTGCCTGATCACTTCCGTCATGGTCCTGAAACCTGCAGAAAGCATTCTGCGAAAGGATTCTGGAGGCGCGCCTGCAGCCCCAGCCACGCCAACGCATGGGATACGCCGTGACGAGGAAACAGTGACAAATAAAGTCTATTGCTACCACTGCATGACCTACCACCACCGGGAAACGATGCGGAAAATGATGACCCGCTCGGGTGTTCGCTGGCGCTGTATCCGCTCCATAGAGGCGACGCGTGGCAGTCTGGAAGAGCGCGATGCCTTCGGCGAACAGCAATCCGAACTGAATCGTGCCCAGGCCCGCGCCTATCAGGAAAGCGTGATGCCTGGACGACGGCTGGCGACACTCTCCTGCTAGCCACGGCGGGCCGCGGTGTCGCGTAAAAAAACGCTTCCAACCGGGTCTGACCAGGCTCAGCTTGTCGCCAGAGCTATTTCCGACGACTGACGACGCTCGCCCGCGCTTAGCTCGCAGCCGCTATCTCTTGCGCAACGGGAAGCGGCATGACGCCGCCGACACCCGCAGGGGCTGCTGGAGCCAGGTGACACAGGAGCCCCCACACCAGCGCAGCAAGTTCGGCACCATCAACCGGCGGGTCGACCAGCACGACCCCCTCGGGCAGACGCGCACTCACCGCGGCCCGGTCGGCACCGGACGCCAGCAGGACCACCACCCGCATCGCCTTTTCGCGCACATGTCCGGCAAGGGAATGGATCATCCGGAAAAAATCCAGACCGGTCACGCCCAGGTCGGTGATCAAGACATCCGGCGTCGTCTCGCCGATCCGGATGAGCCCCTCGAAGCCACTTGCAGCCGTACTGATGGTGCACACGGACAGCGCATGGCGAAGCTGCTTCTGCAACCCGGCCCGCTCTTCATCGTTCTCCCGCAGAAGCAGGATCCCGAACGGCCGATCTTCAGCCACGCCGGCCCGACGCTGCTCGTCGAGCAACCGATCAACCGATTCGACCAGGATCCGGCGATGCCCGCCCGGCGTCTTCCATGCCCTGAGACGCCCGTCCTCGACCCACAGCTGGGCGGTGCGAACGCTGATGCCGAGCAGGCGGGCCGCGTCACGGGTTGAGCATGTCAGGGACGGATGGGCGTCATGGTTCATGGCGATGGAGCAGTCAGATTTTTCGTATTATCACTTTTAACGATTAAAAAAATAAAGGTGTTTTTACTGTTTTTGACGTTTTTTAAAACATACTGCGACGCCAGGGATGCGAGCAAAAAAAAACTGCGCTTGCGGCGGGAAAAAGGTCCTGCATGAGACCGTCACAGCAACTGAAAGGCCAGGATCGCCACGCAGGTTGGCGGCAGCGCAGCCAGAAACAGGCCGAGAGGACTCACCGACTCGTCGTCGAAACTCGACTTGAGGATTGCCACCCCCGCCGGATTGGGGGCATTGGCGATGATCGTGAGGCCGCCCCCCGTCACGGCCCCGGCAACGATTGCATACTTGAAGCTGTCCGAAACGCCGTCCACCTGGGCCGCGAGGTAGGTGAGCGCGGCGTTGTCGGTAAGCGCCGTGAGGGACGTGGCAAGGAAATAGAGCGCCGTCGGCTCGACCCCCACCAGCGCATGCTGCAGCCACCATTTCTGCAAGCCGCCAAGCACCACAAGACCTGCCAGGAAGAAGGCAACCAGCAGGCCCTCGCGCAGGATCAGCCGATCCTGATGGGTCTTGTAGGCCTCGGTGAAGCCAAGGAACAACAGGAAAAGCCCCATGAACACGACGGGGTGATGCGCAAAGAAAACGGCCCCGACCAGAAAGCCCAGGTGAATGCCGGCCACGGCAAGCGGTGTGGGCGCGCGGCGGGAGTCGCTCTCAACCCTTCCTTTGGCCACGAGTTCGCGCCGGAAAATCCAGGTGATCACAAGGGCATTCAGAAGCACCGCGAGGGCAGCCTTCCAGCCAAAAGTGGACAACATGAACGGCGTATCCCACTGCCAGGTGGCCGCAACCATCAGCACGGGCGGCGCGGCAAAATGGGTCAGCGTTCCGCCAATCGAAATATTGACGAAGAGCATGCCCAGCGTGGCGTACTTCAGGCGGTTGGAGAGGCCTCGCTGGAAGTAGCTGTCACGCAGCATCAGCGCGGCGAGGGTCATGGCCGCCGGCTCCGTGACAAAAGAACCCAGCAGTGGCACCAGGGACAGGCAAAGAAAGTAGACCGCCAGCGAACTGTGGATGGGAAGCACCGAAGCCAGCAGGCGAACCACGCCAATCAGGCTGGTGACGATGGGCCGGCTCGCCGCGATCACCATCACCACGAAGACGAACATCGGCTCGGTAAAATCGCGCCCCTCCACGTAGTCTACGGCCGCATCCTTTCCGGACAACCAGAACAGCACGGCAACGAGCACGAAGGCCCAGAAGCCAAACACGACCTCCACCTCGCCCAGCAAATGCCAGAGCCCGGCGTGGCGCGGCTGGATATGGGCCAGATGCGCAAAGAATTTCGTGGAGAACGTATGCACGACCGCTACCGCAAAAACGATGGCGGCGATGATTTCGGGGGTGGAGGCAGCCGGAAAGCTCATGACAGAATGACGTGAAAGGTTTGCCCAAGGGTATCCGTTACCGGCCCCCGGCGGCGTCGAAAATAGTTGCACAACGCGATGCAAAAACCGAAACCCGGCCGGAGGAACCTGTCCCCACCAGGATTTAAACGGCCTATCCCCGCGTCCGCAGGCAGATGCAGCCGGCTCGCCGCCATGAAAAACGCCCCTGACGGACAACTCCGTCAGGGGCGTTTTTATGTCCGAGCCCAGGCCCAAGCCTGGACTTCAGGCAGCATGACTTACATTTCGACGGTTTCGGCAGCTTCCACGAAGCTGGGGATCTGGTCGAAGTTCATGTAGCGGTACACTTCGGCAGCCTTGGCATTCACCAGCTTGATCTGCTCCATGTACTCTTCCTTGGTAACGATCCGACCAGCCAGCGCGCACATGGCGGCCAGTTCGGCGGAGCCCAGGTAAACCTGGGTGTCGATGCCGAGGCGGTTCGGGAAGTTACGGGTCGAGGTGGAGATTGCGGTGGAGCCCTTGCGGATCTGAGCCTGGTTGCCCATGCACAGCGAGCAGCCCGGCATTTCCATGCGGGCGCCGGACTTGCCGAGCACGCCGTAGTAGCCTTCCTCGGTCAGGATCAGCGCATCCATCTTGGTCGGCGGAGCAACCCACAGACGGGTCGGGATGTCGGCACGGCCTTCGAGAACCTTGGCAGCGGCACGGAAGTGGCCGATGTTGGTCATGCAGGAGCCGATGAACACTTCGTCGATCTTGGCGCCGGCGACTTCGGACAGCACTTTCACATCATCCGGGTCGTTCGGGCAGGCCAGGATCGGCTCGGTGACTTCGGCCAGGTCGATCTCGATGACGGCGGCGTACTGGGCGTTGGCGTCGGCCTTGAGCAGCGTGCCATTGGCGATCCAGTCTTCCATGGCGTTGATGCGGCGCTTCAGGGTGCGGGCATCCTGGTAGCCTTCGGCAATCATCCACTTCATCAGGGTGATGTTCGAACGCATGTACTCGACGATCGGCTCCTTGTTGAGCGCGATGGCACAGGCAGCGGCAGAGCGCTCGGCAGCGGCGTCGGAGAGTTCGAAAGCCTGTTCGATCTTGAGATCCGGCAGACCTTCGATTTCCAGGATGCGGCCGGAGAAGACGTTCTTCTTGCCCTTCTTCTCGACGGTCAGCAGACCGGCCTTGATGGCGTACAGCGGAATGGCGTTGACCAGGTCGCGCAAGGTGATGCCTTCCTGCATCTTGCCCTTGAAGCGGACGAGCACCGATTCCGGCATGTCCAGCGGCATGACGCCGGTGGCGGCGGCAAAGGCAACCAGGCCGGAGCCAGCCGGGAAGGAAATGCCGACCGGGAAACGGGTGTGCGAGTCGCCGCCGGTGCCGACGGTATCCGGCAGCAGCAGGCGGTTCAGCCAGGAGTGGATGATGCCGTCGCCCGGACGCAGCGAAACGCCGCCACGGGTCGAGATGAAGGACGGCAGTTCGCGGTGCGTCTTGACGTCGACAAGCTTCGGATAAGCGGCGGTGTGACAGAAGGACTGCATGACCATGTCGGCGGAGAAGCCGAGACAGGCCAGGTCCTTCAGTTCGTCACGGGTCATCGGGCCGGTGGTGTCTTGCGAACCCACGGTGGTCATCTTCGGCTCGCAGTAGGTGCCCGGCAGGATGCCGGCGACGCCGCACGCCTTGCCGACCATCTTCTGGGCCAGCGAGTAAGCCTTGCCGTCGTCGGCCGGGTTTTGCGGTAGGCGGAACAGGGTGCTTTGCGGCAGGCCGAGGAATTCGCGCGCCTTGGTCGTCAGGCCGCGACCGACGATCAGGGGGATGCGGCCACCGGCGCGGACTTCATCCATGATCACGGCGGTCTTCAGCTGGGATTCAGCGATCACGGTGCCGTTCTTCAGTGCGGTGACCTTGGCGGTGGCGGCATCGACACGCAGTTCGATCTCGTCGCCCATGTCCATCTGGCCGCAATCGAGTTCGATCGGCAGGGCGCCGGCGTCTTCCATGGTGTTGAAGAAGATCGGGGCGATCTTGGAGCCGAGGCAGACGCCGCCAAAGCGCTTGTTCGGCACGAAGGGGATGTCTTCGCCGGTGAACCAGAGGACCGAGTTGGTCGCTGACTTGCGCGAGGAGCCGGTGCCGACCACGTCGCCGACATAGGCGATCAGGTTGCCCTTGGCGGCCAGCGCTTCGAGTTGCTTGATCGGGCCGCGGGTGCCCGGCTCGTCAGCTTCGATGCCCGGACGCGGGTTCTTGAGCATGGCCAGCGCGTGCAGCGGGATGTCGGGACGGGACCAGGCATCCGGAGCGGGCGACAGGTCGTCGGTGTTGGTTTCGCCGGTAACCTTGAAAACGGTCAGCTTCTGGCTGGCGGGGACTTCCGGACGGGAGGTGAACCACTCACCGTCGGCCCACGATTGCATCACGCCCTTGGCGTTGGCATTGCCGGCCTTGGCCAGTTCGGCGACGTCGTGGAAGAAATCGAAGACCAGCAGGGTTTTCTTGAGGCCTTCGGCAGCGGTGGCGCCGGTTTCGGCGTCGCCCAGCAGGTCGATCAGCGGCTTGACGTTGTAGCCGCCAAGCATGGTGCCCAGCAGTTCGGTAGCCTTCACACGGGAAACCAGACCACAGGCCAGCTCGCCCTTGGCAACCTTGGCCAGGAACTCGGCCTTGACCTTGGCGGCGTCGTCAACGCCAGCGGGAACACGATAGGTCAGCAGATCTACCAGAAAAGCTTCTTCGCCGGCCGGCGGGTTCTGCAGCAGCTCGACGAGAGCCTGGGTTTGCTGCTTCGACAGGGGCAGCGGCGGGATGCCGAGTGCAGCGCGCTCGGCAACATGCTGGCGGTAGGCTTCAAGCATGGGTAGATCCTTCCTAGACGATGGTTACATTACGGTGATGCTGTGGCGTGCGGCCGGCCGTTTCGGGCCCGTCGCACTTCTCCCTCGCAGACAGGCTTCTTGTTTTATCAAGCGCGGCCAAGTCTTATATATATTATATTTTATTTTTATATCGATTGTGCGCATGCACAATCCGATTTTTCCAGCAAGCTCAATGGCTCCCGCTGCCTTTTATCGGGAAGACATCACCGCTTCGACAGCCTTCATCGTGATAGGTTTGATCAACAGGTCGTCGAAACCGGCGTCGATGAGGTGCTGCTTTTCCTCGGGCAGTGCGTGGGCAGTATAGGCGATGACGTACAAGCCATTGAACCTGCCGTCGGTACGCAATTTGGCCAGCACTTCTTCACCAGACATGCCAGGCATGCTGATGTCGAGGAAAACAATGTCGAAGCGCCCGTTTTCAAGCTTTGCAAGCGCCGAGGGGCCATCTTCCGCCTGGTCGGTTACGTAGCCAAGGCGACCTAGAAAGGCCGACGCCAGACGCCGGTTGATCACGTTGTCGTCAACGACCAGAACGTTTTTGGGGGTGGATGAAGACGATTCGTTCATGGTCTGGCGTCTATCAGAGCTGCGGCTCCCGCAGCGGGATGAAAAGGGTGAAGGTGGAACCTTCGCCAAGACGTGATTCTACGACGAGATCACCCTCCAGCAGATACGCCAGTTCCCGCGCCAGGGTCAGGCCGAGGCCGGTACCGCCGTGATCGCGGGTGATGAAGCGGTCCAGCTGGCGGAATCGCTCGAAGATCACGCCCAGCCCTTCAGGCGAAATTCCCGGGCCGGTGTCTGAAACGGCCAGCGCCACCCGAGTTCCCTCCATCTTGACGCGCAAGTCTACCCGGCCGTCTTCAGTGAACTTTATCGCGTTGTTCAAGAGATTGTTAAGTATCTGGCGCACCCGCTGGGCGTCAATCATCATGCTCGCCGGCAGGCCGTCGGCCAGCGTGAGTTCGATGGAAAGCCCCTTGGCCTGGGCGTGAGCCCGGTGGGCGCTGACGATATCGGCAGCAAGTCGGGCGATATCCTGCTCGACCGGCTTCAGCTCCATTCGCCCGGCTTCCACCTTGGCCAGGTCGAGTACGTCGTTGACGATGTCGAGGAGGTGCTGACCCGAGCTGTGGATGGTAGCCGCAAATTCCTGCTGGACGGGATCCTCGATCTCGAGTTGCAACAGTTCGGAGTAGCCGAGGATGCCGTTGAGCGGCGTGCGCAGTTCGTGGGACATGCTGGCGAGAAAGTCCGACTTGAGCTTGTTGGCCTCTTCGGCCTTGCTCCGCGCTTCTTCGGAACGCTTGAAGGAGAGCTGCACCTCATCCGCCATGCTGTTGAACGACTGGGCCAGCTTGCCCATTTCGTCGCTCGACCGGACTTCCAGCCTGTAGGACAGTTCGCCCGCCTGAAAGCGCCCGAGGCCGTCGATCATGGTGGTAATGCGGCGGGTGATGAACTGCGCCATCCAGATCGCCACGATGATGACCAGCGCCACCATCACCACCGTGGACAGGGTGAGCGCGCCGGCGGTCTGGGCGAGGTTGCTGGCGATGTGGTCGCGCAGGCCCTGGCGCTGCCCCTGGAAGGCCTTGTCCATTTCGGCAATGGTGAGCCCGATGCGCGTGGCCGAATCGGTGGCGGCACGGTGGAAATCATCCACGTTGGCACCGATGGTGATGAAGCCGAAGCCCCGCTGCGTATGGCCATATTGCCCAGTGTAGTAGGGAATGGCCGCGGCTGTGGTGAGCTTCCAGAGACCCGAAAAAGATCACGAAAGAACCTGACCCACCCTTTTCGGTCAGCTGGTTCCAGCCGGCGCACTGGGGCGAGAAATTGAGGTAACGGCAATCCAGCCCTACCGTCCCCGCCTTCACTTGCGCGCCGGCGGGCTTTTTCTTGAGGGACTGGGTGTCGAACGGTGTAACGGTTTCGAGGAATTCCCGCGACGGTTTGCCCGACGCCTGCCAGGCATCGTAGAGGGATTGATCCAGCCACGGCGTCACCGGCTCGCCAGTATTCGGGTCGTAGCCGGGGATGAAGTAGTCCCGCGGATGGGAGATCGCCCGGCTCCGGTGATCCCACATGAAAGCATAGTTGCCGACGATGGCATCGTTGATGGGCGAGTAACGGGAATCCGTGGGGCTGATGTGGTCGGTGAATTCACGGATGTGGTCGTGATCGAGCGCCAGGGTTACGTAGCCCGTGACCTTGCCGCCGCGCACCACCGGCGTCGCCCAGCGCACGATGCCGCGAAAGCGCTTGCCCACCGGGTTCTCGGTTCCCGCATAAGCGGACTCCTCGGGCTTGAACTCCACACCGGCCTTCTTGGCGCTGGCCGGCAGGTAGGCGCCGACTACCCGGCTGCCCACATAGGCCCCGATCACATCCGAAACGTAGATTTCACCCGGCTTGAGTTTCTGCAGCGCAGGCCAGTAGCGCTCGGCCTTGAGGAAGGTCTGGCCGACGTCACTGACATCCCGCAGCTCGCCGGACATCATCCCGTCTGCTCCCACCTTGACCCGCTCGCGGCCCCGGGTATCGACGAAAGTCATCTCGACGAAAAGCGGGCGTACTTCAGGGCGGCCAAAATATTCGGGCGGACGGGCACTGAAAGATTTTGCATTGTCGACCAGCGCCTGCCGCGGATCGGCAGCCAACGCTTCATCCCAGCCCGCAGGCGCCGCCGGCTCCCAACGCGTTTGGTCGTCCGAGAGTTTCCACTCACCGTGTCGATGCAGCGTACGGGAGCGATGCTGCAGGAAACCGCGATAGGCCGCAGCCTCCGGCTCCACCTGGGCTGCCTGCAGCACGTCGGAGTCACGATCGTAGAGAAAGGCGGCAACAGAACGGGCGGTGTCCGTGGTGAGACGCTCGATCGCCTCGCGGGCCCGGTCGTCCAGCGCCTTGATGGCATCGCCGGTAGCGGCTTCGCCCACCTGCTTGATGGTAGCCAGCATCGATTCGGCCATCGCGCCGGCCTGCAAGCTCACCGTATCGCCGAGTCGCTGGGCCATGCCCCAGGCCAGCAGCGCCAGGAGCAGCAGCGGCAACACCTTGATTACCACGAAGATCGCGATCAGCTTGCCGCGAATCCCCACCATCCATCGCTTGAGTCCCATGCCTTCCCCTGTCTGGCGGACGCACCTGGGCAACGCTGCCAAAGCCTTCGGATTGTCGTCATGCAATCTGCACGCCGAAGGGATTATCGGCAACTTTTCAGTAATCTCAAGGGACAGAAGGCCGCCAGCTTGCCGACAAACTGCGGGCGTAACAGAATGCGCCTTCGATTTCATCCGCGATCCGCCCATGGCCCAGCCCTGCCCCTGCGGCACCTCGTCCGATTATTCGCTCTGCTGCGGGCGCTACCTCGACGGAGGTCAGCCTGCTCCCACTGCCGAAGCGCTGATGCGCTCGCGCTACACGGCCTTCGTCCTTGGACGGGAAGCCTATCTGATGGCCACCTGGCATCCGGATTTCCGGCCTGCAGAATTGAAGCTTGCGGACGACCCACCGACAAAATGGCTGGGCCTGCAGATCAGGCACCATGAAGAATCCGACCCGGACCACGCCACCGTCGAATTCATTGCCCGCTACAAGATCGGGGGGCGTGCCCACCGACTGCACGAAACCAGCCGCTTTGTCCGCATTGGCGAGTGCTGGCAATATACCGATGGCGACATCCATCCCCACTGAGACCACCACCAGGAGACCACCCATGAAGCTCTATTACGCCCCCGGCGCCTGCTCACTCTCCCCCCACATCGTGCTGCGCGAAGCTGGCCTCGACATCACGCTCGAAAAAGTAAACCTGCGCACCAAGGAAGTGGAGTCGGGCGGCAACTTCCTCGCCATCAACCCAAAGGGCTATGTTCCGGCACTGGAACTGGATGGCGGCGAGATCCTGACCGAAGGCCCGGCCATCATCCAGTACGTGGCCGACCTGGTGCCCGAGAAAAAGCTCGTTCCGCCGGCCGGCACCCTGGCCCGCGCCCGCGTTCAGGAATGGCTGAACTTCATCGGCACCGAACTGCACAAGAGCTTCAGCCCGCTGTTCAACCCGGCCACAAGCGACGATGCCAAGGCCGCAGCTCGCGCCCTCATCGACCGGCGCCTGGCCTTTGCCGCAAGCGTACTCGACGCCCACCCCTACCTCACCGGCGACAGCTTCACGGTGGCGGATGCCTACCTGTTCACCGTGCTGTCCTGGACGGGCTACGTGAAAGTGGACATCACGCCCTGGCCCAGCCTCGGCGCCTACTTTGAACGTGTAAAGGCCCGCCCTGCGGTTCAGGCTGCCTTGGCAGCCGAAGGCCTGACGGGCTGAATCCGTTAGCTGGATTGGGGGAGAGAAAGGCTGGGGGAGAAAGGCTTCTTCCCCGCGCAAACTGCGTTAGCGCGGCGTCAAGCCCCGGTAACGAGTTCGATGGTTTCGCCGGCAAAATCGATGCGCTGCCCCGGACGCAGCTTGGCCCGCTTGCGGTTTTCGATTTCCCCGTCCACGAACACATCGCCATCGGCGACGCGCTGCTTGGCCTCGCCCCCCGAGCCACACAGGCCGGTAGCCTTCAGAAGCTGGTCGAGCTGGATGAAGTCGCCTTCAACGGGGAAGCGGATGGTCATGGTGGCGGGTTCCGGTTTGTTGCAGAAGTGTTTCAGGAGCGGCGGATTGTGTCAGAGCCGACCCAATCCGCCAATCCGTCCCGCCTTTGTTAGCGCAACAAATCAGGCGGGAATGCGCAGCACCTGGCCCGGATAGATCTTGTCGGGGTGGCCGAGCATGGGCTTGTTGGCCTCGAAGATCTTCATGTAGGCATTGGCATTGCCGTAGCAGGTCTTGGCAATCCCCGACAGGGTGTCTCCACGCACCACGGTGTGGAAAGTTGCGGCCGGCTCGGGATTGGTCACGTTCAACTGGTCATCAACCTTGTCGACACCATCCACGTTGCCGCAACACAGCAAAACCTTTTCCTTGGTGGCCTGGTCAGCCACGGTGCCGGCAACGGTCACCACGCTGCTCGCGCCATCGAAGCTCACGTTCAGGGCGCTGGTATCCAGCCCCTGTTTGGCAATGTAGGCGACGATGGACGCAGCGGCCTTCTGGTTGAGATCGGCCAGCTTGTCGGCGGCACTGGTGTCGGCAGCAGCCGCTTCCACGTCTTTACGACCGAACAGCTTCTCGCCCGCTTCACGTACAAAACTCAGCAAACCCATAATCGACTCCCGGTGGTTGTGGTCAGGACGACAGACTAAGCCGACACGCCGACAATCGCGGGACAAATTTGTGTCTAAGCGTCAAAACGCAGGTCGACACGGGCAGATGTCACTCCCCCAGCGGCGCCAGGCCATGACGTCGCCGGGCGCGGGCGCAGGCTTCGTCACCAATGTTGAGGGCCGCGTAAGGTGCGAAATCACGGCACGGGCCTGGGCGCCGATCGTAGATGGTGCAGCGCACTGCGCTACCGATCTCGCCCTCCAGCGCAATGCAGCGCGGCGGGCCGTCGTCGCTGCCGCGCATGCGCACGAGCGTTGCCGTCACCGGAACCGTAAGCGCCACCGGCACACCGCCGCCAGGCTGGTTTTCCAGGTCGGAGACATGAAAATCCACCCGGAAGCTCGCGCAGCAGGCGCCACAACTGAGGCAGGGATCCGCCACGGTTCAGGCGTCGGCACCGCAACACTTCTTGTACTTCTTGCCACTGCCGCAGGGGCAGGCATCGTTGCGGCCCGGGCCGGCCTTTCCGGCCTTAGCGGCGGCACTCACCGGCACCGCCAGTTGGGCCGGCAGGCCAAGGGCGCGCCAGTTCTGGTAGAGGCGCTGAACAGCCAGGCCTTTTTCTTCCAGCTCGGCCAGCTGGGCTTCCAGCTCGGGCTTGACGGTGACTTCTTCCTCGGCACCGAGAATGGTTTCCAGCAGTGCCTCGGCGATGGTGGTGTCGCTCACGGCATCGGGCCATTCCGTGGGCCACAGCTCGAAGCCCTGCTCGAAGCCGTTGGTCCATTCCTCGCCGATGGCGGGGTCGTCCTCGCCGCCCTGGGCGTAGCAGAACGGCGCCCAGCCTTCGGCTTCACCTTCCTCGTCGCCTTCTTCGTCACCGATCGTGGCCAGCAGATCGTTGTAATAACGCAGCACCAGTTCGATGGCCTTTTGCAGCGTGGCGCCGGAGCCGAAGCCCACTTCGCCCTCGTCGGCGGTCCAGACAGCCGGCAGCCAGCGCTCGACCGGGATCGGCAGCGGACAGGAGACGATGGCGGCGAGGTAGCCGTCGAGCATCTCCATGTTCATGCAGTCGGCGGGCACATCGTCCGAGACGAGCAGATCTTCGAGCTGTTCGAGTTCGGCGTCGGAGAGAGGGTTGGATTGGGCTTGGGTCATGACGGAAGGTGCTCCAGGTTCGGTGTGTGATCGAGCTCGACCACACACCGGTAAAGGGTCTGGCCGGAATCCCGGTATTTGCGTTCAAAAGGGGTGAGCGGAGACGGGGCCTCGAAGGATTCCCATTTCACCTCGCGGCCGATCAGCAGGCCCAGCGCGACGACGAATTCTTCCACATAAATATTCCAGTTACTGCGACATTCCAGACGGCCGCCGAGGCGCGGCACAAACGGAAAAACCGGATGCGCATGCCAGCGCCGGGCCAGGTGGCCGACTTTCGGCCACGGGTTCGGGTAAAGGATGTAATGCCGCGCCAGCTTGATGCCGGCATCGGCCATCAGGCGCCAGTAATCGACCAGATCGGCACGCACGAAGACCATGTTCTTCGGAATCAGCGCGTCGGGGTAAGGCTTTTTGCGACTCAGGCGATCCTCCGACTGATCGACGCCGATCACCCAGTAATCGGGAAACTCGCGGGCCAGCTGGATGGTGCTGTGGCCCACGCCGCAGCCGGCGTCGAGGATCAGCGGCGCCTTGCCGTCCCAGCCGGCCAGGCTCGCCTCGAAGGCGGCCTTGTTGTAATCGAGATAGGGTTTGCGAAACTCGGAGCTGGCGTGCTTGGCAACCCGCTGGGCGAGATGTTCATGAACGCCCTGCTGGGCGCTTTCGGGAATGCTTGAATTGGCGTACATCCGGTAATTTTACGCGGCGGCCTTGAGGAAGGGGATTCCGTGGGCAGCGAGCACCTGGTTTACCGACGCCACATCGCTTTTGGCGCGCACGGCGGCGTACAGAATTTCGCCTTGCGGAAAGTTGCGGCGCAGCAGCTTGAGCCACTGCTTGAGCCGCCCCGGCGCATGGCGGGCCTCCACCTTGGCCAGCACCCGCTGCCAGAACTCGCCGATCAAGGGCAGCAGCTCGGCCCATTCGGCGTCGCGATCGGCCGGCGCCTCGCCGCCTTGCCGGATGCGCCGCACCAGAAAGGGATCGGCCACCGCACCGCGGCCGAGCATCACGTCAGTGGCCCCGCTCACCGAGCGGCAGCGCCGCCAGTCGTCCTCATTCCACACCTCGCCGTTCGCCACCACCGGAACGCTCACCACGTCGGCGATCCGCCCGACCCACTCCCAGTGGGCCGGTGGGCGATAAGCATCGGCCTTGGTGCGGGCATGCACCACCAGCCCCGCCACGCCGCCAGCGGCCAGCGCACGGGCACAGTCGAGCGCCTTGGCGGTGTCGCTTACGCCGAGACGCATCTTGGCGGTGAAGGGAATGCTCGCCGGCACGGCCGCCCGCACCGCGCAGGCAATGGCGTAAAGCAGCTCCGGCTCGTCGAGCAGCGCAGCGCCGCCCCGATGACGGTTGACGGTAGGCGCCGGGCAGCCGAAGTTGAGATCGACGCCGGCCGGGCCCAGTGCCGCCAGCTGCGCGGCGTTGTCGGCCATGCACACCGGATCGGAACCCAGCAACTGGACCCGCACCGGCGTGCCGCTCGACGTGGCGCTGCCGGCCAAGAGCTCCGGCGAGATGCGCCGGAAGGCCCGTGGCGGCAGCAGCGTGCCGGACACGCGCACGAACTCGGTCACCGCGTGGTCGTAGCCCGCCACGCGGGTCAGCACTTCACGGAGCACATCGTCCGCGAGGCCTTCCATGGGAGCGAGCAAAAGACGGGGCATGGGGAAAATTTCCTGATTTATCAATACCTGACCGGGCGCGCAATGTACCGGACTTTGCCCCCGGAACAAAGGACTTTGCGCCGGCCCGCGGGCATCGGCAAGGCGCGGTAAGATTCGCCCCCTCGCCGCACCACGAATGCCATAAAAATGCGCCGCCCAAGCCACACCACCGACGACTCGCCCAGCCGCCGCGACCTCCTGCAGCTCGCCCTGCCGGCGCTGATCGTCGTCATTGCCGCCTTTTTGCTGACCTGGCAGTTCGTGCGCCCGGCGCCACCCAAAAAAATCGTGATGAGCACAGGAGCCGCCGGCGGCGCCTACCACTACTTTGGCGAGCGCTACCGCGACAAGCTCGCCCAGGACGGCATCGAAGTGGAACTGCGGCCGTCCACCGGCGCCATCGAAAACCTGCTCCGCCTCAAGACCGACGACAGCGTGGACATCGGCTTCATTCAGGGCGGCATTGCCAACGAGCCGGAATCGGAAGATCTCGCCACCCTCGGCAGCATGTATCTCGAGCCCGTCTGGGTGTTCTACCGGGGCAAGGCCCAATTCGATCGCCTCGACCAGCTCAAGGGCCTGAAAATCGCCGTCGGCCAGCCCGGCAGCGGCGCCCAGCTTTTTGCGCTGCAACTGCTCGCCGCCAACGGCGTGGCCACCCACGATCCACGCCTCGTCACCCTCGGCGGCATGACGGCCGTCGACGCCCTCAAGCGCGGCGACGTGGACGCCTTCTTCGTGGTGGGCGCACCGCAGGCGCCGGTGGTCGACGCCCTGCTGCACACCAACGGCATCAGCCTGCTCAACTTTGCCCAGGCGGACGGCTACGTGCGCCACTTTCCCCACCTGCTCAAGATCACCCTGCCCCGCGGCGCCATCGACATCCGGAGCGACCAGCCGCCCCGCGACATCCAGCTCCTCGCCGCCACCGCCAACCTGGTTGTCAAGGCCGACATCCACCCGGCGATCGTCACCCTGCTGCTCAAGCACGCCCGCGAGATCCACAGCGCGCCCGGCTTGCTGCAGCCCGCCAATGCCTTCCCGACGCCCCAGGATCACGCCCTGCCGCTGCACGCCATGGCCCAGCGCTTCTACGACAGCGGCCCACCGCTGCTGCAGCGCTACCTGCCCTTCTGGCTCGCGGTGCTGATCGACCGCCTGTTCATCATGATCCTGCCGCTCATCGCGGTGGTCATTCCGCTCTCCAAGGTGTTGCCGGCGGTGTACAACTGGCGCATGCGGTCACGGGTTTACCGCTGGTATGGCGAACTGAAATTTCTCGAAGCGGAAGTCGACGCCAGCGCCGCCAGCGATGACGGCAGCAACGATGCGCAGCACATCGCCGCCTTCATCGCCCGCCTCGACCGCATCGAGCAGCGCGCCGCCCACCGCAAGCTGCCGCTCGCCTTCAGCAACGAGCTGTACACCCTGCGCGAACACATTGCCCTCGTCCGGCGCCGTCTGCTGCGCCTTGCGGAAACCGTCACAAGACCCTGAGCACCCTGTTGATACATTGAGATCGCACGTGTTTTCCGACACGAGCAGTCGTTTCCGAGCCCCGCCATGAGCCCCCATCTCGACCTCACCGCCCCCTACACCCCGCTCGTTCGCCGCATCGAATCCGAAGGCAGCGTCGACGGCCAGATCCTGCGTATCGACCACTTTCTCAATCACCGCATCGAGCCCGGCTTCATCTTCGAGCTGGCCCACGAGCTGGCCCGCCGGCTGTCGTCCTTCCAGCCCAACATCATCCTCACCGCCGAAGCCAGCGGCATCGCCCCTGCGCTGATCGTGGCCCAGACCCTCAACGTGCCGATGGTTTACGCCAAAAAGTACTCCACACAGGTCGAGGCGCCGGCCCTCTCCCGCCAGATCCACTCGCCCACCAAGGGCGACAACACCCGGCTGGTCATCTCCAGGCACTACATCAAACCCGGCCAGCGGGTCGTCATCGTGGATGACTTTCTTGCCAACGGCCGCACCGCCGCCGCACTGATCGACATGGCCCGCGAAGCCGGCGCCGAAGTGCTGGGCGCCGGATTCGTCGTCGAAAAACGCTTCAAGCACGGCCGCGAATACCTCGAATCGCTGCACGTGGCGGTATCCAGCCTGGCCCAGGTCGAGCACCTGGAAAACGGCCGGGCGATCCTCACCCAGCCACGGAAAGACTAAAAAAACTATTTGAACTTCACGACCACCTGCGGATTACCCGGCAGGCCTTCGTAGCGCGCCGTTACCACCAGGCCCGGCTGCGGCGGCCTGAGCTTGGAGAATGAACCCAGCGACAGCAGATCACCACGCTTGAGCGGCGTGCCAGCCCTGGCCAGATCCTGCGCCAGCCAGATTGCCGCGTTGAGCGGGTTGCCCAGGGTTGCGCTGCCCTTGCCCGAGTCGATCACGGTGCCGGCGCCGTCGGTAAGGCTTACCGTCATCAATGCAAGCGCCTCGGCCAGCGCCTTGTCGTGCTTCGCGGCAACGGGCTTGCCAAGCACGCCAAGGCGGGCACCGACATTGATCATCGCCAGCATCGGGCCGCCGAGTTTCGACGGATCGTCGACCATCAGGTCAGGCAGCTCGATGAAGGGCCGAACCGACTTGATGTGGCGCAGCGCCTCCCCGGGCGTGGTGGCCCTGGCGAGGCCCACCGGATTGCCCACTTCCACCACCAGATCCGCCTCGAAAACCGGCCGCGCGCCAAAAGCCGCCGGCACCTCGGCGCCATCGTCCACCAGCATCGACCTGAACAGCGTGCCCCGCAGCGGCGCGTTGTAATTGAAACGTTTCTGCACCGCCGGGTTGGTCAGCCCGGCCTTGTAGCCAACCGCCCCGCCGTATGTCTGGGCGAGGTAACGCACCACCTTGTCCCGCCCGCACAGGCCGTCTTCCATGCTCATCTCGGCGGCAGCCGCGGTAATGGGCTGGCGGGCGACGATGGCGGCGGCAACCGCGGCAGCTTCCAGATCGGTTGGACAGGCGGCGTGAGCGGCCGGAGCCAGTCCAGCCAAACCCAGGGCAAGGGCAGCGAGAGAAGTTTTCATCGGTGGCGTCTCCTGACAAAAAATGAACGGAACAACAGGGCAAGCCACGCATTCTGATCGACTAGCGACGCGCGCGAAAGCCGCCCCGGCACAAGCCCTTCAGTCGCGCTATTCTCCCGTTTGTCATCGAAAGGAGAAGAGCACCATGGCGGTCAAGGTTTTCTGCAGTCACCGGGGCGTGGACAAACCGGAAGTCGAAGCCTTCGCGCGGCGCCTGCGCGATTCGGGCATCGACGCCTGGTTCGACAAATGGGAAATCGCACCCGGCGACGACATCGTCGCGCGCATGAACGCCGGGCTCGACGAGAACGCAGTCGGCCTCGTGTTTTTCTCGAACAAGGAACACCACGGCAAGTGGTTCAGGGCCGAAGTCGCCACCCTCACCTTTGAAATGATCGAGAACGGCAAGCGCCTGATCCCGGTCATGATCGACGCCGACGCCCCGCTGCCGCCCTTTGTGCGCCCTCGCGCCCGCCGCGGCATCGACGAATTCGACGCCATCGTCGACGCCATCAAAGGCATCCACCGCAAACCGCCCCTCGGCCCGGAAACGCCCGCCACCGCCGCGCACCGCTTCGTCGTGCAGCTCGACGCAGCCAAAGCCGCGGCCGGGCGCATCGACCTCGTCGCCCGGCTCGACGATCTGGAAGTAGGCCGCAGCGAAAGTTTGCCCCTGCCCCGCGCCGCCGGGCTCAACTTCGCCGAATTCCTCCACGGCGGTTTCGCCGAAGCCTTCCGCAGCCCCGCCGACGCCGCCAGACAATCCCTCGAACACGCCCTCGCCCAGCTCGGCGACGAGCTCGGCAACCTGCTCTTCGCCGGCCCGGTGGGCAGCGCGCTAAACAAGGCCATCGCCGAATTCACCTGCGTCGGCCACGAACTCGAACTGATCTTCGAAACCGCCAGCCCAGCCCTCCTCGGCCTGCCCTTCGAAGCCGCCCGGCTGCCCGACGGACGCACCCCGGCCCTGCTGCCAGCGGTAAGCGTGCTGCGACGCGTAAGCGGTGCGCCGGCCGCCCACCACCCGCCCCTTGCCGGCCCGCTCAAAATCCTCGCCGCCGTCGGCGCACCGGACGAAAGCCAAACCCACAACGCCGTGCTCGATCTGGAGCACGAACTGCAAGGCATTCTCGACGCCCTCGAAAAAGCCGCCGAGCACGGCAACGCCCAGGTGCGCATCCTCGAAATCGGCCACCCGGACGCCATCCGCGACGCCCTCGCCGCCGACCAATACCACGTGCTCCACCTCTCCTGCCACGGCAGCCCCGGCCAGATCGAGCTCGAAGACGAAGACGGCGCCCCGGTGCCGGTGAGCGCCGCCGACTTTGCCAACGCCCTGCGCGCCGCGCGCCGTCCCCTGCCGCTGGTATTCCTTGCCACGTGCCACGGCGGCTCGCCCGCCGGCGAGGCCGGCAGCTTCGCCCAGGCGCTCGTCCAGGCTGGCGTACCCGAAGTGCTGGCAATGCAAACACAAATCAGCGACCGCTACGCCAGCGAGCTGGCCGCCGCCTTCTACGGCCAGCTCAACACCCCCGACAGGCCCACCGCCGGCCGCGCCCTCGCCCACGCCCGCCAAACCCTCGAAACCGCCCGCCGCCGCCAATCGCCGCCGCCGCGGCCCGAATACGCCACCGCCACCCTGTTCGTCGCCGGCACCGAAAGCCCGCTGCTCGACCGCAACCAAGCCCAGGCGCCCCTCGCCCGCACGCCGGTGCATCACACCGACGCCGCCGGCCTGCCTTGCCTCAAGGTGGGTGATCTGATCGGCCGGCGGCCCGAACTGCGCCAGGCCCTCGCCATTCTGCGCGACAAGCCCGAAGCGCTCGCCCGCTACGGCCAACGCGCCGGCATCGTGCTGCAAGGCATGGGCGGCGTCGGCAAAAGCGCGCTGGCCGGGCGCATCATGGCCCGCCTTGGCGAAGAAGGCTGGACCTGCGTCGCCATCGCCGGTGCCTTCAATATCGACACCCTGGCCTGCGCCCTCGGCCTGCCCACGGGCGGCGACGACGCGCGCCTCCGGGCCATCCGCCAGCGCCTCCAGCGCGAAAAGCTGCTGCTGGTGCTCGACAACTTCGAAACCAACCTCACCGTAGGCGGCGCCGCCTGGCGAGACGACACGGTTGGCGAGTGGCTCGGCTATCTGTGCCAATCCGCCGGCAAAGGCCGCCTCCTCCTCACCTCCCGTCACCGCCCGCCGGGCCACGATGCCTGGCTCGAAACCCTGCCCCTGCCGCCCCTCTCCACGGCCGAAACCCGCAAGCTGATCCTGCGTCTGCCCCAGCTTGCCGGCAGCAAGGGCGACGACCTGCGCGCCATCCTCCAGCGCATCGGCGGCCACCCGCGCATGCTCGAATACCTCGACGCGGTGCTGCACCGGGGCGTCAGCCGCCTCACCGAAATCCGCCAGCGCCTCCAAGCCCAGGCAGCAACGCTCGGCGTCAATCTCAAAGCCCGCCCGGCCGATCTCGACGAAGCCATCGCCACCAGCCTGCGCCTCGGCGCCCACGACATTCTGCTGGCCGAACTGCTGGCCCTCGCCTCCGACCAGGCCCGCGCCGTGCTCCTCCAGGCCGCCGCCTCCAACCTGCCCATTTCTGCCGCCGGCATCGCCCACGCCCTGAACGACGGCCCACCAAGCGCTGCCGACATTGAGCGCGTCCACCTCGATCTGGAAAACCTCGCCGAACTCTCGCTGCTCGTCTTCGTTGCCGACGATGAAGTCTTCGTCCACCGCTGGACCGCCGAATGCCTGTTGCACGCCGGGCCGGAGCACGATGAAAGCGCCCTCCGCGCGCCATTCACGCCCGCGCCGGCCGCTACCGCCTGTGGCGCGTCAACAACCAAAGCCACGCCCTCGCCGACGGCATGGAAGCCGTCCGCAACCTGCTCAAGGCCGGCGAGTTCGACGCCGCCACCGATGAAGCGCTGACGATCACCGAGGCCCTCAGCCACGCCCAGCAACTCGCCGCCAGCGGCGGCTTTGCCGGCGAAGTGGCGCAACAAGTCCCGCCCACCCACCCCAACTACGCCCCGCTGGTCGACCGCGAAGCCGAATCCCTGATCGCCCTCGGCCTCACCAACGGTGGCCTGGCTTGCTATGAGCGGCTGCTCACACCGCAAGAAGCCCGCTGCCGCGCCGAGCCCGAGCGCGCCGATTACCAGCGCGATCTCTCCGTTCTCTACGACAAGCCTGGGGGCGGCTAAACTCCGGGGGGGCGAGGCCGCCCGCGACTTCTTCCAGAAAATCGCCATCCGCGAGGCCTCGCCCGCGCGAGCCCGAGCGCGCCGATTACCAGCGCGATCTCTCCGTCTCCCAAGCTGGGGCGAGCTCATGGCCCCGGGCAGGGGGGGCCGCCCGCGACTTCCAGAAATCCCTCGCCATCTTGAGCGCCTCGCCCGCGCCGAGCCCGAGCGGCGGCGATCTCTCCGTCTCCTACAACAAGCTCGGCGACCTCATGGCCGCCCTCGGGCAGGGGGCGAGGCCGCCCGCGACTTCTTCGAGAAATCCCTCGCCATCCGCGAACGCCTCGCCCGCGAGCCGAGCGCGCCGATTACCAGCGCGATCTCTCCGTCTCCCGGGGGCGGCTGGCCGCCCTCGGGCGGGCCGCCCGCGACTTCTTCCGAATCCGCCCTCGCGGGCCAGCGGGCGCCGATTACCAACGCTCGGCTCCACCAAGCTCGGCGACCCCGCCCGGGCAGGGGAGGCCGCCCGCGACTTCTTCGAAAAGATCTGGCCATCTCCGAGCGCCTCGCGCCAGCGCGATGCCAGCGCGATCTCTCCGTCTCCTACCGAAAGCTCGGCAACCTGATGGCCGCCCTCGGGCAGGGCGAGGCCGCCCGCGACTTCTTCCAGAAATCCCTCGCCATCATTGAGCGCCTCGCCCGCGCCGAGCCCGAGCGCGCCGATTACCAGCGCGATCTCTCCGTCTCCTACAACAAGCTCGGCGAGCTCATGGCCGCCCTCGGGCAGGGTGAGGCCGCCCGCGACTTCTTCGAAAAAGATCTGGCCATCTCCGAGCGCCTCGCCCGCGCCGAGCCCGAGCGCGCCGATTACCAGCGCGATCTCTCCGTCTCCTACGGCAATCTCGGCGACCTCATGGCCAAACTCGGGCAGAGCGAGGCCGCCCGCGACTTCTTCCAGAAATCCCTCGCCATCCGCGAACGCCTCGTCCGCGCCGAGCCCGAGCGCGCCGATTACCAGCGCGATCTGTGCGTTTCCTACGAACGCCTCGGCGATTTGCTGCGCAAGGATGGAAACGTCGGCGCCGCAGGGGCGTATTTCCGCCAATCCCTCGCCATCCTGGAGCGGCTGGCCGATGCCGAGCCGGAACGTGCCGACCTGCAGCGAGACTTGGTCGCGCCTTTGACACGCATGGCGCAGCTTGAGCCGGACAAGGCCCACGCCTACCTGGGCCGCGCCTTGCAGATTTTGCGCACGCTGAAATCCGCCGGGCGGCAGTTTGCACAGCTTGACGAGTGGATTGCCATTTTGGAGCAGAGCCTGGAACAACTCGGCCCGGCAAGCTATTAACCCGGCCCTTTGATTCCCTTGCCACCGTTCGGGCTGAGCGTGTGCTCGCTATTCAATGACCGGGTTGATGAGTCCTCCCGGAGGCTGTTCCGTTTGCTTTGCGACAAGGAATGGATGATTTTGTGTGGGGGCGACGTGTGGGGCGACTTCAGTCGCCCTCGGCGCGTTGAATCATCGACATGCCGCATATCAGAGTCCGCGGGCGACTGAAGTCGCCCCCACAGTCTGCCGCGCCGCCGCTGCAAAAGGGACGGCTATCAACCCGGCTCTGCCTCTGCCTTTCGACAAGTTCATTAATGGCCGGACATGTCGCAGATAAGACCACGCTCGACAGGCGAATGAACGGCTCGCAGCGCTGGTTTCCGCTTACGGATTCCAGCATTCCCCGATCGTCCTCTGCCCGCGCTTGCCGCAGGGCGTGAGCGCGCCGGGCACGGGTGACGGGGTGCCGTCTTCGTCGAGCTGGGCGAGGCGGGTGTCCCAGGCGGCGAGGCCGCGCGTGTCGAGATCGAGGCGCAGCAGCCAGCCCTGGCGGGCTTCGGGGGCGTCGAAGCCGTCGAAGACGAAGTTGCCGAGGCTGTAGACGATCAGCCGGCCGCGGTAGAGTTCGGCGTTTTGCACCACGTGGGGATGGCCGCCGACAACCACGTCGGCGCCGGCGTCTATCATCCGGTGGGCCAGTTCGCGCTGGCGCAGGCTGGGCGCTTCGTCGTATTCCCAGCCCCAGTGCATGAAAGGAATCACGATATGGGCGCCGGCGCGGCGGGCGGCACGGATGTCGGCGATCACCTGCGCGTCTTCGCTCCAGGCAATGCCGGGATGGGCGGCGCCGGCTTCGAAGGAGCGCGGCTTGAATTCGTTGTAGCCGAGTACGGCGATGCGCAGGCCTTGGCGTTCGATCCACAGGGGCGCGTGGGCTTCGGCGAGATTGCGACCCCCGCCGAAATGGCCGATGCCGGCGCCGTCGAGGTGGGCGATGGTGTCGAGGAAGGCGTCCTTGCCGAAGTCGCCGGAGTGGTTGTTGGCCACGCCCACTGCGTCGAAACGCCCCTTGAGCACGGCCGTCACGCGGGGATCGGCGCGAAAGGTGTAGCGCTTGTTGGGCAGCGCGGTGCCGCCCGACGACACCGCGCATTCGAGGTTGGCGATGCGGTAATCGGCATCGGCCAGCACTTGGGCAAAGGGCGCCAGCGGATCGCCTCCGGCAGCGATGAGGCGGCCGGGGCCGTCAGCGAGCATGACGTCGCCGGCGAAAACGAGACGCAGCGTTTCGGCGTGCCCGCTGCCGGCAATCATCAGCAGCCCGATCAGCACCATCTGGTGAATCCGTTTCATCGCGCGCCCTCCGTCACGGCTTCACACCAGTATTCCAGCTCACCGTCGAAGGCCGGCTCGAATACACGCTGCAGGCCGGTAAAGCCATGGCGCGCGTGGCGCCCTGGCCGTGGTGGCGGCCACGGGTAGCTCGCCTGGTGGATCATCACCGGGCCGCTCTGCGTGTCGGCTGCCGGCGCATAGGTGGCGATGCTTATGCCGGCGATGTCGGCCGGCCGATCCTGAAAGCTCAGCTTGAACAAAAAGCTGTCGCCGATAGCCTTATGCACATCGGTATACAAGGATTTTGCCGGGCGGGCGACGATGACGCGGGTCTCGCCTTCGTTGCTGACATAGCAGTCGATACGCGGACCGGCCAGCGCGGCCGCGGGCAGCATGGCGAGAGCGAGCAACAGGGAGCGGGTCATGGTGGGGTCAGGCAGGCGTAAAAAAGCCGACCGGATGAGCGGTCGGCTTGAGGTTTGCTTCGGACAGGTTCCGATGCCGGCAGGTCAGGCGGTGAGCGCGACCTTGATCTGTTCCAGCGTGGAAGGATCGTCGATGGTGGTCAGGTCACCCGGATCGCGGCCTTCGGCCAGCGCCTGGATCGAGCGGCGCAGCATTTTGCCGGAGCGGGTCTTGGGCAGGCCCGAGATGAAGTGCACGCGGGCCGGACGCGCAATGGCGCCCAGGCTGCCGTCCACCAGTTTCATCACGGCCTTTTCCAGGGCGGCGATCTTTTCGGGGGTATCGACGGAGGCCGGATCCTTCACCACCGCAAAGGCCATGGGCATCTGGCCCTTGAGTTGGTCGGCCACGCCCACCACCGCCACTTCGGCGATCGCCGGGTGGGACTGCACGGCTTCTTCGATCTCGCGGGTGCCGAGTCGATGACCGGCGACGTTGATCACGTCGTCGGTACGGCCGAGGATTTTGTAGTAGCCGGCGTCGTCCTTGATGCCCCAGTCGAAGCTGGAATACACCTGCGGTTCCTGGAAGAGCGTGAAGTAGGTGGAGACGAAGCGCTTGTCGTCGCCCCAGATGGTGGACAGGCAACCGGGCGGCAGCGGCGGCACGACGCCGACGATGCCCTTTTCGTTGGCACCGCACTCGCTGCCGTCGTCGCGGAACAGGCGCACGTCGAAGCCATACGCCGGAAAGCCCGGCGAGCCGAGTTGCACGGCGTTGTTTTCAACGCCGGGCATCAGCGACAGCATGGCCCAGCCGGTTTCGGTCTGCCAGTAGTGGTCGATGACCGGGATACCCAGCTCGTCCATCATCCACTGGTGGGAGGTTTCGTCCATCGGCTCGCCGGCGCAGTAGAGCGCGCGCAGCTTTGAAAGATCGTATTTTTTGAGGAAGGCCGGATCCTGCTTCTTGAGCACGCGGATGGCAGTCGGCGCGCTGAACATCACGGTGACTTCCTGATCCTGGCAGATCTTCCACCAGATGCCGGCGTCGGGGCGCAGCGGGGTGCCTTCGTACATCACGGTGGCCATGCCGGCGATCAGCGGGCCGTAGATGATGTAGCTGTGGCCCACCACCCAGCCGATGTCCGACGTGGAGAAGAAGGTTTCGCCGGCATTGCCGCAGTAGATGTGCTTCATGGACGCGGCCAGCGCCACGGCGTAGCCGCCGGTGTCGCGCTGCACGCCCTTGGGCTTGCCGGTGGTGCCGGAGGTGTACAGGATGTAGCTGGGGTCGGACGATTCGAGCCAGGTAACCGGCACCTGGGCGTCGATGTGTTTGGCGCGCAGGGTGGCGTAATCCTCGTCGCGGCCGGCCACGCTGGCCATTTCCTTGTCGAGGCCGCGATTGACCATCAAGACCTTGGCAGGCTTGTGTTCAGCCAGGCCGATGGCCTCGTCGAGCAGATGCTTGTAGGGCACCGGACGGCCGCCGCGCATGCCGGCGTCGGCCGAGACGATGACCGTGGGCTTGGCGTCGTCGATGCGGGTGGCCAGCGAACCGGAGGCAAAACCGCCGAACACCACCGAGTGGATCGCGCCGATACGGGCGCAGGCCAGCATGGCAAAGGCGGCCTCGGCGATCATCGGCATGTAGATCAGGACGCGGTCGCCCTTTTTAACTCCGAGATCCTGGAAGATGGCCGCCATGCGCATGACTTCGGCGCGCAGCTCGGCGAACGAGTAGGTCTTTTCTTCGTTGGTTTCGGTGGAGATGTAGACCAGCGCCTTGCGGTCGGGGTGGGCCTCGGCGTGCCGGTCGACCGCGTTGTAACAGAGATTGGTTTCGCCGCCGACGAACCATTTGACGAAGGGCGGATTGGAGAAATCGTAGATCTGTGCAGGTTGCTTGTTCCAGTGGATCAGTTGGGCCTGCTCGCCCCAGAAACCGTTCCGATCCTCGATGGAACGCTGGTGAAATTCCTTGTATGACGCCATTTATTCGTCTCCCACTTTTGAATGTCAAACCAATTTTGGTGATGGCGAGGCGTCATGGCGCCCGCTCTATTCGTTTTTGTGCACTGCGGTCACCAAACCGGTTTCAATGATGCGTGCGAGGGCTGCAAGCGGCAGGCCGGAATGGTATTCGGATTCTACCAACTCCAGCAGCGGCAGAAGGGTTCGAATCGCATCCGGGAGTTGCTTGCGCAGGCTGGCATCGGCGCCGGCGGCGCGCAGTTGCTGCAGGATCTGGTCGATGCTGACCGCGGCCCGCGCCGGCTGGGGCAGCATCTCGGGCGCCAGTTGGCCGTGATCGCCGATGACCCGGCCTCCACCAGCGGCCTGCCCCGCCGCCAGACGCTGGATGGCGATGCCGATCAGCTCGCTGACCGTTTGCATGCGCCCGGCCTCGGAGGTGGCAAGGCCGATGGTCAGGTGGATGCGGATTCGCTCCTCGCGATAAGTCATCACGATCTGGTCGATGGCACCGCACAGGCGCATCGCAAAGGTGCCTGCGCCGCTCATGCTGGTGCTGGGCGACACCACCGCGAAACGCCCGGTATTGAGCTCGGCCACCGTGTCTTCCTTGCGAAGACGGGTGGCCAGAATCTTGGACAACTTGCGATTGACCAGCTGGGCCACGTGGGCGCCATAGCGGGCAACGAGGGTGTCGAACTGGTCGATGTCGATGACCATCACCGACAGCTCGCCGTTGTGGCGCCGGGCGAGGGAGAGTTCCTGGCTGGCGTGGTGGTGCAGGTAGGACTGGGTGGCAAGGCCCGATGCCGGATCGACCGAGCTGGCGGTGGCCAGCGCCGCGCGGCTCTCCTCGAGGTCGCGCTGGGTGCGCGCTAGTTGGGTGAGCGCCTCGAGGCGGGCCAGCAGTTCGATGTTGCCGATGCTCTTGGAGATGAAATCCGTGGCCCCGGCGCTCTTGGCCTTGATCCGGACTTCCGGCTCGTCGTCACCGGATATCACCACCACCGGCAGGGTGCTGATGCGTGACAGCCGGGAGCTGCGAATCCGCTCCAGCAGCCCGTAGCCATCGAGTACGGGCATGCCGATATCGGTGATCACGGCCTGGATGGTGGGGTCGACCAGCAGGGTTTGCCAGCCGGCCTCGCCATCGGCCTCTTCGCGAACCTCGAAGCGGCCCCGCACATGCCGGATGATGGAAGCCCGCACCATCCGGGAATCGTCGATGATCAGGACTCGGGGAAGGGTCTGATCGCTTTCATCGCTCATGCTGGGGCTCGCTCTAGGGTACGTTCCTATTTAACGGCAATCACCGTGCGCCCCTTGACCCGACCTTCGATGAAGTCGTTAAAAACGCCCGGAAGTTCGGCAAAAGACACCATTTTTGTCATTGTTGCCAGGTGACGCGGCTTGAGGTCGGTGGCCAGACGCTGCCACACGCGCGTGCGGGTGGGCTCGCCCATGTAACCCGAATCGATGCCGAGCAAACTCACGCCGCGCAGGATGAAGGGGAACACGGTGGTGTTGAGCTTGATGCTCTGGGCGTTGCCGATGCTGGCCACGGTGCCGGCCTGCTTCATCGTCGACAGCACCCAGGCGAGGATGTCGCCGCCCGCGTTATCCACCGCACCCGCCCACAGGCCCGCATCCATGGGGCGCGTGGTGGCCGGGTCGATGGTGTCGCGCAGGCGTATTTCTGCCGCACCCAGGCCCTTGAGGTAGCCCTCTTCGTGGGCTTTGCCGGTGAGCGCCACCACGTGATAGCCAAGGCCCGCCAGCATGTCGATGGCCAGCCCGCCCACGCCGCCGCTGGCGCCGGTAACGATGACCGGACCATTGGCCGGCGCAAGGCCGTTGTCCTCCATGCGCACGATGGCCAGCGCCGCGGTAAAGCCGGCCGTGCCCAAGGCCATCGCATCGAACAACGACAGACCGGCGGGCAGCGGCACCACCCAGCCCGCCGGAACACGCGCATATTCAGCGTAGCCGCCGTGGTGGGCGACGCCGATGTCGTAGCTGGTGGCGATGACTTCGTCGCCGGCCTTGAAGCGCGGGTCGGCGCTCTCGACCACCGTACCCGACATGTCGATGCCGCCCACGCACGGGAAACGGCGGATGATCTTGCCGGCACCGGTTGCGGCCAGCGCATCCTTGTAATTCACGCTTGAATAGGCCACACGGATCAGCACTTCACCCGCATCGAGCGCGTCGACAGTCATCGACTCCATCGCGGCAGACACCTTCCGGTTTTCATCCTGGCGGATAAGGAAGGCCTGGAACGGCGGAACGACATCGGACATGTTTGTTCTCCTCTTGAAAGGGAGCGCGGCTGCGCTCCCTGTTTGTTGTTTGTCTTTTGATTATAGCGGTCACACCGCGAGCGCCCTCAACCCCGCTGCCGCGGCGCCGTAAATGGAGTCACCACCCGCCGGAGGACCACTATGGCCCTGATTACCCAAGCGCTCGACAGCATCGACGCCTACTCCGCATTTTTAAGCCACGAGTCGATTCCCGTTCTCAAGCACACGGTCAAGGAACTCCAGACCATGCGCGAGCACGAGGACAGCATCAACGGCCGCACGGTGGCGGCGCTTGTGCTGAGCGATCCGATGATGACGCTGAGGGTGTTGATGCATATCGAGGCAAACCGGCGCGCCCGCCAGAACCACGACATCACCACCATCGAGCGGGCCGTGATGATGATGGGTATCTCGCCCTTCCTGCGGGAATTTTCCGAAGTCCCGACCATAGAGGGTCAGATCGCAGCCCACCCGCGCGCGCTGGTCGGCGTGCTCAAGGTGATCAGCCGGGCTCGCCGCGCCGCCCGCTACGCCCGCGACTGGGCGATCGTGCGTCATGACCTGGACGTGGATGAAGTTACCGTCGCGGCGCTGCTCTCGGAGGCCACCGACATCCTGTGCTGGTGCTTCGCCCCCACCCTGACCCAGCAGGTTTATGAAATGCAGCGGGTCGACCGCAGCCTGCGCTCGGCCACGGCCCAGCGTTCGGTTTTCAATTTTTCGGCCAAGGAACTGCAGCTTGCCCTGGTGCACCACTGGCACCTGCCCGAGCTCTTGATTTCGATGATGGACGAGCGCCAGCTCGGCAACCCACGGGTCAGCACGGTGCAACTGGCCACCAGCCTGGCCCGCCACACGGCCCAGGGCTGGGACAACCCGGCCATCCCCGACGACCTCTCGGCCATCGAAAAACTGCTGCACATCAGCCGCGAAAACCTGCTCCACCGGCTCAACGTCCCCCACGCCGCAGCAACCCTGCTGCTGGCCGCCGGCGGCAACCCCGACGGGGCGCTGCCGGCCGGCTGAAGCGTCCTCTTACTTGCCGGCCGCGCGGGCTTCCAGTTCTTCCCAGCGCAGCATGGCGGCCTCGACTTCCGCCTCGATCGCCTGCAGGCGGGTATTGAACGCGGGCACATCCTGCGACGCATCCTGGTAGGTGGCCGGGTCATTCAGCCGGGCCTGGATGACGCCCTGCTCCTCTTCGAGCGCGGCGATGCGATCCGGCAGGGCTTCGAGTTCGCGCTGCTCCTTCCAGCTCAGTTTGGCCGGCCTGACGGCCGCCGGTGCAGGCGCAAGGGCCGGCGCCACCTCCTTTTTGGGCGCAACCGCCGCAGCCTTGCCGGCCGCCGCCGCGGCTCCGGCGCTCTTCCGGGCACGCAGCCAGTCATCGTATCCGCCGGCGTATTCCTTCCAGCCCCCGTCACCTTCGGAGGCGATCACCTGCGTCACCACGTTGTCGAGAAAAGCCCGGTCGTGGCTGACCAGGAAAACCGTGCCGTCGTACTGAGCAAGCAGGTCTTCGAGCAGGTCC
This sequence comes from Zoogloea sp., assembly GCA_016720685.1. Taxonomy (GTDB): domain Bacteria; phylum Pseudomonadota; class Gammaproteobacteria; order Burkholderiales; family Rhodocyclaceae; genus Zoogloea. The sequence continues at coordinate 36,995 of JADKKC010000028.1, forward strand.
AGGGTTTCGATGTCCAGGTCGTTGGTCGGCTCGTCGAGCACCAGCACGTTGGCCGGCCGGGCAAACAATCGGGCCAGCAGCAGGCGGTTGCGCTCGCCCCCCGATAGCGACTTGACCGGCGAACGGGCCCGCTGGGGCGAGAACAGGAAATCACCCAGGTAGCCGATGATGTGGGTGCGGTGACCGGCGATTTCCACGAAATCCGAGCCCGGGCTGATCACTTCGGTGAGCGGCGCCTCCGGGTCGAGCTGGGCGCGCAACTGGTCGAAATACGCCACGGTCTGACGAGTGCCGCGGCGAATCGTGCCTTCGTCCGCCTCCAGCTCGCCAAGGATCAACTTGAGCAGCGTGGTCTTGCCGGCGCCGTTGGGACCAATCAGGCCAATGCGGTCGCCGCGCAGGATGCGCGTGGAAAATTCGCGCACGATCGTGCGATCGCCAAAGCGCTTGGTCACGTGATCCAGCTCGGCCACCATCTGGCCGCTGCCCTCGCCCCGGTCGAGGGCCAGCTTGACGTTGCCAAAGCGGTCACGCCGCGCGCCACGCTCACGGCGCAGGGCTTCGAGTCGCCGCACGCGGCCTTCGTTGCGGGTCCGGCGGGCTTCAACACCCTTGCGAATCCACACCTCCTCCTGCGCCAGCATCTTGTCAAAGCGGGCGTTGGCTTTCTCCTCGGCATCCAGCTGATCGGCCTTCCTCAGCAGGTATTCGCTGAAACGGCCGGGAAAGCTCGACAGCACGCCCCGGTCCAGCTCAACGATGCGCGTTGCCACATGGTCGAGAAACACCCGGTCGTGGGTAATCACCACCACCGCCCCCGGAAAATCCCGGATCAACTCTTCAAGCCACAGGATGCCGTCGATGTCGAGGTGGTTGGTCGGCTCGTCCAGCAGCAGGATTTCAGGCTCGCCGACCAGGGCGCGGGCCAGCGCCACGCGCTTCATGCCGCCGCCCGACAGGCTGCCCACCACCGCATCACCGGGCAGCTTGATCTGGGCCAGCACCTGCTCGACCTTCTGCTCCAGCCGCCAGGCCTGGGCCTCTTCGACGCGGTGCTGCACATCCTCGAGGCGGGCCAGCGCGGCCTCGCTGTGATCGTCGGCTACTGCCAGCATCGCCGCGTGGTAATCGACCAGCAGTTGCGCCACATCGCCCAGGCCGTCGGCCACCGTGGCGTAAACGCTGCGATCGGGCGGAAAGTCAGCCTCCTGCGGCACATAGGCCACGCGGGCACCGGGCTGGCGCCACAGGCGGCCGTCATCCAGCGTCGCCTGGCCGGCCAGCGCCTTCAGCAGGCTCGACTTGCCGCTGCCGTTGCGCCCGATCAGCGACACCCGCTCGCCGGGGTCGAGCTGAAAGGCGGCCTTGTCGAGCAGGGCAACGTGACCAAAGGCAAGGCAGGCATCATCGAGAGTAATCAGCGGCATGGGGCGTGAAGGCAGTCAAGCGGAAAGGGGCGAATTCTACCCCGCCCGACCGCCCAACCGTCGCCAGGCCTGAGATCGCCCAAGCCGAGCCCACTGCTTTGACGCTCGTATCGCCACCAGCGTGACGCCCTGCGCAATTTTTTATCGGGCGTATTGACGAAGCCCGGGCTTGAATGTTTAATACGAATCACTCTCATTTGTTTTTATGCCTCCGTGACCACCTCCTCTGCTCCGCCCGCCGCGACCAAGCCCAGCGAAGCCCCCGCGCTCCCTTCCGGCCCGTTCGACGCCCCGATCCGGAGCAAGGATCTGCTCAAGGATCGTGCCTGTGTCTTCATCGAGCATGAGGGCATGCTTTACGCGCTGCGCACCACCCGCGCCGGCAAGCTGATACTGACCAAATGATGACTCCGACCCGCCACGCCGCCCTGCCCGGCCACCGGCTCGGCACCACGCCACAACGCCATCTGCCCTCCACCGCCGTGGCGGCAGTGCTGGTCATCGGGCTGGCCGGAGGCATCGCGGCAATGCTGATGGTGCTCCGGCTGTACCCGCTCAATTAAGCGCCGGCCGCAACAACCGCAAAGGAATCAAAACCATGTACGTTTGCGTCTGCCGTGCTGTCACCGAAAAAGACATCGAATCCGCCGTCGCAGGTGGCGCTCGGCGGCTGCGTGATCTACGCATAGAATTGGGCGTTACCGAAGAGTGCGGGCGTTGCGCCAAATGCGCCCGACAATGCCTCGCCGCGGCCCTCGACGGAAACAGCCAACCCGTTCTTCGCCCCAGGCCCGGCCCCGGCCACTTTTCATTGATACAGGAGGCAGCATGAAAGGCGACAAGAAAGTCCTGCAACACCTCAACAAGCAGCTCACCATCGAACTGACCGCCATCAACCAGTACTTTCTGCATGCGCGAATGTACAAAAACTGGGGTCTCGCAAAACTCGGCAAGCACGAGTACGACGAATCCATTGAAGAAATGAAGCACGCCGACCTGCTGATCGAGCGCGTGCTCTTTCTCGAAGGCCTGCCCAACCTGCAAAACCTCGACAAGCTGCTCATCGGCGAGAACGTTCCCGAATGCCTGCAGGGCGACCTGAAAGTCGAACAAGGCGGCCACGCCCACCTGAAAGATGCCATCGCCCACTGCGAGTCCGTCCGTGACTACGTCAGCCGCGACATCTTCCAGCACATCCTCGAAGACACCGAGGAACACATCGACTACCTCGAAACCCAGCTCGAACTCGTCGACAAGGTCGGCCTCCAGAACTACCTTCAATCCCAGATGGAGCCCGGCTCCTGACCCAATCGTCGCCTCCCCGGTCAACGGAGGACAAACAGGCGTGGCGTTTTCCCACCCTCCCGGGATAGAATGCCGCCCTCTCTCTCCGTAGTTCAATGGATAGAACGGGCGCCTCCTAAGCGCCAGATACAGGTTCGATTCCTGTCGGGGGGACCATCTGAATTGAAATTTCACTTCAAAATCAGCTGGTCAGGTCGGATTTCCGGTGTTGCCTGTGGTAGTTCCGTGGTAGAGAACACACAGAATGCGGCAACACCGGCGACCTTCTCGCTCACTACTTCTCTTGGCTATCCGCTACACAGAGCAACGCTAGCGGGTGCTCTACTAACAGCGAGCTGACCCGAACGCCTCCGCCGAGACCGCCCCAGGCCCTTCACATGCTCCTGGAGCACGGTCTTACCCCACGCAGGACGAGACGGCGCTAGCTCGCCGAATCAGGACTTTGTTACATCTCCCCCTGCCTGGCGTCGCCTGAATCACCCCGGCGAGTGAGTCTTCAACCAGTCCTTCAGGGCGCTATCGACGCGGGTTTGCCAGCCGTCGCCGCTGGCCCGGAAGGTTTCCACTACCTCACGCGACAGGCGGATGGTGATCCGCTCCTTCGTGACGGCAGCCAAGCGCCGGCCGCGCCGGGCCTTGGGCTTTACCGCCGCCCATTCGGCATCGGTCAAAGGCAAGGCGTCCGGGTCGGCTTGGGCTGCCGCGGTGATGGCGGCATCCTCTTCGGGGGTGGGAAGGATCGTTCCCGGTTTAAGTTTCGGCATAGCGGTGCACCTCTCTGCAGTTAGCCTTGCGAAGGCTGATGATCCGGCGGGCGTCGGCACGGTCAACAAAAGCCACGCAAAACAAGCGCAGCCCGATGTAACCGATTCCGCTCATGCGGGCTTCGCCGTAGTCCTTGCGTTCGTCAGGCCACGTCAAGGCAGAATCCCATTCAAACCCGGTTACAGCTTCCAGCGAAACACCATGCTTGCGCAGGTTGGCCGCGTCCTTGGCCGGGTCGAAGGTGATTTCCATAGGACTAATTTTGTACGGATAGAACGCTGCGTGCAAAGAATTTTTGTACATACGTTTGACGCCCACCCCATGCCGGGACGGGAACGCTTTACCTCACGAACCCGAAGGCCTTACCCCTCGCCAACGCCAAGCACTGAGACGGAAAAATTTCGGGGTGCTGCCTGCTGGCACCGCTATGTTATGGTTCAAGCCATGCACTCACGCCGATTTGACCGCCCAATCATCCTGACTCGCCACGCCCGCTTGCGCATGGATGAGCGCAATATCAGCGAAGCCGAATTGCTGGCAGTGATCGATACAGGGGAAACGCGCTACAAGGACGCTTCCCACCTGTGGGCGTTCAAGCACATTGCCGAGCGTGCCGACAATCTCGTTTGCGCCGTGCTGGTGTTAGAGGATTCGGTAGTGGTCAAGACCGTGATGCATCACTTCAGCTTGGAGGCCTGGCCATGAGAACCACGTATTACGACGATGACGACATCCACTTTATTCGCCTGAGTGACAAGCCGATTACTCATGAGGTGTCGCAAGAATGGAACACTCATGTGAGTTACGCGGCCGATGGAACTGCCGTTGAGGTGGTTGTTCTGGATGCACGTGCAAGCGGTGCGCTGCCGGTAGAGGTTGCGCACGGACACGCAGCTTGATGGGGCTTCCACATAGGCGGGGCGCCCGAATCGGTCGGGCGTAGGTTGCCCCCAGCTTCACGACCAGCGCCGGGCACGTCCCGGCGTTGTGCTTTCTGGTGCCTGGGTGCTGCCGGCCCTCGCCCGCTCGAAGGCCTGCCCGGCCGTTTTCCCTGCGTTTCTCGACTTTGGCGTTTCGGTCGGTAGCTCAAAAGGTAGAGGTTTTGAGCCATGCAAAAAGAGCCGAAAATGATTACTGACTCGGCCATTAATTAACTTGTCGAAAGGCAGCGGCAGAGCCGAGTTGATAGCCATCCCTTTTGCAGAGGCGGCGCGGCAGATTGTGGGGGCGACTTCAGTCGCCCGCGGACTCTGATATGCGGCATGTCGATGATTCAACGCGCGGCGGGCGACCGAAGTCGCCCACACGTCGCCCCCACACAAGATCATCCATTCCTTGTCGCAACAGCAAACGGAACAGCCTCCGGGAGGACTCATCAACCCGGTCATTGAATAGCCACCACACGCCCTGCCCGAACGGTGGCAAGGGAATCAAAGGGCCGGGTTAATAATCAAGAAGTGGAATGGGCCGTGCTGCACTTCAGCCCCGAACGCAGCCGCTGGGTGGCCCAGGAAAAATGGCACCCCGACCAGCAAGGCCGCCCACTCGACAACGGCGGCTTCGAACTGCGCGTGCCCTACAGCAAGCACGACGCAGCGGCGAAGATCAATTTGTGATGCTCATGTTCTGAGCACCGGGGTTGGCAGAATGGACCACACCAATTCACCGGAACATGCGCGATGAAATTCCCCGACGACATTTTTCTTGCCCACACCGCCACCCACGCCGATGGCAGCCCGCGCGTACATGAACTGGCCGAGCACCTGCGGCAGGTCGGCGCGGGCGCTGCATCCAGCGCCGCCGCTTTCGGTGCTGCCGACTGGGCCCGCCTCGCCGGCCTGTGGCATGACCTTGGCAAATACCGCGACGGCTTCCAGCGCTACATCCGCGACTGCGCCGACGCCCACATCGAAGGCCGCGTGCCATCGAAGGACAAAACCCACTCGGCAGCCGGCGCGCTGCACGCCATCGAAGCACTGGAATGCCGTCACGGCCCCGCCGGCAAACTGGCCGCCCCGGTGCTCGCCTACCTCATCGCCGGGCACCACGCCGGGCTGGCCGACTGGCACGGCGGCCTGAAAGCTCGCCTCGCCTCGGACGACGCCCGCCGCGAATACGCCGACGCCCGGGGCGCCGCACCCGCCGCCATCCTCGAAACCGACATCCCGCTCAATCTGAAAGACGCTGTACCCGGCGGCATTCTCACCCCTGGCGCCTTCGCCCTGTGGCTGCGCATGCTGTTCTCGACTCTCGTCGATGCCGACTTCCTCGACACCGAAGCCTTCATGGACGCCGGCAAAGCCGACGCCCGCGGCGGCTTCCCGCCCCTCGCCGAAATGCACGGTGCCTACAACGCCCACATGGCCTGCTTTGCCGCCGACACGCCGGTGCGCCGGATTCGCGCCGACATCCTGCGCCAGTGCCGCAGCAAGGCCGCAGCCGCGCCGGGCCTGTACACCCTCACCGTCCCCACCGGCGGCGGTAAAACCCTCGCCAGCCTGGGCTTCGCGCTGGATCACGCCCTCGCCCACGGCAAACGGCGCGTCATCTACGCCATTCCCTACACCAGCATCATCGAGCAAACCGCCGACGTCTTCCGCGATGTCTTCGCCTCGCTGGGCCGCGAATGCGTCGTCGAACACCACAGCCAGGCCGAAAGCGATCCCGCCGACGAAACCAGTGCCTCGCGCCTGGCCTGCGAGAACTGGGACGCGCCGCTCGTCGTCACCACCAACGTGCAGCTCTTCGAATCCCTCTTCGCCGCCCGCACCTCCCGCTGCCGCAAGCTGCACCGACTCGTCGGCAGCGTGCTGATCCTCGACGAAGCCCAGCAACTGCCGCCCGAATTCCTGCAACCCATCCTCGATGTCCTGCGCCTCCTGATCCGCCACTACGGCGTTACCGCCGTGCTGTGCACCGCCACCCAGCCCGCACTGACCACCACCGACTACTTCGACCCATCGATGAGCCTGCGCGGTCTCGACGATGCCACCGAACTCATGGACGACCCGGACGCCCTCTACGCAGCCCTCAAACGCGTCGACGTTCGCCTTCCGGCCGATTTCACCATGCCCACCGAATGGCCGGCCCTGGCCGACGAACTCGCCGACCACGACAGCGTGCTCGCCATCGTCAACACCCGCGGCGGCGCCCGCGAACTTCACCGGCGCATGCCCAAGGGCACGCTGCACCTCTCGGCGCTGATGTGCGGCGCCCACCGCAAGGATGTCATCGACCACATCAAGGCCCGCCTCACCGCGCGCAGAAACGGCCACGACACAACGCCGCTGAGGGTGGTCAGCACCCAGCTCGTCGAAGCGGGTGTCGATCTGGATTTTCCGGTGGTGTACCGCGCACTGGCCGGGCTGGATTCCATCGCCCAGGCCGCAGGGCGTTGCAACCGGGAAGGCGCACTGCCGGGAATGGGCAAGGTTGTCGTCTTTGTGCCACCCGGCAAAATACCCGCCGGCACCCTGCGCAAAGGCGCCGAAGTCTGCCGCAGCGTGCTCCACGGCCAGGTCAGCGATCCGCTCGATCGCGGCCTCTTCGCAGCCTACTTCCAACAGTTCTACGCCAGCGTCAGCCTCGATCAGCACGGCATCGTCGAGATGCTCAAACCCGCCCCGACCCGCGAAGACCCGCTCGCCGTGCAATTTCGCAGCGCCGCCGACAAATTCCGCCTGATCCCCGATAACCAGGCGCAAGTCGTCGTCCTCTACCGCGGCCCGGAAGGCCAGGACGAAGCGGTAGACATCCTGCTCGGCAAACTCAAAAAAGACGGCCCTGAACGCTGGCTGATGCGCGCCCTGCAGCGCTACACCGTCAGCCTGCCGCAACAGCACGCTGAGCGTCTGCTGGCCCTGGGCGACCTGAGCCTCGCCATGCCGGGGCTGTACGTGCAGGCTGATGTACGAATCTTGGCCTCTTGAAGGGCACGACCCCAGGCAACTGGGCCATACAAGGGCGGACGAGCAACCCCTGCCGCCCCCGACGACGCTGGCAGACCAGTCTTCCTAGTTTAACCACCTAACGGGCACTGAGCACGAAAACCGAATTTATTTCAGCCCGAAGCACAGGAACCCGAGCATAAAGATAGCCACATGAACACATTCTGTCTCGAAGTCAGCGGCCCATTCGCCTGCTTCACGCGGCCCGAGATGAAGGTCGAGCGCGTCTCCTACGACGTCATCACCCCATCGGCCGCGCGTTCGGTGTTCGAAGCCATCCTGTGGAAGCCGCAAATCCGCTGGCGAATCACGCGTATCGAAGTGCTCAACCCGATCCGCTGGATCAACCTGCGGCGCAATGAAGTCGGCGCCGTCGTATCCACCCGCAACGTGCAGCAGGCCATGAACGCCGGCAGCGGCAATCTCGGGCTCTACATCGAGGACGAACGCCAGCAGCGCGCCGGCCTCTTCCTGCGCGACGTGGCCTACCGCCTGCACGCCGAACTGATCCTTTCGCCCAAAGCCAACGATCCGCTCGTCAAATACACCGAAATGTTCGCCCGCCGCGCCGCCAAGGGTCAGTGCGTGAATCAGCCCTATCTCGGCTGCCGCGAGTTCGCCGCCGATTTCCGGCTGGTGGCCGACCCTGCCACCGAGCGCCCGGCCATCGCCGAAACCCGCGATCTGGGCTGGATGCTTCACGACCTGGACTTCACCAATCCCTCCGACCCGCAGCCGCGCTTCTTCCGGGCGGAAATGAAGAACGGCGTGATCCTCGTACCGCCCTTCGAAACCGGAGAGGTGAAGTCATGATCCTTCAGGCTCTGTATGACTACTACCAGCGCAAATGCGCCGCCGCCGACCCGGCCGAACGCCTGCCGGCTTACGGACTGGAAGAGAAAGAGATCCCTTTCGTCCTCGAAATCACCGCCGACGGTGATCTTGTGCAACTGCGCGACACCCGCAGCCAGGAAGGTAAAAAGAAGGTCGGCCGACGCTACCGGGTACCCCAAGGCATAAAGAAGACCAGCGGTGTAGCGGCCAACCTCCTGTGGGATGCCTGCGAATACGTGACCGGTATTGACACCCGCGACAAACCGGAGAGGGTTGCCGAGCAGCACGCCGCCTTCCGCGCCCGAATCAATGCACTGCCGGAATCCGCCCAGGCCGACGCCGGGCTAAAGGCCGTGCAGGCCTATCTCGACAAGATCGACCCGAAGCGCCTGGCGCAGGAGCCGGCCTTTGCCGAAGCGAAGGAAAGCAACGCCTTGATGAGCTTCAAGCTCCACGGCGAGCCGCAACTCGTCTGCCAGCGCCCGGCCGTAGCCAGCGCCGCGATGACTGCCGGCGAACCGGCAAACGACGCCCCTACGGCGCGCTGCCTCGTCACCGGCCAGCCTGCCGAAACCGAACGCCTGCACGCGGCAATCAAGGGCGTCTGGGGCGCGCAAACCGTCGGCGCCAACATCGTGTCATTCAACCTCCGTGCCTTCGAGTCCTACGGTAAACGCGATCGCCAGGGTGAAAACGCCCCGGTCGGCAAGCCCGCCGCATTCGCCTACACCACCGCACTGAACCACCTGCTCGGCAAGGGCTCGCGCAACCGCTTCCAGGTTGGCGATGCCTCCACCGTCTGCTGGGCCGAGCAACAAGGCGAGGCGGTTTCCGAGTACGACACCTTGCTGGCCGACATCTTCGGCCACTACGACGACTCGGACGCCGGCGTGAAGGCGGTAAGCACGCTTTTCGAATCGGTGCACAGCGGACGTTTCGACGGCGCCGAAGGCGCGGCCCGCTACTTTGTGCTGGGCCTCGCCCCCAACGCCGCGCGCATCAGCGTGCGCTTCTTTCACACCATGACGCTGGCCGAACTGGCGCCGCGCATCCTGCAGCACTTCAAGGATCTGCAGCTCAAGCACGGCCCCAACGACCCGGACTACCCGTCCCTGTTCCGCCTGCTTACCGCCTGCGCAGCGCAGGGCAAGGCCGACAACATCCCGCCCAACCTGGGCGGCGCCATCGTCGATGCCATCCTCGCCGACCCAGACGCTCCCTACCCCAGCCTGTGGCTCAACGCAGCAGTGAATCGCTGCCGCGCCGAACGGGAGGTGAACTACCACCGCGCCGCCGCCATCAAGGCCTGCCTGAACCGATCCATCCGCCGCCATCCGCAGGAAAAGGAGTTCCAACCCATGCTCGATCTCGACAACACCAACGCCGCCTACCGGCTTGGGCGACTGTTCGCTGTCCTGGAAAAAATCCAGGAAGAAGCCTCCCCCGGCCTCAACGCGACAATCCGCGACCGCTACTACGGCGCGGCGTCCTCCACGCCGGTGGCCGTCTTCACCACGCTGCTGCGCCTCAAGAACGCCCACCTCAAAAAGCTCCCCCAGGGCCGTTCGGTGTCGTTTGAAAAACTGCTCGGCGAAGTGCTGTCCGCCGTCACCGACTTCCCTGCCCACCTGACACTCGCCGCCCAGGGCCGCTTCGCCCTTGGCTACTACCACCAGCGTCAGGCCTTCTTCACCAAATCCGACAAGACCCCTTCGACCGAATCCACCGAGGAGAAATAACCATGGCTCTCAACAACCGCTACGACTTCGTGCTGCTCTTCGACGTGAAAGACGGCAACCCCAACGGTGATCCGGACGCCGGCAATCTGCCGCGCCTCGACGCCGAATCCGGCCACGGGCTGGTGACCGACGTGTCTCTCAAGCGCAAGGTGCGCAACTTCGTCGGGCTTGTGAAGGAACAAAACGAGCGCGACCCGCAGCCGGGCGAAAAGCGTTTCGAAATCTACGTCCGCGAAAAAGCCATCCTCAACAACCAGCACCAGCGGGCTTATTCGGCGCTCAAGCTGGATGCGCCCGAAGAAACGGGCGACGAATTCACTCTGGAAGCCGACGAGGCGGCCAGCAAGAAGAAAAAGCCCGCCAAGGAAAAGCGCAAGGGCAGTGCCGACGATGTGGGCCAGGCCCGTCAATGGATGTGCCAGAACTTTTTTGACGTGCGCACTTTCGGCGCGGTGATGTCCACCGGCATCAACTGCGGCCAGGTTCGCGGCCCGGTCCAGCTCACCTTTGCCCGCTCGGTGGAGCCGGTCGTCGCACTGGAACACTCCATCACCCGCATGGCCGTGGCCACCGAAGCCGAAGCGGAAAAGCAGCAGGGCGACAACCGCACCATGGGCCGCAAGCACACCGTGCCCTACGGCGTTTACATGGCCCACGGCTTCGTGTCGTCCTTCCTCGCCAAGCAGACCGGCTTCGGCGAAGACGACCTGGAACTGCTGTGGCAGGCGCTGGAGAACATGTTCGAGCACGACCGCTCCGCCGCCCGCGGCGAGATGGCGACCCGCGGGTTGTACGTTTTCAAGCACGACTCGGAACTCGGCAACGCGCCCGCTCATGAGCTGTTCAAGCGCATCTCAGCCAGGGCGGTGACGGAGATTCCGCGCCGCTTCGAGGACTATGAAGTCACCGTGAACGACGCCGACATGCCGGCCGGCGTGTCGCTGATCCGACGCGTGGGGTAATGACTCGTCAGCGCCGTTTTGCCCAATACCCCGGGCGGCGGCGCTGGTGGGCAATGGCATTGACCACCTGCTCAAGCGCCACCCGAGCCGGAGCAAGGGTGATGACTTTCACGCAACACCGCCCGGCTTGAGTCCGGCACGTGCGCGTGCCATCGCCTCTTATAAGGCATTGAACCTTAGCCGCCACGCCATGCAAGAACCACTCGACCCCATCCCGCTGTCCGCGCTCCAGCACTGGGCCTATTGCCCGCGTCAGTGCGCGCTGATCCACCTTGAACAGGCCTTTGAGGAGAACATTTTTACCCTGCGCGGCCAGGCCGTGCACACCAAGGCGGACCAGCCGGGCGTCGAGCTTCGCGCCGGGCTGCGGGTGGAGCGGGCATTGCCGGTTTTCTGCGACCGGCTGGGGCTGGTCGGCAAGACCGACGTGGTGGAATTTTTGCCCGACGGCACGCCCTACCCGGTGGAGTACAAACACGGCTCGCGCAACAAGAAAGCCGCCATCGCGGCCTGCGACGACCTGCAACTGGCCGGCCAGGCCCTGTGCCTGGAAGAAATGAGTGGCAAGCCGGTGCCGGAGGGTGCGTTGTTCTACGCCACATCCAAGCGCCGCCGGGTGGTGCCGATCACCCCCGAGTTGCGCGCCGCCGTCGAAACCACGGCGACCGCCATCCGCGCCATGCTGAGCGCCGGCCGCAGCCCTCCGCCGGTCAATGACGAACGCTGCCGCGCCTGCTCCCTGCGCGATCTGTGCCAACCCGAGGCCCTGGCCGACAAGGCCGAACTCGCCGCTCTTCACGACGCCCTCTTCGACCCGGAGGCCTAAGCGATGCAACTTCTCAACACCCTCTACGTCACCACACCCGAGAGCTATCTGCACCTCGACAACGACACTGTGCGTATCGAGGTGGACCGCGAAACCCGCCTGCGCGTGCCGCTGCATCACGTGGGCACGGTGGTGTGCTTTGGCAACGTGATGCTGTCCACTCCGCTGATGCACCGGCTTGCCGACAGCGGCATCGGGCTGGTGCTGCTTGACGGCAACGGACGCTTCAAGGCGCGGCTCGAAGGGCCGGTGTCGGGCAACGTGCTACTGCGCCAGGCCCAGCACGAGCGCAGCCGCGACAGCGCCTTTACCCTCGGCATCGCCCGCTGCTGCGTTGCGGGCAAGATCAAGAACGCCCGTCAGGTTCTGCTCCGTGGCGCCCGCGAGGCGAAGGACGCGGCAGACGGCGCCAGCCTCGGCCGCAGCGCCGACGATCTGGCCGCAGCACTGCGCGCCCTGCCCGGCGCCACCAACCTGGACATGCTCCGGGGGCTGGAAGGCGAGGCCGCGCGCCAGTACTTCTCGGGTCTCAACCGGGTGGTTCGCCTGGATGCCCGCGCCACCTTTCAAATGGACGGGCGCACCCGGCGGCCACCTCGCGACAGGATGAATGCGCTCCTGTCCTTTCTCTACTCGATGCTGATGAACGACTGCCGCTCGGCCCTCGAAGCCGCCGGGCTTGATCCGCAAGTCGGCTTTCTTCACGCCCTGCGCCCCGGCCGCGCCGCACTGGCCCTGGACCTGATGGAAGAATTCCGGGCCATCGCCGACCGCCTGGCCCTTACGCTGATCAATCGCGGGCAGATCGGTGCAGGTGACTTCGTTGAACGGGAAGGCGGCGCGGTACTCCTCGAAGGCGACGCCCGCAAGGCCGTGGTGGTGGCCTGGCAGGAACGCAAACAGGAAGAACTGACCCACCCGTTGCTGGAGCAGGCCATCCCCTTGGCGTCGTACCCCTCGTCCAGGCCCGGCTGCTGGCACGCAGCCTGCGCGGCGAAACGCCTGAATACCTGCCCTTCGTAACCCGCTGAGGACGCCGCCGCCATGCTCGTTATCGTTTGCTACGACGTCAACACCGAAACCCGCGCAGGCCGCCGCCGGCTGCGTCGCATCGCCAAAGTCTGCGAAGGCATCGGCCAGCGCGTGCAAAAATCCGTATTTGAATGCCAGGTGAGCCTGATGCAGTTTGAAGCACTGGAAAGGGAACTCCTTTCCGAGATCGAACTCACCGAAGACAACCTGCGCCTCTACCGCCTGCCCGAAAGCCGCGGCGCCGAAGTCCGCGAACACGGAACCTTCCGTGCCACCGACTTCAACGGCCCCTTGGTGTTGTAGTATTTCTTCCGCCAGAAACGCGAACCTCAAGCGAACACCATTCGCCCGGGAGTTTCGCGCACAGCGCAAACCCTTGAATTTAAAATGAAGTACCTTGAATTACACCCATCCCAATCGTCCACCACCAAGCTCCACGTGCAGGTTCGCGCAAAGCGATCCTTTTTGGGTGGTGGATCAGACACTTGCACGTGAAGGAATTCACCCGTCAGCAATGACGG
>JADKKC010000029.1 GCA_016720685.1 Zoogloea sp.
GGTGAGGCTGTCATGGTTGGCACGGAATTCATTGCGGTTGGCCCGCTCGTGAAACTCGGTGACGTCCTGCAAGGTGCCGATGAAGCCGCTGATGTGGCCGTTCTCGTCGCGCAGCGGGCCGGCTTCGGCGCGCATCCAGAGCGGCCGGCCATCGGGATGCGGGTAGCGGAACTCCTCGGCGAAGCGGGTCGCCGATTCGACGGCCAGCAGCCAGCGGTCGCGCACCCGCGCCTCTTCGCCGGGCGGGAGCAATTCGAGCCAGGGCTTGCCGGCAATGTCGGCCAGCTTGTGGCCGACGAGTTGTTCGCAGCGTTCGTTGAGAAAAATGCAACGCGCGTCGCTGTCGGCCTCGAAGAGACCGGCCGGAGCCTGGCGGGCGAGTTCGCGAAAACGCATCTCGCTGCGCTGCAGTTCGGCCTGGGCGCGCGACAGGCGCTGCAGATCCTGGCGGAGCTGGCGAGCCTGCTGCTTGAGCAGGATTTCGCGGCGCACCGTCTCGGTCACGTCGCGCACCTGGAGCAGGCAGTGACGCTGACCGTCAGTATCCAACGGGGTGACATCGATGGACTGCAGCATGCGCTCGCTGCGGTCGCCGCCCGGCTGAAAAAGCGGCAGCGGCATCGGATGCAGGGCGTGGGACAGGCGGGCCGACCAGCCGAAATCAAGGGCCTCGCGCACCACCAGGGCAAGGCGCGGATCGATGTGGGCGCCAAAGGCCTCGGCCAGCGTGAGCGCAAGGGCCTCTGCCGCCGGACGGGCCGCACGCTGCGCGATCCAGCGGTTCCATACCCGCACCCGGCCGGCCCGATCGAGCAGGATGAGGCCGGTATCGACGCAATCGGCGAGGAGGCTGTCGCACTTCATGGCTGTTCTGCGGGCGCGTCCGGCAGGCCGAACAGGCGCCTCACCTCACCCATGAAGTGGTCGATGGAGGGCACGTCCATCAGAAACAGCACGAAGCCGGAAAGGTTGTGGGCGGACATCTTCATGCCGATGCGCGCCATGAGAACCAGGCTGTCGGGGGCTTTGTCTTCCAGCAGGCGGGCAACGCTGCTGCTTTGCACGCGGGGCAGCGAGCCGATGATCTCGGAGCCAAAAAGATCGGCAAGACTGCTCATGCAGCTGTTGATGATGATGTTGCCGATCTCGGCGAGGGCATCCTGTTCCAGTTCGGTGATGTGCTCGGCCGAGGTGTCCGCGCCCAGCATCCGGCGGACGATTTCGAGGCTGCCCTGTTCGGGGAAGAGCAGCAGTGCATCGGTGGCAAAGCCGTCGCCGGTATGAAAGTGCTGGTTGATCCGGCACAGGCGGTCGTCGACACCGCCAGCCTGACTGCCTTGCAGGCGGCGGGCAAGTTCATCGCGGGCGACGAACTCGACGACCGGAACAGACAGCTCGATCTCTTCGCGAACAATCGCCGAAAAGGCAGCCGTCGCCTCGCCCAGCGACAGGTTGAAGGCCTCGGTGAGGGCATCCAGTTCTAGTGCGGTAAAAACGCGCATGGCGTCAATCCAGCAAACCCAGAACGTCGGCAATCACGGTTTCGCTGATCGGCTTGCGGAAGAAACGCACCCCGAGAGCGGCAGCCCGGCGCTGGATCGCCTCCTGCACGTTGGCGGTCAGCAGAGCGAGCTTCATGTCAGGCTGGGTGCCGCGAATCCGCTCAGCCAGTTCAAGGCCCGACATGCCGGGCATGTTCATGTCGAGCACGGCGAGATCCGGCGTGTGGGTTTCGAGGACGGCCAAGGCCGCTTCGCCGTCGCCGGCTTCGAGGATCACAAGGTCGGAACGCAGGCTCTTGATGACCGAGCTGCACAGCATCCGTGAGGCACGGCTATCGTCGACGAGCAGAATCGTGGTGGACATGAAAAGACTCCATTAACTTCCTCGAACGCTTTACGGCGGGCAATTTGCAAACTTTAGTCAATTCATGCCAAACGCATTTTACATCGAGCCAGAAAACGGGCAGTGCATGCGGACTTTCCCTGATACCCCGACACGCCCGGCACACCGGCAGGTAAGCTGCACGCTCGCTCCTCCGCCCTTAAAACCGCTACGGCCCGCCCATGTCTTCCCGCCCCGCTCCGTCACCGGCCTTTCTCGCCGGCCGCATCTTTCTGCCCTTTGCGCTGGGCTATTACCTCTCCTACCTGCTGCGCACCGTCAATGCGGTGATCTCGCCCGACCTGACCCGCGAGCTGGGGCTCAGTGCCGCCGACCTGGGCCTGTTGACCAGCATGTATTTTTTCGCCTTCGGGCTGGCCCAGATTCCGGTCGGCATCGCCCTCGACCGCTACGGCCCGCGCCGCGTCGAGGCGGCGCTGCTGCTGCTCACCGCCATCGGCGGGGTGCTCTTCGCCACCGGCGAGAGCCTGCCCACGCTGGCCAGCGGCCGCGGCCTGATCGGCATGGGCGTATCGGCCTGCCTGATGGCTGGGCTGAAAGGCTTTACCCAGTGGTACCCACGGGAAAAGCTCGCCTCCATGACCGGCTACATCATGTCCAGCGGCGCGCTGGGCGCCGTCACCGCGTCGGCTCCGCTGGAGGCCGCCTTGCCCTTTCTGGGCTGGCGCGGCGCATTCTGGCTGGTGGCGGCACTGGCGGCCGGGGTGGCGGCGCTGATCTTCTTCTCGATGCCGGAGAAGGACGAGAGTCATGAAACCGGCGATCTCCAGCACGCGCTGCGCGGCGTGGGCGAGGTTCTGACGGCACGGACTTTCTGGGGCTTTGCAGCCCAGTCAGCCTTTTTTACCGGCGGCTTCATGGCGCTGCAGGGCCTGTGGGCGGTGCCCTGGCTGATGGAGGTCAACGGCTACAGCCGGGCGCTGGCAGCGGATCACCTGTTCTGGCTCAACATCGGCATGCTGGCCGGCCAGCTGGCGATCGGCGCCTGGGCCATGCCGCTGGCCACGCGCGGGATCACACCGCTGCGCATCATGCAGATCGGTCTCTTCATCAGCATGCTGGTGGAGGTTCTGATCATTGCCGAAACCGGCTCGACCCTGGCCCTGTGGTGCGTGCTGGGCGCTGTTTCGGCCACCGGGGCGCAAATGTACGGAATCATGAGCGGGCTGTTCGCCCCCCATCTCACCGGCCGGGTCACGACCAGCATCAACCTGATGGCCTTCGTCGGAGCCTTTGCCGTGCAGTGGGGGCTCGGTGGGCTGCTCGACACCCTGCGTGCCGGCGGCATCGACGCCGCCGATTCGCTGCGCATTGCCTTCGTGATCCTGCTGGTGGCGCAGGTGCTGAGCTTCATCCCGCTGTCTCGCGCCGGGCGCTACCGGCAGTGGGAGGACTGATCAGCCGCAGGCCACGTAAACGGCCAGCGGAGCGTGTTCCGGATTTCCGGCACACGCTCCGCATGGAGCCCTGGGGCGTTCTGCTTACTTGACGGCGGCCGGAGCGGCTTCGGCCTTCACGGCCGGCTTGACCGCCTTTTTCGCTTTCTTCACATGCTTGGCCTTCTTCTCGACCGTGGCAGCTTCAGCCTTGGCCGGCTCGGCGGGCTTGGCCGCTTCGGCCTTCACGGCCTCGACCTTCTTCTCGACCGCGGCCGAAGCGGCGGCGGCAGGCTTGGCGGCAACCGCCGGAACAGCCGGAGTAGCCGGAACAGCCGGGGTGGCCTGAGCGAAGGAGGCGGAAGCGAAACCTGCGGCGATGGCGAGGGCGATGATCTTTTTCAGCATTTGCATTCTCCGGAAAGGACAGTTTGTTCATACCGGGCGGCGTGATTGCCGGCCCTTGCAGCGATTAACGCCACCTCCCGTCCGGAGGTTGTCAGTGCAGATGTAAGGCCATGTTGAGTTGTAACAGCGGGGCCCGGCGCATGAGCCGTCTTTGGAGGCGGCCTTTGGAAGCGGCACTTCATGTGCTACAAAAAAGGTTCTGCCGCCGTCAAACCTGCTCTGCCCCTGGGAGATTGCCATGTCGTTCATGAACACCCCGTTCCGCTGCATCGTAGCCAGCATGCTGACCTTGTCGGCCCCGCTGGCCAGCGCCTCCGTGATTTCCTATTCGACCTCGCTGAGCGGGGCCGCGGAGGCCCCGGCAAACGCCTCCCCCGGCACCGGCACGGCGACGCTGCTGATCGACACCCTCGCCAACACGATGACCCTGGATGTGAATTTCAGCGGGCTCATCGGCACCACCACTGCCGCGCACATTCACTGCTGCACGGCACTTCCGGCTGCCGGCACGGCCGGGGTGGCAACCCAGACGCCGACCTTCCAGGGCTTTCCGCTCGGCGTACAGGCCGGGGTCTATCACCACGTTTTCGACCTCACCGACCCGGCCAGCTGGAACCCGGTATTCATCACCAACAATGGCGGAACGCCCGCGGGCGCCGAAGCGGTACTGCTGAGCGGGCTGGACGCCTCCCAGGCTTACCTGAACATCCACACCTCGGCCATCGGGGCCGGCGAGATTCGCGGCTTCCTGGTGCGCTCCGTTCCCGAACCGGAAGGGCTGGCGTTGCTCGCGCTGGGCCTTGGCGGGATGGGCCTCACCGTGGCGCGGCGGAAGAGGTAGTCAGCTTGGGCTGGAGCGCCTTGCCAGGATGAAGGCGGCGAGCCGCATGTCGGTGTGCATGATGTGCGTCACCAGCCAGTTGTGCAGAAAAACCAGCAATTCGTGCGGCTGCGACCGGAATGTCGGCCTTGATCCGGTCCCGTAGCCCCAGCACCTGCGTCGAAAAATCCCGGTGCTCGGCACGGTGGCGCCGGGCGTCGGCGCCGTCTTCCGATTCATAGCCTGCGTCGCGCATCAGTAGCTCCTCGGTTTCGAAATGGTAGAGGGCGTAGCTGAGCAGATCCTGGGTGATGGCTTCGAGCACTTCCGGGGCGCTTTCTCCGCACAGTTTTTCACTGGCCTCGTTGAAGGTGTGAACGAGGATCCGGTGCTGTTCGTCGATCTCCGGAACGCCGGTCATCAGGCTGTCGTTCCAGATCAGGGGCGCAGGGTTTTGCATGGTGGAATGTCGTGTTGGGGCCGCTTCAGCTGAGCCTGCCCGTGCGCGGCACCAGCGCGGCGCCGCTGCGGGCGGCTTCGGCGAGCGGGGCCCGCCAGCGGGGATCGGGTTTGAAGTTCCTGAGCCAGGGCTCTACGGCCTCGACCGGCAAGGGGCGGGAAATGCCATGGCCTTGCATCACGTCGCAGCCGATTGAAAGCAGCATGCGCACGTGCTCCATGTCTTCGACGCCCTCGGCCACCACGTCGCGCCGGAAAGCTGCGGCAAGGCCGATCACGCCCTGCACGATGGCCAGATCGCCCGGATCGTCAAGCATGTCGCGCACGAAGGCCTGGTCGATCTTGAGCACACCGGCGGCCAGGCGCTTGAGGTGCATCAGTGACGAATAGCCCGTGCCGAAGTCGTCCAGCGCAAAGCGGATGCCGCGCGTCTGGAAGCTGGCAATCAGGCTGCTGACCGTGCCGATGTCCTCGAGCGCGGCGCTTTCGAGGATCTCGATCTCCAGCGGGTCCACCGAGCCGGCGCAGCCTTCGCCGACGATGGCCTCAAGCCGCTCGGCAAACTGGCGGCACACCAGCTGGCGGGCGGCAATATTCACGCTGATCGTCAGCTCATGGCCGGCGGCGCGCAGGCGGGCCTGCTCACGCAGGGCTTCGTCGATGACCCAGTCGCCAATGTTCACGATCATATCCTCGCGCTCGATCAGGGGCAGGAACTCGCCCGGCATGCGCTGGCCCAGCACCGGATGATTCCAGCGGATCAGCGCCTCCAGCCCCACCACGCGACCGGCGCGGCAATCGACTTTCGGTTGGTAGTGGAGGACGAACTCGTGCCGCTCGAGGGCTTGCTCGATCTTGCGGACCAGCCCGAGATTGGCACGGGCGCGGGATTCGAGGATCGGGTCGAAGATGCTGAAACGGTTCTTGCCGGCCTGCTTGGCCTTGTACATGGCCTGATCGGCGTGGCGCAGGAGCTGGTCCGGGTCCATCGTGTCGCCGGGAAAGAGGGTCACGCCGATGCTGGCGGTGACGCGCACTTCGGCACCGTCGATGAAGTAGGGTGCGCCGACGGCATCGAGGACGCGCTTGACCACCTGCTCGCACTGGCCCGAGGTCTTGAGATCGCCGATCAGCAGCGCGAACTCGTCGCCGCCAAGGCGGGCCGCGGTGTCGTCACCGCGCAGGCTGTCGTGCAGGCGGCTGGCGACCTCCCGCAGCAACTGGTCACCGGAGGAGTGGCCGAAGCTGTCGTTAACGATCTTGAAACCATCCAGGTCGAGCATGCACACGGCGAGGTTCTCGCGGTGACGCCGGGCGTGGGCGAGCGCCTGGTCGAGGCGGTCGGAGAACAGCACCCGGTTGGGCAGCCCGGTGAGGGTGTCGAAGTGGGCCTGAAGCTTGAGGCTGTTCTCCTGCTCGACCTGGCGGGTCACGTCCACCGAGGAGCACACCGCTCCGGTCACCGCACCATGGGTGTCGGTGAGAGGCTGGGTATGGACGCGCAGCCAGCGCACCTTGTCTTCAGCACTGCGCACCTGCAGCAGTACCGGCCGGGCATTCGCGTCGCCGGCCAGCACCCGGTCAAGCGGAAAACATTCACCGTCGCAGGGCAGGCCTTCGGCGGAGGCGCAACGCTGGGCCAGCCAGGCCCAGTGGCAGCCCGTGCTGCGTCCTTCGCTGTCGTTGAAATGGGCGAGTGCTGCCGGGTTGGCATACATCAGTTTGCCGTCGGTGTTCCACAGCAGAATGCCCTCCTCGATGGTGCGCAGGATGGAATTCACCCGGCCACTGTCGAGCCCGACGAAATCGGTAGGGAATGATTCGGACAATTCACTGCGCTCCAGCTCTGCATCCCAGGTAGACATGAAACTGCCCGAAACGGGTATGAGCGATTAACGGCACCGCGTGCCGCATCTAAAGGGTGCGCTCAAACCTCTGCCGGGTCCACGTCCAGGTGCCAGCGCAGCTCCCGCGCGGGCTTGAGGGCCCACAGCAGGCGGCTCCAGGCGGTCAGGAAGGCCTGCAGGGCAGGGCGCCCCGGGGCTTCGACGAGAAGCTGGGCGCGTTCGCGGCGCGCCAGGCGGACCATGCGCATCGGCACGGCGTCGAAAACCTGCACGCCAAAGGCTTGAGCAAAAGGCAGGGCAGCCTCGCGGGCCTGTCTGAGCCAGTCGAGGGCCAGGGCCAGCTCCGGGGCGTTGGCGCAGAGCAGGGCATTGGCGGCAAAGGGTGGAAAGCGGGCGGTCTTGCGTTCTTCAAGCTGCAACGCGGCGTAGCGGGCGAAGTCGTGGCGGGCGAGGCACTGGTAGAGGGGATGCTCGGGGTACTGGGTCTGGACCATCACTTCGCCGGGCAATTCGCCGCGCCCCGCCCGGCCGCCCACCTGCATGAGCTGCTGGAAGAGTCGCTCGGGCGCGCGGAAATCCGCGGCGAACAGGGACGAATCGGCATTGAGCACGCCGACGAAGGTGAGCTTAGGGAAATCGTGGCCCTTGGCCATCATCTGGGTGCCGACGAGGATGTCGGCGTCGCCGCGGCCGATCTGCTCGAGAAGGGCGTCCCACTGGCTGCGGGTGCGTGCGGCGTCGCGGTCGACGCGCAACACGCGGGCATCGGGAAAACGCTCGCCGAGCGTTTCTTCGAGCCGCTGGGTGCCGCGCCCGAAGGGCTGGATGTCCTGGTTGCCGCAGTCGGGGCAGGCAACGGGAATGCCGGACTCGAAGCTGCAGTGGTGGCAGCGCAGGCGCTTGTCGGCCAGGTGCAGCACCATGTTGGCGGTGCAGTGGGGGCATTTGCTGACCCACCCGCAGGACGGGCACGACAGCACCGGTGCGTAGCCACGGCGGTTGAGAAAGACAAGGCTCTGCTCGCCCCGCTGCAGGCGGGCCTCGATGGCGCGCAGCAGGTGTTCGGAGACACCGTTCTGGAGCCGCTCGCGGCGGATGTCCACCGGGCGCACCTTGGGCAGGCTGGCGGCGACGGCACGGTTGGCGAGTTCGACCCGACGGTAGCGGCCGGTGTCGGCGGCGTGCCAGCTTTCGAGCGAAGGCGTGGCCGAGCCCAGCACGATGGGCACGCTGCGCTGGCGGGCGCGCCAGATGGCCAGATCGCGGGCCGAATAGCGCACGCCTTCATGCTGTTTGTAGCTGGCATCGTGCTCTTCGTCGACGACGATCAGGCCAAGGCGCGGCAACGGGCGTGAACACCGACAGGCGGGTGCCCAGCACGATCTCGGCGCGCCCTTCCATCGCCTGCACGAAACCCTGGGAGCGCGCCCCCTCGGCCAGCGCCGAGTGCAGGCTGACCACCCGCGCCGCCGGAAAACGGCCGGCAACGCGGCCTTCCAGCTGGGGCGTGAGGGCGATCTCGGGGACGAGGATCAGCGCTTGCCCGCCCTGGGCAATGACTTGCTGGACGAGGCGCAGGTACACCTCGGTCTTGCCGCTGCCGGTGACGCCGGCCAGCAAGAAGGGCTGGAACTGGCCGAGGCTCGCCGACATGGCCTCGACGGCAGCCTGCTGCTCATCCGTGAGCACCGGCGCACCGGCCATCACGGCCGGGTCGGCGGCCACCGAAGCCGCGATCCAGCCGCGCTTGAGGGCATCGGCCACGGCAGGCGTGCCGGCCTCGCCCTCGCGCAGCACCGAGCGACGACGCGGGCCGCGGCTTTCGATGTCGCGCAGCAGGGCCAGGGCGCGGCTTTCGCGCTTGCCGGCAAGGAGGGCTTCTCGCCCGGCGGCGGTCAGGTCGAGCAGCGGGTCGGCTTCGGCGCCGGCTACCGCATCGGCCCTGCGCAGGCGGGGCGGCAGGGCCATCGCGACGACTTCGCCGAGGGGGTGCTGATAGTAGCGGGCGGCAAATTCGACCAGCTCCAGCCAGTCGGCGGGCAGGGCGGGCGCTTCGCGCTGGATGGCGATGACGGGCTTGAGCCGTTCGAGCGGCAGATCGGCCGCATCGGGCAGCCCGACGATCAAGCCGGTCTTCTCGCCCCGCCCGAAAGGCACCCGCACGCAGCGCCCGAGATCTCCGGCGGAAACATTTTCTGCCGTGTAATCAAAGCATTGCGGAAGCGGAATGGGAAGGGCGACGCGGACGATGGCGGGGCTCATGGCCGGATGTTCGGGCTCTTTTCCTGAAGTCTATTTAAATCAGCGAGTTACAGGGCTTTTCTGAAGGGGTGCATGGGAAACACGCTTGAATCCCTTGGGTAAGCGGGGCTATTCGCTCTTGTCCACAAAATCTGTGGATAACTTTGTGGGAAACCTGGGTAAAGTCCCGCAAAACCCGCGGCCCGCAAGCCTTGCCCCTGCTTTGCCTAAATCGAGGTCAAAAAATATTTCATTTAAAAACAACTACTTATTAATTGAGCTGGGCTAAGCCCCTGTTTTTGCAACAAAACTGACATGCGCGAGTGACGCTGTGCACAAGTCAAGCCCAAAAGTAAAAATTTAGAGCTTGACGGAGGCGTTTTCACCCCCGCTTTCGCCTCGCCGCGGAAACAAAAAGGCCGGCGCAGGCCGGCCCCTCCGGTATTACTGGAAAAAGCATCAGGCCGACCGCTGGCGCAGGCTGCGGCTGTATTCATGAACGGTGTTCACGAGCACGGTGACGTTTTCAGGGGGCGTGAACTGGGAGATGCCGTGGCCCAGGTTGAAAACGTGGCCGGCGTGGGGGCCGTAGGAATCGAGCACTTTTTTCGTTTCGGCGGCAACCGCTTCGGGGCTGCCGAAGAGCACCGACGGATCAAGGTTACCCTGCAGCGCAACCTTGTCGCCCACCAGACGACGGGCGGCGCCGATATCGATCGTCCAGTCGAGGCCGACGGCGTCGGTGCCACAGTCGGCGATGTCGGCCAGCCACAGGCCGCCGCCCTTGGTGAAGACGATGACGGGGATTTTCTCGCCGTCTTTCTCGCGGGTCAGGCCGGCCACCACCTTGCGGATGTAGGCCAGCGAAAACTCGCGATAGGCCTCGTGGGCCAGCACGCCACCCCAGGAGTCGAAGATCATCACGGCCTGGGCGCCGGCTTCGATCTGGGCGTTGAGGTAGGCAATGACCGATAGGGCGGTGACGTCGAGGATGTGGTGCATCAGGTCGGGGCGGCTGTAGAGCAGGCCCTTGACCTTGCGGTAGTCGTCCGAGCCGCCGCCTTCGACCATGTAGCAGGCGAGGGTCCAGGGGCTGCCGGAGAAGCCGATCAGCGGCACGGAGTTATCCAGCGCACGGCGGATCTCGGCGACGGCGTCCATCACGTAGCCGAGTTCGAGGTTGGGATCGGGCACCGCCAGATTGCGAATCTCCCATTCTTCCTTCAGCGGGCGCTCGAACTTCGGACCTTCCCCTTCGGCGAAATACAGGCCGAGGCCCATCGCGTCCGGCACGGTGAGGATGTCGGAGAACAGGATGGCGGCATCGAGGTTGTAGCGGGCCAGCGGTTGCAGCGTGACTTCACAGGCAAGGCCCGGGCTCTTGCACAGGTCGAGGAAGCTGCCCGCACGCTTGCGGGTCTCGCGGTACTCGGGCAGATAGCGCCCGGCCTGGCGCATCAGCCAGACGGGGGTGTAGTCGGTGGGCTGGCGCAGCAGGGCGCGCAGGAAGGTGTCGTTCTTCGGACGGCTCACGGGATTCCTCGACGGGCAGGGCCGCTCAGGGCGGCAAAGGCGGGATTATCCGCCATTTGCCGCCGGGGCGTGGGTGAAGCAGATCAAGGACGACTTACTTGCGCCAGAACTGGGGCGTGAACACCACCGCGAGGGACAGCACCTCCAGGCGCCCGAGGAGCATGGTGAAGCTGCACACCCAGGTCTGGAAGTCGGTGAGCACGGCGTAGTTGGTGGCGGGACCGACCTTGTTGAGGCCGGGGCCGGCGTTGTTGATGCTGGCGACAATGGCGCCCAGGGCCGTCATGAAATCGAGCCCCGACAGGATCATCAGGAAGATGAGCATCACGATGCTCATGAAGTACAGGAAGATGAAACCCAGCACCGCGATGACTACGCTGCTGGGAATCGCGCTGCCACCGACCTTGACCGGATTGACCACCGCCGGGTGAACCAGGCGGGTGAGTTCGCGGTTGGCCTGCTTGGCGAGGATCAGGGTGCGAATCATCTTGATGCCGCCGCCGGTGGAGCCGGAGCTGGCGGTGATGCAAGACAGGAAGAGCATCCACAGCGGCGCGAAGATCGGCCACTTGTCGAAATCCTGGCTGGCGAAGCCGCAGTCGGTGGCCATCGAGACGAGATTGAAACTGACGTGGCGGAGCGCGGTCGGGTAGTCCTCGTAGGTGCCCTCCAGCCACACGTAAAGCGCGACGCCGAAGCATGAGCTGACGATCAGCCCGACCACGCCGCGGGCCTCCACGTCCTGCCAGTACACGCGCAGGCTGCGCCCGCGCATGGCCATGAAGTGGGTGGCGAAGTTCATCGCGGCAATGACCATGAAGACGATCAGGATGAATTCGACCACCGGGCTGTCGAAAGCTCCGACGCTGGCGTCGCGGGTCGAAAAACCGCCAAGGCCCATCGCCGCGAAGGCGTGGCAGATGGAATCCAGCCACGACAGCCCGGCCTGGTTGAGCAGCAGGATGCAGGCCACGGTGATCAGGAAGTACACCAGCCACAAGGCCTTGGCGGTATCGGCGATACGCGCGGTGAGCTTGGAATCTTTCATGGGGCCGGGGGTTTCGGCCTTGTAGAGCTGCATGCCGCCAACCCCCAGCAGCGGCAGCACGGCCACCGCCAGCACGATGATGCCCATGCCGCCGAGCCAGTTGAGTTCGTGGCGCCACAGGTTGATGGCCGGGGGCGCGTGGTCCAGGTCGGTCATGATCGTCGAGCCGGTGGTGGTGAGGCCCGACATGGTTTCGAAGAAGGCGTCGGTGAAGCTCATGCTGTCGTAGACCAGCAACAGCGGAATCGTGGCGATGGCGGCCATCAGCGCCCACACCGTGGACACCAGCAGGAAGCCGTCGCGGGGCTTGAGCTCGCGGTAGCTGGAGCGGGTCACCGCGTAAAGGGTGAGGCCGCCGCCCAGCGATATGGCCATCGCCGCAACGAAATCCGCGGCGGTGCCGTCGTCGTAGATGATGGCCGCCACGATGGGCATCAGGTAGGCCAGGCTGAAGATCGACAGCAGCCGGCCGAGCACGTTGGCAACGGGAAGCAGGGCATCCATCAGAAGAACCCCCAGCCCACCTGGAACAGTTTTTCCACTTTTCCGACCAGCTTTTTGCTGGTGCAGAAAACGATCACGTGGTCTTCGGCGCGGATCACCGTGTCGTGGTGGGCCATGATGACTTCGAAGATCGGCACCTCGTAGGGCACCAGTTCCTTGTACTCGGTGCGGCTCTGGCCGGTGTTGCGGACGATGGCGGCGATGGTGGCGCCGTCGGGCAGGTCGATCTCCTCGATCTTGCGGCCGATCACCTTGCAGTGCTTGGCGTCGCCGTGGGCGACCACTTCGAGGGCTTCGGCGGCGCCGCGGCGCAGGCTGTGCACGGCGGCCACGTCGCCGCGGCGCACGCGGGCCAGCAACTGGCCGATGGAGGTCTGGGCGGGCGAAATGGCGATGTCGATGCGGCCACCCTGCACGAGATCGACGTAGGACTTGCGGTTGATCAGGGCCAGGGTGCGGCGGGCGCCCATCTGCTTGGCCAGCGACGAGGACATGATGTTGTCTTCGTCGTCATTGGTGAGGGAGAGGAACATGTCGGTTTCCTCGATGCTCTCCGAGTCGAGCAAGTCTTCATCGGTGGAGTCGCCGTGCAACACGAGCGCCCGGGTGAGCGCGCTGGCGAGGTACTCGGCACGCTGGCGATCGCGTTCGATGAGCTTGACGTTGACGCTGCTCTCGATGGCCCTGGCGAGGCGAAAGCCGATGTTGCCGCCGCCGGCGATGATGACCCGCCGGATTGGTTTGTCCATCCGGCGCAGTTCGGTCATCGCCTTGCGGATATGGGTGGTGGCGGCAAGGATGAAGACTTCGTCGCCGCTCTCGATGAGAGTGTCGCCGGTGGGCGCGATGGGCTGGTCACGACGGAAGATCGCCGCCACCCGGGCATCGATGTCGGGCAGGCGCAGGGGAATGGTCTTGAGGGGCTTGCCCACCAGCATGCCACCTTCGAAGGCTCTCACGGCGATCATCGTGACCATCCCGTCGGCAAACTCCAGCACCTGCAGCGCCTCGGGAAATTCGATCAGCTTGCGGATGTAGTCGGTCACGATCTGCTCGGGGCAGATGGAGTGATCGACGGCAAAGTTGTCGTCGTCGAGTAGTTGCGGGTAGGCCTCGTAGTCGGCGGCACGCAGGCGGGCGATGCGGGTCGGGATGTTGAAGAGCGTTTTGGCGACGCGGCAGGCGCAGAGATTGGTCTGGTCCGATTGGGTCACCGCGATCAGCAGGTCGGCGTCCGGTGCCCCGGCCATCTCGAGGATGGAGGGCGAGGCGGCATTGCCGGGCACGACGCGCAAGTCGAGGCGCTCCTGGAGGGCATTGAGGCGCTCGATGTTGCTGTCGACGACGGTGATGTCGTTGGCTTCCGAAACAAGGCTTTCAGCCACCGAGCTGCCGACCTGGCCAGCGCCGAGAATGATGATCTTCATTGCGTCCTCCCGCCCGGGCGGGGCCGCGGGCCACTGGTATATTTTTGTGTGAATACTGCGCTTGCCAGGCCGTCTGGTCAGTTGCCGGACTCGTCGTGCCGCTTGCCGACGCTGATGCCCAGCTGCTTGAGCTTGCGGTAAAGGTGGGTGCGTTCCAGGCCGGTTTTTTCGGCAAGGCGGGTCATGTTGCCGCCATCGATCTGCAGGTGGTGCTCGAAGTAGGTGCGCTCGAAGATTTCGCGCGCCTCGCGCAGCGGCAGGTCGAGGGGCAGGCCGAGCAGCGCAGTGGGAGAGTTCTTGCCGAGCAGGTGCGCCACTTCTTCCATGCCGATTTCCTCTTCGAGGGTGCCAAGGGCCAACGACTTGATGGCGGCTTTCAGTTCGACGTAGCCGCCGGGCCAGGCGCGGTTGCGCAGGGCATTGAGGGCTGCGGAGGAGAGGCGGCGGGCGGGCACTTCGCCGGCTTCGACGTTGTGCAGCAGAACCTGGCTGGCGATCTCGGGAATCTCGTCGCGGATCTCGCCCAGCGCCGGCGGAGCCAGGGACACTTCGAACAGGCGCGACAGCGCACGCTCGTCCCAGCCGTGTTCGATGAGCTCTTCGGGCTGGTGCTCGGAGGCCACCACCAGGGTCTGGCCGTGGCGCTCCAGGCGGTCCATCGCGAAGACCAGGTTCTTTTGCTGGGGCCGCGACAGGTAGAACAGCTCGGGCACGTAGAGCAGGCCGTTGCGGGCGCCTTCGAGGGTGGAGAGTTCGAGGGGCAGCGACGACAGGGAAAGATCGAGCCACGGCGAACCGACCCGCTGGAGGGTGCGCGCGCACAGTTCGGCGAGGCTGCCGGGGCCGACGCGCAGCAGGATCACGCGGGATTTCTCGGCCATCTGCTCAAGGCGTTTTTTCAGATCGCGCAGCGGCACCGAGCGGGCAAACGCACCCAGGCCGAGGGGGCTGGGCGCATGGGCCGGCTTGATGCGGGCGAGGCCGCGCTTGACGGCGGCGAGCAGCTTTTGCAGTGCGATGGGCTTTTCGAGAAACTCCATCGCGCCGATGCGGGTGGCCTCGACGGCGGTGTCGATGGTGCCGTGGCCGGACATCATCACCACCGGCATGGTGAGCTGGCCATTGGCCGACCATTCCTTGAGCAGGCTGACACCGTCGGTGTCGGGCATCCAGATGTCGAGCAGCACAAGGTCGGGCCGGGCCGCATTGCGGGCGGCGCGGGCGGCGCCGGCATTCTCGGCGAGGATGATGTCGTGCCCCTCGTCGCGCAGAATTTCAGACAGAAGTTCGCGGATACCGATTTCGTCGTCAACGATGAGAATTTTAGCCATGGGCTCGGGACTCTGGGTGTGGAGCGCTGCGCAGGCGGATACGGACTTCCGCTCCGCCGGTTTCACGGTTGGCGAGACGGATCTCGCCATCGTGTTCGTCGATTATTTTTTTTACGATGGCCAGGCCGAGGCCGGTGCCGCGCGCCTTGGTCGTTACGTAGGGCTCGAAGGCACGGTTCAGTATTTCGGGCGGAAAGCCCGGCCCGTTGTCGCGCAGGATCAAGTCTACCCGGCGGGCGTCGGTGCGGGTCAACAGCCAGATTTCCGGCGCATCCACATCCACCAGCGCATCTTCCGCGTTCTGCAGCAGGTTGTGGATGACCTGGCGGATCTGGGTGGCGTCACCGAGCACGGCGGGCGTTTCGGCGGCGAGTTCGGCATGGATCATGACCCGCGAACCTTCATAGAGCACCAGCACTTCGCGAACCAGCCCGTTGAGATCGAGCGGCGTCATCACGGGACTGGGCAGGCGGGCGTAGTCGCGGAAGGCGTTGACGAGGTTTTTCATCGCCTCCACCTGATTCACGATCGTGGTGGTGGAGCGCTCGAGCATGGCCCGGCCTTCGGGGTCGAGGCGATCGGCCAGCTTGAACATCAGGCGCTCGGCAGAGAGCTGGATGGGCGTGAGCGGGTTCTTGATCTCATGGGCGAGGCGCCGCGCCACTTCGGCCCAGGCAGCGGTGCGCTGGGCGGCAATGAGGTGGGTGATGTCGTCGAACACCACCACCCAGCCGCCGCCGCTGCTGTCGGGCAGGCGGGCACCATGCAACAGCAGGGTCTGGGCACTGCCGTCCGGGTTGGAGAATTCGATCTGCCGGTTCCAGTCGGCCTCGGGGGCCTGGAAGCCTTCCAGCACCGCATCGCGGAAGGCCGCATGGGCGTGCCAGTCTTCAAGGCGGGTGCGCTCGTAGTCGTGCAGCTCGTCGTTGAGAATGGTCATGGCGCCGTGGTTGGCGGCGCGCAGGTGGCCATCCGGCGAGAAGGCGAGCACGCCGGCGGAAAGGTTGGCGAGCACGCTTTCAAGGTAGGCGCGGTTGCGCTCGACGGCGGCGCGGTTGTTGTCAGCCTGGGCGCGGGCGTCTTCCAGCTGGCGGGTCATCTGGTTGAAGGACTGGGTCAGCACACCGAGCTCGTCCCGGGCGGGCAGGGCCTGGCGGGGGCTGAAGTCGCCGGCGGCAACGGCCTGGGTGCCTTCGGCAAGGATGAACAGCGGGGCGGCCAGACGCCGGGTCAGCACGAAGGCCACGGCCACCGCGGCAAACAGCGCCAGCAGCAGGGTGAGCGTGAGGGTGAGGGTGTAGATGCGCTTGAGGCCGTCGCGGGCGAGGGAGAGTTCCTGGTAGTCCCGGTGCACGGTTTCGACGCTCTCGGCGTGCATCGCGAAGGAGCGCGGCACTTGCTGGGTGATCTGCAGCAGCAGGGGCTCACCGAAGCGCCGGGACGGTATCGGGACGATCACGCGCAGGACCAGCCCGTCGGCGGCATGGCCTTCGGCGGCGCGGTAGCCGTGGGCCTGGCGGGCCTGGCGCAGCTGGGCCGAGCTGGGCTGCTCGGGCATCAGGGTGTCGAGCTGGGTGTCGGCGGTGGCGATGATCTGGCCAGCAGGCGAGAACACGGTGGCGGATTCGACGGTCGCCCGTTCGCGCAGGCGGTTGAGCTGCGGCGAGCGGAGCTGAGGCGTCACCTCAAGCTCGAGCGCCATCTGGTCAGCCTTGGCGGCGAGCTGGTCGAGAAGGATGTCGAGGGTGGTGCGGCCCAGTTGCAGGCCGCTTTCGAGGGCCGCATCCACGCGCACGTTGAACCAGGAGTCGATGCTTTTGACCGCGAACTGGAGCGACACGGCATACACCAGCACGCCCGGCACCACCGCCATGGCGGCAAAAATGGCCATCAGGCGCAGCTTGAGGCGCGAGCCGAAGCGGCGTTGCCGGTATTCCAGCCACAGGCTGCGCAGCTGCACGAAAACCAGGCTGGCCAGGCCCAGTGTGATCACGCCGTTGAGCACCAGCAGCAAGGTGTAGTTGCGGGCGAACAGCGAGGTGTTGGCGCTGGCGGTGGCGAGCAGGAACAGCAGGATGCCGACGATGGCGGCAACGACGACGAGGACGGTGGATCTCATCTGGATTCGCGGGCGGCCGCGACGAAAGTCCACCGGTACCAGTCGCTGGAGAGGTTCCAGTCCTTGTGACCGAAGGCGCTGACCTGCAGCGGCTTGGGCAGCTCGCCCACATCGAGCCGGAAGCGCAGCGCGGCGTTGTAGCTGCGCCCAACGCGCAGGGCGTTGCGTTCGGCCACGCCCCAGTTGCGGATGCGCAGCATGGTGCGCAGGGCTTCGTCGAGGCTGCCGAAGTTCTGGTGCAGCGCGCCGGTGGTGAGGCGGAACTGGCGCGTCAGCGATTGGTAGGAGAGCCGGTAAGTGAGGGTTCGGGTCGAGATTTCCTCGTCGAGCCAGTACCAGCGCGAGGCGGAAAGTTCGAACTCGGTGACGAAGTAGAGCGCCACCCCGCGGCTGACCACGTCGGCCAGCAGCGGGGTGAGTTCGGCAAGAATATCGGCGCTGAGAACGTACTGCTCTTCACCCTGGGTCAGGGCGACGTTGCGGATCTCTGCCTCTGCCGCCTGCGCCGGGCCGGCCTCGCAGCCGACCCGGACCGCAAGACCGAGAGCCAGCGCTCGCCGCAGGAAGCGACGCCGGTGGTCAGGCAACTTTCTCGAGCAGGGCGTAGAAGAATCCATCATGTTCGGGGCAGGGGAGATGCTGGCAGTCGAGTTGTCCGCCGATGGGGATACGGCGGCAATCGGGATGGCGGGCGGCGAAGGCAGCAACCTGATCACCATTTTCTTCGGCGAATACCGAGCATGTGGCATAGAGCATTTTGCCACCCGGCGCGAGGACTCGCCACAGGGCTTCGAGAATGTCAGCCTGTTGTGCGGCAAAGCGGGCGATGTCGTCGGAGCGGCGCAGCCACTTGATGTCTGGGTTGCGGCGCACCACACCAGAGGCGGAGCAAGGCACATCGGCCAGGATACGGTCGAAGGGGCGACCGTTCCACCAGCGCTCCAGGTCACGGCAATCCGCGGTGTGAACCTTGGCGCCGAGGCCCAGGCGATCCAGGTTTTCGGTAGCCCGGCGGGCGCGGCCCGCGTCGGAATCTAGGGCGGTGAGGATCACATCGGCGGTTTCGAGGATGTGCGCGGTCTTGCCACCCGGCGCTGCAGGCGTCGAGCACACGCAGGCCGTCATCGAGATCGAGGTAGTCGGCAGCGTACTGGGCGCCGGCATCCTGCACGCTGACGCAGCCTTCGGCAAAGCCCGGCACGCGGCTGACCGCCACCGGGCGCTCGAGCAGCAGGGCGCCGTTGGGCAGCTCGCGCACCGCCAGCCCGGCCTCGGCAAAGCTTTCCAGGGTTTCGCTCAACGTAGCCCGCAGGGGATTGATGCGCAGGGCCATCGGCGGGTGCATATTGCCGGCCGCCAGGATCGCGCGCCAGTGTTGCGGGTACTGGCTTTTGAGACGACGGATCCACCAGGGCGGATGGCGGTGCTCGGCCACCATGTCGGCGTCGGCGGCCTTGGCAAGCTCGTCGTGCTGGCGCAGCGCGTTGCGCAGCACGCCGTTCACGACGCCCTTGAAATTGCCGCCAAGCACCGTGGCCGCCGCGCTGACCGCTTGGTCGACGGTGGTGTGGGCCGCCTCCGGACGGCTGCCGAGACGGTACAGGGCGACCCGCAGCAGGGAACGGGCGGGTTCCTGGAGCGGCTTGGCGAGCAACTTGCCGAGAATGAAATCCTGCCGGCCGAAGTCACGCAGGGTGCTGTAGGCAAGGTCGAGAATGGCACCCCGCACGCCCGACGGTGTGGCCGGGCGGGCATCCCACAGCGCGGCGAGGGCGTCGGTCAGGGTTCTGCCGGCGCCAACTTCGGCGACGAGTTCAGCCGCGGCGAGGAGGGCGTAGCCGAGACTGTCTTCGGGCAGGCTGGGCGGCTGGGCTGGGCGGTGGTGACTGTTTTGCATTGGGTTTCAGGCGAGGAGATCGCGCACGTAGTTGGGCAGGACGCTGCTTGCAAGGTGCAGGGCTGGATTGTAGTAGCGCAGGGCTTCAATACCACGCGCGGCAAGACGGGCGGCGAGGCAGGCTTCGTCGGGCACGGGCAGGTCTGTGAGGCGGGCGTGAGCCAGCAGCCACGGACCACCGTAAAGGGGAACATTGATCAGGCTGGAGCCCACGGCGGGAAAGACGCCTCGCAAGCGAAGCATGAGTGTCCGTACTTTATCAGGCTGGTAGAAGGGCGAACCAAGTTGTGTGTGAATCAGCCCGTTCGGCGTCAGGCTGGCGGCGCACAGGTGCAGAAAAGCATCGCCGTGCAGGTGAGCGCATGCGGGGTCATCGGGCTCGGTCAGGTCGAACAGGATCAGGTCGAAGCGCTCGCCCCGTGCGTGGAGTGTGCGCAGGGTTTCGGCTGCATCGCCGATGTGCAAAGCCACGCGGGGATTGTCGAAAGCGCCAGCGGGCAGGGTCACGATTTCTGCCGACACAACGCGCACCACGTCGGGGTCGAGCTCTGCCACAACAATGCGGGTGAGGCTGGGATGCTTGAGCAGCTCGCGGCACTGGCGCCGTCGCCGCCCCCCTAGAATCAGCGCCGACACCGGAGCAGGGTGGGCGAAGGCCGCGATGTGGGCGAGGCCTTCGTGGATGATGAACTCGTCGGCCTCGGCCGCCATCGCATGACCGTCGAGATGGTACAGGCGCCCAAAGCTGCGCGTGGTTTCGACGCTGATGCGCTGCCACGGGCTGACGTATTCACGAGCGGCGTTGCTGCACTCGATCCGGAGGCCGATGTCCGTGGCCAGGGGTGCGAGGAAATGATCTGTTTGTTTCACGTGGAACACTCCACTCGACAAAGAATGTGGCGGCACAAAAACGCGAGATGCGTCAGATTGCCAGCCACATTGTCGGCCCAGGTGGAGACCGACGTGCGCAGAATATCCAGCCCCCGGCCAAGAAACAGGAGGGGGCGATCCACCGATAATGTTTCACGTGGAACAACCGGATCAGGCCCTGAAAAACCCCGTTTCCGTAAGTGCGGCGTGAATTCCGGTGAGCGCTTCCAGCCCGCCACAGGGCAGGCTGACTCCGCGAACAGGGCTCTCCGGCTCCGTCGGGTTGATGCGAATCAGCGGCTCGCCGAGGCTTTCGCTGAACCAGCGCACCGTTGGCACATGGCTGCCAGCACCGATCTCGACAATCACCGGCCTGGCTGCACCGCGCAGCCAGACATCCAGGCGTCGACGCTGGGAATCAGTGCGCTGACCAAGCCAGCCCCAGTCGCCAAACATCAGCACATTGGGACGCAGCAGATCATTGCAGCTGGCGCAACGGGGCAGGGGTGAGCGCAGCAGGCAGGCGGCCTCGTCCACGTCGGGCTGAAAACCGTCGGCCGGAACAATCGCTTCGCCACAACCGGCCATGCACTGCAGGTGATGAATGGAACCGTGCACTTCACACAGGCCTGTATCGGAAAAGCCTGCCTTTTGAAACTGGCCATCCACGTTGGACGTGAACACAAAACTGCCCTGCGCCAAACGCCCGGCAATAGCCTGCAGGATGGCGAAGCCGGCGTGGGGCACGGTACGACGATAGAGATTCAGGCGGTGTCCGTAAAAGCCCCAGGCGCGCGCCGGCGAAGCCCGGAAGGCATCCGGGCTGGCAATGTCCTCGAAAGCGATGCGTGCCTCGGCCAGAGCCGGGTAAGCCCGCCAGAAACCGGCATTGCCACGGAAATCCGGCAGCCCGGAATCCACACCCATGCCGGCACCCGCCGCGATGATCAGCCCGTCGGCCGCCGCGATGAGTCGTGCCGCTTCGGCAAACAAGGAGGCGTGAGGGCTCATCGCTGAGCGAGGATAAAGAAACGGCGAAAGGGAAACAGCGTGATCCCGGCCGACGAGGACGGATAGGCCTCAAGCAGCCGCGGGCCGAGCGCATCGAGAAAAACCGTCCGGGAGGCTGCGTCGAGCAAGGCCAGGTAAGGCAGCAAGGTGGTGCCGCTCAACCAGTTGAGCACCGGAGCGGGACCATCGAGGGCTTGCCAGTAGGTCGTCTCCCACAGGGTCAGGCGGCTCGCGAGGGGGGCGAGAATACGGTGATAGTCGGCCAGCCCGAGCACCGCACCCATGCGCGCGGCGCCGAGCCTGCCAGCCCAGGCGGGCTCGGCAGCCAGCTCACGGATCAAGCGGTGCGACGGTGCATCGAAGTTGGCGGGCATCTGCACCGCCAGCACGCCACCCGGCGCAAGGCTGTCGAGCAGCCGCGGGAAGAGCGCCTCGTGGTCGCCGAGCCAGTGCAACGCGGCATTGGAAAACACCAGGTCGAGCGGGGTGTCAGGTACCCACTGCTCGACACTGGCCAGCTCAAACCGAAGTGCCGGCAAGGCAGCCCGGGCCCGGGCCAGCATCTCGGGCGAACTGTCGAGCCCGGTGATCTGCGCCTTCGGCCAGCGGGTGGCGAGCAGGCGGGTGACATTGCCGGGGCCGCAACCCAGATCCACGGCCCGATCCGGCGCGGCCAGCGCAACCCGGTCGAGCAGATCCAGCGCGGGACGAAGACGTTCGTCGGCAAACTGCAGGTATCGATCCGGCTCCCAACTCATGGCACACCTCCTGTCAAAGAGCCCCATTGTCACCGAAGCGCTGCCGGGCAACCAAAAGAAAACCCGGCCGAAGCCGGGTTTTGCAGTATCGAGCGGCAGGGCCTCTAGCGCTTGATCTGGTTGCCGATGACACCTCCCACCGCAGCGCCGCCGACGGTGCCGACAGCACTCCCGCCGGTCAACACCGAGCCCGCCACACCACCAACGGCCGCACCGATTGCGGTGTTCTTCTGCTGCGCGTTCATGTTGGCGCAGCCGGAAAAAGTCGCCATGACCAACCCGGCGGCCAGACTTCTGGTCAACATATTCATCATTCTCTCCTGTCTTGATCCGGTCTTCCGCCCGACATGGCGACGACCGATTGTGTGCCTCGAATATAGAAGACACGCGGTGCGGAGGTTGTAAGGAGTGGTGTGAATTTGTAAATGCCCGCGGGCGCCGGGTTCGGGGAAGCACGGTCGCGTGTGATCCAGGCAAAGGAAGTCTGCCGCGCCATGTGCTAACGTTGATAACGCAGTCAAAAGCCATCTTGAGGGTCGATCCGATGCTTTCACCGTTTCAGTTGCGCTGGGGTATCGATCAATGGGTTGAGTTCCTCAAGGACAAGGAAATACCCGTACTCCCCCGCACCCATGCGTTAATGACGGTGCTGAGTGAGCAGAGCCGCGAAACCAGCGACATGATCTCTGCCCGCGAACTGTCCGGCTACGTCTATGCCGATCCCTATCTGGCGCTCAAGCTGCTCCGCCACGCCGAGGGGCGACGTACCCAACGACTGGGTCAGGAAACCACCACCGCGCTGGGGGCGGTGCTGCAAACCGGGTTCGACGATCTGCTCCAGGTCGTGATCAAAAGCAGCCTCAGCGACGACAGCCTGCAGGGCGGCAACAATTGTGAGCTCCTCGCGATGCTGGCATCGAGCATCGCGCGTGCCTGGGCAATGCAACGGACTGACGTATCGCCGGACGAAGTGGCGCTGGCGGCGCTGCTGTCGGAGAGCGGCGAGCTGCTGCTCTGGCACTTTGCCCCGGAGCTGCCCTTGAAGGTCGAGGCGGAACTGAGCTCGGGTCGCGCTTTCCGCCCGCTCGCGGCGCAACAGCAGGCGATCGGATTCAGCTTCAAGCAACTCACCCTGGCCCTGGTCCAGGCATGGCAACTGCCCGTGATCATCGCCTTGCTGATCAAGGGCACCGACACCCCGCGCGCCAACATTGCACGACTGGCTGTCGAAACAGCCCGCTACATCCTCGCCAACGAGCGCCACCCGTCGCTGCCGGCCGTGATCATCAACCTGAAAACCCTGACTCCCGGCGCCAAGTACGCAAACCTGATCAATCCACTGCCAGTTCCCGACGATTACAAGGCAGAGATACTCCGTGCCGTGGGGGCGTAGCTGCTGCAATTTTTCAATAAGGACACCCATTGAAACCTCGCACCATTACACCGACAGACCAGGAACGCATTCTTCCGGCCGATCGCTACATCCTGTCGACCTCCGACCTGAGCGGGCGCATCACCTCGGTGAACGATCTGTTCATCGAGTTTTCCGGCCACCCCGAGAACGATCTGCTCGCAACCCAGCACAACATCGTTCGACATCCGGACATGCCGCGCGCGGTGTATTCGATCATGTGGGATGCCATCAAGGATGGGGATGAGTTCTCCGGCTACATCAAGAACATCTCGAAGGACGGGGGCTTCTACTGGGTGTACGCGCATGTCCTGCCCATCACCGATGCCGAAGGCGACCTTACCGGCTACCGATCGGTGCGCCGCCATGCAAGCAGAACCGCCATTGCGAAAGTCGCCGCCTTGTATGCCGAGATGCTCGCAGCCGAAAAAGCAGCCGGCCCCCAGGACGCGATAGGCGCAGGGCTTGCGGTGCTGCGACGCCACCTGGCGGCGGCAGGCATGGGCTACGAGCAATTCATCGCCCACCTGTAAAGCGCAGTCGAGCTTGAGGGAAAGCTTTCCGGAGCGGCCCCCCGAACACCGCAGCTCCACCTCTGCACACGAAAACCCCGGCGCGCGGCCGGGGCATTTTGCTGTGTCGAAGCGAGCCGCCTCAGAACTCACGCCGTCGTGTTGATCACCTGCCCGACGGTCTGACCGCTGAGATTGACGGTCGGCGCAGGATTCGGCTGAACCGTGCTGGCACCGACATCCTTGTCGCCATCCCTGTCCGGGCCGGCCTTCTTGACTTCAGCCGCTTCAGGCTGGCGTTGAACCGCCTGGGTATAGGTGGCACTTGAAGCACCACCGACAGAACCGACGCTCATAAGATTCTCTCCTTCCGTTTCTGGGCTGGGGTACAGAAAGCTTTACGGCGGGTCACGAATGAAATATTAGGAAATTTTCGAATTTATTTCGTCTGGCTCTGCAGGGACTCGTCCAGAACCTCCACACACAACCAATCGACGGGCGGCGCGCTGCGTTCATGATCGCCTATCAAAAAGCAAAATCCTTCCTCAGCGTAGTCCGCCGAGGAAGGATAGGGCTGAGCATCTCATTACAGCCCGCATTTACGCGGGCTTTGAGGGGTTTTGGCGGAAGGCTTCGGACTGCGCCGGAACTGAAATTACTTTCCGATGCAGAATCGCGAAAAAATCACCCCGAGCAGATCATCCGGCGTGAACTCACCGGTGATCTCATTGACGGCATCCTGGGCGAGGCGGAGCTCTTCGGCGATCAGCTCGAGGGCATGCCGGTTTTCGAGGGCGGCATCGACGCGCGCCAGGGCTTCGCGCAGCGCAACAAGATGGCGCTCGCGGGCAAGGATGACGTCCTCGCCGTGGCGGTGCCAGCCGGCAACCCGCAAGAGCTCGACGCGCAGCAGGTCGACGCCCTGGTCGGCCTTGGCCGAGAGGTAGAGGCTGACGCCCCGGTCGCCTTCCATGCGTTCGGGCTGGCGCTCGAGCAGGTCCACCTTGTTGAAGACGGTGATGCGCTCGACGCCGGCGGGCAGGCGGGCATCGATGTCGGCATCGGTGTCGGTCAGGCCGGCTCGCACATCCACGAGGCGCACGACCACGTCGGCGCGTTCGATCTCCTGCCAGGTGCGGGCAATGCCGATTTTCTCGACTTCGTCGGATGTCTCGCGCAGACCGGCAGTGTCGATGATGTGAAGGGGGATGCCCTCGATCTGGATGGTTTCGCGCAGCGCATCGCGGGTGGTGCCGGCGATGTCGGTGACGATGGCGCGATCGATGCCGGCGAGGCGGTTGAGCAGGCTGGACTTGCCCACGTTGGGCTGGCCGACCAGAACCACGTGAAGACCGTTACGCAGCAGGCTGCCTTGGCGAGCGCGATCGAGGATGGCACGCAGTTCGGCGGCGACAATCTCGATGCGCTCGAAGGCGCGGGCCTCGATCAGGAAATCCACGTCTTCGTCGGGAAAGTCGAGGGTCGCCTCGACGAGCATGCGCAGATCGATCAGGCGCTCACAGAGGCCCTGGACTTCCTTCGAGAAACCACCGGTGAGGGAGCGCACGGCCGAGCGGGCAGCGGCGGCGGTGGAGGCTTCGATGAGATCGGCAACGCTTTCGGCCTGGGCCAGGTCGAGCTTGCCGTTGAGAAAGGCGCGGCGGGTGAATTCACCGGGTTCGGCGAGGCGGGCGCCCAGCTCGAGGCAGCGGGCCAGCAGCAGCTGCATGACCACCGGGCCGCCGTGGCCCTGCAATTCGATGACGTCTTCGCCGGTGAAGGAGTGGGGCGCCGGGAAGTAGAGAACGAGGCCTTCGTCGATCAGGCCGCCGTTGGCATCCTTGAAGCGGGCAAACCTGGCAACCCGGGCATCCGCCTCACGATTGCCGAAGAGGGTCGCGAGGGCGGAAAGATCCGGTCCGGAAATCCGGACCACGCCGATGCCACCGCGCCCGGGCGCGGTGGCAATCGCGGCGATGATGTCACTCGGCGGCCTTGGCGCCACCGGCGATCATCCGGTTGATCTGCCATTGCTGGGCGATGGACAGGGTGTTGTTGACCACCCAGTACAGCACCAGACCGGCCGGGAACCACAGGAACATGACGGTGAAGAGGATGGGCATCATCATCATCACCTTGGCCTGGATCGGATCAGGCGGCGCCGGGTTGAGGCGGGTCTGGATCAGGCTGGTGGCGCCCATGATCAGCGGCAGGATGTAATACGGATCCTTGACCGACAGATCCTGGATCCAGCCCAGCCACGGCGCACCGCGCATTTCAACGACGCCGAGCAGCACCCAGTAAAGGGCGATGAAGACCGGAATCTGGATCAGGATGGGCAGACAGCCGCCGAGGGGATTGACCTTCTCGCGCTTGTACATCTCCATCATGGCCTGCTGCATCTTCATCTTGTCGTCGCCGTACTGCTCTTTCATGCGCTGCAGACGCGGGCCGAGCGTCTTCATCTTGGCCATCGACTTGTAGCTGGCGGCGGACAGCGGGAAGAACAGCGCCTTCAGGCCGATGGTGACCAGGATGATGGCCCAGCCCCAGTTGCCGGTGAGTGCGTGCAGCCATTCGAGCGCCCAGAACAGCGGTGCGGCGATGATGGTCAGCCAGCCGTAGTCCACCACCAGGTCGAAACCCTTGGCGAACTTTTCAAGGCGGCTTTGCTCCTGCGGGCCGGCATACAAGGGCACTGAAACCTTACCGGTCTGGCCCGGGGCAATGGCGGCCACCGGAACGATCACACCGGCAGAATACAGATCGGAACTGACCTGGTTGGCGAAGAACTCGCGCTCGCCTTCGGCGGGTGCCCAACCTGCGACGAAGTAATGCTGGACCATGGAGGCCCAGCCGTCGGCCGACTTGGTGACAAACTTGGCCTTCTTGGCGGCGATGTCTTCGAAGGCAACCTTCTGGTACTTCTCGGCTTCGGAATAGAAAGCCGGGCCGGTGAAGGTCTGCACGCCAAAGCCGCCAGGCTGCTCGGCCGGCTTGCCGTCACGGGTGAACTGGAAGTAGGCGTGGGGGGCGAGGGGGGCGCCACTGCCGTTGGTGATCTCGTAGCCCACCTCGGCCGCGTAGCTGCCGCGGTGGAAGGTGATCAGCTTGGCAACCTTGACGCCATCGGCGGTCGGCGGCGCGTCGAGGCGCAGCGTGACCGCATCTTCGCCATCCTTCAGCGCAACGTTCTCGGCGCCGAGGACGAACAGCGTCTTGTGGTTGGGCAGGCCGGTACCGATCAGGCCGGTCTGAGCCGAGTAGAC
Organism: Zoogloea sp.; assembly: GCA_016720685.1. Lineage (GTDB taxonomy): Bacteria > Pseudomonadota > Gammaproteobacteria > Burkholderiales > Rhodocyclaceae > Zoogloea. Next base: position 26,747 of record JADKKC010000029.1, read on the forward strand.
GTGCTTCTCGCCGTTGTCGAAGAGCACGTAGTGACGTGCGGGATCTTCGGAAGACTTGTGCTGGGTAAGCTCGAGCCGGACGATGTCGCCGCCCAGGGCCGACACTTCCGCCACCAGCAGGTCGGTGCGGATGCTGGCCTTCGGCGCAGGCACTGCAGCCGGCGCCGCAGTGGCGACAGACTGACCCGGCACAGCGGCGGGGCCGGCTGCGGACGGGGTCGGCGTAGGCACACCGGCGGTGGAATTGGCAGCAGCGGATGCTTCCACCTTGGGCTGGTGTTGCTTCTGCCAGCCGTCCCACAGCATGACCAGTGAGAACGAGAAAACAAGCAGGAGGATCAGGCGACGGTTATCCATCGGAGTCAGTGTCAGGAAGGGGTTGAGGCGGAAGCCGGGGAGCGGGTGATCAGGGTACCGGATCGTAACCGCCACCGCTGAAGGGATGGCAGCGGCAGACACGACGTGTCGCCAGCCACCCGCCCTTCATGGCACCGTGACGTTGCACGGCCTCCACGGCGTATTCGGAACATGACGGAACGAAACGGCAGTTGCGTCCGAGCATGGGGCTGATGGCGTAGCGATAGAAGCGCAGCAACGCCAGCAGTACGGCTTTCACGGCACGCTCACCGAAGAATCGCCTTGCACGGGCTTGCGGTGCGTGGCGTTGACTTTGGCGTTGAGGCGTCCGAGAAGGTCGATCATTTCTTCGCGCATCCCGCGCTTGGTCACGTCATCGAGCTTGGCCGACAATCGTAACACCAGATCGTAGGACGGCAAGCTTGCCTGGGCGTGACGAAACACGTCGCGACCAAGGCGCTTGACCAGGTTGCGCTGAACCGCGCGCTTGGCAAGCTTCTTGGCAACGACGAGTCCGAGACGCGGCGTTCCGGCACTGTTCGGACTGTAATGCAACGCGAAGTGACGACCGCGCAGCACCCTCCGAAAAGCAAAAACGGATGAAAATTCATCCGTTTTGTGCAGTCGCAAGGACGAGCCGAAGCCGAATCCTGTCGTGTTCGCAACTTCCTCGGCCGCGGGATCGCAAGCTTCGGAAGCGGCCTCGCTGGCCTTAGACGGCGAGACGATGACGGCCCTTGGCGCGACGAGCGGCGATGACCTTGCGACCGCCACGGGTGCCCATGCGAACCAGGAAGCCGTGGGTGCGCTTGCGACGGACGACGGACGGTTGGTAAGTACGTTTCATTTTACGTGCCCGAAAAGTTGAGTCAAACGCCCAATTTGATACCTTAAGCCCCTGTTTGTCAAGTAGGTTTCGACGGATCACCACTGAACACCACGCCGCCCACCCGTTTTCCGTCGCTGCAAGCTGTGGATAAGTCCACTCCGGAAGGGTACAATACGCGTTTGGCCGGACGACGCTGAGCGCACCTCCGGCCCACCCGGGGCTCAGCCAAGAACGAGAACCGGCGCCCATCCTGCTGTAAACAAAGACCCGCCCCTGAATCGTGCCCGAAGCCTCACCGTCGCCCCAATGCGCCGCATTCTGGACGCACTGCCTGAGCTGCCTGGAACAGGAATTGCCGGCCCAGCAGTTCAAAACCTGGATCCTCCCCCTGCGCGTTGAAGAACTGCAAGGCGGGGATCGGGCCGGCCTGCGCCTGGTGGTACCGTCCAACTTCCATCGCCAATGGCTGCGCGACCGCTACCTGCGGCGCATCGAAGAACTCGGCGAGGACTACTTCGGCGGCCTTCCGACCATTGAAGTCAGCCTTGCGCCGGCCGGCGGCCTGCGTCGCCCGAGCCCGCCGCCTTCCGTGCAAGCCGCAGCGGTCGCGCCGACTGCGGCTGCGGCCGGAGCCACCACGAGCGCCGCGGCTCATGCCGCCCCGCCGGCGCCGCGCCATCCGGCGCCCGAAACCCCGGCAACGGCCGAATCCGCCAGCTACGACAAGTCGCGCCTCAACCCCGACTTCACCTTCGACACCCTGGTTACCGGCCGCGCCAACGACCTGGCCCGCGCCGCCGCGCTGCAGGTGGCCCAGAACCCGGGCGTCTCGTACAACCCGCTCTTCATCTATGGCGGCGTCGGCCTGGGCAAGACCCACCTGATCCACGCCCTCGGCAACTACGTCTTCAAGCACGACCCCAAAAAAGTCATCCGCTACGTGCATGCCGAGGACTACTACGCCGACGTGGTGCGCGCCTACCAGCAAAAATCCTTCGACGTCTTCAAGCGCTACTACCGCTCGCTCGACGTGCTGATCATCGACGACATCCAGTTCTTCAATAACAAGAACCGGACCCAGGAAGAGTTCTTCCACGCCTTCAACGCCCTCACCGAGGCCAAGAAGCAGATCATCATCACCAGCGACACCTACCCGAAGGATGTCCAGGGCCTCGAAGACCGCCTGATCTCCCGCTTCGACTGGGGTCTCACCGTGCAGATCGAGCCGCCCGAGCTGGAAATGCGGGTCGCCATCCTCAAGAAAAAGGCCGAAGTCGAACGCATCGCGCTCAACGAGGACGTGGCCTTCCTGATCGCCAAAAACCTGCGCTCCAACGTGCGCGAGCTCGAAGGCGCACTCAAGAAAGTGCTCGCCTTCGCCCGCTTCCACGGCAAGGAAGTCAGCCTCGAAGTCGCCAAGGAGGCGCTGAAGGATCTCCTCAACGCCCACAACCGCCAGCTCACCGCCGAGTTCATCCAGAAAACGGTGGCTGACTATTACAAGATCAAGGTGGCGGACATGCACTCCAAGAAGCGCACCCGGGTGATCGCCCGGCCGCGCCAGGTGGCCATGTTCCTCGCCAAGGATCTGACCCCGATGAGCCTGCCGGCCATCGGCGAAGCCTTCGGCGGCCGCGACCACACCACCGTGCTGCACGCCTGCCGCACCATTGCCGAACTCCGTCTCGGCGACACCCAGCTCAACCACGACCTGCACGTGCTCACCCAGGTGCTGCGCGGTTGAAACCTGCACAACCCATGATTGCCGGCCGGGCCCTGAAACGCCCTGCCCACTAAAAACCGATACGGAGACCTGATCTCATGCTGCTCTTCACTGCGCCCCGCGACGCCCTTCTCGCCCCGCTGCAATCGGTGTCCGGCATCGTCGAGAAACGCCATACCCTGCCGATTCTCTCCAATGTGCTGATCGAGAAAAAGGGCGACCTGCTCACCCTGCTCGCCACCGACATCGAGATCCAGATCCGCAACAGCGCCCCCGCCGCGCTGGGCGCCGATGATGTCGCCATCACCGTCGGCGCCCGCAAGCTCCAGGACATCCTGCGTGCCCTGCCCGACACCGCCGACGTCAGCCTCACCCTCGACGACAAGCGCATCACCCTCAAGGCCGGCAAGAGCCGCTTCCAGCTGCAGACCCTGCCCGCCGCCGACTACCCGCGCCTGGCCCCGCCGGAAGGCGAAGGGGTGCACTTCACCACCACCCAAAAGGCCTTCAAGAAGCAGCTCGCGCTGGTCCAGTACGCCATGGCCCAGCAGGACATCCGCTACTACCTCAACGGCCTGCTGCTCGTCGTCGCCGGCGACACCCTGCGCATGGTGGCCACCGACGGCCACCGCCTGGCCTACGCCGCGTCCCCGCTGGTGGGCGACTACGCCCGCACCGACGTGATCCTGCCGCGCAAAACCGTGGTCGAACTGGCCCGCCAGCTCGCCGATTCCGACGACGCCCTCGAAGTCACCCTGGTCGGCAACCAGATCGTGTTCCGCTTCGGCCACATCGAACTCATCTCCAAGCTCATCGATGGCAAGTTCCCCGACTACGAGCGCGTCATTCCGCAAGGCCACCCCAAGCTCGTCAAGGCCAGCCGCCTGGGCCTGCTGCAATCGCTGCACCGCGCCGCCATTCTCACCAACGAGAAGTTCCGCGGCGTGCGCCTGATGCTCTCGGAGGGCAGCCTCAAGCTGGTGTCCACCAACGCCGAGCAAGAAGAAGCCCTCGAAGAACTCGAAGTCGATTACAGCGGCGATTCGCTCGACATCGGCTTCAACGTCACCTATCTGCTCGACGTGCTGACCAACGTCTCCGCCAACGAGATCGAAATCCGCCTCAACGACGGCAACGCCAGCGCCCTGTTCGGCCTCGCCGACAACGCCGACTTCAAGTACGTCGTGATGCCGATGCGGATTTGACCCACCGCACCGCTGTCTGTCTGCCCGGCCCCCGACGGGGCCGCCCCAGCTGCACCTGAAGAACCGAGAACACCATGTCCGAACCGCAAAGCCCCGCCGTCCCCGTCCTCGCCAACGATAACTACGACGAATCCAGCATCCAGCAGCTCGAAGGACTGGAAGCCGTGAGGAAGCGCCCCGGCATGTACATCGGCGACACCTCCGACGGCACCGGCCTGCACCACATGGTTTTCGAGGTGGTCGATAACGCCATCGACGAAGCCCTCGCCGGCCACTGCGACGACATCGTCATCACCATCCACGCCGACAACTCCATCTCGGTCACCGACAACGGCCGCGGCATCCCGGTCGGCGTCAAGATGGACGACAAGCACGAACCCAGGCGCTCGGCCGCCGAAATCGTCATGTGCGTGCTCCACGCCGGCGGCAAGTTCAACCAGAACAGCTACAAGGTGTCCGGCGGCCTGCACGGCGTGGGCGTGTCCTGCGTCAATGCGCTGTCCAAGTGGCTGCGCCTCACCGTGCGCCGCGACGGCAAGAAATACGGCCTCGAATTCAACCGCGGCCACGCCATCGACCGCCAGATCGAGCTCGTCAACGGCATCGAAACCAGCCCGCTGCGCGTCCTCGGTGACACCACCCGGCGCGGCACCGAAGTGCACTTCCTGGCCGACGAAGAAATCTTCGGCACCGTCGAATACCACTACGAAATCCTCGCCAAGCGCCTGCGCGAGCTGTCCTTCCTCAACAACGGCGTCAAGATCCGCCTTGTAGACCAGCGCACCGGCAAGGAAGAAGACTTCGCCTTCGCCGGCGGCGTGAAGGGCTTCGTCGAATACATCAACCGCGCCAAATCGGTGCTGCACCCCACCGTTTTCCACTCCACCGGCGAATCCATCCAGAACGGCGTGCCCATCACCGTCGAAGTCGCCATGCAGTGGAACGACAGCTACGCCGAACAGGTGCTGTGCTACACCAACAACATCCCGCAGGCCGACGGCGGCACCCACCTCACCGGCCTGCGCGCCGCGATGACCCGCGTCATCAACAAGTACATCGAAGAAAACGAGATCGCCAAGAAGGCCAAGGTCGACATCTCCGGCGACGACATGCGCGAAGGCCTCGCCTGCGTGCTGTCGGTCAAGATGCCCGACCCCAAGTTCGCCTCGCAGACCAAGATGAAGCTGGTCTCCGGCGAAGCCCGTCCGGCGGTTGAAGAAGTCGTCGCGCAAAAGCTCGCCGACTTCCTGCTCGAGCGCCCGATCGACGCCAAGACCATCTGCGGCAAGATCGTCGAAGCCTCCCGCGCCCGCGAAGCCGCCCGCCGTGCCCGTGAAATGACGCGCCGCAAGGGCGTGCTCGACGGCGTCGGCCTGCCCGGCAAGCTGGCCGACTGCCAGGAAAAAGACCCGGCGCTGTGCGAAATCTACATCGTCGAGGGTGACTCCGCCGGCGGCTCCGCCAAGCAGGGCCGCGACCGCAAGTTCCAGGCCATCCTGCCGCTGCGCGGCAAGGTGCTCAACGTCGAACGCGCCCGCTTCGACAAGCTCATCAGCTCCGAGCAGATCACCACGCTGATCACCGCGCTCGGCACCAGCATCGGCGCCGACGACTTCAAGCCCGAAAAACTCCGCTACCACCGCATCATCCTGATGACCGACGCGGACGTGGACGGCGCGCACATCCGCACCCTGCTGCTCACCTTCTTCTACCGCCAGATGCGCGAACTCGTCGAGCGCGGCCACATCTACATCGCCCAGCCGCCGCTCTACAAGATCAAGCACGGCAAGAACGAGATGTACATCAAGGACGACACCGAGCTCAACGCCCACCTGCTCAAGCTCGGCCTCGAAGGTTCATCCCTCATCCCCGGCGAAGGCCTCGAAGCCATCCACACCGACGCACTGGGCGGCCTTGCGCGCACCTACCTGCTCGCCGAAGCCGTCATCCGCCGCCTCGCCGACTGGATCGATTCCGCCGTCCTCCACGCCCTGCTGGCCCACGACCTGCCCCTGTCACTGGATGACGAAGCCGCCGCCCGCGACTCCGCCGCCCGCCTGCAGGCCGCCGTCGGCAGCGAAGTCAGCGTCGAGGCCATCTACAACGAAGTCGCCGAAGCCTGGACGCTGGACATTGCCCGCATGCACCACGGCAACCGCAAGCTCACCCAGATCGACGGCGATTTCCTGCGCTCCGGCGACTACCGCACCGTGCGCCTGGCCACCGAATCCATCTCCGGCCTGATCCAGCCCGGCGCCATCATGCGCCGCGGCGAAAAACAGCAGGCCGTCACCCGCTTCGCCGACGCCATCCGCTGGATGCTCGCCGAAGTCGAACGCGGCATCAGCAAGCAGCGCTACAAAGGTCTCGGCGAAATGAACCCCGAGCAGCTCTGGGAAACCACCATGGACCCGGCCGTCCGCCGCCTGCTGCGCGTGCAGATCGACGACGCCATCGCCGCCGACGAAATCTTCACGACCCTGATGGGCGAGGATGTCGAACCGCGCCGGGCCTTCATCGAAGAAAACGCGCTGTATGCGCGGAATCTCGGGAGGTGTCCGGATTTTTGGGTTCCAGAATTGGGGGAAAAGAATCTCACCAAATTGAAAGAGAAAGGCCCCGTCGAGAGATCGACGGGGCCTTCGTTTGGGGTTAAAGAGATATGTTTCGGGGCGTACCGGGGGGGAAGCGTATATGGTCCCCCCTTCCCCCACCCCTTTGATCCAATCTAGCCGCATACGACCCGACTCCGTCACAATTGCAGATTCCCAGTCTGCCCGGCATCCCTTCACAGACCAGTCGGTGAAATTGGGCGTCATAGAACTGATAGCAGGTCGCTGCTTCACCGTCTTCGTCATCTCTTCGGCCAATCCGGTCATTCTGCCATCGCCTGAAGAG
>JADKKC010000030.1 GCA_016720685.1 Zoogloea sp.
GCGCGTTGTAGGCCGAGGCGGGCTTGTTGCCGCCGCGTGGGCGGATGCTGCCTTTCCTGCTGCCCGAGCAATCGGCGTAGATATCGCCGCTGCGGTTCATGGGCGCGGTGATGCCACGGGTCTGTTCGTGGAGGGCGCAACTCGTTGCGCTGGGGCGCTTCAGATCCTGCGGGCGCTTGCCGTTTTGTGACGCTGAATAGGCGCCGCCATAAGGCACCGCCGTCACCGCCTTGCCCGGCAGCCCGGCTCCGCCCGTGAGGCCGCTGCCGAGGGCGAATGCAGTCGGCGACTGGAGCAGCGCAAAGGCGATCAGTGAAGACAGGAGCAGGGGTACTTTATTCACGGCATAACCTTTTTGGTGCACAGCAAAACGAGGAACATACCTTAAAAGCCTCGCAGCTTACGAGGCATTAATTTGACAATCGTCAATGCCAATAGTTGTTGGGTGTTCGAATTTTGACGATGTCGGCTACAGTTGCGGTCCTTCCGATTCCCGGTATCCGAGCACCATGGCCGTCGAACTCTTCAACAATGGGAAGCATGCCTGTCTGGCTTTTTACGACCTTGTAGACGAAGAGGCCGACCACGCTGTCCAGTGCAACCAGTTTCTGATCGTCGACGGTGATCACGGTGCCCTGGTCGATCCGGGTGGCAACATGACCTACACCGGCCTGCTGATGGCGATGCAGCGCTTTTTCCCGTCCCGCGGGCTCGATTACATTTTTGCCACCCACGCCGACCCCGACATCATCGCGTCGATGAACAAGTGGATGGTGGCCACCCACTGCAAGGTGATGATTTCAAGGCTGTGGACCCGTTTCATTCCGCACTTCACCACCGGCAAGGACTACACCGCACGGATCGTCGGCATCCCCGACGAGGGCATGAACATTCTTCTTGGCGAGAACAAGGTCAAGGCCGTGCCGGCCCACTTCATGCATTCGGAAGGCAACTTCCAGTTCTACGACCCGGTTTCAAAAATCCTGTTTTCCGGTGACATGGGCGCCTCGCTTGTCGATCACATCCAGGCGGCCGAGCCCGTGCGCAACTTCGACGACCACGTGGTGACCATGCTCGGCTTTCATCGTCGCTACATGATCTCCAACAAGATCTGCCGCTTCTGGGTGAACATGGTCCGGCAGATGGACGTGGAGATGATCGTGCCCCAGCACGGCTGCCGCTTCGAGGGCAAGGTGATGGTCAATCGCTTCCTCGACTGGATCGAGCAGCTGCCCTGCGGCGTCGATGTGATGACCCAGGACAGCTACCGGGTTCCGTGATTTTCCGGCGCTAGTTCTTGCGCGACAAATGCGTGATGGCCCTGGTCATGCCGTCCAGGGTGAGCGGAAACATTTTTTCGCCGATCAGCTGGCGGACGATGCCGATGGTCTGGCGGTAATCCCAGCTGCGCTCGGGCTCCGGGTTGAGCCAGGCCAGCGACGGGTAGGCGTCGGCGAGGCGGCGCAGCCAGGTGGCGCCGGGCTCGGGGTTGCTGTACTCGATGGAGCCACCGGGCTGGAGGATTTCGTAGGGGCTCATGGTCGCGTCGCCGACAAAAATCAGCTTGTAGTCGGGCCCGTATTTGTGGAGCACGTCCAGCGTGGGGGTGCGCTCGGAGTGACGGCGGATGCTGTCGCGCCACACGTGGTCATACACGCAGTTGTGAAAGTAAAAATATTCCAGGTGTTTGAACTCTGCGCGGCAGGCGGAGAACAGCTCCTCGCACACCTTGACGTGCTCGTCCATCGAGCCGCCCACGTCGAAAAAGATCAGCACCTTCACGGCGTTGTGGCGCTCGGGGCGCATCATCAGGTCGAGGTAGCCGGCGTTGCGGGCGGTGGCCGCGATGGTGCCGTCCAGGTCGAGTTCGTCCGGTGCGCCGAGGCGGGCAAAGCGGCGCAGGCGGCGCAGCGCCACCTTGATGTTGCGGGTACCGAGTTCGATGGTGTCGTCGAGGTTTCGGTATTCGCGCTGGTCCCACACCTTTACCGCCGTGCGGTTGCCGCCTGATTCTCCGCCCACCCGGATGCCTTCCGGGTTGTAGCCGCTGTTGCCGAAGGGCGAGGTTCCGCCGGTGCCCACCCATTTCGAGCCGCCCTGGTGGCGGCCTTTCTGTTCCTGGAGGCGCTTCTTGAATTCCTCCATGAGCGTCTCCCAGCCCAGCTTTTCGAGTTTGGCCTTTTCTTCGGGGCTGAGGTGCTTGTGCATCATCGCCTTCAGCCATTCTTCGGGCAGATCGACCTCCAGCCCGGGAATCGCCTCGATGCCCTTGAAGTATTCGCCGAAGGCCTGATCGAAACGGTCGAAATGGCTTTCGTCCTTGACGAGGCTGGCGCGGGCAAGGAAGTAGAAGTCTTCCATGCTGTGCCCTGCCAGGCCGGCCTGGACGGCTTCGAGCAGGGTCAGGAATTCCTTCGTCGAGACCGGCAGCTTGCGCGCCTTGAGGTGGAGGAAGAAGTCGATGAGCATGGGTTTGCCTGCCTAGCGGTTGCGCTGGGCCATGAAGACAAGCCGCTCGAAGAGGTGCATGTCCTGCTCGTTTTTCAGCAGCGCGCCATGCAGCGGCGGAATGATCGCCTTCTGGTCGGGCGAGCGGAGCGCTTCAACCGGAATCTCTTCGGCCACCAGCAGCTTGAGCCAGTCGATCAGTTCGGACGTGGACGGCTTTTTCTTCAGGCCGGGCACTTCACGCAGGCCGAAGAAAACTTCCAGTGCTTCCTTCAGCAGCGTCCGCTTGATGTCGGGGAAGTGCACATCGACGATCTTCTGCATCGTGTCCCGGTCGGGAAACTTGATGTAGTGGAAGAAGCAGCGGCGCAGGAAGGCGTCGGGCAGCTCTTTTTCGTTGTTGGAGGTGATGATGACGATGGGGCGCTGGCGGGCTTTAACCAGCTCGCGCGTCTCGTAAACGTAGAACTCCATGCGGTCGAGTTCGCGCAGCAGATCGTTGGGAAACTCGATGTCGGCCTTGTCGATTTCGTCGATCAGCACCACCGTTTGCTCGCCGGCCTCGAAGGCCTGCCACAGGGTGCCCTTGACGATGTAGTTGCCGATGTCCTTCACCTTGTCGTCGCCGAGCTGGGAATCCCGCAGGCGCGACACCGCGTCGTATTCATACAGGCCCTGCTGGGCCTTGGTCGTGGACTTGATGTGCCATTGCATCAGCGGCATGCCGAGCGCCGCGGCGACTTCCTCGGCGAGCATGGTCTTGCCGGTGCCCGGTTCGCCCTTGATCAGCAGCGGGCGTTGCAGGCGGATGGCGGCGTTGACCGCCAGCATCAGGTCGGGGGTGGCAACGTAGTTGTCTGAACCTTCGAAACGCATGGGGGCTGTCCTCTGGCGTGCGATCACGGAAAGAAAAAGATTATAGCCGTCGGCTTAAGGGGCAGCCTTGCGGCCCGCGGCTGCGCGGCGGTCACGTACATGGACGATCTTGCCGGCCCTGGCGGGAGCCCGGGCGGTTCTTTGCATGGGGGGGGCCGGGGGCCGGGGGCGGCGGGGGGCGCGGGGCGGCGGGGGGCAAACGTTTGCTCCGAGCCGTCGCGCGGATGCGCAGACCGGGAGCGCCCGGCACTTGCGTCCCGCCGCCCCGCCGGATCGGCTGAATGGGCCGGGCGCGCTCGCGCCAGGCTCTGTTTCCGTAGGCGCGCGGTGTTGCTGCTTGGCCAGTTCGCGAGGAGTGCGGGGGGTCGCGGGGGGGGGCAGGGGGGGGTTTTCGGGGCTTGTTGAGGCTGACGTAAAGACTCGGCGGGCGGTTTCGATGGTTGCGGCGTGAATGCTCACCGTGTCGTCGATCTGCCGGGCGTAACCCCCGGCCATGGCGATGGCAACCGGCAGATTGCGGCGGCGGCATTCGGACAGGACGAGTTCGTCCCGCGCGGCGAGGCCGGCCTTGGTGAGCTTGAGGCGTCCGAGGCGGTCGTCCTCGAAGGGGTCGGCGCCGGCCAGGTAGATCACGAGCCGGGGCTGGCTGGCAAACACGGGGATGAGGGCCTCGTCGAGGGCATCGAGATAGCCGACATCCCCGGTGCCGTCGGGCAGTTCCACGTCGAGATCGCTGGTTTCCTTTTCGAAGGGGTAGTTGCGGGCGCCGTGGATGCTGAAGGTGAAACAGTCCGGCCGCTTGGCCAGGATGGCGGCGGTGCCGTTGCCCTGGTGCACGTCACAGTCGATGATCGCGATGCGTTCGACACGGCCTTCGGCGCGCAGGGTCAGCGCGGCGATGGCCGCGTCGTTGAAGACGCAGAAGCCCTCGCCGCGGTCGCGGAAGGCGTGGTGGGTGCCGCCGGCCAGGTTGGCCGCGCAGCCGCTGTCGAGCGCGGCGCGGCAGGCGGCCAGCGTGGCGCCGGCCGAGCGGCGGGAGCGCTCGACCATGGCCTCGGACCACGGAAAGCCGATTCGCCGCGCCTCGTGCGCGTCGAGCGTGCCGCGCACGATCCGCTGCAGGTAGCCGGCGTCGTGGGCGCGCAGGATTTCCGTATCGCTGGCGGCGGCGGGCACGTGGAAATCGTTGGCGCCGAAGTGCCCGGAGGCGGCAAGACGCTCGCGCAGGCGGGCGTATTTCTCCATCGGAAAACGGTGGCCCGGGGGCAGCGGAAGAACAAAGTGGTCGGCGTAGAAAAGTTTCATGGGTTCAAGTGGTGGGGCGCCGCGGGCGGCGCTGCTATCATTTCCGGGTCAAGGCCAGGGGCCGATCATCGGGACGCATCATGCATCTTCTAGACACGCTGCGCGGTGAGCACGCGGACATTACCGCGATTCGCCGCGACATCCATGCCCATCCTGAACTCGCTTTCGAGGAGCATCGCACCGCCGCGCTGGTGGCCGCGCGGCTCGAAGCGCTGGGCATCGAAACCCACCGCGGCATCGGCCAGACCGGAGTGGTCGGTGTGCTGCGCGCCGGCTCGGGTTCGCGAGCCATCGGCCTGCGTGCCGACATGGACGCGCTGCCGATCCAGGAGAAAAACGATTTTAACCACCACTCGCGCCACGCCGGCCGGATGCACGCCTGTGGTCATGACGGCCACACGGCCATGTTGCTGGGGGCGGCGGCCCACCTGAGCCGCAATCCCGAGTTCGACGGCACCGTTTATTTTTTGTTCCAGCCTGCCGAGGAGGGCGAGGGCGGCGCGCCGGCGATGATCGACGACGGCCTCTTCGAGCGTTTTCCGATGGAGGCGGTGTTTGGCCTCCACAACTGGCCGGGGCTGCCGCTGGGGCAGATCGCCGTGCATCGCGGGCCGGTAATGGCTTGCGCCGACCGTTTCGACATCGAGATCCGGGGCCACGGCGCGCATGCCGCCATGCCGCACCAGGGCATCGACCCGGTGCTGGCCGGGGCGGCGCTGGTGCAGGCGCTGCAGTCGGTGGTCGCCCGCAATGTCGACCCGCAGGATGCGGCCGTGCTGTCGCTGACCCAGTTTCACGCCGGCGACGCCTACAACGTGATTCCCGACGTGGCGAAGATTGGCGGAACGGTGCGTGCCTTTCGGCCGGAAATCCGGGCCCAGGTCGAAGACGCGATGCAGCGCATCTGCGCGGGCGTGGGCGCGGCGTTTGGCGCCAACGTGCATTTCGAGTACCGCCGCGGCTACCCTCCGACCATCAACAGCGTTGCCGAGGCCGAGTTCTGCATGAAGGTGGCGGCCGAGGTGTGCGGCGAAACCAAGGTTTCCATCGATCCCAAGCCCAGCATGGGCGCCGAGGATTTCTCGTACTTCCTGCAGGAAAAGCCGGGCTGCTACGTGTGGCTCGGCAACGGGCCGGGCGAGGGCGGCTGCACGCTGCACAATCCCCACTACGATTTCAACGACGAGGCGATCCCGTTTGGCGTTGCCTACTGGGTGAGGCTGGTGCAGCGCTGGCTGGCGGATGCCTGATGCGCCTTTTGCGCCCGGCCGGCGGGCTTGAGGGGAACAATCCGGGGGGGGGGCGGGGGCGGAGCCCGCGCGGGGGGTGGCGGCAGCCCCCTGGACGAGCGCGCCGGGAGGCCGCCCGCCCCCCCCCCCCGGGCCCCCGGCGGTCGCGGCGCGGGGCCCGCCGCCCCCCGGCCGCCGGCCCCGGGCCGGCCCCCCGCGGCGGGGGGGGCCACCGCGGGGCGCCCGGGGGGCCCCCGGGGGGGCGCCCCGCGGGCGGGGGCCGCCGGGCCGGGGCCCCGGGGGGCCCCCCGGGCCGGCCCGGGGCCCCGGGCCCCCCGGGTCCGGCCGCGGGCCCCCGGGCCCCCGCGCGCCCCGCCGGGGGCGGCCGGCTTGGGGGCGGGGGCCCGCCGGGCCCCCGGGCGGGGCCGCGGGCCGCGGCGGGGGGGGGCGGCCCGGCGGGGGCCCCCCCCCGGGGGGGGCGGGGGGGGGGGCGCGGCGGGGGGGGGGGGGGGGGGGGGGGGGGGGGGGGGGGGGGGGGGGGGGGGGGGGGGGCGGGGGGGGGCGGGGGGGCGGGGGGGGGGGGGATCGTGATGGGCAAGCACGGCGAAAGTGCCCTCGAAGATCTGTTGATCGGCCGTGTGACCAAGCGTGTTCTGGCCGAATTCCAGTGCGATGTGCTGGTGTCGGTGTGATTCCGTTTTTTCGTGAATGCTTCGTGTCACGCCCGGCGCTGCCTGGAGGGCTTTGAGCCGATGCGTTTTGCTGTTCGTTTCGCCGGGGCTCCGGCACCGCTTCATTACCTTTGATTGCCCTTATCCATGTTTCCCCTTTCCCTTCGCATGCTTCGCCGTGACCTGCGCGCCGGAGAACTGGGCCTGCTGCTGGTGGCACTGGTCATTGCCGTCGCCAGCCTGACCAGTGTCGGATTCTTTACCGACCGGGTGGCCCAGGCCCTCACGCGCGAGGCCAACCAGTTGCTTGGCGGCGACCTGGTGCTGGTGGCGGATCACGCCCTCGACCCGGCCTATCGCACCGAGGCAGACCGGCGCGGCTTGCGCTCGGTGGTGTCCGCCACCTTTACCAGCATGGCCAGCCTGGGCGAAGGGGCCCAGCTGGCGGGCGTCAAGGTGGTCGAAGACGGTCACCCGCTGCGCGGTTCGGTGCGCCTTGCGCCGGGGCTCAACCAGCCCGATGCGCCGGCACAGGGTATTCCGGCGGCGGGCGAGTTGTGGCTTGACGAGCGGCTGGCCAGCGCCCTCGGCGCCAAGCCCGGTGACGTGATCGGGCTTGGCGCTTCGCGTTTCCGGATGGCGGCCGTGCTGTCCTTTGAATCCGACCGTGGCGCGAACTTCTTCAGCCTGCTGCCGCGGCTGGTGATCAATGCGGTCGACCTTCCGGCAACCGGTCTGGTCCAGCCGGGCAGCCGGGTTTTCTATCGTCTGCACGTGGCCGGCGAGCCTGCCGCCGTGGCGGGGTTCGAGCGCTGGGCCAAGGCCCGGCTGGAGCGTGGCGAAAGCCTCGAGAACGTCGACAACGCGCGTCCCGAAGTGCGCAGCACCCTCGACCGCACCGAGCGCTTCCTGCGCTTTGCGGCCATGCTGGCGGTGGTGCTGGCGGCGGTGGCGGTGGGGCTCGCCACCCGGCGTTTCGTCGAGCGCCACCTGGATGGCTGCGCGGTGATGCGCTGCCTTGGCGCCCGTCAGCCGCAACTGCTGCGGATGTTCATCGGCGAGTTTGCGCTGCTGGGCCTTGCTGCCGGTGTGGTGGGCTGCGTGCTGGGTTTTGGCGTGCAGTTCGTGCTCGAAGGCTTGCTTGGCGAGCTGGTCGGCTTTGCGCTGCCGGCGCCGGGCTGGTGGCCGGTGGCCCACGGGCTGGCGGTGTCGCTGCTGCTTTTGCTGGGCTTTGCGCTGCCGCCCCTGATTCGCCTGGGGCGGGTGTCCACCCTGCGCGTGTTGCGTCGGGAATGGAACGGCATTGCCGCGCGCGAAGGCCTGGCCTGGGGCCTCGGCGCGCTGGTGCTCGCCGGGCTTCTGGTCGGCATCGCCCGCGACGCGCTGCTGGGGGCCTGGGTGGTGGGTGGTTTTGCGCTGGCCTTTGCGGTGTATGGCCTTGTGGCCTGGCTGGTGCTGGGGCTGCTCGGGCGGGTGCGGGGAGGGGCCGGCAGCGGCTGGCGCTATGGCCTGGCGGCGCTGCGGCGGCGGCCGATGGCGAGCCTGGTGCAGGTGCTGGCCCTTGGCATGGGCCTCACGGCCCTGCTGCTGCTGACCCTCGTGCGCGGCGACCTGCTGGCCAACTGGAAGCAGGCGACGCCGGCGGATGCGCCCAACCGTTTCGTGATCAACATCCAGCCCGACCAGCTTGATCCACTGCGTCAGTTTTTCAAGGATTCTGCCCGTTCTGAGCCGGCCTTGCAGCCGATGATCCGCGGCCGGCTGGTGGCCGTGAACGGTCGCCCGGTGGGGCCGGACGATTATGCCGAAGACCGCGCCAAGCGCCTCGTGGACCGGGATTTCAACCTCTCTTTCGATGCGCGCATGCCGGATGGCAACAGTGTTGTCGCCGGGCGCTGGCACGGTGCGGGGAAGGCCTCCGAGTTCTCGGTCGAGCAGGGCCTGGCCCAGACGCTGGGCCTTGAGCTGGGTGACGTGCTGAGCTTCGAGATTGCCGGCAAGCGCAGCGAGGCGCGCATCACCAGCCTGCGCAAGCTCGACTGGGATTCGATGCGGGTGAACTTCTTCGTCATTGCCGCCCCCGGCATGCTCGAAAGCTATCCGGCCAGCTACATCACCAGCTTTTACCTGCCGCCGGCACAGATGGACTTTGCCAACCGGCTGGTGGCGGCCTTTCCCAACTTCACGGTGATCGACGTGGCGGCGGTGATCGGGCAGATCCAGGGCATGGTGGACCAGCTCATTTCGGCGGTGCAGTTTGTGTTTGCCTTTGCCGTGGTGGCCGGCGTCGTGGTGCTGTTTGGGGCGCTGCAGGCCACCCACGACGAGCGCGAGAAGGAGCTTTCCATTCTGCGCACCCTTGGCGCCCGCAACGCCCAGTTGCGGTCTGCCCTGCTGGCCGAGTTTGCCGTGCTGGGCGTGGTGTCCGGTGCGCTGGCGGGGGTGGGGGCAACGGGTATCGGCTGGGCCCTGGGGCGCTTCGTATTCAAGCTGCCTTACTTGCCCAGCGGCCTGCCGGTGCTGGCGGGGGCGCTTGCCGGGTGCGCGGTGGTGATGCTGGCGGGCTGGCTGGGGACGCGCCATCTCCTCTCCCGGCCGCCCCTGGCCAGCCTGCGTGCGCTGAGCTGATTCGGTGGCCGGGTATACTTCAGCCGATGAATCCTGACGCCTCTTCTGTTGTTTCTGCGTTTTTGCCGTGGCTCGTGGCCGCCCTCGTGTTGGTTTTTGCCGCGCTTGTATGGCTGGTGCTGCACATGGGGCGGCTGGGGCAGCGTGTCGATAGCCGCTTTGCCGAGCAGCATCTGCAGTTTGTAAGGGAATTGCAGGCCAGCTCCACGGCCGGCAGCGACCGGGTGATCGACCTCGTTGCCGGTGAGGTGGACAACCTGCGTGATCGCCTCGACGCGGAGCAGGCTGCGTCCCGGCATGCCCTCCAGCAACTGCATCTCGCGCTGCTGGGCCAGCTTGGCAGCCAGAAGGAGGAAATGACACTGCGTCTCGCCGATCTGGCCAACGCCTTTGCCGCCGGCCAGGAAAAGCTGCGCACCGAGATGCTGGCCGAAACGCTCAAAACCTTGTCCGAACATGCCCGCGCCGACCGGGAGCTGCTGCAAAGCGGGCTCAAGAACGCCTCCGAGCAGCTCGGCAGCAGCATCGAGGCCATGAACCGCACCGTGGGCGAGCGCCTGGAGGCGATCACCGGCCACGTGAACCTGCGCCTCGACGAGGGCTTTCGCAAGACCAACGAAACCTTTACCAGCGTGATGGCGCGGCTGGCCACCATTGACGAAGCCCAGAAGAAAATCGGCGATCTGACCACCAACGTGGTGAGCCTGCAGGAGCTGCTCGGCGACAAGCGCGCCCGCGGAGCCTTCGGAGAAGTGCAGCTCGAAGCGCTGGTGCGCAACGCCTTGCCGCCCGAGAGCTTCGACTTCCAGTTCACCCTGCCCAACGGCACCCGCGCCGACTGCGTGCTGCGCCTGCCCGAGCCCACCGGCATGGTGGTGGTCGATTCGAAGTTTCCGCTCGAAAACTATCACCGCATGTTTGAAGGCGAGGTGGGTGATCTTGAGCGTCGCGCCGCGCAAACGGCGTTCAGAAACGACGTGAAGCGGCACGTGGATGCCATTGCCGGAAAATATATTCAGCCCGACGTTACCTCGGACGGCGCGGTGATGTTTGTGCCGGCCGAGGCCGTGTTCGCCGAGATTCACGCCTACCACGCCGAAGTGGTGGCCTACGCGATGACGCGCCGGGTGTGGATCGTGTCGCCCACCACGCTGATGGCGGTGCTCAACACCGCCCGTGCCGTGCTCAAGGACGTGGAAACCCGCAAGCAGATTCACGTCATCAAGGATGCCCTCGGCAAGCTCGCCAAGGATTTCAGCCGCTTCGACGAACGCATGCAGAAACTCGCCACCCACATCCGCCAGGCAGGCGAGGACGTGGCCGAGGTTCAGACTTCGTCGCGCAAGATCACGGCCCACTTCCAGCGCATCGAGGCTGCCCAGCTGGATGATTTGCCGGTCGCCCTGCCCGAGGCGCCGGCCGGCTGAGCGGGTCGGCTCTACCGACCCGTCGCGGAATCAAGATGGGCACCAGATGGCTTGTTCACGCTGGCGGGGCAGATGCATCTGTGTTGCCTGGTTCGCCCTTTTCGTGTCCTTCCTGCTGACCCGGCTCTGCCTCTACGTTTCGACAAGCCTGGAGCGAACGGGGAGTGGATATTTACTGCGATGAGATTCAGCGAAAAAAGGTAGGCGCGCTTTTAACCGAAGCACGTCTTTCCGGGTTCAGCTTCGCGGCCCCGGAATGACGGACTGAGGCTTATTGCCAATCAGGAGTTTTCTTGCCCACGGGAGCGGGTGAGGCGTAGCCCGGCCCTGGGGGGGCTCAGTAGCCCTTGAAATCCTTCAGCAGGAACACATACACCTCCCGCCGGAAATCCTTGTGTATGGGCACGACGACCTTGCCGAGCAGCTCGCTGGAGGCGAAGCGCTCGGCGATGGCCGGGATTGCCGCCTGGCGGCCAACGTAGATCACGTCACGGCCGCGCTTGTCGGCGAGGGTGGTGACGATCTCGTAGTGGTCGCGGGGGGGCGTCCGGGGTTCCAGGCCGCGTATTCCGCGGGGTGAAGGCGGTAGACGAGGTGGGCGATGATCTCGCGATCTTCGCCGACGAGGATCGTTCCGGGGTGTTCGGCCAGGAGGGGCGCAACGCCGTCGGCGAGGTTGATCCAGCCGCGGGCGCGCTTGTAGGGGTCGTTCTTGGCGGTCAGCTCGATGCCTGTTGCGCGGGCGATGTCGGGCCAGTGATAGGCCGCCAGTGACGCGACGAGGTTGACCACCACGCCAGCCACCACCCAGCGCCGCTTGTCGGCGAGGAACACGGCCGGCACCAGCAGGCACGAGGCGACGAAGATCGGCGCTGCCCAGTTACCGTTGGCGCGGCCGGTGAGCGCCTGGGCGCTCACGAGCAGCAGCAGCGGCACGATGAAAATCAGCAGCGTGCGATGGGCGCGCTCGCGCCACAGCTTGCGGGATCGGAGCAGCGCCCAGCCCAGCAGTACGCCGAGCAGCGGGCCGAAGGACAACCATTGGGCGCCGATGAACTCGCCGAGCTGGGCCGGGTGCCAGCCGCGCTCGCCGTGCCCGACACGGGTGATTTCGGCGGTGTGGCGGAAAGTCGGGAAATCGTGGGTCCAGTTCCAGTACAGGTTGGGGGCCAGGATGGCAACGGCGAGCAGTACCGCCACCCACGGCTGGGGGCGGGCCAGCCAGCGCCGGTGACGCGGGTCGAGAATGACCAGCAGCAGCGCCGATGGCAGGAAGGCCGCCATCGTGTACTTGGACATCAGGCCGATGCCGATGAGCGTTCCGCAGGCCAGCCAGTTGGCCCAGCCTTCCCGTTCGAGTGCGCGCAGCAAAAACAGCAGTGCCAGCGACCAGCACAGCAGCAGCGGCGCGTCGGTGGACACGAAAAGCCCGAGCGCCGCCACCAGCGGCATCGACATGAAGGCGAGGCCGGCCCAGAAGCCGACCCGCGTCGAGTAAAGGCGCGTGCCGAGGGCGTACAGCGCGAAGGCGGTGGCCGGGTAGATCAGGAGCGAG
This sequence comes from Zoogloea sp., assembly GCA_016720685.1. Classification (GTDB taxonomy): domain Bacteria; phylum Pseudomonadota; class Gammaproteobacteria; order Burkholderiales; family Rhodocyclaceae; genus Zoogloea. The sequence goes on from JADKKC010000030.1 coordinate 12,140, forward strand.
GGCAGCTTGATGGCGATGATGCCGTTGCCAAGCAGCGCGGTGCTGGCGGCGATGAGCGCGGCAATCACCGGGGGCTTGGAGAAGTAGCCCCAGTCCAGCGCCTGCGACCAGCCCCAGTAATAGGCCTCGTCCACGTAGAGGTCGATGCCCAGGTGGCGGATCACCCACAGCCGGTAGGCGGTGAGCAGCGCGGCGATGATGGCAAGAAGCGGGGCGTAGCTGCGTTCGGTCATGGCTTGAGCTTCACAAGGGCCACGCCGCCTTCCCGGAACAGGGTTTCGACCGGAGCGTCGGGGGCCAGGCGGTCGATGCGGGTGAGCGCCATCTGCCCGGGTTGCGGGTCGCCCTTGAGCGTGACGGCCTGACGGTAGACGCTGAAGCTGGGTGCCGTTGTGAAGCGCCAGAACACGACGTCACCACCCAGTTCGCGCGCCGCGAGCGCAGCCCGTTTGACGGGGCCCTGGGCCAGTTCGCCCGCATAGGGCACGACAACGCCGGCCAGCAGGCCGACCTGCACGGCGGCGGTGACCACCAGCCGGGCCAGCACGGGCACCCGCGGGAAGAACACGAAGCAGACCCACGCCACGAAAACCCCGATGGTGCTTGCGATGTAGAAGGTATCGGCGGTTTCGAGAGCGCGGCCCAGCTGGGCACGATAAAAGCCGTCGCCCAGCGTGCTTTGGGCCAGCGCGTCGAAAAGGGTGGGCAGAAGCGCGAAGAGCACAAACAGCAGCCCCGGCAGGATCAGGTGCGGCCAGGCACGCCGGGCCGACCGGGCCTGAAGCCCGATCAGGATGAACAGCGGGGTGCAGCCGTACAGCACGTAGTGAGGCAACTTGGTGCCAGAGAGCGAGAAAAAGCCCAGCACGAAGGCGAACCACAGCCACAGGAAGCGTTGCAGCGGATCACCGAAGCCTGCGCGAATCCTGCCGAGGGCCGCGATGAACAGCCCGCTCCAGGGCAGCAGCAGGAGTGGCACGGCGAGCAGGTAGTAAAAAGCGCTGCCGCCGTGGCCCTCCAGCGAGCCGGAAAAGCGCTGGACGTTGTGGCGCAGGATGAAGCCGTCGATGAAGTCCTGTCCGTGGCGCATGTAGGCGTAGGCGTACCAGGGCGTGACGATGGCGATCAGGATGAGGAGGCCGAGGGGGTTGAAGACCATCCGCAGCCAGCGCATCCATTCGCCGCGGCTGGCGCAGTAGAGCAGGCTGACGGCGCCGGGCACGACCAGTGCCACCGGGCCTTTGGTCAGGGCGCCCAGGCCGATCCAGACGAAGGCGCGCAGCAGCGGGGCACGCTGCCCGCTTTCAAGGTGGCGCCAGACGTCGAAAAGCGTGAGTGCGAGCAGGCAGTTGAGCAGGCCGTCGGCCGTGGCGGCGCGGCCGATGGCGAAGGGGCCGAGGGCGGTGCTGGCGACGGCCAGGGCGATCAACGCGCTGTCTTCGCCAAAGCGTTTGCGGGCAAAGAAGTAGGTTGCGTAGCTCCAGGCGATTGCTGCCAGTGCGGATGGCAGGCGAAACGCCCACTCGACCCAGTCGGTGCCGCCGAAAATCAGGTAGCCGATGGACTGCAGCCAGTAGATGAAGATCGGCTTGTCGAAGCGGGGGGCCCCGTTGAGATAGGTGAACAAGAAGTCACCGCGCTCGAACATCTCCCGCGTGGCTTCGGAGAAGGCGCCTTCGTCCACGTCGAACAGCGGCGCGCCGCCGAGCCGGAGCAGGAAGGCGAACAGGGGCAGGGCGAGGATCAGGAGGCGGAGCGGGCTGCCCGCCAGCCGCCCGTGGGTGGATGAATATCCGGTCATGGGCGGCCCGAGGGGTTAGCTGGCGCTTTTGCCGTTGGTGGAATGCCAGCCCTGGCCGTCGGTGAGCGCAGCGGTTTCGCGGGCGACGTAAGCCTGGCTCTGGCCGGATTCAAAGTAAACGCGGGTCAGGAGTTCGGCCAGCACACCGGAGGTGACCATCTGCACGCCGGCGATGACGAAGAAGAAGCCGCCGAAGAACATCGGCCGGGTGCCGATGGAGGCGCCGGTGAACAGCTTGAGGCCGGTGAGATAGGTGAGGATCAGGATGCCCAGTGCGCCCAGGGCCAGGCCGATGCCGCCGAAGAAGTGGCCCGGGCGGGTGCGGAAGCGCATGAAGAAGTAGACGAAGATCAGGTCGAGGATGACCCGGAAGGTGCGCGAGATGCCGTACTTGGATTCGCCGAACATGCGGGCGTGGTGGGTGACTTCTTCCTGGGCGATCTTGCGCGGGGTGGTGACCGTGGCCAGCCACGCCGGGATGAAGCGGTGCATTTCGCCATACAGGCGGACACTCTTGATCGCGGTGGCGCGGAAGGCCTTCAGCGAACAGCCGTAGTCCTGCAGGTGAACGCCGGTGATGCGGGCGATCAGGCGGTTGGCGATCTTGGAGGGAATCTTGCGCAGGATCATCCCGTCCTTGCGGTTCTTGCGCCAGCCGGCAACCAGGTCGAGGTCTTCGCGCAGCAGGCGGCCGACCATGCGCGGGATGTCGATGGGGTCGTTCTGCAGGTCGCCGTCCATGGTCACGATGACGTCGCCGCGCGCAGCGTCAAGGCCGGCCTGCATCGCGGCGGTCTGCTTGAAATTGCGCATCAGCGCGACGATGCGCACGTGAGGGCCGTAGCGCAGCGCGGCTTTTTCGAGGTTGGGAACGGTGTTGTCGGAGCTGCCGTCGTCGACGATCACCACTTCCCACGGATAGGGGTAGGGATTGAGGGCCAGGTGGATGCGCTCGAGGAGCGGGTCGACGTTGTCTTCCTCGTTGTAGAGCGGTACCACCACCGACAGGCGGTGGGGCGGCAGGTCGGCCGGAATTTGCGGCGTGGCCGGCGGAAGCGGGGAGAGCTGGGTGGCTTGGGTCATGATGGCTATTCTGCAGAGGATCGGGTGGGCGCCCCGTCAGCGGCGGACGAGGCGGATTGTATGTCGGACGGGGCCGTGCCGGTCGTTTCCCGCGCGGTGGCTGAGGGGAAAAGCCAGGCAATGGCGCCGGAGCTGACCGCGCAGGCGATCACGAAAAGGTGAAGGGCAAGGGCCGCCTGGAGGCCGCTGGCGAGGGCGACGCCGCTGGGCAGCATGGCTGCGGCGGCGCCGGCTTCGTAGGTGCCGAAGCCGGCTACGCCCTGAATCGGCAGGATCGCGGCGAGTTCGGCTCCGAGGGCGCCGGCCGCGCCCACGTTGGCGGCGGCAGGAATCAGCGCTGCCAGCAGGCCCGCCTGGGCGGCGAGTTTCACCGTCCAGTTGGCAAGTGTCCATACCCAGCCGTAACGGGCGTGGCGGGTGCTTTCGGCAAAGGCGTCACGCACCTTGGCGAATTTTGCGGTAAAGCCGCTACCCTCGGCCCAGGCATGCGGGGCTCGCGCCCAGCGGGGCAGCCACCAGGCGATGGCGACGACGCCGAGCACCGCGGCGGCCTTGAGCGCCGGATGCAGGCCCGGCCAGACGATGGCCGCCAGTGCCATGACGACGAAGGCGTCCTGCAGGCGAAACCAGAACAGCGAGGCGATGGCCCGTGGCAGCGGAACGCCGAAATTCTTGCGCAACAGCAGCGGAAAGGCCGCTTCACCGCCACGGAATGGCACGACGTTGATCATTGCGTTGTGGATCAGCGTGATGCGCAGGCAGGTGCCGAAACGTCCGCTGGCCTGGGCGCGGAACTCGTCGAAGATGCGCAGCGCGCGCAGCAGGTAGGAAAGCCCGAAACCTGCGGCGGCCAGGCCCAGCGTGAGGCCGTCGAGGCGGGCGAAGACTTCGCCCAGCCCGCGCCAGCGTCCGTCTGCCATCAGCCAGGCGAGAAGACCGGCCGAGACGGCGACGGCAAGGATGCGCTTGATGTTCATCAGCTGCGTTCCGGGTCGTTCATGAGGGCTGCGGCGGCGCCGCCAATGCCCCAGGCGGCCAGACCGATACGGTAGAGGTGCGCCTCGGGCTGGCCGATGTCGACGAAAAGCAGGGCCAGGCTGGTTGCGAGCGCGATGGTCGCCATGATCCGAATGCTCCGCGGCTCGGAGAACGCGGGCAGGCGAATCGACAGCCACACGCCAATCGCGCCGGCCGTCCAGCCGCCGGCAGCGCCGGCAAGCACATCGAGAGGCCAGTGGGCGCCGACGGCAATCCGTGAAAAGGCCACGAGGCCGGCGAGGCCGAGGATGCCCGCCGCCGCCCGCCAGCGCGTGGCTGCCCTGGGCCAGGCCAGAATGAGTGCCGCGGCAACGACGAAGGCGGTGGTGGCATGGCCGGAGGGGAAGGCGTGGACGTAGAGCTTCTGGCCGATGAGGTTGAAGCTTCCCGGTTCCAGCACGCCGGCCGGCCGCATGATGTCGAAGTACTGCTTGCCGCCCTGGCTGAACAGCATGGCCAGCGGCGAGGCTAGAAATGCCGAGGCCAGCCAGCGCGGCTGGGTCTTGAGCGTAGGGGCGAGGAGGGCGAGGGCGCCCAGAACCGAGCCGCCCAGCGTGATCGTGGCCCACAGGGCGGGCGGAAGGCTGCTGCCCGCGGCGTTGAGCTTGATGAACAACTGCGTGTTGCTGCCGCTCAGCGCCACCAGCAGAGCCAGGCCGGCAAGCAGCAATGCCGGCACAAGCGCCCAGGCGAGCGGGAAGGCTGCAGCTTCGCTGGCGGCCGGAAGGCTGTCGTTCGGAGCGGGAATGGACGGTCGACGCAAGGGAAGGGCGGGGCTGCGCGGCAAAACCGCACAGTTTACCCGATTGTCTCCGGTCGTCGAAGCGGCCTTCAGGCGACCTGTCCGGGGTCGGTCACTGAGGCCAGGTAGAGGCGGCGTTTGCCGGTGCGCTTGGCACGGTACATGGCTGCGTCGGCGGAGCGCAGCAGGCTGTCCTGGTCGGCACCGTCTTCGGGGGCGATGGCGAAGCCGATGCTGCCTCCGAGGCTGATGCTGTGCCCATGCACCATGAAAGCTTGATCGAATACTCCGAGCAGGCGCTCGCCGAGGAAGGCCAGACTGTCGCGGTTGCCCACGTCCGGGAACACGCCGACGAACTCGTCTCCGCCGGTGCGGGCGATCAGGTCGCGGATTCGCAGGGCGGCAGTGAAGCGCTGTGCGACCAGGACGAGGAGCTCGTCGCCGACGGCGTGGCCGTATGTGTCATTGACCGGCTTGAAACCGTCGAGGTCGATGACGGCCACGCCGAGGATCAGGCCTTCCTGGTTGCAGCGGGCCAGCTCACGCTTGAAATGGCCCTCGAGAAAGCCCCGGTTGGGCAGTCCGGTGAGCGAGTCATGGTGAGCCAGGTGCTGGAGACATTCGGCAGTCAGGTGGCGTGCGGTGACATCAAGCAGGGTGACGATACGCAGCGGGCCATTTTCGCTTTCGATGGTGCCAGGAATACGCTCGATTGCGAGGGGCAGCCCATCGGGGCGTTCTCCGGTCCAGACGCCATCGTTTTCTTTCAGGATGTCGCCAAGACGCCGCCCGCGCAGGTCACGGCGCGGGCGGCCGAGCATCCGGCAGGCGGCGCGGTTGGCGTCGGCGATCTTGTCGGTGCTGCCCAGGATGCAAACGCCGGCGCCGATCTGGTTCATCATCGAACGCATCAGCCGGCCGGATCGCTCGAAGCGGCGCGTCTGGCGCAGCAGCAGGGTACCGATCGTGAGAAAGCCCGCCACGCAGCTGCCGATGGCGAGAACGACCAGCAACATGGCTTCGCGCCCGGCGATATCACGCTTTTCGGCCAGCAGGACGCCCAGTCCGCTCAGGGTCGCGGCGAGTGCCCGGAGTTCGTCGTTGGCCGCATCGGAACCCGGCTGGCGGGCGTTGAGCCGCGAGAAGCTGCTCCAGCGAACGATGGCATCCGTGAGTGCGAGGCGGGCATCGGTCGATTCGACCGGTAGAAGGCGCGCTGCCGTGCTGTCCAGTGCATGGACGACTCCACCGGTGCGCAGGGTCTGCAGAACGCTGGTGAGCCAGGCGTGGTGCTGGGCAGGGAGGGCCGGGGGGGCGGCAACTTCTGTTCCGCTGCTGGCGCCCGAGCGGGAACTCAGGTGCCAGACCACCGTAGTGCTTTCGCGCACCAGGGCGACCTGCTCGGCCAGCTGGTGCTGCTCGGTGTTGCGTTGGTAGGCGAAGGCCACGATCGCCATCTCGACTGCGCAAAAAGCCAGCGTGATGGCCCAGAAGCCGCGCGACGACAGGAGAAAGGCTCGACCGGACGGCATGGCTCGCGATCCGCAAACAGTAGAATCGTGAATTATGTCATATAAGGACGCTGACTATTCTGGCATATGACGCAGATGGCGGGCTCGTCCGGTTTTTGGGGCACGCTTGCAAGGTTGCGGCGCGGTGGCGTGAAAGGGTGGTCGGAGTGCGGATGGGGCTCGGGTATAATCCCGAGTCTTTTTCGTGTCCGGCTTTGCGGGTTCAAACCCGTGCCGGGCCGCTTTCAACTTCGCGCTCATCCTTGCCATGTCCGAAATCCTCAAGCTGCGCGGCGCGCCCGCCTTTTCCAGTTCCCGTCTTGCCCGGCTGACCGACTCGGTCAAGGCCGTCCTGCCCCGCCTCAAGGGGCTGGCCGCCGAGCACTGGTATTTTGCGGAAGTCAGCGCGCCGCTCACCGCCGAAGAGCTGTCGCGCCTGGTTGATCTCCTCGGTGTTCACCCTGAGGGCGATGCGCCAGCCGGCAGTCTGCTGATGGTGACGCCGCGACTGGGCACGATTTCGCCCTGGTCCTCGAAGGCCACCGACATCGCCCACCAGTGCGGTTTTGACAAGATCGTCCGGGTCGAGCGCGGCATTGCGTTTTCCTTCGATCTGCGCGGCGGCCTCGACGCCCGTGACCGCGACGCCGTGCTGCCCGCGATCCACGACCGCATGACCGAGTCGGTGCTTGAAAATGCCGACGCCGCCCACGCGCTGTTCCACCATTACGTGCCCCAGCCGCTCACCTCGGTCGACATCCTGGCCAGCGGCCGCGCCGCGCTGGTGGTGGCCAACACCGAGCTGGGCCTGGCCCTCTCGGAGGACGAGATCGATTACCTCGTCGAAAACTTCACGCGCGTGGGCCGCAACCCCACCGACGTGGAACTGATGATGTTCGCCCAGGCGAACTCCGAGCACTGCCGCCACAAGATCTTCAACGCCGATTGGGTCATCGACGGCCGCCCCGAAGAGAAAACCCTCTTCGGCATGATCCGCGAAACCCACAAGGCCCACCCGGAAGGCACCGTCGTTGCCTACTCCGACAACGCCTCGGTGATCGAAGGCGCGAATGTGGACAAGCTCTATCCGGACGCCGACGGCGCCTGGCGCTTCCGCGACGAACTGACCCACATTCTCGCCAAGGTTGAAACCCACAATCACCCGACCGCGATTTCGCCCTTTCCGGGGGCGTCCACCGGCTCCGGCGGCGAGATTCGCGACGAAGGCGCTACCGGCCGCGGCTCGAAGCCCAAGGCGGGCCTGTCCGGCTTCTCGGTGTCCAACCTCGAGATTCCCGGTGCCGAGCAGCCCTGGGAGCAGCATTACGGCAAGCCCGAGCGCATCGCTTCGGCGCTCGACATCATGATCGAAGGCCCGCTCGGCGCAGCCGCCTTCAACAACGAATTCGGCCGTCCCAACCTTACCGGCTACTTCCGTACCTTTGAACAAAGCGTGCAGGACGAAGTGCGCGGCTACCACAAGCCGATCATGATCGCCGGCGGTCTTGGCAGCATCCAGGCCGAGCAGTCCTTCAAGGTCAGGTTCGGCCCCGGCACCCTGCTGATCCAGTTGGGCGGCCCGGGCATGCTGATCGGTCTGGGTGGCGGCGCGGCCTCTTCGATGGCCACCGGCACCAACACGGCCGATCTCGACTTCGCATCCGTCCAGCGCGGCAACCCGGAAATCGAGCGCCGCTGCCAGGAAGTCATCGACGCCTGCTGGCAGAAGGGTTCCGACAATCCCATCCTCGCCATTCATGACGGGCGCCGGCGGCCTGTCCAATGCCTTCCCCGAACTCGCCGATTCCGCCAGCCTGGGGGCGCACTTTGAGTTGCGTGAAGTGCATATCGAAGAGCCGGGCATGAGCCCGCGGGAAATCTGGTCCAACGAATCGCAGGAGCGTTACGTCATCGCGATTGCGCCTGAAAGCCTCGCTGGCTTCCGCGCCATCTGCGAGCGCGAGCGTTGCCCCTTCGCGGTGGTGGGCACGGCTTCCGACGATGGCCGCCTGGTGGTTTCCGACAAGCACTTCGGCAACGACGCCGTTGACATGGAAATGCAGGTTCTCCTCGGCAAGCCGCCGAAGATGACCCGCAACGTATCGACCCGCCAGGTTTTCCTGCCGCCCTTCGACCTTACCGACATCGACCTGGCCGACGCCTGCAAGCGCGTGCTGTCGATGCCGGCCGTGGCCAGCAAGAACTTCCTGATCACCATCGGCGACCGCTCCGTCGGCGGCATGACCGCCCGCGACCAGATGGTCGGCCCGTGGCAGATTCCGGTGGCCGACGTGGCCGTCACCACGATGAGCTTTCACGGCTACCTCGGCGAAGCCTTTGCGATGGGCGAGCGCACGCCGGTTGCCACGCTGGATGCCCCGGCTTCCGGCCGCATGGCGGTGGGCGAGGCGATCACCAACATCGCCGCGGCCGACATCCGTTCGCTCGGTGACGTGAAGCTCTCCGCCAACTGGATGGCTGCCGCTGGTCACCGGGGTGAAGACGTCAAGCTGTTCCGTACCGTCGAAGCCGTGTCGCAGTTCTGCCAGAAGGCCGGGCTGGCCATTCCGGTGGGCAAGGATTCGCTCTCGATGCGCACTGCCTGGCAGGACGACGGCGAGGACAAGCAGGTCGTGTCGCCGCTTTCGCTCATCGTGACCGGCTTTGCGAAGGTTGAGGACGTGCGTCGCACGCTGACCCCGCAGCTCCAGTTCCCGGAAGGCGTGGAAACCGAGCTGCTGCTGATCGATCTCGGCAATAACCAGAACCGCCTCGGCGGCTCGGTGCTGGCCCAGGCCTACAACTCGGTGGCCGAGCACGCGCCGGACGTGGACGCCGAACAGCTGGCAGCCTTCTTTGGCCTGATCCAGCAATGGCGCCAGGATGACCTGATCCTCGCCTACCACGACCGTTCTGACGGCGGCCTCTTCGCCACGCTGTGCGAAATGGCCTTTGCATCCAGGTGCGGCATCTCGGTGATGCTCGACACCGTTGCCTACGATCAGTACATGAACGACGTGGATGGTCTCGACAAGCGCCCCGATTCACTCAAGGGCCGCTTCAACGACATGCTTTTCAAGGCGCTGTTTGCCGAAGAGCTGGGCGCGGTGATCCAGATCCGTCGTGCCGACCGCAGCCGCTTTACCGAAGCCCTGCGTCAAGCCCGCCTCAGCTATCACTTTGTCGGCGAGCCGAACGACCGCGACGAGTTGCGTTTCTGGCGCAACGCCAAGCGTGTGTTCTGCGCACCGCGCGCCGAGTTGCTGCAGATCTGGTCGAATACCAGCTACCAGATCGCCCGCCTGCGTGACGACGCCGAATGCGCCAAGGAGGAATTCGAAGCGCTGGCCGACAACGCCAACCCCGGCCTGTCGGTGGCCCTGAGCTTCGATGCCGCCGACGATGTCGCTGCGCCCTTCATCGCCAGCGGTGTCCGGCCCAAGCTTGCGATCCTGCGCGAGCAGGGCGTGAACTCCCAGGCCGAAATGGCCGCCGCTTTCGAGCGTGCCGGTTTCGCGCCTTTTGATGTGCATATGTCCGATTTGCAGTCTGGTCGGGTGCATCTCTCGGACTTCACGGGCCTGGCGGCCTGTGGCGGCTTCTCGTATGGCGACGTGCTCGGTGCGGGGCAGGGCTGGGCCAAATCCATCCTGTTCAACCCGATGCTCCGCGAGCAGTTCGAAACCTTCTTCAAGCGCACCGATACCTTTGCGCTGGGCGTTTGCAACGGCTGCCAGATGATGTCCAACCTGGCCGAGATCATCCCCGGCGCCGATTGCTGGCCGCGCTTCCAGCGCAACCGCAGCGAGCAGTTCGAGGCCCGCTTCGTGATGGTCGAGGTGCAGGAAAGCCCGTCTATCCTGCTGGCCGGCATGGCGGGAAGCCGCATGCCTATCGTGGTGTCCCACGGTGAAGGCCGCGCGGTGTTCCAGGGTGTCGACGCCCAGGACAACGCCCAGATTGCGCTGCGCTACGTGGACAACACCGGTGCGGTGGCAAGGCGCTACCCGTTCAACCCGAACGGTTCGCCCGATGGCATCACCGGCCTGACTACGCCGGACGGCCGCTTCACGATCATGATGCCGCACCCGGAGCGCACTGCCCGGACGGTGCAGATGAGCTGGCATCCGGATAATCTCGGCGAGGATTCGCCGTGGCTGCGCATGTTCCGCAATGCGCGGAAATGGGTGGGATGAGGCATTGGCGGGCGCTGAGCTGAGTGCTGCGCAGCGCCTGCGCTGATCGCTATGAACGAGGGGGCTTCGGCCCCCTCGTTTCATTCATGGGGCGGCGGCCGGCAAGCGCTTCGCGGAAGACGATGATTCCGACGCCGGGTGCGCCGGGCCGCTTTGTGCGGGGCAGAGCGGGTGTGATGTCGCAAGGCTGGCGAGCGTAAAAAAGGCACCTCCCGCGTTATGCGGCAGGTGCCTTCCGGGGTCTCGCTTTCTGGCTGCGCCTCGTGCGCGAGGGCGGGGGATTTTCGGTTTACATGCCCTGGTAGATCGGGCCTTCACCACCCTGGGGCGTTACCCAGTTGATGTTCTGGGTCGGATCCTTGATGTCGCATGTCTTGCAGTGCACGCAGTTCTGGGCGTTGATCTGGAGGCGCGGGTTGTCGCCTTCGGGGCCGCGCACGATCTCGTAAACACCGGCCGGGCAGTAGCGCTGTTCGGGCGCGTCGTACTTGGCGAGGTTGATCGAGATGGGCACCGAGGCATCCTTCAGCTGAAGGTGGCAGGGTTCGTCTTCCTCGTGGTTGGTGTTGGAGAGGAATACCGATGACAGCCGGTCGAAGCTGAGCTTGCCGTCGGGCTTGGGGTAGGTGATCGGGCTGCACTCTGTGGCCGGCTTGAGGGCCGTGTGGTCGGCGTGGTTGTGGAGCGTCCAGGGTACTTTGCCGCCGAAAAGCGTTTGCTCGGCGCCGAACAGAAAGGAGCCCAGCCACAGGCCCTTTTTCATGTAGGGCTTGAAGTTGCGCGTCTTGTGGAGTTCGGCGTGCAGCCAGCTGGACTTGAAAGCGGCCGGATAGGCTTCGAGTTCGTCCTGGGCACGGTTGGCGGCCAGGGCGTCATAGGCGGCTTCGGCTGCCAGCATGCCGGACTTCATGGCGGCGTGGGTGCCCTTGATGCGGGCGGCGTTGAGGAAGCCCGCATCGTCGCCGATCAGGCCGCCACCCGGGAAAACCAGCTTGGGCTGGCTCTGCAGGCCACCGGCTGTAATCGCCCGGGCGCCGTAGGCGAGGCGCTTGCCGCCGCTGAGGAATTTGCTGATCTCGGGGTGCGTTTTGTAGCGCTGGAATTCCTCGAAGGGCGACAGGTAGGGGTTGCTGTAATTGAGGCCGACCACGAAGCCGACCGCAACCAGATTGTCTTCGAGGTGGTAGCAGAAGCCGCCGCCGTAGGTGGCGGTGTCCATCGGCCAGCCGGCGGTGTGGACGACCAGCCCCTTGACGTGCTGGCCGGCCGGGATCTCCCACAGTTCCTTGATGCCGAGGCCGTAGGTTTGCGGATCGGCGCCTTCACGCAGATTGAAGCGTGCTTCGAGTTCCTTGCCGAGGTGGCCGCGGCAGCCTTCTGCAAACAGCGTGTACTTGGCGCGCAGTTCCATGCCCGGTTGAAAGTTGGGCCCTTGGGTGCCGTCCTTCAGGACGCCCATGTCACCGGTGATGACACCGGCTACCGCGCCATTTTCGTCGAACAGCAACTGGGCACCCGAGAAGCCCGGATAGACCTCGACACCCATCGCCTCGGCCTGCTCGCCGAGCCATTTGGCCAGGTTGCCGAGGCGGACGATGTAGTTGCCTTCGTTGTGAAAGGAGTCGGGGAGCAGACCGTTGGGCACCTGGCGCCCCCCGGTTTCGGACAGGAAGATCACGCGATCTTCGGTGACCTCGGTATTGAGCGGGGCGCCGCGCTCCTTCCAGTCGGGAAGAAGTTCGTTGAGGGCGCGGGGGTCGACCACCGCACCGGAAAGAATGTGGGCGCCGATTTCGGCCGCCTTTTCGATCAGGCAGACGGTGAAGTCCTGCCCTTTTTCTGCTGCCAGTTGCTTGAGCCTGATCGCTGCGGCCAGGCCTGCCGGGCCGCCGCCTACGATCAATGCATCAAATTCCATCGAATCCCGTTCCATCGCTGTCACCTCCTGAAATTTTTTGATTTGTTGTGCCGTAACTTGCGAAGCGTAACTGGGCGTACGACCGAGGCAATCCCGGCCGCACACCAACACCCGCAGGCCAACATACGCAGGCGTATGTTACATTGACCGGCCGCTCGTTGGGCACCCCCCAAGGCGCCTGGAGAGCAGCTTTTCATCCAAAAAAACAGACAACAGAGGGGAACACCCGTCATGACTCATGCTATGCCCACGCAGGCCCCGACCCGCCGGCTGATCCTGACCACCAGAATTCCCGTCCGCTGGGGCGACATGGACGCTTACGGGCATGTCAATAACACGGTTTACTTCCGCTATTTCGAGCAGGCCCGCGTCGAGTGGCTGGAGCAAGCCGGTTCTGCGGTGACGCCGGACAATCCCGTTGCGCCTGTCATCATCAATGCCAGCTGCACCTTTCTGATCCCGGTCAATTATCCGTCGACAGTGGTGGTGCGCATGTATGCCGGCGAACCCGGCCGCAGCAGTGTGATGACCTGGTATGAGCTGGGTGTTGAGGGCGATGATCGTCTCTATTCCGAAGGGGCCTCGAAGGTGGTGTGGATGGATCCGGCCACCGGAAAGTCGGTTCCGCTCCCCTGCGCCATCCGTGCCGGGGTAAGCTGACATCTGCCGCATTCGACCGGACGCAGAGCCGGTATTCCGGATAACAGTTCAGTTGCAGGAGAGCCAGATGAGCTACCCCATCGCCGATCGCCCGTTGTGGGTTCCCGATGGCGGCAGGATCGCCGCCGCCAATATCACCGCTTTTGCCCGTCGAGCCGAGTCCCGCTGGGGCCGCAGCCTGCCCGCTTATGACGTGCTGCACGCCTGGTCGGTCAACGAGCCGGCCGAATTCTGGACTTCGGTCTGGGAGTCTGGCGAGGTGCGGGGGCAGATGGGCTCGGTCGTCCTCGAAGACGCCGAGCGCATGCCCGGCGCCCGCTGGTTTCCGGGGGCACGCCTGAATTTTGCCGAGAACCAGCTGCGCAGCCGTGACGACAGCGATGCGATGGTTTTCTGGGGCGAAGACAGGGTGAAGAACCGCCTTTCCCATGGTGACCTGTATCGCCAGGTCGCGCATTTTGCGGCTGCGCTGCAAGAACAGGGCGTCGTTGCCGGCGACCGGGTGGCGGCTTACATGCCGAACCTGCCGGAAACCATAGTCGTCATGCTGGCCGCGGCGAGCATCGGTGCGATCTTTTCATCCGCGTCGCCGGATTTCGGTGTGCAGGGTGTGCTCGACCGCTTCGGCCAGATCGAGCCCAAGGTGCTGGTGGCCGTCGATGGCTATTACTACAACGGAAAAATCGTCGACTGCCTCGACCGTCTGGCCGCGATCACCGATGGCCTGCCGTCGGTGAAACGCGTTGTCGTGGTGCCCTACGTGCATGCCCGTCACGACATTTCGCATGTGCATCACGCCCGCATGCTGGTGGATTTCGTCAAGCCTTTCCTGGCGGAAACCGAGATTCCGTTTGTGCAGCTGCCTTTCGCACACCCGCTGTTCATCATGTATTCGTCGGGCACCACCGGCGTGCCCAAGTGCATCGTTCACTGTGCCGGCGGCGTGTTGCTGCAACACCTGAAAGAGCATCGCCTGCACGGCGACGTCAAGCCGGGTGACAAGCTGTTCTACTTCACCACCTGCGGCTGGATGATGTGGAACTGGCTGGTGTCGGGCCTTGCCTCCGGCGCCACGCTGCTGCTCTACGATGGTTCTCCGATGATCGGCAACGGCTCGATTCTCTTCGATTACGCCGCCGCCGAAGGCATGACCCATTTCGGTACGTCGGCCAAGTTTATCGACGGCATCGCCAAGGCCGGACTCAGGCCGCGCGCCACCCACGATCTTTCGGCCCTGCGCGCCATGTTCTCGACCGGCAGCCCCCTGGTGCCCGAAGGTTTCGAATACGTCTATCGCGAGATCAAGTCCGACATCTGCCTTTCGTCGATTTCCGGCGGTACCGACATCGTTTCGTGCTTCGTGCTCGGCAACCCGGCCTTGCCGGTGTGGCCTGGCGAGATTCAGTGCAAGGCCCTCGGCATGGCCGTGGATGTCTTCGATGAATCCGGCGCGCCGGTGAGGGGCGAGAAGGGGGAACTCGTCTGCACGCGGCCGTTCCCGGTGATGCCGCTGGGGTTCTGGAATGATGCCGACGGGGCAAAATATCGCTCGGCCTACTTTGCGCGCTTTGAAAACGTGTGGTGTCACGGTGATTTTTCCGAGATCACCGCCCACGACGGGCTGATCATCTATGGCCGTTCGGACGCCACGCTCAATCCTGGCGGGGTGCGGATCGGCACTGCGGAAATCTACCGTCAGGTGGAAAAGCTCGGGGAGGTCGTCGAGTCCCTGGTGATTGGCCAGCAGTGGCCGCCGGGTGATGCCGGCGACGTGCGCGTGGTGCTCTTCGTCAAGTTGCGCGACGGGGTGGCCCTCGACGAAGCCCTGGCGGCACGGATTCGCCAGACAATCCGCGATAACACCACGCCACGCCATGTGCCGGCGAAAATCGTGCAGGTGACCGATATCCCGCGCACCAAGAGCGGCAAGATCGTCGAACTGGCGGTGCGCTCGGTCGTGCATGGCGAGGCTGTGAGGAATGTCGAGGCGCTGGCCAATCCGGATGCCCTCGAACAATTTCGGGCGCGCCCCGAATTACAGAACTGAGTGGGGGGCAGCACATGTTGATGGATCGCAATAAATCCAGCCTGCTGGTCGTGGACGTGCAGGCGCGCCTGCTGCCGGCCATTGCCGACGGTGAAACGGTACTCGCCAACTGTATCTGGCTGGCCAGGGTGGCACAGCGGCTCGATGTGCCGGTGGTGGTTTCGGAACAGTACCCGGAAGGCCTGGGGCGCACGGCCGGGCCGCTGCTGGCTGCCGTGAGCGAGGCGCAGGTGGTCACCAAGACGCATTTTTCCTGCGTGTCGGACGGCTGCCTCGCGGGTACGCCGGTGGAGGCGCGCAGGCAGGTCGTGGTGGTGGGTACCGAGGCCCATGTCTGTGTGCTGCAAACCGTGCTGGAGCTGTGCTGGCAAGGCAAGGAGGTCTTCGTCGTCGCTGACGCCGTCGGCTCCAGGAAGCCGGCCGACCGGGAGGCGGCGCTCGAGCGCATGCGTCGCCACGGTGTCGAGATCGTCACCCGCGAGATGGTGGCTTTCGAATGGCTGCAGCGCAGCGCGACCCCGCTGTTTCGTGAAATCAACCGCGATTTCATCCGCGACAACTAGGTGCTTTTCTGATAGAGCCAAAGCGCGGGCCTGGATCGGACGGCTCGGGATGCGTGTTTTACGCGGCCCGATGCCTCCTCCCGTTGAAGAAAGAGGTGTGGATCGGCTATCATTCCCCTTTCCAGAAGTCCCCCGTGTCATGACCAAATACGTCTTCGTTACCGGTGGTGTCGTGTCCTCTCTGGGCAAAGGCATCGCTGCCGCCTCTCTCGGGGCGATTCTTGAATCCCGCGGCATCAAGGTCACCCACCTCAAGCTCGACCCCTACATCAACGTCGACCCCGGCACGATGAGCCCCTTTCAGCACGGGGAAGTCTTCGTGACTGAAGATGGCGCCGAGACCGACCTCGATCTGGGCCATTACGAGCGTTTCACCAGCGCCAAGATGGGTCGTCGCAACAACTTCACCACCGGCCAGATCTACGAGGCCGTCATCAAGAAGGAACGTCGCGGCGAATACCTTGGCAAGACCGTCCAGGTCATTCCCCACATCACTGACGAGATCAAGACCTACGTCAAGCGTGGTGCCGAAGGCGCCGATGTGGCGATTGTCGAAGTGGGCGGCACCGTTGGCGACATCGAATCACTGCCCTTCCTCGAGGCGATCCGCCAGATGAGCATTGAAGAAGGTCGCCAAAGCACCTGCTTCATCCATCTCACGCTGCTGCCCTACATCCCGACTGCCGGCGAGCTGAAAACCAAGCCCACCCAGCACTCGGTCAAGGAACTGCGCGAGATCGGCATCCAGCCCGACATCCTGCTGTGCCGCGCCGACCGCTCCGTGCCGGCCGACGAGCGTCGCAAGATTGCGCTGTTCTGCAACGTGATGCCGGAAGCCGTGATCGAATGTCTCGATGCGGACTCCATCTACCGGATACCCGGCATGCTGCACGACCAGATGCTCGATGAAATCGTCTGTCACAAGCTGGGCATCCTTGCCCGCGCGGCCGATCTCACCATCTGGGAGCGCCTGATTGATGCGCTGCAAAACCCGCAACACAACCTGAACATCGCCTTCGTCGGCAAGTATGTCGATCTCACCGAGTCCTACAAGTCGCTGATCGAAGCCCTCAACCATGCTGGCATGCACACCCGCAGCAAGGTCAATATCCACTATCTGGATTCCGAGGACATCGAAAAGAACGGCTGTGGTGCGCTCAAGGCCATGGACGCCATTCTCGTTCCCGGTGGCTTCGGCCGGCGCGGCACCGAGGGCAAGATCGCGGCGATCCGCTACGCCCGCGAGAACAAGCTTCCCTACCTCGGCATCTGCCTCGGCATGCAGCTGGCGGTGGTCGAGTTCGCCCGCGATGTGGCAGGCATGACGGGTGCGCACAGTACCGAGTTCGACAAGCACACCGATTACCCGGTGATCGGCCTGATCACCGAATGGCATGATGCCTCCGGCAAGGTCGAGACGCGCGGCGAGGATTCCGATCTTGGCGGCACCATGCGCCTCGGCGGCCAGGTCTGTCACCTGACCGATGGTTCGCTGGCCCGTGAAGTGTATGGCAAGCCCGATATCACCGAGCGCCACCGTCACCGCTACGAAGTGAACAACACGCTGCTGGCCAAGCTCGAAGCCCAGGGGCTGCGGGTTGCCGGTCGTGCGCCGGGCACCGATCTGTGCGAAATGATCGAACTGCCCTCCGACGTTCATCCGTGGTTTGTCGGCTGCCAGTTTCACCCGGAGTTCACCTCCAACCCGCGTAACGGCCACCCGCTCTTCACCGCCTTCGTCAAGGCTGCACTCGCCCATCAGCAGGGCGGCTGAAAGGAATCCCCATGAAACTCTGCGGCTTCGATGTCGGTCTCGACAAGCCCTTTTTCCTGATTGCGGGGCCCTGTGTCATCGAGTCCCGCGAGATGGCTTTCGAAACCGCGGCGGCGCTCAAGGAAATTTGCGCCGAACTGGCGATTCCGTTCATCTACAAGTCCAGCTACGACAAGGCAAACCGGAGTTCCGGCACCTCCTACCGCGGCATGGGCATGGAAAAGGGCCTGGAAATCCTCGCCGAGGTTCGTGAGAAGCTTGGCGTGCCGATCCTTACCGATGTGCATACGACCGAGGAAGTGCCGTACGTGGCTGCGGTGGTCGATGTGCTGCAGACACCGGCCTTCCTGTGCCGGCAGACGGATTTCATCCATGCTGCCGCTGCGTCCGGCAAACCGGTGAATATCAAGAAGGGCCAGTTTCTTGCCCCCGGTGACATGAAGAATGTCGTCGACAAGGCCCGTGAGGCCAATGGTGGCGCCGACACCATCATGGTCTGCGAGCGCGGCGCTTCCTTTGGATACAACAACCTGGTTTCCGACATGCGCTCGCTGGCAATCATGCGCGAGACCGGCTGCCCGGTTGTTTTCGACGCCACCCACTCGGTGCAGCTGCCTGGCGGGCAGGGCACGACCTCGGGCGGCCAGCGCGAGTTCGTGCCGGTGTTGGCCCGGGCCGCGCTTGCCGTTGGTATCTCGGGTCTGTTCATGGAAACCCATCCCGATCCCGCAAAGGCCTTCTCCGACGGTCCCAACGCCTGGCCGCTGGGCAGGTTGAAGGCGCTGCTGGCAACCCTCAAGGGCATTGATGCAGTGGTCAAGGCGCAAGGTTTCGAAGAGCTGAAGTCCTGACCTTCCCGGCAAGGTGTCAGGCAGTTTCCCGGTTTTGAAGTTGAGGGCGATCCATTGGTCGCCGGTGTTCATTCTGTAAAGAGAGAGAAAGTTCATGAGCGCAATTGTTGATGTCATTGCCCGCGAGATACTCGATTCCCGCGGCAACCCCACCGTTGAAGCCGATGTGCTCCTGGAATCCGGCGTGATGGGTCGCGCCGCTGTTCCGTCCGGCGCCTCCACCGGCTCACGCGAGGCCATTGAGCTGCGCGACGGTGATGCCAGCCGTTACCTCGGCAAGGGCGTGCTGCAGGCCGTCGAGAACATCAACACCGAAATCTCGGAAACCCTGATCGGCCTCGATGCTGAGGAGCAGGCCTTCATCGACAAGACCCTGATCGACCTGGACGGCACCGAGAACAAGTCCCGGCTCGGCGCCAATGCGCTGCTGGCTGTTTCGATGGCGGTTGCCAAGGCTGCCGCTGAAGAAGCCGGCTTGCCGCTGTATCGTTACTTCGGTGGTTCCGGCGGCATGGCCCTGCCGGTGCCGATGATGAACGTCATCAACGGCGGCGCCCACGCCAACAACTCCCTCGACATCCAGGAATGCATGATCATGCCGGTTGGCGTGAAGAGCTTCCGCGAAGCCCTGCGCTGCGGTGCCGAGATCTTCCATCACCTGAAGAAGCTGACCGACAAGAAGGGCTACCCCACCACTGTCGGCGACGAAGGCGGCTTTGCCCCGAACGTTTCGGGCACCGAAGAAGCCCTCAACATGATCCTCGAGGCGACCGTCAACGCAGGCTACGAGCCGGGCCGTGATGTGGTTCTGGCTCTCGATTGCGCGGCTTCCGAGTTCTACAAGAACGGCAGGTACGAGCTGGCTGGCGAAGGCCTGTCGCTCACGTCGGAAGGTTTTACCGACTACCTCGCCACGCTGGTCGAAAAGTTTCCCATCGTTTCCATCGAGGACGGCATGGCCGAGGGCGACTGGGAAGGCTGGAAGATTCTGACCGATCGTCTCGGCAAGCACGTTCAGATCGTTGGTGACGACCTCTTCGTGACCAATACCCGCATCCTGAAAGAAGGCATCGAGAAGGGTGTCGCCAACTCGATCCTCATCAAGATCAACCAGATCGGCACCTTGACCGAAACCTTCGCTGCGGTCGAAATGGCCAAGCGTGCGGGCTACACCGCGGTGATCTCCCACCGCTCCGGCGAGACCGAAGATTCCACCATCGCCGACATCGCCGTGGGCCTCAACGCGATGCAGATCAAGACCGGCTCGCTGTCCCGTTCGGATCGTATCTCCAAGTACAACCAGCTGCTGCGCATCGAGGAAGATCTTGGCGATACCGCCTTCTACCCTGGTGTTTCCGCCTTCTACAACCTGCGTAATCGCTGATCGCAGGCGGGGTTGGCCGGTTCAGGCCGGCCGACCCCCAGCTGGATGTTCCCATGCGCTGGCCTACTCTCGTCCTTACGCTTCTCGTCATAGTCTTGCAGTATCCCCTGTGGATCGGCAAGGGCGGCTGGCTGCGCGTCTGGGAAGTTGAAAAACAGCTGACAGCCCAGAAAGAGGGCAACAACAAGCTGGAGCAGCGCAATACCGGCCTTGAGGCTGAAGTGCGTGATCTGAAGACGGGTTACGAAGCCGTCGAAGAGCGGGCGCGATTCGAGCTTGGCCTCACCAAGCCGGACGAAGTCTTTGTCCAGATTCCCCAGTTGAAGTAGGCAGACGCCGGAAAGCTGTGAAGCGGCAATTTCCGGGGCTCATGTGCCGGACATTCCTTTGATGGCCGCAAGCAGTCCAAGCGTAGAACCATCCCTTTTCGCGTTGGCACCGTTCTCGATGCTGCGTGCCATGTTCTTCCCCAATTCGACCCCGTACTGGTCGAAGCTGTTGATTCCCCAAATCCATCCCTGCACAAAAACCTTGTGTTCATAGAGCGCAAGGAGTTGCCCGACGCTGAACGGTGTAATCGCCGGCATGAGCAGCGTCGTGCTCGGCTGATCGCCTGGGCAGACCAGATGCGGAGCGAGGCGTTCGATCTCGTTTTCGTCCACACCACGTGCCCGGAGTTCGTCCCGCGCTTCGCCCAGTGTGCGACCCAGCATGAGGGCCGCCGATTGCGCCAGGGCGTTGTCGATCAGGCTGAGGGTGGCTGGCGAGGGGGCAGCGCAGACCGGCACCACGAAGTCGAAGGCGACCTTGCGGGTGCCCTGGTAGAAAAGCTGGTGGTAGGCGTGCTGGCCGACAGTCCCTGGCCCGCCGAAAATGATGGGTGCGGTTTGCCAGCGGACTTGCTTGCCGCTGCGATCGACGGATTTTCCGTTGCTCTCCATTTCGAGTTGCTGGAGGTAGGAGGGCAAGCTGCGCAGGCGGTGGCTGTAGGGCAGCATCGCGTGGCTGTCGATGCCGAGGAAGGTCGCGTTCCAGATGCCGAGCAGGGCGGCCAGTACGGGCAGGTTGGTGGCGAAGGGCGCGCTGGCAAAGTGCGCATCCATGCTGCGTCCGCCGGCGAGGAATTCGTCGAAAGCGTCTGTGCCGAAGGCGAGCATCAGCGGCAGGCCGATTGCCGACCACACCGAGAAGCGTCCGCCAACCCATTCCGGCATCGGGAAAATGACGTCTGCCATGATGCCGAAATCACGGGCTGCGGCGACGTTGTTGCTGATGGCAACGAAATGCCGCGAGATGTCAGCGTCTTTTCCGAGTGCGCTGGTGAGCCATGCCAGGGCTGTTCTGGCATTGAACAGGGTTTCGGCCGTGGAGAAGCTCTTCGAGGCGACGATGAAAAGTGTCTCTTCCGGATTGGCTCGCTGCAGGATTGCTTCAATCTCGGTGGGATCGATATTCGCGGCGAAAGACAGCTCGAGGCGCTGCGGAATCGAGGGCGCAAAGGCTTCTGCCAGGAGGCGGGGGCCGAGATCGGAGCCGCCAATGCCAATGTGGACGACATGCCTGATCCTGCGGCCCGTGGCGCTGACTGCGTCACCCTGGTGAATCCTGGTTACGAATTCCTTGAGGCGCTTGTGCGTGGCTGAAATTTCGTCACGGGCTGCGACAGGCGTGCGCTCGAAAAGCCGTGCGGCGCAGTGCAGCACGGCGCGGCGTTCCGTGAAGTTGATCAGTTCACCTGACAGCATTGAGTCAATGCCAGTCTGAAGACTCGCCTCGTCGGCCAGCGCCAGGAGCTCGAGCATGATGGCGGCGTTGATCTGCTGTTTCGAGTAATCGAGGAGCAGTCCGTCGCTGGCGCACGAGAAACGCGCAAAACGATCTTCATCATGCTCGAACGCCTCGCGCAGAGTGCGTGTGCCGATTGCTGCGGCGTGGCGTTGGAGGGCGGAGGCGGCGCTGCTTTGGTCCAGGCGGAAAGAAAGGTGATCAGTCACGGCGATAAAGTCTGAAAATCTCGGCTTTGCGGCCACCACCGAGGCGGCGCTCCCACATCATGAGGCCCTCACCCCGGATGTTTCGGGGATTGCCGCCGGTGTTATAGGTCAACAGCATTTTGCATTCGGTGGCCGCGCCGTAAGGGCGGGTACGAACGTCAGCGAAATAATCCAGCGCGGCGCGCTGTGTGTCGCCGAGGCCTTTGCGGGCGATGCAGCCTTGTTGCTGCCTGGCCAGAACGGCCCCGAGTTCGCTTGCTACCGGCTGGTAGTTCTTGGTGTAGGCGAACCAGGGCTGCCAGAGTGTGACCGCGAGGCACCACAGGAGGGTCATCCCCAGCGCCCAGTTGGTGGTGCCGCGCACGGGAGTGCGCCGGGTCAGCATCGGCAGGAAAATCAGGGTCAGGCTGATAAGGGCGCCGATCACGCCTCCCGAGGCCAGGCTTACGCCGGGAAAATCGGGTGCCATTTTTGCGACCTGGCGCGCCAGTCCTGGCGGCCAGCCAAAATGCAGGGCGCTCCAGCCGAGCCAGACGAGCAGCGCAAAAAAGGTGAAGGCCATCACGCCGAACCAGTCGAAGGCGTTGGCTGCGCCGCGGCGCAGGCTCGCAACCCCAAGCGCGGCCAGCAGACAGAGGGGCGGGAGGACCGGGAGCGCGTTGGCGGGGCGAAGGTTGCCGGTTGTTGCCACAACGACGAGGGCCAGCAGGGCTGCCGTGATGGGTAGCGCCAGCCCGAGTGTTGTCAGGGATTGCCTGCCGCGCCAGATGCCCCAGCCCGCGATGGGCCACAGCGGCCAGGCGAACCAGCCCAGAAGTTGCAGGAGCTTGTCGAACTCGGCCAGGTGGGAGGCGTGGGGCAGTGCGGCGGCGAGTTCGTCCTTCCACCACAGGGCGAGTTCGCCCGGGTGTGTCAGGGCGATGCCAAGCAGCCACGAGCCGCCGATGAGGCTTGCGACCGCGAGACCGAGGGCCGTGGCGCCGAAAACCGTGCGTGTGCGGCAGTCGGGGCACAGCACGGGGGCAGCGAGCATGACCGGCAGTGTCAGCACCACGCCGGGAAGGCCGCCCGCGAGGAAGGCCAGGCCGCTTCCGATGCCGGCTTCGAGTCCACCGTGAACAGGGCGATCCTTTATATGGGCCAGCCCGGCGTAGCACAGGGCCATGCCTGCCAGTTGGGCCAGCATCGGCTGGGTTTCGTGGGCATGGACCACCAGGCCGACGGAGCCGAGCCCGAGCAGGATGGCGGGCGAGAACGCGGCCGCGCCGTAAAGGCGTTTTGCGGCAAGGCCGATCCAGTACAGGAAGGCCGCGGTGAACACGCTGCTGGCGAGGCGGGCTGCGTCGTGAACCGGGATCCACCCACCCAGGGCCTTGGCCAGAATGGCGCCGACCCAGTAGTAGAGCGGCGGATAATCGTGAAAGGGCTCGCCGGCCAGCTCGGGCAGCAGCCAGCTACCGCGGGTCAGGATGGCGTGGATGGGCCCCAGGTGGGTGAGATCGTCACCGCGCCACGGAAGGTGTCCGGTGGCGCCGACAAGCAGATACACGGCGATGAGCAATGCCAGTGGCCAGCCCTCGAAAGAGGCCGGCAGGGCGAAGCGGGGGGCGGCGTTGGGCATGGCTTGGGCGGCTCGGTCGGTGTGCCTGTAGCGTGGCGCTGGCAACAATCAGCAGACGATAAAAAAGGCAGCCTCGGCTGCCTTTTTCGGTCGATGCCGGCGAATGGGCGGTGATCAGCCCAGGCGCTGCACGGAACCGTACTTCTGGCGGAAGCGCTCGACGCGACCCGCGGTGTCGACGATCTTTTGCTTGCCGGTGTAGAACGGGTGGCAGGCGGCGCAAACTTCCACGTGGTACTTGGGCTTGCCCATGGTGGAGCGGGTGGTGAAAACGCTGCCGCAGGAGCAGGTTACTTCCACTTCGGTGTAGTTCGGATGGATATCGGCTTTCATCGCGGGGTTCCTTTGAGTTGCAAGTGGGTGGTGAATTTGGCCACCCGGAAACGCAGTATTTTGAACTATTTCAGCGTCTTGGGCAAGGTTTATAAAAACCTGGCGACAAAGGCGCCAACGCGGTCAGCCGGCAGGGGAAGCCAGACCCGGTGATCGCTGCCCGGAACGCGCTGAATTTCATCGCCGGACGGGCTGACGAGGCGTTCGACGCGGATCTCGCTGTTGCCGGAGGGGTGCACGAGTTCGAGCCGGTCGCCAATGCCAAAGCCGTTCTTCGAGGCGATTTCGGCCATGCCGCGTTCGGCATCAAAAGACACGACATCGCCCACGTAAAGGCTGCGGCCGGATTCCGAGTGGCCGCGCAGGTAGTTCTGGGTTTCGTGGGGTGTGTGGCGCTGCAGGAAGCCGTCTGTGTAGCCGCGGTTGGCGAGGCCTTCGAGCTGGCCGAGCAGGGCCGGGTCGAGGCCACGGCCTGCAACCGCATCGTCGATGGCCTGGCGGTAGGCCTGGCAGGTGCGGGCAACGTAATAGGGGCTCTTGGTCCGGCCTTCGATCTTGAAGGAGTCGATGCCGATTTCGGTGAGCCGCTGGATGTGCTCGATGGCGCGCAGATCCTTGGAGTTCAGGATGTAGGTGCCGTGCTCGTCTTCTTCGATGGGCATGTATTCGCCGGCGCGCTTGCTCGGTTCTTCGAGCAGGTAGACGTCACCGCTGGCGTCGGATTTGCCTTCGTGGGTCTTGAAATCCCAGCGGCAGGCGTTGGTGCAGGTGCCCTGGTTGGGGTCGCGGTGGTTGAAGTAGCCCGACAGCAGGCAGCGGCCCGAGTAGGCGATGCACAGGGCGCCGTGGATGAAGACTTCGAGTTCGGTGTCGGGGCAGTCCTGGCGGATCGAGGTGATTTCGTCGATGGACAGCTCGCGGGACAGGATGACCCGCGAGATGCCGGCCATTTTCCAGAAGCGCACGGCGGCGCCATTGACGGTGTTGGCCTGGACTGAGAGGTGGATGGGCATGTCCGGGAAATTCTCGCGGACCATCATGATCAGGCCGGGGTCGGACATAATCAGGGCGTCCGGGCCGAGGGCGATGACCGGCGCGATGTCCTTGATGAAAGTCTTGATCTTGGCGCCGTGGGGATAGATGTTGGCGACGACATAGAATTTTTTTCCCAGCGCGTGGGCGCGCTGGATGCCGTCGGCGAGGACGGGCAGCTCGCCGAAATCATTGTTGCGCACGCGCAGCGAATAGCGTGGCTGGCCGGCGTAGATGGCGCTGGCGCCGAAGCCGAAGGCGGTGTCGAGCATGGCCAGGGAGCCGGCCGGCGCGAGGAGTTCCGGGGTTTTGCGGGTCATGAATAATGCGGCAGGTTGGGGCGCACGCGGAGGGCGTGCCGGGGGTCAGCGGTAAGCGTCCAGCGCTTTGCTCCACTGGGCCAGGGTGGGGCTCTGGGTGTGGAGTTGGCTCTGGAGGAGCTCTTCGGCCATTTCGAGCATGGCTTTTTGTTCTTTGCCGAGAAACTGGATCGGCTGGGTTTCGAGGTGAACCAGGAGGTCGCCCGCCTTGCGCCGGCCGCGGCCGGGGAAGCCGGCTTCCGGGACGCGGATTTCGGAGTTCGATGCGCCTTCGTTCAGCAGTACTTCACGCACGCCGGTGAGGGTTGGCACTTCGATGGTTCCGCCCGCGAGGAGGCGGAAGATGCTGACCGGCACCTTGACGTGGACGTCGTGCTTTTCGAGGCGGAAAAGCGCGTGGGGGAGCGCCTTGAGTGTGAGATAGAGATCGCCGGGCTCGCCGTTTGCGGGGGCCGGGCCGCCCTGGCCTGCAACGCGGAGCTCCTCGCCCGGAAGCATCGCCGGCGGAATGCTCACGGCGAGCTGGCGATCGGCGGGGTTCCAGCCGCGGCCTTCACAGGACGGGCAGCGGGTGTCGGTGGTGAAGCCCTTGCCGCTGCAGTGCGGGCAGGGTTTGAGGCCGCCGTCGAGACGCAGGCGGCCGCTGCCGTGGCAGTGGCTGCACATGCTGGTGCGGCCGTAGCTGCGCTGGCCGCTGCCCTCGCATTCGCCGCAATCGACGCGACCGGCCACGGTGACGGTGACGGTTGCGCCCCGGGCGGCCTGGATGAGGTCGACGAAGACTTCCTGGCGGCGATCTTCGCCCTTGGGTTTGCGGCTTTTGGGTGGCGGCTTCGGGGGGGATTCGGGGGCGGGCTCGTCCCTGGCGTCGGTGTCGTCGCCCGCGTCGTCAGGGTTGCGGCTGAGGTGTTCGAAGGCCTCGCGGACGAGGCGAAACTGGACGTGGGCCTGGGGATCGGCGTTGCGGTCCGGGTGCCAGCGCATGGCCAGGCGCTTGTAGGCGCGCTTGATCTCGGCGGCACTGGCATCGGGCGCAACGCCCAGGATTTGATGGAAATCGACGGCAGACATTTCGATATTCTATCTCGTCGCGCGCAATCGACGGGGCTGCGATGTGCGGCCGGGCGAACTCCGGATGCGGGCCGAAGTGCGCTGCCCGAGTGTGTCGTGGTGCGCGAACGCCGCGCTGAGTCAGGGTTTGTCGTGCTTGCGCCGGTCTTGCCGGCATTCGTGCAGGCATTCGATGGAGCCGTCTTCGTGGGCGACTTCCAGGCGGGCGGCAAAGCCCCACAGGCGGGCGACGTGCTTGAGGACTTCCTCGGTGTCGCCAGCGAGCGGTCGGCGCAGGTAGGCCTGGTGGCGCAGGGTGAGGGAGCGGTCGCCGCGCAGGTCCACGTTCCAGACTTGCAGGTTGGGCTCGCGGCTGCCGAGGTTGTAGTTGTCGGAGAGAATTTCGCGGACGCGGCGGTAGCCGGTTTCGTCGTGGATGGCGGAGATCTTGAGCTTGGGGTCCTTGTCGTCATCGAGAATGGCGAAGAGGCGGAAGTCGCGCATCACCTTGGGCGACAGAAACTGGGCGATAAAACTTTCGTCCTTGAAGTTGCGCATCGCGAAGTCGAAGGTTTCCTGCCAGTTGCTGCCGGCGATGTCGGGGAACCAGTGGCGGTCTTCATCCGTGGGGTGTTCGCAGATGCGGCGGATGTCCTGCCACATGGCAAAACCCAGGGCGTAAGGGTTGAGGCCCTGGTACCAGGGTTCGTTGTAGCCGGGCTGGTAGACGACGTTGGTGTGGGAGTGCAGGAACTCCATCATGAAGGTGTCGGACAGCAGGCCTTCATCGTAGAGGGTGTTGATGAGGGTGTAGTGCCAGAAAGTGGCCCAGCCTTCGTTCATGACCTGGGTCTGGCGCTGGGGGAAGAAATACTGGCTGACCTTGCGCACGATGCGCACGACTTCGCGCTGCCAGGGTTCAAGCAGCGGGGCGTTCTTCTCGATGAAATAAAGAAGGTTTTCCTGGGGCTCGGATGGAAAGCGGTGGTGTTCGACCGTGGGCGCCTTGGCGAGCTGGGTCGGCAGGGTGCGCCACAGGTCGTTGACCTGGCTTTGCAGGTATTCGGCGCGTTCGCGCTGGCGGGTGAGTTCTTTGGTGAGCGACAGTTTTGCCGGGCGCTTGTAGCGGTCGACGCCGACGTTCATCAGCGCGTGGCAGGAGTCCAGCAGCAGTTCCACTTCTTCTTCGCCGTGGCGCTCCTCGCATTCGGTGAGGTAGTTGCGGGCAAAGATCAGGTAATCGACGATGGCGTCGGCATTGGTCCATTGCCGGAAAAGGTAATTGCCCTTGAAGAAGCTGTTGTGGCCGTAGGCGGCGTGGGCAATCACCAGGGCCTGCATCGTCATGGTGTTTTCTTCCATGAGGTAGGCGATGCAGGGGTTGGAGTTGATGACGATCTCGTAGGCGAGGCCCATCTGGCCGCGGCGATAGCCCTTTTCGGTTTGCAGGAAGCTCTTGCCGAAGGACCAGTGGTGGTAGTTGACCGGCATCCCGACCGACGAGTAGGCGTCCATCATCTGCTCGGATGTGATCAGCTCGACCTGGATCGGGTAGGTGTCGAGCTTGAACTCGCGGGCCACCCGGTCGATCTCGACGTGGTAGGCGTCGATGAGTTCGAAGCTCCATTCGCCGGGCGAGGGAAGCGGCTTCTTGCGCTTGGGTCTGCCTGGGGTGTTCATGCCAGCTTCTTTTTGAAAAGTTCGCGGAACACCGGGTAGATGTCCGGCAGATTTTCGATGTGCTGCATTGCGAAGTTGGTGTGGGCGCCGAGCAGTTTTTCGTATTCGCGCCACAGGTTCTGCTGCTCGCCGCGGGTGATCTCGATGTAGGCGAAGTACTGCACGAAGGGCAGGATGGTCTGGGCGAGCATTTCGCGGCAGTGGGGCGAGTCGTTGTCCCAGTTGTCGCCGTCGGAGGCCTGGGCCCCGTAGATGTTCCAGGCGCCGTTGGCGTAGCGTGAATGCAGGATTTCCTTCATCAGTTCCAGCGCGCTGGAAACCACCGTGCCGCCGGATTCCCGCGAGTGGAAGAAATCTTCTTCGTTCACTTCCTTGGCCACCGTGTGATGGCGGATGAAGACGATATCGATGTGTTCGTAAGTGCGGGTGAGGAAGAGGTAGAGCAGCATGAAGAAGCGCTTGGCGATGGACTTCTTTTCCTCGTCCATCGAACCGGACACGTCCATGATGCAGAACATCACCGCCTGGGTGGTGGGCTTGGGCACCTTGATGCGGTTGTTGTAGCGCAGATCGAAGGTGTCGATGAAGGGAATGGCGTCGATCTTGGCGCGCAGGATGCCGATCTCGTCCTTCAGGCGGACGACTTCAGGGTCGTCGTCAGGGCGGGTTTCGAGGAGCTCGTCGAGCTGCCGCTGCAGATCCCGCAGCCTGCCCTGGTAGGGCGAGGCGAGGGCCAGCCGGCGGCCCAGCGCGCCGCGCAGGGAACGCACCACGTTGATGTTGGCCGGCGTTCCGTCATTGGTGAAACCGGAGCGCTGGCTCTTGTATTCCTGGATGCGGGCGAGCTGGGTTTTGACGAGATTGGGCAGCGCGAGGTCGTCGAAAAAAACATCGAGGAATTCCTCGCGGGACAGGTTGAAGACGAAGTCGTCCTCGCCTTCGCCGTCCTTGCTGGCTTTGCCCTTGCCCGAACCCCCGCCGGCGCCGCCCTGTGGGCGATTGACCTGGTCGCCGGTCGAGAACTGGTCGTTGCCGGTGAATACCGTTTCCCAGATTCCGCCGCGGCCATGGCGAAATCGGGGCTCGGACAAATCCTTGCCGGGAATGGAGACGCTCTCGCCGTTATCCAGATCCTTGATCGAGCGGCCGGAAATTGCATCGGCCACGGCTTCGCGGATCTGGTGCTTGAAGCGGCGCATGAATCGCTGCCGGTTGACGGCGCTTTTGTTGCGGCTGTCGAAGCGGCGGTCGATGATCCGTACCATTCGGGCCTCCCGAACTTTTGGCGTTCCGCCGGCTGGCCGGCGGGTCGTCAAGACGACTTGCGAACGCGCAGGTACCACTCGCACAGCAAGCGGACCTGCTTCTCGGTGTAGCCCTTTTCGATCATCCGATTGACGAAGTTCTGGTGCTTCTTCTGGTCGTCGCCGCTGGCTTTGGCATTGAAGCTGATCACCGGCAGGAGGTCTTCGGTATTCGAGAACATCTTCTTCTCGATCACCGCGCGGAGCTTTTCGTAGCTGGTCCAGCTCGGGTTCTTGCCGCTGTTCTTGGCCCGGGCGCGCAGCACGAAGTTCACCACCTCGTTGCGGAAATCCTTCGGGTTGCTGATGCCAGCCGGCTTCTCGATTTTTTCCAGCTCGTCGTTGAGGGCGTTGCGGTCGAGAATCTCGCCGGTGTTCTGGTCGCGGTATTCCTGGTCCTGGATCCAGAAATCGGCGTAGGTGACATAGCGGTCGAAAATGTTCTGGCCGTATTCGCTGTAGCTTTCAAGGTAAGCCGTCTGGATTTCCTTGCCGATGAATTCGGCGTAGCGCGGGGCGAGGAATTCCTTGATGAAGGCCAGGTACTTGGATTCGTTTTCGGGCGGGTATTGTTCCTGGGCGATCTGCTGTTCGAGAACGTACATCAGGTGCACCGGGTTGGCGGCAACTTCACGGTGATCGAAGTTGAACACCTTGGACAAGACCTTGAAGGCAAAGCGGGTGGAGAGGCCGGTCATGCCTTCATCGACGCCGGCGTAGTCGCGGTATTCCTGGTAGTTCTTGGCCTTGGGGTCGGTGTCCTTCAGGTTTTCACCGTCGTAGACCCGCATCTTCGAAAAGAGGCTGGAGTTTTCGGGTTCCTTGACCCGCGAGAGCACCGCAAACTGCGCCATCATCTTCAGGGTGTCGGGCGCGCAGGGCGCCTGCGACAGCGAGCTGTTGGCCAGCAGTTTTTCGTAGATGCGCACTTCGTCCGAGACGCGCAGGCAGTAGGGCACCTTCACGGTGTAGATGCGGTCGAGGAAAGCCTCGTTGTTGCGGTTGTTCTTGAAGGCCGTCCATTCCGACTCGTTGGAGTGGGCCATCACGATGCCGTCGAAGGGAATCGCCCCGAAACCCTCGGTGCCCTTGTAATTGCCTTCCTGGGTGGCGGTAAGGAGCGGATGGAGCACCTTGATCGGCGCCTTGAACATTTCGACGAACTCAAGCAGCCCGCGGTTGGCCAGGCACAGGCCGCCCGAGTAGGAATAGGCGTCCGGATCATCCTGGGAGTA
This sequence comes from Zoogloea sp., assembly GCA_016720685.1. Classification (GTDB taxonomy): domain Bacteria; phylum Pseudomonadota; class Gammaproteobacteria; order Burkholderiales; family Rhodocyclaceae; genus Zoogloea. Next base: position 42,277 of record JADKKC010000030.1, read on the forward strand.
TTGCTCCAGCTTGCGGATGTCGATCTTGCCAACCAGCGAGGAGATGTCCTGGTTGTTCTCGTCGCCCGGCTCGGTCTTGGCCACCGCAACCTGGCGCAGCACCGAGGGCCGCAGCTTGACGACGCGGAACTTGGTGATGTCGCCGTTGAACTCGTGCAGCCGCTTGACCGCCCACGGGCTCATGATCGTGGCGAGGTAGCGCCGCGGGATGCCGTAGTCGGCCTCGAGAATGCGGCCGTCTTCATCCACATTGAAAAGGCCCAGCGGCGATTCATGCACCGGCGAACCCTTGATGGCGTAGAACGGAACCTTCTCGACCAGGCTCTTGAGCTTTTCGGCCAGCGAACTCTTGCCGCCGCCCACCGGGCCGAGGAGGTAGAGGATCTGCTTCTTCTCCTCCAGCCCCTGCGCCGCATGCCGGAAATACGACACGATGTTCTCGATCGATTCCTCCATTCCGTAAAAATCGCGGAAGGCTGGATAGATCTTGATCATCTTGTTGGAAAAAATGCGCGACCTGCGCGGGTCGAGACGGGTGTCGACGAGTTCAGGTTCTCCGATCGCCTGCAGCATGCGTTCGGCCGACGTGGCGTAGGCGATCGGGTCGGACTTGCACAGCTCCAGGTATTCCTGAACCGATATTTCCTCTTCCCGGGCCGACTCGTAACGGTTCTGGAAGCTGGTAAAGATACTCATCAGATGTCTCCTGAAACAGGTGCCCCGTTCGGGCACCGGATTCGCCGTCGCCTGCAGCGCAGAAGTTGGCGCGTGACGCAGATCGCTTGCTGAGTACCTCGTCGGCCCGCGGATTGACCGCCAAGGCTGAGGATTCCGGGTGTTCCATCTCATGTGATAGTGCAAAGGAGAGGTGAGTTCCATGAATTCACCGGGAGTTTTTCACGCTCGATGCTCTGGAACCACGCATTGGCGCGGCATTGCTAGAGGTGCTGCGAGCCAATCAAGGGCCTGTGATAGACTAAAGGTTTTTCCGACGACTTCATTGAAGTCCGGGTGGGAAATACACGGGTTGGGGCACGGGTTTTGCTCCGTGGCCACCGCCCGTTTCGCCAAGCGTTTTTGTCCAGAGACCGAACAGGAATTTTCATGAGCAACCAGGAAACCGTGGTGAGCGCGCTCGAGCGCCGTATTGACATGTCCGTGCCGCTGGCCGATATCGAAAAGGATGTGGAGGCCCGCCTCAAGCAGATGGCCCGCACCGTCAAGATGCCGGGCTTCCGCCCGGGCAAGGTTCCGTTCCGTATGGTGGCCCAGTCTTACGGCCAGCAGGCCCGCTCCGAAGCCATCGGCGCCGCTGTCGAGCGCGTGCTCGGCGAGCAGATCCGTGCCCTTGGCCTGCGCGTTGCCGGCTACCCGAGCATCGAGCCGAAGGATGTCACCGGCACCGAAGCGCTGGAATTCACCGCCGTGTTCGAGGTCTATCCGGAAGTGTCGATCGCCGATGTGAGCGCCCAGGAAGTCGAGCGCCCGCTGCTTGAAGTCGGCGATGCCGAAGTCGACCAGACCCTCGAAGTCCTGCGCAAGCAGCGCACCACCTTCGCCGCCGTCGAGCGTGCCGCCCAGGATGGCGACCGCGTGGTCGTCGACTTCACCGGCCGCAAGGACGGTGTCGAATTCGAAGGCGGCAAGGCCTCCGATTTCGCCTTCGTGATCGGCGCAGGCCAGATGCTCAAGGATTTCGAAACCGCTGTGCTCGGCCTGAATGCCGGCGACAGCAAGACTTTCGACATGACCTTCCCGGCTGATTACCACGCTGGCAATCTGGCCGGCCAGACGGTCCAGTTCGACGTGGTGGTGAAGAAGGTTGAAGAGCCCAAGCTGCCCGAGGTCGATGCCGAGTTCGCCAAGTCCCTGGGTATCGCCGACGGCGATGTCGCCAAGATGCGCGAAGAAGTGAAGGGCAACCTCGAGCGCGAAGTGAAGCGTCGCATCCAGGCCAAGATCAAGGAGCGCGTCATGAACGTGCTGATCGAGACCAACCCGATCGAAGTGCCGAAGGCGCTGGTCGATCAGGAATCCCAGCAGCTGGCTGAAAACGCCAAGAAGGATTTCGAAGCCCGCGGCATGCAGACCAAGGATCTGCCGATCGACGCCGGTTGGTTCACCGAGCAGGCTGCCCGCCGCGTCAAGCTCGGCCTGATCATGTCCGAGCTGGTCAAGAGCAAGGAACTCCACGCCAAGCCCGAGCAGATCCGTGCCACCATTGAAGACTTTGCCGCCAGCTACGAAGATCCGAGCGAGGTGGTGAGTTGGTATTACTCCCAGCCCCAGCGCCTGGCCCAGGCCGAAGCGCTGGTGATCGAAGACAACGTGGTGGAGTGGGTCGTCAGCAACGCCAAGACGACCGACAAGGCCACCTCCTTTGACGACCTGATGGGCAATGCGGCTTAATTTCCGCGAAGAGAGCGACGTTTAAATGAATCCAATGACACCCCCGTATTCTCAAAGTGACTGGAATCCGGTCGGCCTCGGCCTCATTCCGATGGTGGTCGAGCAGAGCGGTCGCGGCGAGCGGTCCTACGACATCTACTCGCGTCTGCTCAAGGAGCGGGTGGTGTTTTTGGTGGGCCCCGTCAATGACATCACGGCCAACCTGATCGTCGCCCAGTTCCTGTTCCTTGAATCCGAAAATCCGGACAAGGACATTTTCTTCTACATCAACTCCCCCGGCGGTTCGGTCACGGCCGGCATGGCGATCTACGACACCATGCAGTTCATCAAGCCGAACGTGAGCACCCTGTGCATCGGGCAGGCGGCCAGCATGGGCGCCTTTCTGCTGGCGGCCGGCGAAAAGGGCAAGCGTTTCTCGCTGCCCAACTCGCGGGTCATGATTCACCAGCCGCTCGGCGGTTTTCAGGGCCAGGCCTCGGATATCGAAATCCACGCCCGCGAAATCCTGGCGCTGCGCGCCAAGCTCAACGGCATGCTGGCCAAGCACACCGGTCAGTCGATCGAAAGCATCGAACGGGATACCGACCGGGACAACTTCATGTCTGCGGAAGACGCGGTGCGCTACGGTCTGGTGGACAAAGTCCTGACCAGTCGCGCCGAAGCGGCTTGATCCTCCCCTAGCATCAGTACAGAGAGAAAGGGCAGTAATGGCGGACAAGAAAACGAGCGGAGAAAAGCTCCTTTATTGCTCGTTCTGCGGCAAGAGCCAACACGAGGTCCGCAAGCTGATTGCGGGCCCGTCCGTGTTCATCTGCGATGAATGCATCGAGCTCTGCAACGACATCATTCGCGATGAAATTACTGCAGATACCGGCGGCGCCAAGGGCGTCAAGGGCGAGCTTCCGTCACCCCGCGAGATCAGCGAGATCCTCGACCAGTATGTGATTGGTCAGGGCCCGGCCAAGCGCATCCTCGCCGTGGCGGTGTACAACCACTACAAGCGACTGCGTCACCTGTCCAAGACCCATGACGATGTCGAGCTGTCGAAGAGCAACATCCTGCTGGTCGGCCCCACCGGCTCCGGCAAGACGCTCCTCGCCCAGACGCTGGCTCGCCTTCTCAACGTGCCTTTCGTGATGGCGGATGCGACGACGCTCACCGAAGCCGGCTATGTCGGCGAGGACGTCGAGAACATCATCCAGAAGCTCTTGCAAAAGTGCGACTACGATGTGGACAAGGCGCAACAGGGCATCGTTTACATCGACGAAATCGACAAGATTTCCCGCAAGTCCGACAACCCGTCGATCACCCGCGACGTGTCCGGCGAAGGCGTCCAGCAGGCACTGCTGAAGCTGATCGAAGGCACCATCGCATCGGTGCCGCCGCAGGGCGGGCGCAAGCATCCGAACCAGGATTTCGTGCAGGTGGATACCACCAACATCCTGTTCGTCTGTGGCGGTGCGTTCGATGGTCTCGACAAGGTGATCCGCAACCGTACCGAGAAGTTCGGGATCGGTTTCGGTGCCGAAGTGAAGAGTCGCGAGAACAAGAACATCTCCGAGTCCCTGCGTGAAGTGGAACCGGGTGACCTGATCAAGTTCGGCCTCATCCCCGAACTGATCGGTCGTCTGCCGGTGGTCGCCACGTTGCAGGAACTCGACGAGGAAGCGCTCATCCAGATTCTCGTCGAACCTAAAAACGCGCTCATCAAGCAATACCAGAAACTGTTCTCGATGGAAGGTGTCGAACTCGAAGTGCGTCCGGCGGCCCTGCAGGCGATTGCCCGCAAGGCCCTGAAACGCAAGACGGGTGCCCGCGGCCTGCGTTCGATCCTTGAAGGCACGCTGCTCGACACCATGTATGAATTGCCGTCCATGGAGAATGTGTCCAAAGTAGTGATCGACGAAGGCATGATCGACGGCGGCACCAAGCCGATCCTGATCTACGCCGATCAGCCCAAGGTCTCCGGCTCCAACTGACATCGAGCAGAAGTTTTTTTCCGGACTGCTTGAATTGATGTCACTAGGGCCCCATATGGGGCCTTAGTGCCTTTTAAGGAATAATCATGTCGAGCACGCTTGACCTACCCGAAGACCAGATCGAACTCCCGCTGCTCCCCCTGCGCGACGTGGTGGTGTTTCCGCACATGGTGATCCCGTTGTTCGTGGGTCGCCCCAAGTCCATCAAGGCGCTTGAAAACGCCATGGAAGCCGGCAAGAGCATCCTGCTGGTGGCGCAGAAATCCGCCGCCAAGGACGAGCCCTCGGCTGAAGACCTCTACGACCTCGGTTGCATCGCCAACATCCTGCAGATGCTCAAGCTGCCCGATGGCACCGTGAAGGTGCTGGTCGAAGGCGTGCAGCGTGCCCGCGTGCTGTCGGTGGAAGACCTCCGCACCCTGTTCGTGGCCAAGGCCCAGCCGCTGCCGGCGGTCGAGGCGCCCGACAACGAAGTCGAGGCCATGCGCCGGGCGATCATCAGCCAGTTCGACCAGTACGTTAAGCTCAACAAGAAGATTCCGCCGGAAATCCTCAGCTCCCTGTCGGGCATCGAGGATCCGGGTCGTCTGGCCGACACCATCGCCGCCCACCTGCCGCTCAAGCTCGAGCAGAAGCAGGAAATCCTCGAAATGTTCGATGCCGGCCAGCGCCTCGAACGGCTGCTCAACCAGCTCGAAACCGAGCTCGACATCCTGCAGGTCGAGAAGCGCATCCGCGGCCGCGTGAAGCGCCAGATGGAAAAGAGCCAGCGCGAGTACTACCTCAACGAGCAGGTCAAGGCCATCCAGAAGGAGCTCGGTGAAGGGGAAGACGGCGCCGATCTCGAGGAGATGGACAAGAAGATCAAGGCCGCCGGCATGACCAAGGAGGCCATGGCCAAGGCCCAGGGCGAGCTCAAGAAGCTGCGCCTGATGTCGCCGATGTCTGCCGAAGCGACCGTGGTTCGCAACTACATCGAGACCCTGATCGGCCTGCCCTGGAAGAAGAAGTCCCGCATCAGCAAGGATCTCGCCGAAGCCGAGAAGGTGCTCGACACCGAGCACTACGGCCTCGAGAAGGTCAAGGAGCGCATCCTCGAATATCTTGCCGTGCAGCAGCGCGTCGACAAGCTCAAGGCGCCGATTCTGTGCCTGGTGGGCCCCCCGGGTGTCGGCAAGACCTCGCTGGGTCAGTCGGTGGCCCGTGCCACGAACCGCAAGTTCGTGCGCATGAGCCTTGGCGGCGTGCGTGACGAGGCCGAGATCCGCGGCCATCGTCGCACCTACATCGGTTCGATGCCCGGCAAGATCCTGCAGAACATGTCGAAGGTGGGGGTGCGCAACCCGCTGTTCCTCCTCGACGAGGTGGACAAGATGGGTCAGGACTTCCGTGGCGATCCGTCGTCGGCCCTGCTTGAAGTGCTGGATCCGGAACAGAACTCGACCTTTGTCGACCACTACATTGAAGTGGAATACGACCTGTCGGACGTGATGTTCGTGGCGACCGCCAACACCCTCAACATCCCGGCGCCGCTGCTCGACCGGATGGAGCTGATTCGTTTGTCGGGCTATACCGAAGACGAAAAGGTGAACATCGCCGAGCGTTACCTTGTTCCCAAGCAGATGAAGAATAACGGGATCAAGCGTGAAGAGCTGTCGGTTACCGAGGATGCGCTGCGCGACATCGTTCGTTTCTACACGCGCGAGGCGGGCGTGCGCGGCTTGGAGCGTGAAGTCTCCAAGGTCTGCCGCAAGGTTGTGAAGGCGCTGGTGCTGGGCAAGCGCAAGACCAAGGTGGTGGTTAACTCCAAGAACATCGACAAGTACCTGGGCGTGCACAAGTACAGCTTCGGTGTTGCCGAGAAGGAAAACCAGATCGGTCAGGTTACCGGGCTTGCATGGACCGAAGTGGGCGGCGAGTTGCTCACCGTCGAAGCGGTCGCGCTGCCGGGCAAGGGCAAGATCATGACCACCGGCAAGCTCGGCGAGGTCATGCAGGAGTCCATCCAGGCTGCGTTGTCGGTGGTGCGCCGGCGCTCGAAATCGCTGGGCATCCAGGAAGATTTCTACCAGAAGTCCGACATTCACATTCACCTGCCGGAAGGCGCGATTCCGAAGGACGGTCCGTCGGCCGGTATCGCGATCTGCACCGGCCTGGTGTCGGTGCTTACCGGTATCCCGGTGCGTTGTGATGTGGCGATGACCGGCGAGATCACGCTGCGCGGCGAAGTGTTGCCGATCGGCGGCCTGAAGGAAAAGCTGCTGGCCGCTGTACGTGGCGGCATTACAAGGGCGCTGATTCCGCAGGAAAACGTCAAGGATCTCACCGAGATTCCGGACAACGTCAAAAACGCGCTGGAGATCATTCCGGTCAAGTGGATCGATCAGGTGCTTGAACACGCGCTGGAACGCGTGCCCGTTGCCCTGCCCGAGATGACCGCGGCCCCTGTAGCCGAAGTGGCTGCGGCCCAGCCGGTCGAGCCGGTTGAAAACGGTGGTCTGGTCAAGCACTGACCCTGGCACGTGAAGTTCGACAAGGCCGGCAAGATTGCCGGCCTTGTCGTTTCCGGCCGGAGCCCGCCGTTTGCTGAATCCATTGCGTCGTCGCCTTATACGGTACTTTTCATGACCACAAGCGCAAACCCGTCCTCCCGTTGCGAGCGAATCGAAGTGAATGGCCTCGGCTGTGCTGTGCGGCACTGGGGGCCGCCGGATGCGCCGATACTTTTCATGTTGCACGGCCGCCAGGATGCGTCGCCGACTTTCCAGTTCGTGGTTGAAGCACTCCGGAAGGAGTGGCATGTGATTGCCCCGGACTGGCGGGGGCATGGCCAGTCGGAATGGCAGGGGCGGCCCTACTGGATTCCGGATTTCTGCCCGGATCTCCTGAGCCTGCTTGACCGGTACTCGCCGGGGCGGCCGGCGCGAATCCTTGGGCACAGCATGGGCGCCCGCATTGCAGCGCTGCTTGGCGGGGCACGCCCGGAGCGGGTGGCGCAGCTTTTGATGATCGACCATCTCGGGCTCTTGCCCGACTACCCGCTGGATGCGCCAACGCGCATGCGGGCCTGGCTCGATGCCTTTGCCGAGGCGCCGCAGATGCGTGGCTATCCAGATCGCCAGTCGCTCGCCGCGCGCCTGGTCAAGGCCAATCCGCGCCTCACGCCTGTGGGGGCGGAATTTCTCGCGGCGGAAATCGGCTTTCAGCGCAGCGATGGGCTGTTTGCAATGGCCTTCGATTTGTGGCTGAAAGTGCGTCCTCCGGTGCCTTACCTTCCCGATGAAGAGATGAGTCTGTGGCGCTCGATCCGTGCGCCGGTGTTGCACGCGATTTCCGACGAAGGTTTTGTCCAGAAACGTTTCGGCGATGATCCTGCCGAGTTCGAACGGCGGATTGCCTGTTTTGCGACGCACACCCGCGTGGATATCCGCCAGTCGGGGCACAACGTCCAGCACGACCAGCCGGAGCTGTTGGCCGAAGTGATCGAGGATTTCTTTGTGCGCTGACGCATGGCGTGAAAAACAATCTGCAAGGTCGTGCATCAGGCTCTGAGCGTAGCTGACAAGCGTCGCTCATTGGTATTTCGATAGCTGCGGGTAGGCTGAATTTGCCCGACTTTACGGTCAGATTGCAGGATATGGCTGCCTTTTCTCGCCTGGTGAGGTTTGCTTATGGTAAAACTCTGCTTGCTGGACAAAATTTTTGCCTTGACTGCAACCGGAGTGTGACTGATGGCGTTTTCAAGGCCGATCGAACTGAAGGACACGCTGCTGGCGGCCGGCAAGGAACCCCTGGTGTGCACGCCGCTGGTTGGCGCGGATGAAGATGCGGTGTTTCGCGAACTGGCCGCGATTGTTCCCAAGAAGCCGGATTTGCTGGAATGGCGGGTGGATTTCTTTGTCGGCATTGCGGATGTCGCCCGGGTTGTTGCGCTGTGCCGGGCCATCCAGGAAAAGTCCGGCGGCGTGCCGCTCGTTTTTACCCGCCGTTCGATCCGCGAAGGTGGCAATCCGATTGTTCTCGATGAAGCGCAGGTTTTTGAGCTGTGCGCGGCGGTGTGTCGCTCGGGTGCGGTCGATCTGCTCGACTACGAACTCAGCGTCGGGGAACACTATTTCGGGCAAGCTGTTGGCCTGGCCAGGGAAACCGGTGTTCGGCTGATTGCGTTTTTCCACAATTTTCAGGAAACGCCGAGCGCCGAGGCGCTGGTCGCCAAGTTCGTCGCGATGGAAAAGGCCGGTGCCGATGCGGTCAAGATTGCCGTGATGCCGCGGGAACTGCGCGATGTGCTCACGCTGCTCGACGCAACGCTGACGGCGCAGAGTGCGGTTTCCGTGCCGGTCATCAGCATGTCGATGGGTGGCTTCGGCTCACTGAGCCGCCTGTTTGGCTGGGTGTTTGGTTCGTCGGTGAGTTTTGCGGTGGGCGAGGCGCGTTCGGCGCCGGGGCAGGTGCCCATCGAGCAGTTGAACGCGGTGGTGGATGTCGTCCACCGCTGTCTCAAGGGGCAGTGATGCCCGGTCTTCGGGGTCGTGCGGGGCCGAGCCCTGGAGTTATCTTTTTTGCCCATCGAGCTTGTTGCCATGACTGATCGCTACGCCGTAATCGGCAATCCCATCGCGCACACGAAATCGCCCGTTCTTCATGCGGCGTTTGCGCATCAATGCCATCAGGACATGAGCTACGAGGCGATATTCGGGCCGATCGGCGAGTTCCGGGAAACCGTCGAAGCCTTTCGCCGTGCCGGTGGGCGGGGCATGAACGTGACGGTGCCCTTCAAGGTCGAGGCCCTTGCACTGGCCGACAAGCTGACGACGCGGGCCCGGCTGGCCCAGGCCGTGAATACCCTGCGCTTTGACGACGACGGAATCTTCGGCGACAACACCGATGGCATCGGGCTTGTCCATGACATCCAGGGCCGTCTGGGCTTCGGTGTGGAGGGCAAGCGCATCCTGATCCTGGGTGCTGGCGGTGCGGCACGGGGTTCCGTGCTGCCGCTGGCCGAACAGCGCCCGGCCTGTCTGACCATCGTCAACCGCACGTCGGAAAAGGCTGAAGCCCTCAGGACGCAGTTCGCCGAGTTTGCGACGCTGGAGGCCGGAGGCTATGGCGATGTGGCGGGAAGGTGCTTCGATCTGGTCATCAACGCCACCTCGGCAGGCTTGCATGGCGAGCACCTGCCCTTGCCCGCGGGGCTCTTTGCCCCCGGTGCGCTGGCCTATGACATGGTTTATGGCGGGACTGAAACGCCCTTTTTGAAGGACGCGCGTGCCCTGGGTGCCGAGCGGGTGTCCGACGGCCTTGGCATGCTGGTCGGGCAGGCTGCGGAATCCTTCTTTCTGTGGCGGGGCGTGCGCCCGGATATCGGCCCCGTTCTGAAGAGCCTGCAGGGCGGCTGAACAGACCGTCTTCAACTGCAATCCCGAAACAGATCATGGACGCCTCGGCTTTTTTGCTCGCTGTTCTCCAGATCGTCATGATCGACATCCTTCTGGGGGGCGACAACGCGGTCGTCATCGCGCTGGCCTGCCGCCGCCTGCCGGAGGCTCAGCGCGCCAAGGGGATTTTCTGGGGTGTGGTCGGCGCGATTTCCGTACGGATCGTGCTCATCTATTTTGCGTTGCAACTGCTTGCGCTGCCCTACCTCAAGCTGCTGGGAGCGGTGCTGCTGCTGTGGATCGGCATCAAGCTGCTGACTTCCGACGAAGAGGACGACCATGAAGGCCTGGCGAGCAGCGACAACCTGTGGGGGGCGGTCAAAACCGTGATCGTCGCCGATGTGGTCATGAGCCTCGACAACGTCATTGCCGTGGCGGGCGCCGCTCACGGCAATCTCACGCTGGTCGTGCTCGGCATTCTCGTGAGCGTGCCGATCATCGTCTGGGGCAGCCGCTTCGTGCTCAAGCTGATGGACCGTTTTCCCGTGGTCATCACCCTCGGGGGGGCGCTGCTGGGCTGGATCGCCGGCGAAATGGCGGTTTCCGATAAGGCGGTGACCGGCTACTTCGGAGCCGGGATGCCAGGCTGGGTCAAGTACGCCTGCGGCGTGACGGGCGCCATTCTGGTCGTGGTGGTCGGCAAGTGGCTGGCCAGCCGCAAGGTCGTGACGACTGAAATCGTGGAAGTGCCCCTCGATGCCTCCCCGGCGTCGCCCCAGGACAAATAAGGCGGTTTAGACATGATCACAACTTTGATTGCCGTCGATGGTTCCGAGCACAGCCTGCGAGCGGTTGAATCCGTGTGCCGGCTTGCAGCGGCCGGGCTTGTCATGGATGTGCATGTGCTGAATGTGCAGATTCCGGTGGAGTCCGGGCATGTGCGGATGTTTGTCGAGGCCGACATGATCGAGGACTACTACCGGCAAGAAGGGCTCGCGGCCCTGAAGGATGCTTGCGGCCTGCTCGACGGGGCCGGAATCAAATACACGCGCCACATTGCCGTTGGCCATATCGCCAACACCATCGCCCATTACGCAACAAAGCTCCAGGCCGAACAGGTGGTCATGGGCTCCCACGGCCGGGGTGCGCTCAAGCACATGCTGATGGGCTCGGTCGCGAGCGATGTGATTCGTCAGGCCGGCTGTGCGGTGACGCTGGTTCGATAGGGCGGTCGGCGCGCGGAGCCGCCGCCATCCCCTCGTTTTTATGCGTTTTTGCTGCTGCCCAGGGTCGTCCACGGCAGCAAACTCACGCCGATCCTGTCAGAATGCCAAGGTGCCGTCCTGGTTTTTCATTGATCCAGTTGTCGGGCAGGTCGGGATCTCCATGAGGTACGGCTGGCCTGGTTTACCCCTTGGAGATCCCATGCCTCGCGTGTTGTTGCTACTCTTGCTGTTACCCGTGTCGGCTTTTGCCGCGGTCGATCTGCCGTCTGTCGGCGGTATTCCCATCGAATTCATCCTCTTTGCGCTGACCCTGCTCGGCGTTGCGCTGTTCCACCATGCCACGCTGTACGTTGCTCTGACCGGCCTGTTCACGATCAGCGCCTACAAAATATGGGTTACCGGTTTCAAGACCGGCGCCGGCCTTGCCGGCTTCGTTGGCCACCTGGGCCATGAGTGGGTGACGATCGTCAATCTGTTCTGCCTGCTTACCGGTTTTGCGCTGCTTGCCCGGCATTTTGAAAAGAGCCACGTGCCGGTGATCCTGCCGAAGTTTTTGCCTGCCGACTGGAAGGGCGGCTTCATGATGCTGGTGATGGTCTTCGTGCTTTCCGGCTTTCTCGACAACATCGCCGCCGCCCTCATCGGCGGCGCCATGGCTCACCAGCTGTTCCGGGCACGGGTGCACGTCGGCTACCTTGCCGCCATCGTGGCAGCCTCGAACGCCGGCGGTTCGGGCTCGGTGGTGGGCGACACCACCACCACCATGATGTGGATTGACGGCATCAGCCCGCTGATCGTCCTCGATGCTTATGTCGCCGCCGTCGTTGCACTGGTCATCGTCGCCTACTTTGCCGCCAGGCAGCAGCATGCCTATTCGCCGATCATCAAGCACGTGCACCAGCACACTCAGATCGACTGGGGGCGCATCTTCATCGTGGGCACCATGCTGGTGTTTGCGGTGGGCACCAACGTCACCATCAACGTGAAGTTCCCGGAGCTCGCCGAGCACTTTCCGTTCATTGGCGCCGCGGTGTGGGTGGCGCTCATCCTGACCATTCCGGTACGTCGCCACGACTGGGAGCTGATGCCGGAAGCCATCAAGGGCTCGATCTTTCTGCTTTCGCTGGTGCTGTGCGCCTCGATGATGCCGGTGGACAAGCTGCCGCCGGCCTCGTGGGTTTCTGCACTGGCGCTGGGCTTCATCTCGGCGGTTTTCGACAATATTCCGCTTACCGCGCTGGCCTTGCGCCAGGGCGGCTACGACTGGGGTTTCCTGGCCTACGCGGTCGGCTTCGGTGGCTCGATGCTGTGGTTCGGTTCGTCGGCGGGCGTGGCGCTGTCCAACATGTATCCGGAAGCCCGATCGGCTGCCCAGTGGATCAAGTGCGGCTGGCACGTGCCGGTGGCCTACGTGGTGGGCTTCATGGTGCTGCTGTTCACGCTTGGCTGGCATCCGGATGCCGGCCATAAAAACGTAGTTGCGGTGCCGGCTGTCAGCGCCCCGGCGCACTGAACCGCGCCGGCTCAGCTAAAAGAGGCTGCTCCCGCAAGGAGCAGCCTCTTTTTTTAGCCCGATTCAAAGGTCGGGGTGGAGCAGGGCACCCGAAGAAGCTTCAGTCCAGCCCCTGCAGAAAACCCGCGACCATGGCAACGACCGCACTTTCCCGTTCGCGATGGGGAACGTGCCGCGTGTCGGCCATGACCTCGACCCGGGTCGTTCCGCCGGAAAGCTGCCCGATCAGTTCGGGGTGCCGCGACGAGCCGTACTCGTCATCGATACCGTGGACAACCAGTGCGGGGCATTTCACCCGGGGCAGTACGGGCAACAGCGACCAGGACGCAAAATCCGGACTCAGCCAGGAGTCGATCCAGGCACCCAGCACCCACTCCGCCTTCTCGCCGTGATATTTCTTCAGGCGGCCTACCTGGGCGGGGTCCTTGAATAATTCCCGCGCTTCTTCAATGCCCTGAATGGTTCTGTCCTCGACAAAGGCCTGGGCCGATTCGGTGATCAAGCCGACGCACGCCTCGCCGAAGCTCGCCGCACAGTTGACCGCCATGCCGCCGCCCACGCTATGACCGAAGACGATGAAACGGTCGATGCCGAGCTGCTGCCGCAGCGCTGCGAAATCGGTTTCGGCCTCCCTGGCGACGAAATCCACGCCCGGTTTTCCCGGATGGCTATCGGATTGCCCGAATCCGAGCCGGTCGTAGGCGATCACCTGCCGCCCGGATCGGGCACACAGTTCGGCCGGAAAGTTTCGCCACAGCTCGACGCAGCCCAACGAGTCGTGGAGCAGAAAGACGGGAATCTGCGAACTCGGCCGTTCAGGCGACCAGATGCGCACGAACAGCATGCCGTTCGGGCCCTGGATCCATTTTTCTTGTGAAGTGACTGGATGATTGGAGTGGGTCATTTTCGGGGTATGTCCTGGTCGTGCAGGTGTGTTGGTGACATCGTGTTTGTCTGGATGCGTCATTGAACATTACGTTGACGTAAACGTCAATTGAGAGCGGCCTTGATATCCAGCGTCCAGGCACCGTCAGGCTGGGCAGGAGAACGTCATCATTTTTCTTCAGTCGTGAAAGCAGCTAAGGCGAACTTCCGGAAGAGGGTCATCGCGGGAGAGTCGCTGCGCCTCGCCAGCGTGACCAGGGCGTATCGTCCTGCGCGTTCGAAATGGGGTTGAACCTTTATTTCCTGTAACTGGCCGGCGGAAATTCTTGCTCTGGCGCTGGCAAAGATGCCAAAAAAAACCGCATCTGTTGCTTCAACGACATCAAGAAGGCTGTTTACGTCCTCGCCGTTTATGGTCATCAACTGTGCGGGCCGTGCCGCAGTTCCCAATTGAGTGACCAGGTCTTGTGCAATCTCGTCACTCAGCGGCATCGAAGCCACCGGGTATTGCCGCAACGCGGCCAGATCAATCCGTGCCAGGGCCCGCAAAGGGTGCTGGCTCCGACACAGGAACCCGCCTCGAAGGGCAGGCAGGGCTTCGATCCGCAGGTCTTCGGCGGCGCTCAGGGCGCGGAGATCGACAACGATGACATCGACCGTTTCATCATGCAGTGACTGGGTGAGCAGGGGTACGGAACCGCGCGCAAGCTTGACCTGGATTCTCGGATGGTGGTTTGCCATCTGAATCAGGAACGGAGTCATGAGGATCGAGGCCGGCGTGGGGCCGAACCCGATGCCGATCGTGCCGAGCTCACCGTCCTTGAGCAGCGTGATTCCGCGTTGCAGTTCGCGGGCTTCGAACACGATGTGCCTGGCGCGACTGACGACTTGCTGACCATAGGCGGTGAGCGTGTTCCGTTTGCCATCCCGGTCGATGAGCTTTACGTCGAGCTCGTGCTCCAGGGCCTGAATGCTTCGGCTCAGGGCCGGCTGGGTCAGGCACAGCGCATCGGCCGCCTTGCGGAAGGATTGATGCTCCGCCAGCGCAATCAGGTGCCGCAAGTGGTTAAGGTTCATTGATTACACCTTGTAATCGAAATACAAAAATATTCGCATTGGACGCATATTACTCGGGTTTGTATGATCGCCGTGGTGCTGCGTTGGCTTACTCGAAGCAGCCTGTTCGCCCACTAGTAATCAGGAGACAAATCATGAAATTCAATAAATTGGCGATGGCCCTGGGGGCCGGCCTGCTTGGCGCCATGTCGTCTGCCCATGCGGTCGACGAGCGCGCGTTACTGGACATTGACTCCCACATTCGCACCGTTGAAAGCAGGATGATCGGCTGGCGTCGGGATATTCATCAGCATCCGGAACTCTCCAACCAGGAGCACCGCACCGCCAGGCTGGTGGCCGATCACCTGCGCAGTCTGGGGCTGGAGGTGAAAACGGGCGTGGGTGGCACGGGCGTGCTGGGCGTGCTCAAGGGCGGAAAACCCGGCAAGGTGGTGGCGCTGCGCGCCGACATGGACGCCTTGCCCGTCAAGGAGCTGGTCGATCTTCCGTTTGCCTCGAAAGCCAAAGGCAAGCACATGGGCAAGGAGGTGGACGTCATGCATGCTTGCGGTCATGACGGACATACCGCGATCCTGATGGCGACCGCCGAAGTGCTTGCCAAAATGAAGGACCAGGTTCACGGCACCGTGAAGTTCATTTTCCAGCCGGCTGAAGAAGGGCCGTCCGAGGCATCCCACAAGGAAGGCGATCACATTGGTGCGCTGGCCATGGTCGATGCCGGGGTGCTGGATAATCCGAAAGTCGACGCCGTGTTCGGCCTGCACCTGATTCCGGCTTTTGCCACAGGTACGATTGGCTACCGGTCAGGGCCGATCCTCGCTTCGGGCGATACGTTTTCGATGAAGGTCACGGGCAAGCAGACCCACGGCGGCTTTCCGTGGAATGGAATCGATCCGATCGTCAGCACCGCGCAGATCGTCATGGGGCTGCAAACCATCGTCAGTCGCCAGCTGAATCTGTCGAAGGAGCCTGCAGTTATCTCCATCGGCTCGATTCACGGCGGCAATCGGGAGAACATCATTCCGGAGAGCGTCGAACTGCTCGGCACGGTGCGCGCTTTCGACGACGGCATGCGCGACGAGGTTTTGAAGCGCATGCAGGTCACCGCCGAATCGATCGCCCAATCCAGCGGCGCGAAGGCCGAAGTGAAGTTTCTCAAGCCGGGCTACTCGACGACGGTCAACGACGAAAACCTGTCCGCCCGGATGCTCCCGACCATGAAGCAGGTCACCGGCGGCAAGGCCGTGGTTGCTCCCAAGCTGAGTGCGTCGGAAGACTTTTCCGAGTTCCAGAAGAAGGTTCCAGGTGTGTTCTTCTTCCTCGGCTCGACCGATCCGAAGAAGGGCACCGCAACGGCCGCACCGAACCACTCGCCGAGGTTTGAAATCGACGAGGCCGCACTAACCGTCGGAGCCCGTGCCATGACTGCGCTCGCGCTGGATTTTCTGAATCAGCCATAACGCAAACACCACCTTGCCTAGACGCCCAAAACGGAAAAGCCCGGGACGAGCCCGGCGCTGGTCTTAATGGAGAGTTGGCGGAAGGGCGGCGACGACTACACCCGCTCCCCCAGGGCAAGCCGGGCGATGTAGCCCGACCGGGTTTCACCGGCCGCCCGTGCGGCACGATCAAGACGGAACAGCACCCGCCGGGGCAAGGTGATATTGACCCGTTCGACTTGGTTATCGAGCATCGCGGGGTCGATCTCCACCACGGCCCAAATCCAGCCCGCAAACTCCGGCCGGCCCTGGTGCTTGCTCACGGGGCGGGGCGGTGGAATGTCCTCCTCGTCATCGAGTAGCCCGTCAAGGTGAAGCACGATGGCTTCGCGGGCCTGTTCAATGGCTTCGTCCAGGGTATCGCCTGCCGAAAAGCAGCCCGGCAGGTCAGGCACCACAACGCCCCAGGCGCGGGCGTCGTCGCCGGGTTCGATGGAAATCGGGTAGCGCATGGCGGTGTTCTCCGTTACTTGAGCCCGGCTTGCTGCAGGATTGAATGCAGCGTGCCGGCGGGAAGGTCTTTCTTCGGGTGTGGCACTGTCACCCGGCCGGGTTTGGTCGGGTGTTTGAACTGGTGATGGCTGCGGCGACCTCGTCTCAGCCATCGGCCTTGAGCATTCGAATTACATAGGCACTGTTCATGATGTGTAGCATACGCACGGCAATGAAAGCCGCAAACCTGCCTTTTCACCGTCCGGCGCTCGCCGGCAGGCAGCACCCCGAAATCTTCCCGCCTCAGTGCTTGGCACTGGCAAGCGGTAGCGACTTCGGATTGACCGCGTACAGGGTTTTGACGCGGCCGCGGGTGGGCTCCTGCCACGCCTCAAGGTGCCCCAGCTCTACCAGCAGATCGAGCCCGGCGATCACGCGCTTTTGAACGGCCAGCCCGGACTATCCCGGCCGCCAGACATTCCAGCCAACAAAGCCGCCCCGCGCCAAATCTCCCTTTTCGATCCTCTCCAATATTCGCCGGGCGGTGTCCGCTTCGCCGTGTTGTGCCACCCCTGCCCGTAGCCGCGCCGGGCGTGGGATTCGAGATAGACGGACCAGGGCAGCGCCCGCAGGGTTGCGGTGAAGCCCACCGGGCCGCGGTGCCCGTCCGCCAGGTGAAAGACCAAGGCGAGGGCCGACACGAGCTTTCGATACTTGGCCTGGTGTCGCCGACCGGCACAATGGAGCCAGAGCGTGATC
>JADKKC010000031.1 GCA_016720685.1 Zoogloea sp.
CAGCCCGGCGCCGGCCGCCATGTGGGCCATTTCGTGGGCCCGCACCACGCGGTCGCGGGCCTTGAGTTCGCTGACCAGGCGCAGGTCGGATTCGCTCAGCCCCGTGGCATTGCTCGCCCCGGACGCAGCCTCACCCGTCACGGCACGACCGGCATTCGCCGGGCGGGCCGACATCGAGCTGTAGGAAAAAGCCGGGGAGGCCCTGACTGCGGAAACCGACATGCTGAAAAATCCTGTTGGGCAACGGATGACGGCTTTACCGGAGCAGACAGCTTCGCCCCGGGAATTCAGATTAGACCGCCGGAGGGCTTGCGTCAGCCCCCGGAGACACGTTACGGTCGCGCCACATGCCGAGATAGGCCGCCGCACCTTCGGATCGGCCAGCAGGTCGGCCCCCGAGCCGGTCAGGGTGATCGTTCCCGACTCCATCACGTAGGCGCGCTGGGAGAACTCCAGCGCCAGGTTGGCGTTCTGCTCGACGAGCAGGATGGTCACGCCTTCGGCGGCCACCGAGCGGATCACTTCGAAGATCTTCTCGACCACCAGCGGCGCCAGGCCCATCGACGGCTCGTCGAGGAGCAGCAGCCTGGGGCGCGACAACAGCGCGCGGCCGATGGCCACCATCTGCTGTTCGCCGCCAGAGAGCGTGCCGGCCACCTGCTGGAGGCGTTCCTTGACCCGCGGCAGCATGGTGAACACCCGCTCCATGTCGGCCTCGATGGCCTCGTTGTCGCGCCGGCAGTAGGCGCCCATGCGCAGGTTTTCTTCGACGGTAAGGCGGGGTGAAGATGCCGCGCCCCTCCGGCACCAGCGCCAGGCCCCGGCGCAGGCGCCGGTGGGCCGGCAGCTTTTGATGCGCTCGCCGCGTAGAGCATGTCGCGCTGGCGATGCCGAGCGTGCCGGCGATGGCGTTGAGGGTGGTGGTTTTGCCGGCGCCGTTGGCACCGATCAGCGACACGAGTTCGCCCTTGGCAAGCTCGAGGCTGATGCCTTTCACGGCCTGGATGGCGCCGTAGGCGATCGCAGGTCCTGCAGCTGGAGGCAGGGCGTGTGGCTCGGGCTTGGCTCCTGCCCTGGGCTTGGCGTGGCCCCCAGGTAGGCGGCGATCACGGCGTCGTTGCGCTGGACTTCGGCGGGCACGTCTTCGGCGATCTTCTTGCCGAAATCGAGCACCGCGAGACGGTCGCACAGGCCCATGACGAGCTTCACGTCGTGTTCGATGAGCAACACGGTCACGCCGTCGTGGCGGATGGTTTGCACGAGTTCGCGGAGCCTGGCGGTTTCGGTGGCGTTCATGCCGGCGGCGGGTTCATCCAGGGCCAGCAGCTGCGGCTCGGTGGCCAGCGCGCGGGCAATTTCGAGGCGGCGCTGGTCGCCGTAGGAGAGGTTTTTGGACACGGTGTCGGCGAAGCGCTCGATGCCCACGTACTTCAGCAGCTCGAAGGCACGCTCGGTGATCAGGCGCTCTTCTTCCTTGGCCTGCCGGGTTTGCAGCAGGATGGAGAACGGGTTGGCGCGGGAGCGGATGTGGTGGCCGGCCATCACGTTTTCGAGCGCGGTCAGGTCGCGAAACAGGCGGATGTTCTGAAAGGTGCGGGCGATGCCGGCGGCCACCACCAGGTGCGGCTTGCCGGCGGGCAGCTCGGCGCCGCCGAAGACAATCTCGCCCTCCTCGGCGGTGTAGGCGCCGGTGAGCACATTGAAGAAGGTGGTCTTGCCGGCGCCGTTGGGGCCGATGAGGCCGTACACCTCGCCCTTGCGGATGGTCAGCGACACGTCGGACAGCGCGGTGAGGCCGCCGAAGCGCTTGGTGATGTTTTTGGCTTCGAGCAGGGTGATCACTTCCCGGCCTCCTGCGGCTTCGCTTTGCCCACCACCAGCTCGGGGCGCGAGTAGCGGCTGTAGGCCGGGATCAGACCGGCCGGCCGCAGCAGCATCATGAAGATCATCGCCAGCGACAGCAGCAGCATGCGCAGCACTTCGGGGTCGAGGATGACCCGGTCGAACACTGCCTGCTGCACCGGCACGGCCACGTAGCGCAGCACTTCGGGCAGCGCGGCGAGCGCCAGCGCCGACGATGACGCCGGCGATGCTGCCCATGCCGCCGAACACGATCATGGTGAGCACGGCGATGGATTCCATCAGCGAAAAGCTCTCGGGCGACACGAAGCCCTGGAAGGCGGCGAACAGCCCGCCCGACACACCGCCAAAAGTGGCGCCCAGCGAGAAGGCCAGCAGCTTCATGTTGCGGGTGTTGATGCCGATGGCCTTGGCCGCCAGCTCGTCGTCGCGAATCGCCGCCCACGCCCGGCCCACCCGCGACACCTGCAGGCGCTGGGACCAGGATGATGGACAGCACCACGAAGGCGAGAAAGACGTAGTAGTAGAGAAAGAGCGAGTTGATCGTGAAGTCTCGGTCGCGGATCTTGCGGGACAGGTCCCAGCCGAACAGGTTGAGCGGGTCGATCATGTTGATGCCCTGGGGCCCGTTGGTGATGTTGACCGGGTGGTTCAGGTTGTTGAGGAAGATGCGCACGATCTCGCCGAAACCCAGCGTGACAATGGCGAGATAGTCGCCGCGCAGGCGCAGGGTGGGCAGGCCGAGGATGATCCCGGCCACTGCCGCACAGGCCGCCCCCGCCGGCAGCACCAGCCAGAACGGCAGATGAATGTCGAAATGCGGCGAGGCGAGGAAGGCGAAGGTGTAGGCGCCCACCGCGTAGAAGGCGATGTAGCCCAGATCGAGCAGGCCGGCGAAACCGACGACCAGGTTCAGCCCGAGCGCGAGCACCGCCGTAGAGCATCGCAAAGTCGAGGATGCGCACCCAGGTTTTGGCCGAAGAGCACGGCGACGAGGCCGCGATGGCGAGGGCGATGATGACCCAGGCCGGGCCGCGGCCGGGTTGCGCTTGCCAGGGGAGGCACGGCGAGCGGCGAGTTCGTTCATGGGGTCAGGTCGTGCCGGCCGCCCCCAGGGCGCGGGCAGTAGCGGGGATATTGTATTCTTCAGGCCCGGTCCGACACGCGTTCGCCCAGCAGTCCGGTGGGGCGGAAGATGAGCACGATGCCGAGGATGAGGAAGGCGAAGATGTCCTGGTAGCTGGAATTGAGGAAGCCGAAGCTCAGATCCTCGATGTAGCCGGCGCCGATGGATTCGACGAGGCCCAGCACGATGCCGCCGAGCATGGCGCCGGCCAGGTTGCCGATGCCCCCGAGCACCGCCGCGGTGAAGGCCTTGAGGCCGGGCATGAAGCCCATGGCGTAGTGGGCGATGCCATAGTTGGACGAATACATCACCCCGGCCACCGCGGCCAGGCCCGAACCGATGATGAAGGTGGCGGCGATGATCTTGTTGGTATCGACCCCCATCAGGCTGGCCACCTTGTGGTTTTCGGCCGTGGCACGCATGGCGCGGCCGAGCCGGGTTTTATTGACCAGCACCACGAGGCCCACCATCAGCGTGGCCGACACGACCAGGATGGCGATCTGCACCGGCGTGATGAAAACCCCGGCGATGGGCTCCAGCGGAACCGTGGAAACCAGCTGCGGGAAGGTGTGGTAATTGCGCCCCCAGATGATCATCGCGAGGGTTTGCAGCAAGAAGGACACCCCGATGGCGGTGATCAGCGGCGCCAGCCGCGGCGCGTTGCGCAGGCGGCGGTAGGCGGTGCGTTCGATGGTGTAGCCGAGGATCATGCACCACCATCGACCGGCGAGCGCGATCGCCAGCAGATGCGGCACGAGGCCGAGCGCGACGCAGATCAGGGAACAGCGGATGGTCTGCAGGGCGACCAGGGCGCCCACCATCAACACGTCGCCGTGGGCGAAGTTGATGAGGCCGAGAATGCCGTAGACCATCGTGTAGCCGAGGGCGATGAGCGCATAGACGCTGCCGACGACGAGGCCGTTTACGGTTTGCTGGAGAAGGGTTTCCTGCCTTGAAACGACTGGGGTCGGAGGCGAGGCGCGGCAGATCGACCGCGCAGGGGTCTGGTGGCGGTGACAGCGAGATCCTGTGGGTCACGCCGCCGGCGCCGCGCGCCGTGGGTCAGGGTCAGCGCGGCAAGCTTACTGCACCGGCCACGCGCCGGCCTTGAACTGATACATCCCACCGCGCCTTCCTTGATGTCGCCCTTGGCGTCGAAGGCGACGTTGCCGATCACGCCCGGGAAATTGATGCTGCCGAGCTCGGCCGGGTACTTGGCCGGGTCGACCGAGTTGGCGGCCTTCCATGGCTTTGATGATCGCCGACGCGGCGTCGTAGGCGTAGGGGCGGGTAGAGCTGCACGGCGTTGAAGCGCTTCGTAGCGGGCGCGGAAATCCTTGCCGCCAGGCATCTTCTCCAGCGGCAGGCCGGGCATCGGGCAGTAGGCGTTGGAGCCGATGGCGTCGCCGGCGAGCTTGATGATCTCGGGCTGCAGCCGCCGTCGCCGGTGAGGAACTTGGCGGTGATGCCGAGCTGCTTGATCTGGCGCAGCATCGGGCCGGCCTGGGCGTCCATGCCGCCGTAAAGACCACCCCGGGCTTGGTGGCCCGGATCTTGGTGAGGATGGCGTTGAAGTCGGTGGCCTTGTCGGTGGTGAATTCGCGCGCCACGGCGTCGCCGCGGATTCACTGACGGCCTTCGACGGCCTCGTCGGCCAGGCCCTGGCCAGCCAGAGCGGCTGAAGTCGTCGATCATCGCAACGTTCTCGCCGGTGGAGGCGGGGTGGCACTTGCCCAAGCCGGTGGCCCTGCTGCACGTCGTTGGCGATGGTGCGGAACACGCCAGTGGCTCTGCAGCGTCGCTGCGGGTTAGTCCAGGCCGGCGGCACCTGGGGAATGCCGCCGGTCGTAGATGCGCGTCAACCGGAGTCGGGCCCGGTTCAGGTGACCGATGACGCCCTTCACGCCGGCATCGACCAGCCGCTGGGCCACGTTGGTGGCTGTTTTCGGGTCGGCCGCGTCATCTTCGGCCATCACTTCGAACTTCACCTTCTTGCCGCCGAGGGTCACGCCCTTGGCGTTGTAGTCCTCGATGGCGAGGCGCACGCCGTTCTCGATGTCCTTGCCCAGGTGCGACTGGGTGCCGGTGAGCGGCGCGGCCGCGCCGAGCTTGATGACTTCCTGGGCGTGCACGGCGGATGCACCAAGACCGAGCACGGCGAGGGCGACGAGGCGTGCTTATGCGGTCTTCCCGATGGGTAAAAGACGCGCTTTCTAGGGGCAACCCTTGGTCGCCCTAGCCGGGATTCTGGCTTGTCGCCATTGAACTGATACAGCGCCACGCCGCCTTCGCGGCTGTCGCCCTGGGCGTCGAAGGCGATATTGCCGGTGACGCCCTTGAAACTCACCTTTTGCAGCTGCGCCAGGTAGTGGGCCGGATCGCTCGAATTGGCCAGCTTCATGGCTTCGATGAGGGCATTGGCGGCGTCGTAGCTGTAGGGTGCATAGAGCTGCACCGGCACGCTGAAGCGCTTGGTGAAGCGTTCGTTGAAGGCCTTGCCGGCGGGCATCCTGTCCATCGGAATGCCGGCCTGGGCAATGGCACACGTCGCCGCTTCCGCGGCAGCGGCAATCTTGATCATCTCTTTGGAGTGCACGCGCCATCGCCGCCAAGATATTTGGCGGTGATGCCGAGCTGTTTCATCTGCTTGAGCAGCGGCGCCCCCTGGGCATCCATGCCGCCATAGAAGATCGCATCAGGCTTGGCGGCCTTGAGCTTGGTGAGGATGGCGGCAAAATCGGTGGCCTTGTCATTGGTGAATTCACGCCCCACCGGCTTGATGCCCAGTTGCTTGAGGCTATCCACCAACGCGTCGGCGAGGCCCTGGCCGTAGGCGGTGCGGTCGTCGATCACCGCGATGCGCTGGGCCTTGAGCACGCCGGTGGCAAACTTTGCCATCGCGCTGCCCTGCTGGGTGTCGTTGGCGATGACCCGGTAGGTGGTCTTGTAGCCCTGACGGGTGAGCTTGGGGCTGGTGGACGACGGGGTGATCGCCGGGATCCCGGCCTGTTCTCGTAGATGCGCGAGGCGGGAATCGCCGCGCCGGACGTTACGTGCCCGATCACGCCCTTCACGCCGGCATCCACGAGGCGCTGGGCCACGGTGGTGGCGGTGCGCGGATCGGCCTGGTCGTCCTCGGACATCAGCTCGAACTTCACCTTCTGGCCGGCCAGGCTGATGCCCTTGGCGTTGGCGTCGTCCAGCGCGAGCTGGGCGCCAAACTGCTCGTCCTTGCCCACATGGGAAATCGGCCCGGTAAGGGGGCCGGCAAAACCGATCTTCACGACCGTGTCGGCCAGCACCGGCGCGGTGCCGGCCATCGTCGCGCCGGCCAGGGCCAGCATCATTGCGCTGCGTTTCATCAGTGCATCCTCCTCGAGGGGTGTTCATGCCAGAATGGGTTCGATTGTAACCAAGCCCGGCCGCTTTGGCGGCCTGCCGGCGCCACTGCCAAACCGAGGAGGATCACCCATGCGCAGATTGCTTACCCTTTTGCTCGGCGCGCTGGCCATGCTGGGCCTGAGCGGCTGCGACGCGGTCAATATGCAGGATCTGAAACCCGGCGTATCCACCGGCTACGACGTGCGCGATGTCCGCAAACCGGGTGAATGAATGGCAACGACGACGGCAGCGTAACCTGGGAATACACCCGCCAGCCCGAAGGCACCCAATGCTTCATGGCCACCATCGGGTCTGACAACATCCTGAAGAGCCTGGAAAACGTGCTCACGCCGCAAAACTTCGCCCGCGTGGCGCCCGGCTGGAACCGCGACCAGGTGCGCCGCCTGCTGGGCAAACCGCGCTCGGTGCAAAAATTTGCGCTGAAGAAGGAAGAAGTATGGGACTGGCGCCTGCCCGCCGAATTCAGTGCCGAAGTGTTCTTCAACATCCACTTCGACGAGGACGGCAAGGTTACCGGCACCAGCCGCTCGACCGAAACGAAAGGCTGAAACGCTTCACACTCCGGGGAGGCTTATGGCCAACCGCCTCGAGACAAGGATGCGCCAGCCGGCACAAAAACCGAATACCCATCACCGACGACGCAGCCATCATCAGCCGCACGGATCTATCCGGAAACTAAATGCGCGAGGACGCCGGCATCCGCCTGGAAGGAGGCCGGCACGCCCCCAAAG
This sequence comes from Zoogloea sp., assembly GCA_016720685.1. Classification (GTDB taxonomy): domain Bacteria; phylum Pseudomonadota; class Gammaproteobacteria; order Burkholderiales; family Rhodocyclaceae; genus Zoogloea. The sequence goes on from JADKKC010000031.1 coordinate 7,120, forward strand.
AACAGGTGCTCCATCGTGCACATTGCATGGAGCACCTGTTCCATCCTGAAACACCCTCCATGACGATGGATGCGGTGCAGCATTTCGCGACAGTCCACACAAGGGATTGATAAAAAAAGAAACTCTCTCCATAAACGAGGCTGATCCCGCTCCTGGCACGCCCCCTGCTGATAAAGGACAACGCTGCAAAAAGCGTTTTCGACCAAAATCCAGGAGGAGACCTTCATGATCTACGCACTGCCCGGCACCCCCGAAGCCAAAGTCCAATACAAGTCCCAGTACGAAAACTTCATCGGCGGCGAGTGGGTTGCCCCGGTCAAGGGTGAATACTTCGACGTCATCACGCCGATCACCGGCAAGGCCTACACCAAGGCCGCCCGCTCCGGCGCAGAAGACGTGGAACTGGCCCTCGACGCCGCCCACGCCGCAGCCGACAAGTGGGGCCGCACCTCGGTCGGCGAGCGCGCCGGCCTGCTGCTGAAGATCGCCGACCGCCTGGAAGCCAACATCGAGAAGCTCGCCTACGCCGAAACCGTCGATAACGGCAAGGCCATCCGCGAAACCCTGAACGCCGACATCCCGCTGACCGTCGACCACTTCCGCTACTTTGCAGGCTGCCTGCGCGCCCAGGAAGGCGGCATCTCCGAGATCGACGAAAACACCGTCGCCTACCACTTCCACGAGCCGCTCGGCGTGGTCGGCCAGATCATCCCCTGGAACTTCCCGATCCTGATGGCCGCCTGGAAGCTGGCCCCCGCCATCGGCGCCGGCAACTGCGTGGTGCTCAAGCCCGCCGAATCGACCCCGATCTCGATCCTGATCCTGGTCGAACTGATCGCCGACCTGCTGCCGCCGGGCGTGCTCAACGTCGTCAACGGCTACGGCCGCGAAGCCGGCATGCCGCTGGCCACCAGCCGCCGCATCGCCAAGATCGCCTTCACCGGCTCCACCGCCACCGGCCGCGTCATCGCCCAGGCCGCCGCCACCAGCCTGATCCCCGCCACGCTGGAACTCGGCGGCAAGTCGCCCAACGTCTTCTTCGAAGACATCATGGCCGCCGACGACGCCTTCCTCGACAAGGCTATCGAAGGCATGGTGCTGTTCGCCTTCAACCAGGGCGAAGTGTGCACCTGCCCGTCCCGCGCGCTGATCCAGGAATCGATCTACGAGCGCTTCATGGAAAAGGTCATGGCCCGCGTCAAGGCCATCAAGCAGCTCAGCCCGCTCGACACCGACAGCATGATGGGCGCCCAGGCGTCGCAGGATCAGCTCAGCAAGATCATGTCCTACATGGAAATCGGTCGCCAGGAAGGCGCCGAGTGCCTGATCGGCGGCGATCGCACCAAAATGGACGGCGACCTGGCCGGCGGCTATTACATCCAGCCGACCCTCTTCAAGGGCCACAACAAGATGCGCATCTTCCAGGAAGAGATCTTCGGACCGGTGCTCGCCGTGACCACCTTCAAGGACGAAGCCGAAGCCCTGGCCATCGCCAACGACACCCCGTACGGCCTCGGCGCCGGCGTGTGGAGCCGTGACGGCAGCCGCGCCTACCGCATGGGCCGCAACATCAAGGCCGGCCGCGTGTGGACCAACTGCTACCACGCCTACCCGGCCCACGCCACCTTCGGCGGCTACAAGGAATCCGGCATCGGCCGCGAAACCCACAAAATGATGCTCGACCACTACCAGCAGACCAAGAACCTGCTGGTCAGCTACAGCCCGAACGCACTGGGCTTCTTCTGATGTTCGTGTCGCACCTGTAAGGCAAGGTGTTGCGGGGCGGGATTTTTCCCGCCCCGTTTTTTTACGGAGCCCCACGCCATGACCCAACGCATCGTCGCCACCGACACCGCCCTCGCCTTCATCGACGAGCTGGCCGCCGAATTCGGCCCACTGATGTTCCTGCTCTCCGGCGGCTGCTGCGACGGCAGCGTGCCCAACTGCTACAAGCAGGGCGAAATCCTGCCCGGCCAGACCATGCTCCTGCTCGGCGAAGTCGGCGGCGCGCCCTTCTACCTCGGTCATCAGGAATACACTTACTACGCCAGCTCGCAACTCACCCTCGACGTGCAGCCCGGCGGCGGTGGAGATTTCTCCCTCGACTGCGGCAAGGGGCGCGCCTTCGTCACCCGCTCGCGCCTTCTCAGCGACGCCGAAATCGCCGGGCTGGCGCCGCTTTCCGGCGACAAAATGGACGGAGCGCTCTAAGCTTTTACACAGGCCGCCTTAACCCTGCCACGGGATTGACGTAAAAGGAGAAGGAGCCGGGCAAGCGTTGCCCGGTCCCGCTGCTCATTCGTCCGCAACCCGCATCCGGTGGAGACTCCGTTCTTGGCAACCCTGCTCTGGCTTCAAACCGGCGCCTGCGGCGGTGACACCATGTCGCTGCTGACCGCCGACAGCCCCTCCATCGAGACGCTGGTCCGTAACGGCACCCTCGACATCCTGTGGCACCCGTCACTGACCGAAGCCCCGCCCGGCGGGCTCGGAGCCTTGATCGCAGAGATCGAAGCCGGCACCCGGCCGCTCGACATCCTGTGCATCGAAGGCAGCCTGATCACCGGCCCTCTGGGCACCGGCATGTTCGACAGCTACCGCGGTCGGCCCAAGATCCAGATCGCCGAAGCCCTGGCCCGGCGCGCCCGCCACGTGGTGGCAGTGGGCACCTGCGCGGCCTTCGGCGGCGTTCCGGCGGCCCCGCCCAACCCCACCGACTGCACCGGCCTGCAGTTCGACCGTGAAACGCCCGGCGGACTGCTGCCGCCCGACTGGCGCTCCGGGGCCGGCCTGCCGGTGATCAACCTGGCCGGCTGCCCGACCCACCCCACCACCATCACCCGCAGCCTGGCCATGATCGCCCAGGGCCTGCCGCTGGAACTCGACGGACTCAACCGCCCGCAGGCCTTTTACGGCAGCACCGTGCACCAGGGCTGCACCCGCAACGAGTACCACGAGTACAACCTCGAAGAGACCCAGCTCGGCGGGCGCGGCTGCCTGTTTTTCAACCTCGGCTGCCAGGGCCCCAACACCCTCGCCAACTGCAACACCGAGCTATGGAACGGGCGCAGCAGCAAAACCCGCGCCGGCGTACCCTGCTTCGGCTGCACCGCGCCGGATTTCCCCAAGGGTGGCGACCTGTTCCGCACCGAGAAGATCGGCAGCGTACCGGTGGCCCTGCCGCTGGGCGTCTCGCGCGCCCACTACATCGCCTACAAGAACCTCGCCCAGGCGGCCATGCCGCTGCGCATCCGGAACCGGGACATGGAGCCCTGAGCGCCCGACCATGGCCCGCACCACCCTCAACATCGATCTCAACCGCGTCGAAGGCGACCTGGAACTCCAGGTCGACCTCGAAGGCAATCGCATCGTCGACGCCCGCTGCGTCGGCACCCTGTTCCGCGGTTTCGAGCAACTGCTGATCGGCCGCGCCCCCAAGGACGGCCTCGTCATCACGCCACGCGTGTGCGGAATCTGCGGCACCGCCCATCTCTACACCGCCGCGCTCGCGCTGGAACGGCTCGCCCGGCTGCCGGTCACGCCCCACGCCACCCTGGTGCGCAACCTGTGCCTGATGGCCGAAAACGTGCAGTCCGACCTGCGCCAGAGCTTCCTGTTCTTCACGCCCGACTTCGTGCACCCCCGCTATGCCGGCCTGCCGCTCTTTGCCGACATCGAAACCGCCTTCGCGCCCCTGAAGGGCCGCGTCGTGCGCGCCACCCTCGCCGCCTCGCGCAAGATCGTCGAGCTGGTGGCGATCTTCGGCGGCCAGTGGCCCCACTCCTCCTACATGCTGCCCGGCGGCATCACCCGCAGCGCCACGGCCCGCGAACTGATCGACTGCCAGGACATCGTCGATCAGCTCCTCCGCTACTACGAAGATGAAGTGATCGGCGACAGCCTCGACAACTGGCTCGCCCTGAATGACGCCGACGCCTTTTACAGCTGGCTCGACGCAGCGCCCCACGCCGCCAGCGCCATCGGCCTCCTCACCCGCTTCGCCCGCCGCATCGGCCTGCAAAAAACCGGCATTGGCGCCCGCCACTTCCTCAGCGCCGGCGCCTGGCACGATCCGCAGCACGCACAGGTGCCCGCCAGCCTGCCCGGCGCCGGCATCTACCACGCCGATAGCGGCCAGCTCGACCCCTTCGACCCGGCCCTGATCAACGAGCACGTGCGCCACGCCTGGTACCGCCCCTATCCCGGCGGCCTTCATCCCTTTGCCGGCGAAACCGTGCCCGACTATCAACCCGACACCGACCGCTACACCTGGGCCAAGGCCCCGCGTTACGGCGAACTCGTCGTCGAAGCCGGCCCGCTGGCCGAACTGCTCACCGGCGGCGACACGCTGATCCGCGCCCTCCTCGCCAGCGAGGGCCCCAACACCTGGCTGCGCCAATTTGCCCGCCTGCGCCGCACCGGCCACACCCTGCACCACATGAAGCAGCATCTCGCCGAACTCGCCGGCCAGCTCGGCACGCCCCACTACCTGCCCCCGCCGGCCGATGCCTTCGACAACGGCGAGGGCTACGGCTTCGTGCAGGCCGCCCGCGGCAGCCTCGGCCACTGGATACAGGTCGAAAACGGGCGCATCAGCCGCTACCAGATCGTCACCCCCACCGCCTGGAACGCCTCGCCCAAAGACAGCGCCGGCCGCCACGGCCACTGGGAACAAAGCCTCATCGGCCTCGAACTGGCCGACCCGTCCGACCCCATCGAGATCGGCCACATCGTGCGTGCCCACGACCCGTGCCTGGTGTGCACCGTGCATTTCGTCGGACGCCGCGAAAAACACCGCTATGGCGTCTGAAGCAAGCACCGCCCTCCACGTCATCTGCTTTGGCAACGAACTCCACGGCGACGACGGCTTCGGCCCCGCCGTGCATGCGCGCCTGGCCGCCGCAGCGCTGCCCGCCGGCGTGCGCCTGATGCGCGCCGACCTGGCCGGGCTGGCGGCCATCGCCTGCTTCGAAGGCTGCGCGCAGGCCATCGTCGTGGATGCCGTCCAGGGCTTCGGCCCGCCCGGCTCGCTGCATGACCTGGACGCCAGCAGCATTGCCGCCGACGCCGCCGGCAACGAAGCCCGCGCCGGCTTTCACGGCGCCGGCGTAGGCAGCCTGCTGCAACTGCTGCCGGCGGCCCTCGAACGGGTGCCGGCAATCCGCCTCGTCGGCGTCGAAGCCGGCCACATCCAGGCCTTTGCGCCTGGCCTCTCGGTCGCGGTTGCCGCCGCGGTCGAGATGGCTGCCGCGCACATCATCGCCCGGTGGGCACCACCATGAGCATGCAGCCCGACGAAACCACGCTCCTGCGCGCCGAACTCGAAGCCCTGCGCAAGGCCAACGCCACCCTGGAGCAGCAGGTCCTGGCCGTCACCAGCATGATGGACGCGATGGTGGACGAAGTGAGCGCCAAATCCCGCCAGCTCGAACTGCGCAACGCCGAGCAGGCCCGGATGAGCACCTTCATCACCAACGTGATGGACACCATGGACAGCCTGCTGCTGGTCGTCGACCGCTTCGGGCGCATCAGCCAGGCCAATGCCGCAACCCGGCGCAATCTCGGCCTCGACCCGGCCAGCCTGATCGGCACCTCGCCCGACAGCCTGCTTACCGACGACACCCTGGCCCCGCTGCACGCCGCCTCGCCCAGCTTTGCCCCCGGCACGGTGTTGTTCCGCACCATCCTGAAACAGGGCGGCCTGAAGATGGAAACCTGCCTCCGCAGCCACCTGCAGAGCGCCAACGCCGGCCATTTCATGCTCCGCGCCACGCCCCTCTACGAACACAACGGCAAGCTCGCCGGCGCCGTCATCGTCGGCACCGACATCAGCGAACTACGCGCCCGCGAGCAGGCCCTGAAAACCAGCGAACAGCGTTTTCGCGATTTTTCGACGGTATCGTCCGACTGGTTCTGGGAAACCGACGCCGAGATGCGTTTTACCGTTTACGCGGGGCCGGACAGATCCGGCCAGAACCTGATCGAGATCGTGCGCGGCAAACGCCGTGAAGAATTCGCCAGCTCCGACGAGCGCCAGAACACCGCAAAGTGGACCACCTATCTCAACACCATCGCCCGCCGCCAGGCCTTCCGCGACTTCGAATACCACGCCCACTCCACCGACATCCGTCCAACGTGGTACAGCACATCCGGCAAGCCCTGCTTTGGCAGCGACGGAGAATTTCTCGGCTACCGCGGCACCGCCAAGGACATCACGGCGCGCAAGGCCATCGAGGCCGAACTGCTGCACCACCGCGACCATCTCTCCGAACTCGTCGCCGCCCAGACCACCGACCTGGTCTGCGCCAAGGAAGCCGCCGAGCGGGCCAACCTGCTGCAAAGCGAGTTCCTGGCCAACATGTCCCACGAATTCCGCACGCCGCTGCACGGCATCCTGTCCTATGCGCGGCTCGGCGCAACCCGCACCGGCCAGGCCCCGAACGAAAAAATCATCAATTACTTCGAACGCATCCACCAGAGCGGCAGCCGCATGGCCGATCTCGTCAATGACCTGCTCGACCTCGCCAAGCTCGAAGCCCGGCGCGTGGACTTCGCGCTGCACCGGGCCGACATGCAGGTGCTCGTGAGCCGCGTGCAATCCGACCTCGCCGCCCTGCTCGCCCAGCGCCACATCACGCTCGCCGTCGACACCCGCACCTCCAGCACCGTCGCCATGATCGACACCCAGCAGTTCCACCATGCCATCCAGAACCTGCTGGCCAACGCCATCAAGTTCTCGCCGAACGGCGGCACCATCACCGTTGGTTTCAGCGACGCGATGATCGGCCGCCGCGAAGCCCTGGCCCTGACCGTGCGCGACCAGGGCATCGGCATTCCGCCCGGCGAGGAAGAACGCATCTTCGACAAGTTCGTGCAAAGCAGCGCCACCAAGACCGGCGCCGGCGGCACCGGGCTGGGCCTCGCCATCACCCTCGAAATCGTGCGCGGCCACAACGGCACCCTCGTCGCCCGCAACCACCCCGAAGGCGGCGCAGTTTTCGAAATCTGCGTACCGCGGCAGGCCCCGGACGCGGCCTGAGCATCGACGACGCGCGCGGGAACCATACCAGACTGCTTTAGTCGGATAATAAGCAGCGACCCGTAGCATAGCGGGTCCGCGCGCACGTCCGACGCGCCTCTTCGGCCGGCGCAAGCCTTCCTCAACCGAGTTTCCGCTGCCCATGCCCACCCTCGAAACGCTCTCCTTCGACAACGCCTTCGCACGACTTCCGGACGCCTTCTTCACCCGGCTGCCGCCCCAGCCGCTGCCCGACCCCTACCTCGTCGCCGCCAGCCCCGCCGCGGCAGCGCTGATCGGGCTGGACGCCGCCGAACTCGCGCGCCCGGAGTTTGCCCAGGTGTTTTCCGGCAATCGCCTGTTGCCAGGCAGCGAACCGCTGGCCGCCGTGTATTCCGGCCACCAGTTCGGCGTATGGGCCGGCCAGCTGGGCGACGGACGCGCCCACTTGCTGGGCGAAGTCGCCGGCACCGGCACGGGCTGGGAAATCCAGCTCAAGGGCGCCGGCCAGACGCCCTATTCGCGCTTTGCCGACGGCCGCGCCGTGCTGCGCTCGTCCATCCGCGAATTCCTCTGCTCCGAAGCCATGGCCGCCCTCGACATTCCCACCACCCGCGCCCTCAGCGTGGTGGGCTCCCATGCCCCGGTGCGCCGCGAAACCATGGAAACCGCCGCCGTCGTCGCCCGGCTGGCGCCGAGCTTCATCCGCTTCGGCTCCTTCGAGCACTGGGCCGCCAAGGGCAAGACCACCGAGCTGCGCCAGCTCGCCGACTACGTCATCGAACGTTTTCGCCCCGAATGCCGCGACGCCGCCAACCCTTACGGCGCGCTGCTCGCGGACGTGGGCCGGCGCACCGGCGAGCTCATCGCCAGGTGGCAGGCCGTGGGTTTCATGCACGGCGTGATGAACACCGACAACATGTCCATCCTCGGCCTCACCCTCGATTACGGCCCGTTCGGCTTCATGGACGCCTTCGACCCCCACCACATCTGCAACCACTCCGACGACCGCGGCCGCTACAGCTACAAGTCGCAACCGCAGATCGGCCACTGGAACCTCTACGCGCTCGGCAGCGCGCTGGCCCCGCTGATCGGCGAGCCGGAAGACGTGCAGGCGGCCATCGAAACCAGCTACGCCCCGGCCTTCGAAGGCCACTTCATGGATCTCATGCGCGCCAAGCTCGGCCTCGCCCGCGCCCTGCCCGGCGACGAGGATTTCATCGGCGACACCTTCGGCATGCTCCAGCAGCAGCACCCGGATTACACGCAGTTCTTCCGCCGCCTCGGCACGCTCCCCGCGAAGGTCGACGAAACCACACGGACAACCACCGACGCCCCGCTGCGCGACCTGGCCATCGACCGGGACGGCCTCGACGCCTGGCTCGCCCTGTGGCGTGCCCGCCTGGCCGCCGAAGGCCGGCCCGACGCCGAACGCCAGGCCGCGATGATGCGCGTCAATCCCAAGTACGTGCTGCGCAACTGGATCGCCGAATCCGCCATCCGTGCCGCCCAGGGCGGCAATTTCAGCGAGGTGGACCGCGTGCTGGCCTGCCTCGCCAGCCCCTTCGACGATCAGCCCCACAACGAGCGCTACGCCGCCCCACCACCCGATTGGGCCGCGGGGCTGGCAGTGAGCTGTTCGAGCTGAACTCAAGGTCCGGCGCATACTGCCGTCGAATATTCGAGTTGCCAAGGCATGCCTCACACCACACCGCCCTTCATCGAATCGGCCCTGTTCGTCCATAGCCCGGAAGCCATCGTCTTCTGCACGCAGGATGGCGCGGTGGCCGCCGCCAACGAGGCCGCGTGCCGGCTGCTGGGCTATTCGCACGCAGCGCTGACCCGGCTGAACCGGGCCGATCTCTTCGACTCCGACGTCCTCGCCGGTTTGAGCCCGGCCGGCGACACCGGGGCCGAAACGGCCCTCTCGGGAGAGTGCTGCGCCAAGGGCGACGGGCGGGTCTTCCTGGCCGAATTCAAGGCCACCGCCTTTGCCGACGAAAACGGCGCGCACTGGATCTGCATCGCCTTCAGCAACATTGCCCAGCGCCGCGAAAACGAGGCCCGCTACACCCGCGTCCTGGAAGGCAGCAACCAGGGTTTCTGGGACTGGAACCTCAAGACCGGGCAGTTCACCGTCAGCGCCCGCTACGAATCGATGCTGGGCTACGCCGTCGGCGAGCGGAGTCTTTCACCCGAAGAATGGCCCACGCACGTTCACCCGGACGACCTCGAAGCTGCCATTTCATCCATCCGCCAGCACCTCAGCGGCGCCAGCCCCTTTCACAACGCCGAGATCCGCTGCCGCATGAAAAACGGCGAATGGAAGTGGATTCTGACCCAGGGCCGCGTCGTCGAATGGAGCACCGACGGCTCCCCGCTGATCATGGCCGGCACCCACACCGACATTTCGGAGCGCAAGCGCGCGGACGACGAGCTGCGCCAGTACCGCGAACACCTCGAGGAGCTCGTCACCCAGCGCACCACCGAGCTGGACAACCTCTACAACCACGCCCCCTGCGGCTACCACTCCCTCGATCCGGCCGGGCAGATCATCTCGATCAACGACACCGAGCTGCAGATGCTCGGCTACACGCGGGACGAGGTGATCGGAAAACTGAACATCCGCAACATTCTGGCCCCCCATGAACTGCCCGGTTTTGAAAGGCTCTTTGCCGAATTCAAGGCGCGGGGACGCATTGCCAATCTCGAATACGACGTGCGCCGCAAGGACGGCACAAGCATTCCGGTGCTCGTCAACTCCGAACTGATCAGGGCTGCCGACGGACGCTTTCTCTACAGCAGCACGACGATGAGCGACAACCGGGAGCGCAAGGCAAAAGAAGCACAGATCGCCGCGCTGCACTCGGAACTGCAACGGCGCGCCGATGAAGCCGAAGCGGCCAGCCGCGCCAAGAGCGCCTTCCTGGCCAACATGAGCCACGAGATCCGCACCCCGCTGAATGCCATCATCGGCATGACCCACCTCCTGCGCCGCACCGAACTGACCGAGCGCCAGACCGGGCAACTGGACAGGATCGACACGGCGGGCCAACACCTGCTGCAGGTCATCAACGACGTCCTCGACATCTCCAAGATCGAGGCCGGCAAACTCGAACTCGAAACAATCGAGCTGAAATCCGGCCAACTTCTGCCGGAAGTGGCCGCCCTCATCGAAGAACGGGCCCTTGAAAAAGGCGTGCAGATCGTCGTCGAAACACCGCCGCGCGAAGTCCGGCTGCTGGGCGACCCCACGCGACTGCGCCAGGCGCTGCTCAACCTCGCCACCAACGCCATCAAGTTCACCGAAACCGGCCGGGTCACGCTGCGCATGCAGTTCGTCTCCGAAAGCGCCGACGACGTGCTGCTCCGCTTCGAGGTCGAGGATACCGGCATCGGCATCGCGCCCGAGGCGCTGGCGCAGCTCTTCACCGCCTTCGAGCAGGGCGACAATTCGACCACCCGGAAATACGGTGGCACCGGCCTGGGCCTGGTCATCACCCGGCGGCTGGCCGAACGGATGGGTGGCCAGGCCGGTGCCGAATCACGCAAGGATATCGGCAGCCGCTTCTGGTTTACCGCCCGTCTGAAAAAGGCGCCGGCGCCGCGCGAGGCGGCCGCGCCGGAACACGAACCCGACAATCCCGAGGCCATCCTCGCCGGCAGCCTGCACGGCACACCGATCCTGCTGGCCGAAGACGAACCGGTCAATCAGGAAATCGCCCGGGTCTTGCTGGAAGAACTGGGGCTCGTCGTGCATGTCGCCAACAACGGCGCCGAAGCCGTGGCCATGGCCACTGAGGCCCGCTATGCGCTGATCCTGATGGACATGCAGATGCCGCTGATGGACGGGCTGGAGGCCACGCGACGCATCCGCGCCTTGCCGGTGGGCGCCGACGTGCCGATCATCGCAATGACCGCCAACGCCTTTGCCGAAGACCGCCAGCGCTGCCAGGCCGCCGGCATGAACGATTTCCTGAGCAAGCCGGTCGAGCCGGATCTCCTTTTCGCGACCGTCATCCGCTGGCTGCGCCAGCACTAAATCACCCGAAGCGCCAGCCCCCGTGACTGCCTGCCACGGCCCCCGCCACCACCACCAGGCTCACCGTCAACAGCACCACGTGCACGCGCTGGATGCGTGCCATCGTGCCCACCGGGTCGCGCCGGGCGAGTTTCGCGAAGAGCTTTTGCAGCACGAAGGGCTCGAGGATGAAGAGCATCACCGCGAAGATCGTCCACACCGCCACCATGCCGTGCATCCACCACCAGGCGGCCGGATCGGCGAAGCGACCCCAGGCGTCCAGCCGCCATGTGAGCCACAGGCCCGAGGCGCCCGCGAGCAGCACGCTCCAGCGGGCGATGGCGGCGAAGCGGTGTTCGAGGCGCTCGAAAAGCTCGAGCTGCGCCTGCCCTTCGGCCATGGCGCGACAAGCGGGAATCATCACCATCGTCACGAAGGCCACACCGCCGATCCAGATCAGCACGGCCAGGACGTGGATCGCGCGGGCGATGGCAAATTCGTTGAAGCCGGTCACTGGGTTTTCCTCTCGGGGTTCGGGGTCGGTCTGGGCGCCGCAAACGCCGCCTCGTTGTGGCGCGCCGCCTCGCCGCTCACCCACTGCAGCAGCGGGCCATTGGGGTTGTCGGCCTGGGTGGTTTCGCAGGCGCTGACGCACTGGGCGCACTGGGTGCAGGTGAACATCGTGCGCTTGATGTTGCGCGGCTTGAGGCGCATCGGGCAAACGTGGTCACAGGCGCTGTAGCAACTGGCGCAGTCGGCCGCCCGGTCGCGCTCGAAACCCACCACCATCGCCGTCCGGTTGCCCATCCAGGCGAGGCTCTGGAACATGCCGACGGCGCAGGCGTAGCGGCAGAACAGGTGACGCGCGAAAAGGAATTCGGCGGACAGCACCAGCGTGCCGGCCGTGATGAAGATGAACTCGCTGCGGCTTGGCGCCCCACCCAGCAAGTGGCTGTACACCTGGAAGGGCGGCAACAGGTAGGTGAGCAGCACCACCGCCCACACGAAGGCAAAGCCCACCGCCAGCGGCACGGTTACCAGCCACCACAGGCGGTCGTACACCACCGGCGTGCCGTCGGGCTCGCGGGGCGGCAGCGGGCGCGATTCCCACAGGCTGGGCCGGCCGATGGCCCGGCGCATGAAGCCGTTGATGGTTTCAACCACCGAAAAATGCGGGCACAACCAGCCACAGTAAAGCCGCCCCCACTTCCACGACACCCAGATCAGCACCGCGCCGGTGGCGAGGATGGGCAGCAGCACGCGGCCGATCACCCGCCCGACGGCGCCGAATGCGTCGATGCGCCCGGCGGAAAAATCCTCCAGCCCGGCATGCCACTCAAAACCCAGCAGCCAGGCGTGGCCGGCCACCAGATCGAAGCGCAGCAGATTGAAAACCGGCGCGAGGATGAACAGCACGAAGAAGCCCGCCTGCGCCCAGCGCCGCCAGCGCTGGCGGCCACCGTCGGCAGGCGTGCCGGCGGGCTTGATCGGAATGATGCGTTGTCCGGCCATCAGCGCGGCCCGATCAGCGGAAAGCGGAAAGGCTTGCCCGCCAGCGCCTTCGACAAGCCGATGGCGCCGCAGAAGATCAGCGTGGAGTGGCAGCACGTGAAGTAGAGAATCACGATGATCCACGTGGAAGCCGCGTCGTAACCGCCGGCCAGAATGATGGCCGCGTTGGTCACGACCAGCAGCACGCCGGCCCACAGGCTGGCGGCGAGGGTCTGGCGCAGGTGGCCGCGGGCCAGCTCCGGCGCCCGGTGGCGCTCGCGCAGCCACAGCACCAGCAGCGCGACAAAACCCAGCCCGGGCACGATCATGAGATTGGCGAGATACAGCGCCTCGGCGGCGACGGCGAGTTCGCGGCCGGGAATGTCGAAATCGAGACTGGAGTCGTCCATGGCAATTGACCGGCAGGTGAACACAAGGGAGCAGACAGGCCCGTGCCCGAAGAACACAAGCCCCTGCACCATTGATTCACGGCAACGGAGATTAGTTCACCTCCGCCGGCAGTTACTTGACCCGCGGCAAGCCGGACAGGCAAACCGCTCCGTCAGATCACCTCAAGCAGCTTGCCGCGCAGATGCTCGGCCTCGCGCCGGCCGTTGCGGGAGCTGACGATGGCGTGATACCACTCGTCGAAGAGGCTGCGCAGGTCGGCCTGGTTGCGGGCCGCCTCGATGCGGTCCTGGAGCGAACTGGTGCCCAGCGCGCCGACAAAGGCGTTGAGGGTGTTGAGCATGAAATTGCGCGCCTGCTGCAGGCGCACCGGGTCGTCGCCGGGCGGATGCAGGCGGAAGGCCACCAGCGGCGGCAGCGCGGCATCGACAGGCTGCGCGCCCGCGGGGCCGGCCACGCCGGTCATCTCGATGAAGCCTTCCTCTTCCAGCATGCCCAGGGTGTGCTGCAGATCGTCCGACTGCAGCATGCCGCGCAGCTCCTCGACCGGCCGCTTGCCGTCCACGAAGATCAGCACGCGACGCACCCGAGGGTTGAGACCGCCGGCGCGGGTTTCGATCTCCGCGTGGCCCTTGCGGGTCTTGGCAAAAATGACCGCCATGCTGCCTCCTTGTGCGCACCGGCCCGGTGCCGGTGTGTCGTCTTTTCGGCACATTGTAACGACGATGGGATTCAGCGGGCAGACCGGCCTGCGAGGCTATTGTCGCCATGCCGTGTCGGCGGTGCGGGTTTATAGTCTGGGAGCCTAATTTACCGTGAGACTCACCATGCGCAACACACTGTTCGTTTCCCTGGCCCTGGCCGCTTTGGCCACGGCAAGCCCCGTGGCCGCTGTGGACATGGACCTTTCGATCCAGGTACCCGGAATGTCCCTCTACATCGGCGACCGCAACCGCGACGGCCGCTACTGGGATGGCGACCGCTGGCGCGAAGAAAACTGGTGGCGCGACAACTGCCACCGCTACGAGGGCCGCAAGAACTTCCGCGGCCGCTGCGAATCCCGACGCGGTGGCGACGGCGGCTCCGAAGGCCACTGTCCGCCGGGTCAGGCCAAGAAAGGGCGTTGCTGAACCTCAGGGCGTCGCGCTAAAGCGCGGTGGCCAGCCGCTGCGCCAGACCGACGAGCTCATCCGAACCGGCGAGCCCGTCGATGAAGCGCCGCGGAATGCCCGACAGGCCGGTTTGTGCGCCGGCCAGCGCGCCGGTGAGCATCGCCCGGGCCAGGTTCTGGCCGCCGCCATTCACCGCGTGAAGCACCGCCGACTCGAAATCATCGGAGAAGCGCGCCGCCAGGTAGTAAGCCGCCGGAAACTGGTGATAAACGGCGCAGGGCATGCCATACACCAACGACACCTTCCAGGCCGGCTCGATGCGGATGTCCGGATCGCGGGCCGCACGGGCCATGTTTGACGGGCCGAGCAGTGCGTCCGGCGACGGAAAACGTCCAATCGTCGACGCTTCCGCCTCGCCGGGACGCGGCGCCTGCAGCTTGCCGCTGGTCACCGTGTGAAAGGGCAGTTCGCCGCTTTTGACCCGCGCCATCAGCTTGTCCGAGATGTCACCGTCGAGGGCGTGGCCTTCCACCAGCATGCCGAGCACCGCGCCAAAGGCCACGGTCATCGCCAGCACGGTGCCGTCGGTTTGCGTGAGCGCCGCGTTGCGGGTGACCGCCGCGGCCAGCGCGGCCGGATCGAGCGCGTAACGCACCGCAATGGCGAGGACGCGCTCGGCCGCTTCCGTGGTGTCGGCGTTGCCCGCGCATTGCCCCCAGGGCAATCCTTCGCCCACGCGCTTGCGAAAGGCTTCGCGGATCGACTGGCTGGTGTAACCGCCGGGGCCGGCCATCGGCGAGCCGTCGATCTGCGGAAAGAAATCGCCATCGAGCCGGGCACAGAAATTCGCCTCGTCGTAGCCGCCCCGCTCCACCAGCGAACGCAAGGTCAATTCCAGCAGCACCCCCGCCTGGGACGGGTCGCCGGCCTTGAGCCCGGCGTGGTAGCGGCCGGGTTTTGGATCGGTGTAGCCCGAAATCCAGTCACCGTAATCGGCGTGCAGCTCGTCGAGGTTGTAGTACCAGTGCGGCCCGAGGGCCAGGGCATCGCCGATGAAGGCGCCGATCAGCGCGCCGGCAGCGCGGTCACGGAGGCGTTCGGCGGATTGGAGTTCGGACATGGCAGAGATCTCCGGGCGTAAAGGGCGTCAGACGGGCACAGGCACCGCTTGTTCCATGGTAGACGCAAAGAACTGCCATGCCAGCCGTAACGCATCCGGCCCGGTCGGATCGGAAAAGGCCTGGCGGGCGGCGCCACCACTCCAGGCGTGCCCCATGCCATGCACGCGGAGCAGGCGCACGCAGGGCTGACGGCCGGTTTTCCAGTCACTGCGGGTGAGCTTGCGGCGGGTGCCGCGCTGAACTTCGGTGATTGTTTCGCGGGCCGTGACGCCCTCGGGCAGCAGCTCCAGCCAGAGATCGGCCGAGGCCCGGGCGTTTTCGAAGGACACCATCGCGTCCAGATCACCGTGGATCAGCACCAGCGGCGGCAGGCGCCGGCCGGCGAGCTGCCGGGCCAGCGCGTCGCCGTCCGGCGAGCGGCGCCCGCGCATGGCCTGGCCGGCCTGCAGCGGCGTGCGCGCGCTGTGGGGCGCGGCGCCGGAATGGCTGCCGACGGCGGCAAAGCGCTCGGGATGCCGCAGCGCCAGCGTCAGGGCCATGGACCCGCCGGCCGACAGGCCCAGCGCGAACAGCGGCCCGCCCACCCGCGGATAGTCGGCCACCACGTGCTCGACGATGCTCATCAAAATCTGCGTTTCGATGCCGACCCGCGTGTCGCTGCCAAACCAGTTCCAGCAGCGCTGGGGGTTGGCCTCCTGGGCCTGCTCGGGCATCAGCACCGCAAAGCCGCGCGCCTTGGCCGTGGCCGCGGCGCGGGTTACCGCGGCGAAGGCCGCCGTATCCTGGGCGCAGCCGTGCAGAAGCAACAACAGCGGTAGCGGCTTTCTGGCGCTGCCGCCGGTCGGGATGAACAAGCGGTAGCGCCGCATGGCCAGCGGCCCGAGCCCCCAGCGCCCGTCGATCCAGCGTCCGCCCGTCACCGGCACGGGCGCGTCGGTGGGGGTGGCCACGGCCTTCATCATGCGTCCGGCGCCTTCGGCCATCTTGCTGCCTGATTCGATGCCCTGCCGCGCGGCGGCCTTGCCGATTCGCGCCGACTGGCGCATGCCGGCCCGGGTCAGCTTGAAGAGTGCGGAAACCAGCGGTGATTTACGACGACTCATCGGGTGACTCCTGAAATGACAAAAGGCCCCGAGGGGCCTTTTGGATGCTACCGGGAATACTGCGGCAAAACCTCACCGCATGATTCCTGATCAGGCAACTTTCAGAGCGGAGGCAGCAGCCTTGGCGCCCTTTTCAACGTTTTGCACGGCAGCTTCGGCAGCCTTTTCGACGCTGGCCTGAGCAGCAGCAGCGACTTGCTTGGCAGCCTTGGTGGCGCCTTCGTAAGCGTTGTTGGCGTTGGCCAGAGCGGTCTTGACGGCCTTGACGGCAGCTTCGGAACCGGCCGGAGCGTTCTTGAACAGCTCTTCCAGGGAAGCGTCGAAGTTCTTGCCCATAACAGCGGCTTCGGCTTCAACCAGCTTGGTCAGCTCTTCCTTGGTGTCGGCGCCGATCACGGACAGGCTGCGACCGTAGGCAATGCCCTTCTCGACGGACGGGGTCACGGCAGCCAGGTTCAGGGCGGCGACGGCTTGCGGGTCCTTGGCGGCGAGCACAGCCTTGGAGAAGGCAACGCTTTCGTCGAAAGCGGTGCGGGCGGTAGCCAGGTTCAGGGTGGACACGCGCTCAACGGCGGTGAACACGGTGGCCACGAAGGCGGAAGCGGAGCTCAGGCTGGCTTCAACGTTGGTCTTGGCGGCGGCGGCAATCTTTTCGGGGGTAACGGACATGATGATCTCCTCAAGTAGGTGGTCTTGCGATCACCGAAGCAAATTCGGTATGGCTCTATGTTGCACCGCAACAAAAACAATTGCAAGCGCTTTTTGTGCACTGCAACAAAATATTCACGGGGCGCCGTTTCCTCCTCTGCCAGCTGGTCGTCCATGCCGGACCGGATGTGCGGGTCAATCGTCGCCTCTTCAATGATATGGGCGGCGTGTGAATCATCGAAGACAGCCGACAGGTTCAAGCGTTTGACTCGCTCACCGGCAAGGCGGCGCCGCACACGACCGCAAACGCTGAGCGTTCAGCCCCGCGCCACTTCGCGCAGGCTGACCGACGCGGCCGCCAGCGTGGCCTGGATGACTTCGACGGCGCGCTCGGGGCGGGCGTCGCCGCACATGAACACATCCACCGCGGCAAAACCGTGTTCGGGCCAGGTGTGGATGCTGATGTGGGATTCCTTGAGCAGCAGCACGCCGGTTACGCCGAGGCCGGGGCCGAAGGGGTGGAAGTGGCCGCCGACCGGGGTGCTGCCGGCGGCGGCGGCGGCGGCGCGCAGCAGGGTTTCGATGGCGGCCGGGTCGGTGAGGCGGTCGGGGGCGACGCCGTGCAGATCGGCCAGCAGATGCCGGCCACGGGGCAGAAAGCCGCTCACTTGTGCCCGCCTCCGCCGGACGACCAGCTGCCGCCGGACGAGCCGCTGCCCCAGCTGCGGCTGCTGCCACCGGAACCACCGCTGCGGGTGTCGAGGTTGATCAGCGTGGTGAGCAGCGTGATCAGCAGCGCAAAGACGATGTAGCCGAAACGGGTCATGGCGCGTCGTCGGTGATGCGGGAGTAGATCGGCCACCACAGCACGCCGATGGCGATCAGGGTGATCAGCCAGTTGATGAAGCCGCCCATGAAAGACAGCGGCACGTTGATGACCAGCAGGATGGCGGTGAAGCGCAGCGCGAGGGCGTTCAGCGCGCCCGCGGGGAGGGAGTCGCCCAGCACCGCCGTGTTGCCGGCCGCCGCCGCGGCTGCGGCCAGCTTGCCCTTTTTGCCGAACCAGCCATCCACGGTGCCAGCCGGCACGCGCTGGGCCAGCGACCAGCTGATTTCGGCCGGGCTGCGTTCGCTGCAGAGGGTGCCGCGGGCACCGCGGTAATCGGTGATCGACACCGCGTCGCCCACCTGCACGCGCCAGTTGAAGGCGCCGGCCGCGTGGATGACTTCGGCGCCGTAGGCCTGCATGCGCGTGAAGGCGCTGCCTTCAAGGCTCACCGCGCTGGCCGAAACGGATTCGGGCCAGGCGTCGAGCACCTTGACCTTGTCCCAGCCGGCGCCGGATTCGACCAGCCACACAAAGCCGGCCGCCTCGTTAAACAGCAGGTACTCGGTCCATTCGTCCATTCCGCCCACCTCGCCCACCTCGCGGCAGCGCATCAGGCCGATGAGGCTGTAGGCCGCACCGTCGATCTTCGCCACGTCGCCCAGCGCCAGCGTGGTGTGGACCAGCGCCTCGCGGCGGGCCGCGTCCATGATCTCGGCGGTGCCGGTGGTGGCATCGGATTCGGTGCCGCAGGCGGGGCAGTGCAGGTGCGCGGCCACCGCCGGACGCCAGCTGATCGACGCGCCGCAGGCCGGGCAGTCCAGCACCGCGGCCTTGCCCTTGAGATGGCCGGCGCTGCGGGCGATGTCAGCGGGCTCGCGCAGCAGCTGGCATTTGAGATCGGCCAGGCTGACGGCCTTGCCGACGAAGCGGCGCGGCGCGTCGCCGTCGGAGTAATCGAGGGTCAGGAAGCGGTGGGACTGGCGGTAGTCGGCCACCCGGGCCTGCCAGCCGGCGCCCACCAGGAAAGGCAGCTCTCCTTCGCCGCCCGAGCACTGGGCGGTGCGCAGATCCGCCGCCGAGTAGGTGACGCCCTCGAAGGGGTAAAAACCGCCGGGCACGATCTGGCCAAAGGGCGGCGCATCGCTGGCGATGCCGGTGTCGACGGTGACCGCGTATTGCCCCGAGGCATCCGACAGCCAGCCGGCGCTGCCGTCGTCGAAAAGGAGGTACCACTCGTTCCAGAAGCCCGCGGCGTAGCGCAGCTGGATGCGCCCGACCACGCCGAAGGCCTTGCCGGCATACATGCCCGAGGTGGTGATGCGGATCGGCGAATAATCCTCGAGGGCGACCGCCATCTTGCCCACGTCGCGCACTGCGTCGGCATCGCGCAGCAGGGTGCTGCGGCAGTATTGGCAAACGGCAAGGGCCGAGGTGGCGGAGCGGAAGACGACCTCCGCGCCGCACCCCGGGCAGGCGAGCTTGAACACGCGGCGCTTACCCGATCAGCTTTTTGAGTATTTCGGCCTTGGCGGCGTCGTAGTCGGCCGGGGTGACGAGGCCTTTTTCGAGCAGCGCCTTGAGCTTGGCGAGGCGCGCTTCCGGGTCGTCGGCGGCCTGTGCCGGCGCCGCGGGGGCCGCAGCGGCTGCCGGCGTCTGAGCGCCACGCAGCGCATCCATCATCACCTGCCCCATCCCGACGCCCGCCGCCAGCCCGGCGCCCACGCCCGCCAGGCCGCCTTCGTTCTGGGCCGCCAGCGGCACCGACTGGGCCACCTGAAACTGGGTGTACTTGCCCAGATCGCCGACCATGCCCATCGAAATGCGCGCGTCGATGGCCTTTTGCAGTTCTTCGGGCAGGGAGATGTTCTCGACGGCGAAGTTGTCGAGGGTGAGGCCGTAGCGCTCGAAGCTCGGCGTCATGCCGGCCACCATGCGCTCGGCCAGCAGCAGCTGGTTGGCGGCCATGTCGAGGAAGGGCAGATCGGCGCCGCCGAGGGTCGCGCTCATCGTGGCAACGACGAGATTGCGCAACTGCTGTTCCAGCTCGTCAACGGTGTATTCGGCACGGGTGCCGCTGATCTCGGTGAAGAACTTTTTCGGGTCGGCCAGCTTGTACGAATACATGCCGAAGGCGCGCAGCCGCACCATGCCGAAATCCTTGTCGCGGATCGTCACCGGCTGCGGCGTGCCCCATTTGCGGCCAAGCTGCAGGCGGGTGCTGAAGAAATACACGTCCGACTTGAAAGGCGACTCGAAGGCCTTGTCCCAGTTTTTAAGGTAGGTGAGCACCGGGATTGTCTGGGTGGTGAGCGTGTACCTGCCCGGCCCGAACACGTCGGCGATCTTGCCCTCATTCACGAACACTGCCATCTGCGAATCCCGCACGGTGAGGCTGGCGCCGTACTGGATTTCGAAGTCTTCCATCGGGTAACGCCAGGCCAGCGTACCGTCGGAATCCTCGTTCCACTGGATGACGTCGATGAACTGCTTCTTGATGAACGAGCCGATGCTCATGGGATGCTCCGGTGAGAAATGTCAGGACATGCAGGCGGCGTTGACGATACCGACGACGAGGGACACCACCCCCGCCGCGGCCCCCGCCGCCACGTTGTTGCTGGCCAGCTGGACCGGCAGGCGGGGAA
The DNA here is from genome assembly GCA_016720685.1 of Zoogloea sp. GTDB lineage: Bacteria > Pseudomonadota > Gammaproteobacteria > Burkholderiales > Rhodocyclaceae > Zoogloea. The sequence continues at coordinate 27,513 of JADKKC010000031.1, forward strand.
AGGCCCGCGCCAGCAGCGCATAGGCAAGCACCTGCACCGACAAGCCGGATACGCACCACAACAGAAACAGCAGGTAGTGGTCGTTGTGCAGGATGCTCGAGGCGACGGTGAGCGAAAACCCGATCACCGCGCCGCCCAGCGACAGGGCCGGGGCCACCACGCCCTGGCGGATCAGCGCCAGCTCGTGAAAGGGCGTGACCCACATGTAGATGGCGGCGAAACCGCCCACCATCAGCAAGCCCGAAAACAGGTGCAGCACATAATTGTAAAACGCGTCCATCGGCATGATTCCCAGGCGGGGGGCGATCATTTAGCCAGCATTCCCGGTGCCCGGCAAGCGCATTGCGGGTAGAGTCCCGCCCCATGTCCGATGCCACCACCAAGCCCGCCGTACCCGACCGCCTGCTGATCCTGTCGGTCTTCGTCGTCGCCTCCTGCGGGCTGGCCTACGAGCTGATCGCCGGTGCGCTGTCGAGCTATCTGCTCGGCGATTCGGTGCTGCAGTTCTCGTCGATCATCGGCTGCTACCTGTTCGCCATGGGCGTCGGCTCGCACCTCTCCAAATACGTCGATGACCGGGACGTGCTGGCCCGCTTCATCGACATCGAACTGCTGGTCGGGCTGATCGGCGGCCTGTCGGCCACCGTGCTTTTTCTGCTGTTTGCCTGGATGTCGGCGCCTTTTCGCACGGTGCTGTATGCGCTGGTGTTTGCCCTGGGCGTGCTGGTGGGAATGGAGATTCCGCTGGTGATGCGCGTGCTCCACAACAAGCAGGCGCGCTTCAGCGAGCTGGTGAGCCGGGTGCTCACCTTTGATTACCTCGGCGCCCTGGCGGTGTCGCTGCTGTTTCCGCTGGTGCTGGCGCCCAAGCTGGGGCTGTCACGCACCGGTTTTCTGTTCGGCATGGTCAACGCCGCCGTGGCGCTGTGGACGCTGCGGCATTACGCCGCCGACATCCCGAACGTCCGTGCGCGCCTCACCCGCGGCATCCTGGTGATGACTTTTCTGGCCGGCGGGCTGGTGATGTCCGAGCAGCTCACCCGCTGGGCCGAGCGCGGCCTGTACGGCGACGAGGTGATCTTCGCCACCACCACGCCCTACCAGCGCCTGGTGCTGACCCGCTGGAAGGACGACACGCGGCTCCACATCAACGGCAACCTGCAGTTTTCCAGCCGCGACGAGCACCGTTACCACGAAGCGCTGGTGCATCCCGCGCTGCAATCCATGCCGTGGGCACGCTCGGTGCTGGTGCTGGGCGGCGGCGACGGGCTGGCGGTGCGCGAAATCCTGCGCCACGCCAATGTCGAGCACGTCACCCTGGTCGACCTCGACCCGGCGATGACCGGCCTGTTCACCCGCAACAGCGAGCTGGCCAGGCTCAATGGCGGATCGCTCCGCAACCCCCGCGTCACCGTGCTCAATGCCGACGCCGGCCAGTGGCTCGACGAACACGCCGACGTGTTCGACCTGATCGTCGCCGACTTTCCCGACCCCTCCAACTTCGGCCTCGGCAAGCTCTACTCGGTGCCGATCTACCGGCTGATGGCCAGGCATCTATCCGACAACGGCGCCCTCGTCGTGCAATCCACCTCGCCGTGGTTCGCCCCGCGGAGCTTCTGGTGCATCGACGCCACGCTGCGCGAAGCCGGCTTTCATACCCACCCCTACCACGCCTACGTGCCGTCCTTCGGCGAGTGGGGCTTCAACCTCGCCACGCGCCGCCCCGGCTACACGCCGCCCACGGCCTACAGCATCCCCACCCGCTTTCTCGACGGCGAAACCACCCGCCTGATGTTCCGCTTTCCGCCCGACATGAAGCCCCTGCCCGTCGAAGCCAACCACCTCAACAACCAGCGCCTGGTGCATTACTTCGAACAGGACTGGGGCAACGTGGTGCGCTGATGGAAAGGCGCAGCTTCATGAAGGCCGGGCTCGGAGCCGGCGCCGCCCTCGCCCTGCCCGGCTGCCGACAACTCGACCATCTCGGGATTCCGATCACCATCCACCAGCCCGGCATGGCCGCAGGGCACGCGCTGCGTGACGGTGCGCCGCTGCCCTCCACGGTGCGCGAAATCAGAACCGGCGTGGCGATCCTCGGCAGCGGCATCGCCGGGCTCACCGCGGGCTGGCGGCTGGCGAAGGAAGGGGTCGATGATTTTCTGCTCGTCGAAGGCCCAGAGCTTTTCGGCAACGCGGCCGGCGGGCGCATCGACAGCCCTTCCGGCGCGCTGGCCTACCCCTGCGGAGCCCATTACCTGCCCTTGCCGTCGCTGGAATCGAGCGCCGTGCGGGAGATTCTGTTCGAGCAGGGCGTGATCGAAGCCGACCCGTCTGGCGAGCGCCCGCGTTTCAGCGAAGCGGCCTTGGTGCACGCGCCGGACGAGCGCCTGTTCTTCAACGGCAGCTGGCACGACGGCCTGCTGCCCACCGAACACGTTAGCGCGGCCGAAGCCGTCCAGCACCGGCGCTTCCTGGACGAAGTGGCCGCCCTCACCCAGCGCCGCGGCAGCGACGGGCGGCGGCTGTTTTGCGTGCCGCGGGTGCTCTCGTCGGCCGACCCCGCGTGGCGTCGGCTGGATGCCACGCCTTTTCGCGACTGGCTCGTCGCCAGCGGCTACACCTCGCCCAGCCTCCACACCTATCTCGATTACGTGTGCCGCGACGAATACGGCGCCGGCTCGGCGCAGGTGTCGGCCTGGGCCGGCCTGCACTATTTTGCCGGCCGCGGCGGGCAGGCCGCCAACGCGCCCGACGGTGCGCTGCTCACCTGGCCGGATGGCCTCGCGCCCCTCGCCCGCGGCCTTGCCGCCCGCATTCCGGCCGCGCGGCGCATGGCCGGCCAGGCGCTGCACGTCACCGAAGATCGCCACGGCGTGTCCATTCTGTGCCGCGATGCCGCCGGCCCGCTGCTCATCCGCGCTCGCCGGGCGATCTGCGCGATGCCCCTGCACGTGGCCGCGCGCATCGTTCCGCACATCCGCGACTTCGGCTTCGACCCCGCGGCCCACCTGCCGGCGCAGGCCTCGTGGCTGGTCGCCAATTTTCTGCTCGACGGCTTTCCGCCCGAACCGGCCGATGCCCCGCTGGCCTGGGACAACGTGATCCACGGCAGCCAAGGCCTCGGCTGGGTGGTCGCCACCCACCAGCTGATCCGCGCCGCCCGCCCGGCCCACACGGTATTCACCGCCTACCGGGCGCTGGCCGAACGCACGCCGGCCGAGGCCCGCCGCTGGCTGGCCGGCGCCCGCGCGGACGAACTCCTGGCCCTGGCCGGCGCCGACCTGCACCAGGCCTACGGCAAGCTGGAACTGTGGCGCCGCACGCTTGCCGTGGTCATCACCGTGCGCGGCCACGCCATGGCCACGCCCACCCCCGGCAGCCTCGCCAACCCCGGCCTGGCGGCGCTGCGCGAGGCCGACGGCCGGCTGCTGTTCGCCCACTCGGATCTGTCCGGCTACTCGGTGTTTGAAGAAGCCGTGTGGTGGGGTGACCGGGCGGCACGGCAGGTCGCCTGAAAGAATCCACAGGGAGCCAGCAATGACAATTTTCGACCCCACACCCCGCCCCGGGCGCCTGCTGCGCGGACTGCAGCGGGCCCTGCTTGTCGCGCTGATCGGCTACCTCGCCCTTCTCGCCAGCCTCTACGTGCGTCAGGAAAGCCTGCTCTTTCACCCGGAGCCGCTGCCGGCGGATTTCAGTTTTGCCGGGCGTTACGCGCCGGACCAGGAGGTCGAGGAGATACGCATTCCGGTGGATGGCGCAGTGCTCGATGCGCTGCTGTTCCGCCAGCCGGCCAGCCGCGGGCTGGTTTTTTACCTGCACGGCAACACCGGCAACCTGACAAGCTGGACCAGCCGCGTGGATTTCTACCGGCGCCTCGGCTTCGATCTGTTCATGCTCGACTACCGGGGCTTCGGCAAGAGCAGCGGGCACATCGACGGCGAAGCGCAACTGCACGCCGACGTGCGTGCGGCGTGGAATCGCATCGCTCCGGCCTACGCCGGCAAGCCGGTGGCGATCCTCGGCCGGTCCCTCGGCACCGGGCTCGCCACCCGCCTCGCGCGGGACGTGAAGCCCGACCTGCTGGTACTGGTCAGCCCTTACGCGAGCCTGCTGCGCCTAGCCCGCGAGCACTATCCGTCGATGCCCCGCGCGCTGTTCAAATATCCACTGGAAAGCGACCGCCTGATCGCAGCGGTGACAAGCCCGGTGCTGATTCTCCACGGCCGCGACGATGCGCTGATTCCCGTCGCCCACGCCCAGGCCCTGGTGGCCGCCAGCGGCGGGCGGGCAGCGCTGCTGCCGGTGGACGGCGCCGGCCACGACGACATCCAGGATTTCGCGGCTTACCGGGATGCGCTCGCTCGCCGCCTCGCCGACCTCGGCGGGCTGCCATTGAAGGCCGACAGACGCTATTAACCCGGCCATTAAATATGACGTTCACCGGGGGGGGGAAGGGGGGGGCGAGGGGCCCGGGGGGGGGGGGGGGGGGGGGGGCCGCCCCCCCCCCCCCCCCCGGGGCAGCCGGGCGCGCCCCGGGGGGGGGGGGGGGGAGGGGGGGAAGGGGGCGCGGGGGGAGGGGGGGGGGGCGGGCCCCCCCTTCCGCCCCGGGGGGGGGATTCCCCCCCCCGGGGGGGGCGGGGGGGCCCCCCGGGGCCTTCCCCCCCCCCGGGGGGGGGGGGGGGCGGGGGGGGGGGGCCCCGGGGGCCCGGGGGGGGGGGGGGGGGGGGGGGGGGGGGGGGGTGGTAAAGGGGGGGGGGGGGGCGGCGGTTGGGTGGGGGGGTTAAAATTGTCCGGGGGGGTCGGGGGGGGGGGTTTTGTTTTTTGGGGGGTTGGTGGTCATGGGGGGGGGGGTACAGGGGGTGGCGCCCCCCCGACCGACGCCGTTCAGACCGAGCGGTGGTAAGTGAATCAAGGGCCGGGTTAATAAACCCGGCTTCCCTCGGGCCGCACATCACGCCGGCGGCGGCACAGCACTTCGCTCAGCACATCCAGCACGCAGTAAAAGGCACCGGCCGCCAGCGGCGGATTGCAGACCGGCCAGCCCAGGCCGGGCAGGCTCGTGCGCCAGGTCCAGTTACCGAGCCAGGTTCCCCACAGCTCCATCGCCAGCGACAGCAGGAACATCGTGACGTACAGCCGCGGCGCCGGCCCCTTGCGCAGGCAAACGAAAAAGAGCAGCAACAGGGGCGGCCCGAGCCAGTCCAGCCGGGCCAGCGCCAGCGCGGTAACCGCGATCAGGGCCAGCCACGGCGTCAGCACCAGCAGATAGCCGGGCAGCCGGTCGGCGAGCTGCAGGCCCAGCCAGTAGAGCAGCACATGGCCGGGCGGAACGAACAGGGGCAGATTGCCGAGCCGGTAGTCGTAAAGCCCCCACACCAGCGACAGCACCACTTCGCCCGCGGTGGCGATCACCAGGCAGGCCACCAGACGCGAGCGCAGCCCGGCATGGCGGTAGAGCAGCCAGCCGCACAGCGCCCAGGCCCACACGGCGACCAGGGGCTGGCCCCAGGCGCCGCCCAGGCGGTCGGCCAGCAGGCCCAGCGCAATGGTCAGCGCGGCAACGGCAATCAGGGGTCGATGCGTGAGCACGGCGGAATCGCGGGGTCGGGCGGCACCGCCTGCGGGTTCGCCGAGGCTTACTCGATGCCCTGGCTGGACAGGTATTCCTCGTAGGTGCCGCGGTAGTCGACGATGTCGCCGGGGCCGCGGATTTCGAGGATGCGGGTGGCCACGGACGACACGAAGGCGCGGTCGTGGGAGACGAAGATCAGCGTGCCGGAGAAATCCGCGATACCCGAGTTGAGGGATTCGATGGATTCCATGTCCATGTGGTTGGTCGGCTCGTCGAGCAGCAGCACGTTTTTGCGCTGGAGCATCAGCTTGCCGAACAGCATGCGGCCCTGCTCGCCGCCGGAAATCACCTTGACCGACTTCTTCACGTCGTCGCCCTTGAAGAGCAGACGGCCGAGGGTGCCGCGGAGCAGGGTTTCGGCGTCGTCGCCTTCATAGCCGCCTTCGCGCACGTAGCCGCTGATCCAGTCGGTGAGGTTCTCGCCGCTGGCGAAATCCTCGGCATGATCCTGGGCGTAGTAGCCGAGCTTGGCCTTCTCGGCCCACTTGACGGTGCCGAACTGGGGCGCCAGGCCGTGCAGCTCGGTGCCCACCAGCAACTTGAGCAGCGTGGTCTTGCCGATGCCGTTCTCGCCGATGATGGCGATGCGGTCGTTGGCATCGACGGTGAGGGTGAAGTTCTTGATGATCGGCTTGGCCGGATCGTAGCCGAAGGTGAGGTTCTCGATCTCCACGGCCTGACGGTGCAGCTTGTCCTTCTCGTCGTAGTCGAAGCGGATCCACGGGTACTGGCGGCTCGAGGGCTTGAACTCCTCGATCTTGATCTTTTCGATCTGCTTGGCCCGGCTGGTGGCCTGGCGCGCCTTGGACTTGTTGGCCGAGAAACGGCGCACGAACTCCTGCAGCTCCTGGACCTTCTCTTTCGCCTTCTGGTTGGCGCTGGACTGGCGCTCGCGGGCCTGGGTGGAGGCCTCGATGTAGTCGTCCCACGTGCCCGGCCACACCTGGATGCGGCCGTAGTCCAGATCCGCCATGTGGGTACACACCTGGTTCAGGAAGTGACGGTCGTGGGAGATGATGATCATCGTGGAGTTGCGCTGGTTGAGCACCTCCTCCAGCCAGCGGATCGTGTTGATGTCCAGGTTGTTGGTCGGCTCGTCGAGCAGCAGGATGTCCGGGTTGGCGAACAGGGCCTGGGCCAGCAGCACGCGCAGCTTCCAGCCGGGCGCGACTTCGCGCATCGGGCCGTTGTGCTGGTCGGTGGGGATACCCACGCCGTGCAGCAGTTCGCCGGCGCGGGCTTCGGCGGTGTAGCCGTCGTACTCGGCGAAATGGCCTTCGAGTTCGGCCGCCCTCACGTAATCGTCTTCCGTCGCCTCGGGGTTGGCGTAGATCGCGTCCTTCTCTTTCATGCACTCCCACATCTGGGTGTGGCCCTGCATCACCACGTCGAGCACGCGCACATCTTCATAGGCGAACTGGTCCTGCTTCAGGAAAGCCATGCGCTCGCCGCTGTCGAGGGCGACGTTACCGGCGGAAGGCTCCAGCACCCCGGCCAGGATCTTCATGAAGGTGGACTTGCCGGCACCGTTGGCACCGATCAGGCCGTAGCGGTTGCCGTCGCCGAACTTGACGGAAACGTTCTCGAAAAGGGGCTTGGCCCCGAACTGCATGGTGATGTTGTTGGCGATGAGCACGGCGTGAATTCCTTAAATTCCGGCAAGCGGAACGGCAAAACGAAAACGCCGGCTCGTGGCCGGCGAAGCTGGTGCGAAATTTATCATATCTATCAAGCACCTGAGAAGCTTTCTCGGGCGCCATGACAGCACGGCCCCGCCCCCCGGAGCCCCGCCCCGCAGCATTCAGGCCCGCTGGCTCAGATCAGCGACGGGCCGGACACGATCGCCGCGGCCTCGCGCTCCGAGATGCGCACCGTCGCCGTCGAGATCACGTGGATGGTCAGCCAGTCGTGCAGGCGCATCGCCCCATCGCCTTCGAAGGACGCGAAGCGACACCCCTGCACCCCGCCCTCGGCACCGAAAACAAAGTTCATCGTCACCGCCTCGCCGCGCACCTCGTCGGGAATGCCCTCCAGCTGCAGCACGAACGGAAACGTCTGCCCCATGGCAGCAAACGGTGCCGGGCAAGGCGCACTGAAGCCCTCCAGGGAAAGGTCATTGACCGGCAGGCGCACGCCATCGACCCGCACCCAGAAGCACACGCTGCCCCAGCGCTTCGCCACGAAACGCTGCCGCTTGCGACGCTCGCTGCCAGCCGCCTCGGCCACCACACTCTCATCCATCACGCGCTCAGTCATTCGCCCGCCCCCAAAACACCGAAAACGAAAATTTCATTTTCTTATCCACCAATTTTATACAAAAACACCGATTTCAATCTAAAAACCAGAATCAAAACAGCATCGACACCGACCTCTTTGGAATTTTCCGTAAAATTCGTCACAAATAAACACTAATTCACTTTTATACGTCGGGAATTTTTACATATGCAAAAAGGCACACTCGAAAACAAATATAAAATTGTTGTTTTATATAGACCATCCCAATACGGGCATGCATATTGCTAAATAAACACAAGCAGTCGAAGCTGATTCTCACTGCCAAAATTTTTGACAGATTTCTCACCGGAGTTTTATCAATGAAAAAACAACTTCTCGCCCTTGCCCTGATCGCCGCTGCTGGTGGCGCCAACGCGACGGATCACCCCGTCGACGCCTCTGCGCCACGACCCACGGACTCACGCTTGGAGCCCTGAGCCGGTCTGATAGCGGCACCTTGACGGCTTGCGATCCTGCTCAACGACCCGACCCTAAGGTTGTGCTAAAACCAGCTCGGTCCTTCAGCGATCAACCCGACCCCCGTTGCTGGCCACACCGCGATCCGCGAGTGTTCTGCCCACCGCTACACCTTCGGCTGGCGGCTACCACCACGACAGCCTGAGCGGCTCCTGATCGAAATCGCCTTCCTCACCCTGCTGGCGGCACCACCTGGCGGCAGCCATTTCGCCGCACCTCTTCCGAAGCCATTGCCGGCCCTCTGGCACCCGCCCCGGCTGCCTTCATCGGCACCGGCACTCTGGCGGCAGGACTCTTTGACCTGGCTGCCTGGCAACAACGCCTGCCATCCACGTGGCCTAACGGCACTCCACCGTCCAGGCTGGCAACTCCAGACTCGCCTTCTCCTGCCCTGACGACATCGTGGTCTCGGTGTCACACCCCGACCCCCGCCGCCATCCCCGAACCCGCCTCCATGGCGCTGGTCGGCCTCGGCATGGTGGGTCTGGCTGCCGTTCGTCGCCGCAAGTAATTTGCCTCGCCGCCCGGCCTTGCCGGGCGTGCCGCGCAAAGCAGAAAGGCCACCGCGAGGTGGCCTTGCTGCTTTCAGTGCATCCCGAAACCGGAAGACACCGGCCTTACTCTTCGTCCATCGCGGCCGACGAATAAACCGCCTGCACATCGTCGAGGGATTCGATCGCGTCGAGCAGCTTCTGCATGCGCAGCGCGTCGTCACCGGCCAGCTCGGTGTCGTTGAGCGGCTTCATGGTCACTTCGCCGAACTCGGCGGTGAAGCCCGCCTTCTCGAGCGCTTCCTTCACTTCGCCGAACTGGTAGGGATCGGTCATCACTTCGATGGAGCCATCGTCGTTGGTCACCACGTCGTCGGCGCCGGCTTCGAGCGCGGCTTCCATGAGCGCATCTTCCGGCGTGCCCGGCGCAAACAGGATCATGCCGCAGTGCTTGAACTGGAAGGCCACGCAGCCGTCGGTGCCCATGTTGCCGCCATACTTGTTGAAGGCATGACGCACGTCGGCGACGGTGCGGGTCTTGTTGTCGGTCAGGCAATCCACGATCACCGCCGCGCCGCCGATGCCGTAACCCTCGTAGCGGATCTCCTCGTAGGTCACGCCCTCCAGTTCGCCGGTGCCCTTCTTGATGGCACGGTCGATGTTGTCGGCCGGCATGTTGACGGCCTTGGCCTTGTCCACCGCCATGCGCAGGCGCGGATTGAAAGCTGCATCACCGCCGCCCATGCGGGCAGCCACGGTGATTTCCTTGGCCAGCCGGGAGAAAACCCGACCGCGCTTTTCATCCTGCCGGCCCTTGCGGTGCTGGATGTTGGCCCATTTGGAATGACCCGCCATGATTCTGTGTCCTTGCGTCGCGACGTAAAGGCGCGATTTTACCCTGACGCCTGTTTTTCGCGCAGCCCGCGCTTGTTCCGCATCAAGTTCACGACACCCCGCACGGATTTCATACCCAGACCGGGCGCTTGTCCGATAATCCCGGGCATCGTCTCTTCCCTCCCCACCTGCTGGAGAAACCCATGACCGAGCCCCTGCTCATCGCCAAGTCCAAGGACAAGGACATCGCCCTGCTGCCCCAGCTGGCCAACCGCCACGGCCTCATCACCGGCGCCACCGGCACCGGCAAGACCGTGACCCTGCAAAAGATGGCCGAATCCTTCGCCAGCATCGGCGTGCCGGTGTTCATGGCCGACGTGAAGGGCGACCTGTCGGGCATTGGCGCCCCCGGCGTCGAATCGCCCAAGCTCAAGGAGCGCCTTGCCGCGCTGGGCATCACCGAATTCACCCCGCGCGCCAACTCCGCGGTGTTCTGGGACGTGTTCGGCGAAGCCGGCCACCCGGTGCGCGCCACCGTTTCCGACATGGGCCCGCTGCTGCTGTCGCGCCTGCTCAACCTCAACGACACCCAGGCCGGCGTGCTGCAGCTGGTCTTCAAGATCGCCGACGACCAGGGCCTGCTGATCATCGACCTGAAGGATCTGCGCGCCACGATCCAGTATGTGGGCGACAACGCCAAGGATTTCACCACCGAATACGGCAACATCTCGGCCGCCTCGATCGGCGCGATCCAGCGCGGCCTGATGGGCATCGAAGCCCAGGGAGGCGACAAGTTCTTCGGCGAGCCGATGCTCGACATCAACGACCTGATGCAGACCGACGCCGACGGCCGTGGCGTGATCAACATTCTGGCTGCCGACAAGCTGTGCAACCAGCCCAAGCTCTACTCCACCTTCCTGCTGTGGATGCTGGCCGAACTCTTCGAGCAGCTGCCCGAAGTGGGCGACGTGGATAAGCCCAAGCTGGTGTTCTTCTTCGATGAAGCCCACCTGCTCTTCAACGAAGCGCCCAAGGCCCTGCTCGAGAAGATCGAACAGGTGGTGCGCCTGATCCGCTCGAAGGGCGTCGGCGTCTATTTCGTCACCCAGAACCCCCTCGACGTGCCCGAATCGGTTCTCGGCCAGCTCGGCAACCGCGTCCAGCACGCGCTGCGCGCCTTCACCCCGCGCGACCAGAAAGCCGTCAAAACCGCCGCCGACACCATGCGCGCCAACCCGGAATTCGACGCCGCCAGCGTCATCACCGAACTCGGCGTCGGCGAGGCGCTGATCTCCTTCCTCGATGAAAAAGGCCGCCCGCACATCGTCGAGCGCTGCCACATCATCGCCCCGGATTCCCGCCTCGGCCCGCTGACCCCGGCCGAACGCAAGGCCGCCATCGAAGGCTCGGTGATCTACGGGCACTACGAGGAAGTGATCGACCGCGAATCGGCCTACGAAAAACTGCGCGGCGGCAATGCCCGCCCGTCCGCCCCGCCGAAGCACCGGCAGCCCGTGGCGGCAGCGCCGCGCAGGAAGAAGAAAGCGACGGCGGCCTGCTCGGCGGGCTGAGCAACATCCTGTTCGGCACCACCGGCCCCCGCGGCGGCCGTCACCCCGGCCTGGCGGAATCTGCCGCGCGCAGCATGGTGCGCACGGTAGGCTCGAGCATCGGGCGGGAGATCGTGCGCGGCGTGCTCGGCTCGATTCTCGGCGGCGGCAGCCGGACGCTAAAGCGCTCGCAGCCAGATCGGGCCACGGGTACGGGCGACTGAAGCCGCCGGCCGGTCAAGTTCCACAGGTAAAACGGTGGCTCAGCCTTTCTTCTCGGTCCCGTGACTGAAGTCCGACCCACCAGGGCCGGGCAGGGGTACCTGGGGGGCCTGTCGCCCCTACCAGACGCCCAGCGCCAGCAACTGTCTTGTCGCCGCCTCGCTCCAGCCCCGGTTGGCTGCCGGGCTGGCCGGGCTGGGGTGGAGCACCCGTCCGTATTGCACCGGCAAACCGGCCAGCGCTTCGCGCGCCCGGACTTCGGCCCAGGCGCCCACGCCTATCACCCATTCGGGTTGCAGAATCTCCACCATCTGGCGCAGATGCGCGTCGCAGGCCGCCAGGAGCGGGCCCTGCTCGGCCGCCGGCAGCTTGTCCGGCGTGAGGTTGCGGCCGCCGTCGAAGAAAGCCAGCGGGCAGTAATTGGCCACGAAGTGCTCGGCAAAGAAGGCCTCCGCCGTGCCGAAGCGCTCGGCGAACAGGCCCCACAGGCGCCGCCCGCTCACCTCCGAACGCTCGCAGGCAAAGCCCTCGACGGGCCGCTTGGGGTTTTCGATCGCCGGCTTGCCCACCTCGCCAACAATGCCCATCCAGTCGCGCACCGCGGCGATCTCGCCAAAGGGCACGCCGGTTTGCACCATGCCGAAGGGGCCGGGGTTCATGCCGACGAACATCACCTTCTTGCGCCCCTGGCCGAAGCGTCGCAGGTAGGCCGCATTGGGCGCCCAGGCGTAGGCGAGCGGGTTGTAGACGTGGGACACGGGCGCGGCAAAGCGCATGCCGTTAATCGTGTCGGACAGCGCGCGGGCTGCAGATTCGAGGGGAGTCGGGGTCATGATGGATTACAAAAAGTTCAGGCCGAACCCGCGGGGCGTTCGTGCCATGGCGCAACCTTGACGAGCAGGAGCATGCCGGGCACCGCCAGCACGCCGCACAGCATGAAGAAATCGAACCAGCCGAAATACTCCACCAGCCAGCCCGCCGAGGCGTTGATGAAGGTGCGCGGCACCGCCATCAGGCTGGTGAACAGCGCCAGCTGGGTGGCCGTGTAGGCCGGGTGAGTGGTGCGCGCCATGTAGGCCACGAAGGCCGTGGTGCCCAGGCCGACGCCCAGCGCCTCCAGGCCGATCACCGCCGCCAGCACGCCAAGCCGGCCGGCATCGGCCTCGGCGGGGCCCAGCCAGGCCAGCCACGCAAAGCCGAAGATCGCCAGCCACTGCACCACGCCAAACACCCACAGGGCGCGGTTGATGCCCAGCTTGACCATCCACAGCCCGCCCAGCAGGCCGCCGATGACGCTGGGCCACAGGCCGGCGTTCTTGGCAATGAGGCCGATCTCGGTCTTGCTGAACCCCATTTCCAGATAGAACGGCGTCGCCAGCGCGGTGCACAGCGAATCGCCCAGCTTGTACAGGAAGATGAAGCTCAGCACGACCAGCGCCGAGCGCACGCCGTGGCGACCGAAGAATTCCCGGAAGGGCTCGACCACCGCGTCACGCAGCGTGCGCGGGGCGCCGCTGGCCGAAAACGGCTCCTTGACCATCAACGTCATGGCCAGGCCCGGCGCCATGAACAGTGCGGTGATGAAAAACACCTGCTGCCACGGCAGGTGGTCGGCCAGGATCAGCGCCAGCGAACCCGGCACCAGCCCGGCCAGCTTGTAGGCATTGACGTGGATCGCGTTGCCGATGCCCAGCTCGATCTCCGGCAGCAGCTCGCGGCGGTAGGCATCGAGCACGATATCGAGGGTCGCCGACAAAAACGCGATCAGCGCGGTGAGCCCGATCACCAGGCCCAGCTGCGCCGTGGGCGACAGGGTGCCCAGCCAGGCAATGGCGCCGAGCAGCAGCGCCATGGTGAGCGCCATCCAGCCGCGCCGGCGGCCCAGCAACGGCAGCGCGTAGCGGTCGAGAAAAGGCGACCAGACAAACTTCCAGGTGTAGGGAAACTGGATCAGCGCAAAGGCGCCAATGGCCTTGAGCGACAAGCCCTCGGTTTTAAGCCAGGCGGGCACCAGGTTGAGCAGCAGATAGAGCGGGAGGCCCGACGAAAAGCCGGTGAGCACGCAAATGAGCATGCGGCGGTTGGCGAGGGCACGCCAGGGGGATTCGGTCATGGGCGGGGAGTGTTCCGGACAAGCGGGGATGATCCTAGAAGCGGTGGTTGGACGCGCCTTCGGGCGCGTAGCGCAATTACCCAATGGATGAGCGCTGAAGGGCGGGAAAAAACGGGTGTTCATGCGGTCTTCCGGGATGTACGAAAGCGGTCAACTGCCGTTTCTAGGATGATAACAATCGGTTACTTGATTCCGGCGCCAAGTCACCGAAAAATGCGCTCATCAGAATCGAAAAATAACGAGGAGAGCCGCATGTACACCGTCACCGTCGCCTTTCGGGACGACAAGGAATACGAGTTCCGCGTCCACGCCGAAGACATCGCCGGGCTGACCCGGGACAGCGCGCGCGAATGGCTTCACGAGGAATTCGAGGCGCTCGAATGCACGCCCAGCAACCCGGTGGGCAAGGTCCTGATCCTCGACGTGATCCTCAACGTCGCCAAATATGGCGGCGAGCCGCGCTTCGCCCAGGGCGGCCCGTGGGCACGCCGCTTTGCCGCCAGCGTGGCCCTGGCGCTGGACCGCCCGGTCGTGCGCATCGACCTACCGGGCTTCGTGGTGGGCTGACGCGCTCACACCGGTTTGCGCCGCCCCGGAAAACAGCCGATCATCCGGCGTCGCATTCCACACACCCGGCACCTGCCCCGGGCACTCCCTGATGAAGCAACTCCCCTGGTGGAAAGGCCGCCGCGGCGAATGGTACGTGGGCCTGCAGTTCGCCCTGTTCGCGCTGGTGGTTTTTGGGCCGCGTGGCGCGGCAATCGCGTGGCCGGCTCCGCTGGCGGCTATCGCACGGCCTGCCGGCATCGCGCTGATCCTGGCCGGTGCGCTGATCGCCACGGCGGCCGTGTTCAAGCTCGGCCGCAACCTCACGCCCCTGCCCCACCCCAAGGACGACTCCACGCTGATCGAAACCGGCCTGTACGGCTGGGTGCGCCACCCGATCTACTGCGGCCTGAGCCTCGCCGCCTTTGGCTGGGCCTGCGTCGTGCAGGGCTGGCTGACGCTGCTGTGGGCGCTGGTGCTGCTGGTTTTCTTCGATATCAAGTCACGTCGCGAAGAAGCCTGGCTGCTGGCACGTTTTCCGGCCTACGCGGATTACCGGCCCATGCGCCAGGACAGGGGCTGAAGCTGCCAAAAGCGCTTCGGGGATCTACTGACCCCCGACGGCTGCGCTCAGGACATTTCGGCTGGCCAGGGAAAGAACTGACACCGGACTCAAAAATCCCGATATCAAGCAGTAATTGGGCTAGATCAAGGCCGTGGAAGTTCTCTCCGAACGACACTGCACAAAATGGAACGTCACCCCGACATCACCGCCCCCCACGCCGGCCCGGCCGTCGCCCCGCCGGGCGATCTGGCGATCTGGTTCTTCATCCTTGCCGAGCTGCTGGCCTTTGGCGTTTTCTTTGCGGCCTATGCCTTCGCCCGTGCTCGCAACGTCGAACTTTTCAACGAAATGCAGCAAACCCTGGACCGGCCGGCCGGCGCGCTCAACACGGTGCTGCTGATCACCGCCAGCTGGTGCGTGGCCCGCGGCGTCGAGGCGACAAGCCGCGCCAGATCAGCCACCGGCGCCCGCTGGCTGGCCGGCGGCATTCTCTGCGGCGGCGGCTTCCTGGTGGTGAAGGGGGTTGAATATGCAGCCAAGTTTGGTGCCGGCATCAACCTGTCGACCAACACCTTCTACATGTTCTACCTGTCGCTCACCTTCTTCCATTTCATGCACGTCATCCTCGGCATGATCATTCTGATCGTGCTGTGGTGGCAAACCCGCCAGGGCCTCTACGGCCCGGCCAACATGAACGGTATCGAAAGCGGCGCGGCCTACTGGCACATGGTGGATCTGGTGTGGATCGTGCTGTTCCCGCTCGTTTACGTGATGAGGTGATCCCATGATGAACACCCGCCAGCTCAACTTCGTGTGGGTCGTGCTGATGCTCGCCACACTCGCCACCTTCGCCATCGGCGAAATCGGTGAGCGCATCGGCATTGCCGGCCCGCTGGCCATGGCCGCGCTCCTTGCCATCAGCATCGTCAAGGGCCGCCTTGTCATGCTGGACTTCATGGGCCTGCGCGGAGTCAAATTCTTCTGGCGCGGCCTGATGATCGGCTGGCTGCTGCTCGTTTCGGCACTGATCGCCATCGCCTACTGGATCGCTGCACGATGAACGCCCCCATGGAAACCCCCATCCCCTTCTACGAAGCCGCCAGCAACGAGATCGAAATCTTCGAGCAGGCCTGGAAGAACCGCCTGCCGCTGCTCATCAAGGGCCCCACCGGGGTCGGCAAGACCCGCTTCGTCGCCCACATGGCGGCCCGCCTCGGGCTGCCGCTATACACCGTGGCCTGCCACGACGACCTCACCGCCGCCGACCTCGTCGGTCGCCACCTGCTCGGCGACGGGCAAACCGTGTGGTGCGACGGCCCCCTGACCCGCGCCGTGCGCGAGGGCGGCATCTGCTACCTGGATGAAGTGGTCGAGGCCCGTCGCGACACCACCGTCGTCATCCACCCGCTGGCCGACGACCGTCGCGTGCTGCCCATCGAGCGCACCGGCGAAACCCTCCACGCGCCGGATCGCTTCATGCTGGTGATGTCCTACAACCCCGGCTACCAGAACTTCCTGAAGGGCTTGAAGCCCTCCACGCGCCAGCGCTTCGTCAGCCTGCGCTTCGAATTCCCGAGCGCCGCCCGCGAGGAATCCATCCTCCTCGGCGAAGCCGCCTGCGACCCGATGCTGGCGAAGCAGCTCGTCTCCATCGCCCAGCGGCTGCGCAGCCTGAAGGACGTGGATCTCGAAGAAGTGGTGTCCACCCGCCTGCTGGTCTACGCCGCCAAGCTGGTCAAGGTTGGCCTCGACCCGGTGGAAGCCTGCCGCTCGGCGCTCGTCGAAAGCCTTACCGACGACGTGGACGTGGCGGACGCACTGCTCGAAGTGGTGAAGGCGACCTTCGGGCGCTGAACCATAGGTGAAACAGGAAGGAGGCCAAGCGCATTACCTGCCCGCGCAAGGCCTTGCTGCCACCATTTGCGCCGGCGCCCGGGCCCGCGCCATGAACCTAGGCGTCCATGAACCGGTTCGCCGCCGTGCCGCCTGGATCGTGGTGAGCAGCATCGATGCCGCGGCCCGGCGCTAGCGGAAAAAATCGATCTGCACACCCGACTCCTCCGCTACCCGCCGCAAGCTGTCGGTGTACTCCGGGCTGCCGACGAAGGCCACCCTTCCCCCCTGAATACGCCCCTTTCCATCCAGAAGAGCCCGTTCAAGGATCGCTGCATTCAATGCATCATTCGCGCCGGTTACCACGAGAACCTGTTCAACATTCCGGCTGGCCAGGACCTCCTTGATCGCTGCCGAGTCACTCGATTCAGCACCCGCCTTGATCGCCACCAGCGCCATCTGGTCGGATACGAAGTTTCGGGTAGGTTGGATCGCGAGCATCAGCACTTTTTTGCCGGGATACTTCGCGTAGGCCATGGCCGCGACACGGTCCAGTTCCCGCTCGGTGGAAGGACCGGAACCGGTGCTTGCGCAAGCCGCCAGGATGAGCGGAAGAAAGGCCAAAAAACCAAAGGAATATTTCACACGGACTCCCGTTGTAAAAAATTCCATAAGAATAACCTGAGAACCCCCAGAAAATGCAAGGAGAGTCCGTGCAAATGAACTCTCCTTCGCAAGCGCTTACAGCAGCGGCGCCAGCCACCTGGCTGCGTCGTCCACCGTCATCCCCGTACGCTTCGCCCAGTCTTCCAGCTGGTCCCGCCCGATCTTGCTGACCGCAAAATAGTGGGCGTCGGGGTGGGCGAAGTAAAAGCCGCTGACGGCCGCGGCCGGCATCATGGCGAAGCTTTCGGTGAGGTGCATGTCGGCCCGGGCCGGGGCGTCGAGCAGTTTGAAGAGATCGCCCTTCACGGTGTGGTCGGGGCAGGCCGGGTAGCCCGGGGCCGGGCGGATACCGCGGTAGGCTTCCTTGATCAGCGCGTCGCAACTCAGCGTTTCGTCCGCCGCGTAAGCCCAGAACTCTTTGCGTACGCGGGCATGCAGCCATTCGGCGGCCGCTTCGGCGAAGCGGTCGGCCAGCGACTTGAGCATGATCGAGTGGTAGTCGTCGTGGGTGCGCTCATAGGCGGCCAGGCGGCCTTCGATACCCAGGCCGGCGGTAACCGCAAACGCGCCCACGTAATCCGGCACGCCGGAATCCTTGCCGGCAATGAAGTCGGACAAGCAGTAATTCGGCTTGCCGGCCGGGCGTTCGTGCTGCTGGCGCAGGCCGTGCCAGCTCATCAGCACTTCGCTGCGGGTTTCATCGGCGTAGATCTCGATGTCGTCGCCCACGGCATTGGCCGGGAACAGGCCGAACACCGCGCGGGCCTTGATCCAGGGGTTGGTATCCTGCTCGGCCACCATGCGGGCGAGCATCACTTCGGCGTCGGATTTCAGCTCGCGGGCGGTTTCGCCGACGAGATCGTCGTGAAGGATCTTCGGGTAGCTGCCGGCCAGATCCCAGGTCTGGAAGAACGGGCCCCAGTCGATGTAATCCACCAGTTCGGCAAGGTCGATGTCGAAAGCCTGGATGCCGAGCTGCGCCGGCACGGGCGGCGTGTAGGCAGCGTCGCCGTTCCACTTGAAGGCGTTGGCGCGGGCCTGGTTCAGGCTGACCATCGTGACGCCCTTTTTCTGGGCGTGCTGGGCGCGCAGCTTTTCGTAGTCGGCCGCCACTTCCGCGGCAAAAGACTCGCTCTGGCCTTCGGAGAGCAGCTTGGTGACCACGCCGACCGCGCGGGACGCATCGGGCACGTAGATCACCGGCTTGTCGTAGTGCGGGGCGATCTTGATGGCGGTGTGGGCCCGGCTGGTGGTGGCGCCACCGATCAAGAGCGGCACCTCAAAGCCCTGGCGCTTCATCTCGGAGGCCACGTGGCTCATCTCTTCGAGGGACGGGGTGATGAGGCCCGACAGGCCGATGGCCTGCGCGCCGTGCTCGCGGGCGGCATTGAGAATCTTGTCGCAGGGCACCATCACGCCCAGGTCGACCACGTCATAACCGTTGCAGCCCAGCACCACGCCGACGATGTTCTTGCCGATGTCGTGGACGTCGCCCTTGACGGTGGCCATGACGATCTTGCCCTTGCTGGTGGCGCCGGTGCGCAGCTTTTCGGCTTCGATGTAGGGAATGAGGTGGGCCACGGCCTGCTTCATGACGCGGGCCGACTTGACCACCTGGGGCAGGAACATCTTGCCGGCGCCAAACAGATCGCCCACCACGTTCATGCCGGCCATCAGCGGGCCTTCGATCACGGCCAGCGGCGGCTTGCCGGCGGCTTCGAGCGCGGCGCGGCACTTCTTCGGTGTCGGCGACGACGAAATCGGTGATGCCCTTGACCAGCGCGTGGGAGAGGCGGGCCTCGACGGACTGCTCGCGCCAGGAGAGGTCGGGGCCGGAATCCCTGGCCTTGCCCTCCTTCACGGTCTGGGCAAAATCGACCAGCGCTTCGCCCGCACCGGGGTGGCGGTTGAGCACCACGTCCTCCACCTTGTCGCGCAGCTCGGGCTCGAGATCGTCATACACGCCGAGCATGCCGGCGTTGACGATGCCCATGCTCATGCCGGCCTTGATGGCGTGGTACAGGAACACGGTGTGGATCGCCTCGCGCACCGCGTCGTTGCCGCGGAAGCTGAAGCTCACGTTGGAGACGCCGCCGCTGATTTTGGCGTAGGGCAGGTTTTCGCGAATCCACGTCACGGCATTGATGAAATCGACGGCGTAGTTGTCGTGTTCCTCGATGCCGGTGGCGATGGCGAAAATGTTCGGGTCGAAGATGATGTCTTCGGGCGGAAAGCCGATGCCGACCAGCAGCGCGTAGGCCTTGGCGCAGATTTCGGTCTTGCGCGCAAAGGTGTCGGCCTGGCCCTTCTCGTCGAAGGCCATGACGATCACCGCGGCGCCGTACTGGCGGCACAGGCGCGCCTGGCGCAGGAACTCGGCCTCGCCTTCCTTCATCGAGATGGAATTGACGACGCCCTTGCCCTGGATGCACTTGAGGCCGGCCTCGATCACACTCCACTTGGACGAGTCGATCATGATCGGCACGCGGGAGATGTCCGGCTCGGAGGCGATGAGCTGGAGGAACTTCTCCATCGCCGCCTTTGAGTCGAGCATCGCTTCGTCCATGTTGATGTCGATGATCTGCGCGCCGTTTTCCACCTGCTGGCGGGCGACCTCCAGCGCGTCGTCGAAGCGGCCTTCGAGAATCATCTTGGCGAAGGCGCGGGAGCCGGTGACGTTGGTGCGCTCACCGACGTTCACGAACAGCGACTCGGGGCCGACGTTGAAGGGCTCCAGGCCCGACAGGCGCAGCTTTTTCTCGACGCCCGGCACCGTGCGCGGGGTGATCAGGCTGACCGCGTCGGCAATCGCCTTGATGTGCGCCGGCGAGGTGCCGCAGCAGCCGCCAACGATATTCACCAGCCCGGAGCGGGCCCATTCGATGATCTCGCTGGCCAGTTGCTCGGGCGTTTCGTCGTAGCCCGTGGGCGACAGCGGGTTGGGCAGGCCGGCGTTGGGGTGGGCCGAGACGAAGGTGTTGCACACGTTCGACAGCTCATCCACGTAGGCGCGCAGCTCTTTGGCGCCCAGCGCGCAGTTGAGGCCGAAGCTGATCGGCTGCGAGTGGGACAGCGAATTCCAGAAGGCCTCGGCCGTCTGGCCGGAAAGGGTGCGGCCGGAAGCGTCGGTAATGGTGCCGGAGATCATCACCGGCAGGCGACGGTTCAGGTCGGCAAACAGCTTTTCAACGGCAAAAACGGCGGCCTTGGCGTTGAGCGTATCGAAGATGGTTTCGATCAGCAGGATGTCGGCGCCGCCGTCCATCAGGCCGCGGGCCGAATCGTAGTAGTCGTCCACCAGCGCGTCGAAGGTGACATTGCGAAAGCCCGGATCGTTCACGTCCGGCGAGATCGACAGGGTGCGGGAGGTCGGTCCGAGCACCCCGGCGCAGAAGCGCGGCTTGGCCGGGTTGGCTTCGGTGAATTCGTCACACAGCTGGCGAACCAGCCGGGCGCCTTCCACGTTGATCTCGTAGGCCAGATCGGAGAGGTGGTAATCGGCCTGGGACACGCGGGTGGCGTTGAAGGTGCAGGTCTCGATGATGTCGGCGCCGGCTTCGAGATAGGCCCGGTGAATGCCGCCCACCACGTCGGGGCGGGTGAGGACCAGCAGGTCGTTGTTGCCCTTGAGGTCTTTCGGATGATCGGCAAAGCGCGTGCCGCGGTAGTCGGCCTCGCCAAGCCGGTGCTGCTGGATCATCGTGCCCATGGCGCCATCGAGAATCAGGATGCGCTGGACGAGAAGACTGTGGAGTTCGGGGCTACGATCGGCTTGCATGACATTTCCTTCGATTCAGCCGGCGGCGAGCAAAATGCAAACGGCGCTACAAACCCGGCTGTTGGTTTGTGAGCGCCGTTGATCGGTTGCCGAGCCTGGCCTGTTTTTTCTACAGGTCGCAACGCTCCTCGGCAGAGCCGGATTTTACGGGTTTTTTACCTGATCTGCCAAGATCGCGG
>JADKKC010000032.1 GCA_016720685.1 Zoogloea sp.
TACAGCCCGGACCCGACCACCAAGGCGGTGGCGGTGCCGATCTACCAGACCACCTCCTACGCCTTCGACGACACCCAGCACGGCGCCGATCTTTTTGACCTGAAGGTGGCGGGCAACATCTACACCCGCATCATGAACCCCACCCAGGCGGTGCTCGAAGCCCGCGTGGCGGCCATGGAAGGCGGCATTGCCGGCCTCGCCCTGGCCTCCGGCATGGCGGCCATCACCTACTCGATCCAGACCATTGCCGAAGCCGGTGACAACATCGTCTCGGCCTCCACGCTGTACGGCGGCACCTACAACCTGTTCGCCCACACACTGCCGCAGATCGGCATCCAGGTGCGCTTTGCCGACTACCGCGACCCGGCCTCCTTCGCACCGCTGATCGACGCGCGCACCAAGGCCATCTTCTGCGAATCGATCGGCAACCCGCTGGGCAACATCACCGACTTCGAAGCTCTGGCCGCCATCGCCCACGCCCACGGCATTCCGCTGATCGTGGACAACACCGTGCCCTCGCCCTACCTGTGCCGGCCGATCGAACACGGCGCCGACATCGTCGTGCATTCGCTCACCAAGTATCTCGGCGGCCACGGCACCTCCATCGGCGGCATCATCGTCGATAGCGGCAAGTTTCCGTGGGCCGAGCACAAGGAGCGCTTCCGCCGCCTCAACGAGCCGGACGTGTCCTACCACGGCGTCGTTTACACCGAAGCCCTCGGCCCGGCCGCCTACATCGCCCGCGCCCGCGTCGTGCCGCTGCGCAACATGGGCGCCGCGATCAGCCCCTTCAACGCCTTCCTGATCCTGCAGGGCGTTGAAACCCTCGCCCTGCGCATGGACCGCATCTGCGAAAACACCCTCAAGGTGGCCGAATTCCTCAAGGGCCACGCCAAGGTGGCATGGGTCAATTACGCCGGCCTGCCCGACCATCCCGACAACGGCCTGGTGCACAAGTACATGGGCGGCCGCGCCTCGGGCATCCTCAACTTCGGCGTAAAGAGCGTGGATGGCGACGGCAAGGCAGCCGGCGGACGCTTCCAGGACGCCCTCAAGCTGGTCACCCGGCTGGTGAATATCGGCGACAGCAAGAGCCTCGCCTGCCATCCGGCGTCCACCACCCACCGCCAGCTGTCCGCGGAGGAAATGCTGAAGGCCGGCGTGTCGGAGGACATGGTTCGCCTCTCCATCGGCATCGAGCACATCGACGACATCCTGGCTGATCTCGACCAGGCGCTGGCCGCCGTTTAAACCCAGAAACGCGCTTCAATGCAAAAAGGGCCGGGGAAACTTCCCGGCCCTTTTCATTTGCGCTGACGGGCGCAGGCTCGTTTCAGGCCACGCAATCGGCGAACACCGCCGCAACCGGCATCGCGCCATCGCCCTGACGCCCGACGATACGATTCACCGCGCTGACGATGGCCCGCACCGAGGCCGTCACGGTGTTGCGGTGCATGCCGGCGCCAAAGCAGCTGCCGGCCACGCCGTCCATCGCCACCTCCACCATGCACACGGCCGCTGCGTCGGCGCCTTCGCCCATCGAACGCTCCTCGAAGCTCTGCACCCGCACCGGCACGCGAAGCGCCGCCACCGCCGCCTCGACGGGGCCGTTGCCCTCGCCGCTGAGCGTCACCGGGCGCCCATTCACTTCAGCCTCGATGCGGATGCCCTGGCGCTCGCCCGCCTCGAAGAGGTGATGCGCCACGTAACGCACCGGCGTATCGGCCTCGAAGTATTCCCGCCCGAAAAGCGTCCACAACTGGTGGGCATCCACTTCCTGGCCGGTTTCATCGGTGAGACGCTGCACCGCGCCGCTGAATTCCACCTGCATGCGCCGCGGCATCACGAGGCCATAGGCCGACTGAAGCAAATGCGCCACGCCGCCCTTGCCCGACTGACTGTTCACGCGGATCACCGAATCGTAGGTGCGGCCGAGATCGAGCGGATCGACCGGCATGTAGGGCACCTCCCAGAGCGCATCGGGGCGCTGCGCGTCGAAGCCCTTCTTGATCGCGTCCTGGTGCGAGCCCGAGAACGCCGTGAAGACCAGGTCGCCCACGTAAGGATGGCGCGGGTGGATGGGCAACTGGGTGCATTCCTCGGAAACGCGGGCCACCGAATTGATGTCCGAAAAATCGAGCTGCGGATCGATGCCCTGGGTGTAGAGGTTCAAGGCGAGGGTCACCACATCCACGTTGCCGGTGCGCTCGCCATTGCCGAAGAGACAACCCTCGACCCGGTCGGCGCCGGCAAGCAGCGCAAGCTCGGCCGCCGCCACCGCAGTGCCGCGGTCGTTGTGGGGATGGACGCTGAGCGTGATGGATTCGCGGCGCGCGAGATTGCGGTGCATCCACTCGATCTGGTCGGCAAACACATTGGGCGTCGCCACTTCAACCGTTGCCGGGAGGTTGAGAAT
The DNA here is from genome assembly GCA_016720685.1 of Zoogloea sp. Taxonomy (GTDB): domain Bacteria; phylum Pseudomonadota; class Gammaproteobacteria; order Burkholderiales; family Rhodocyclaceae; genus Zoogloea. The sequence continues at coordinate 2,417 of JADKKC010000032.1, forward strand.
CACCTTCTCGCTCGGCTTCGGCGCCCACGCAGCCACCACCGCATCGCACACTTCGAGGGCGAAATCGAGTTCGGTCGACGTAAAAAGTTCGGGGCTGTACTGGAGCACGAACTCGGTGTCGGGCTGCTCGGCGGCGAGTTGCTTGACGAGCTTGACGCTATCGACGGCAAGCGCCTTGACCTCGTCCTTTTCCATGCCGAATACCGTCTTGCGGAACACCGGCGCGGTGGCGTTGTAGATGTGCACAATCGCCCGACGGGCACCGCGGAGCGATTCCATCGTGCGGCGGATGAGGTGCTCGCGGCTCTGGCTGAGCACTTCTATGGTCACGTCGGCAGGAATTTCATCCTGCTCGATGAGCTGGCGGACGAAGTCGAAATCAGTCTGGGACGCGGAGGGAAAGGCGACTTCGATTTCCTTGAAGCCGATTGCCACGAGCTTCCTGAACATCTGCAACTTGCGGGCGGCGTTCATCGGTTCGAAAAGCGCCTGGTTGCCGTCGCGAAGGTCGGTGCTCATCCAGATCGGCGGATGGGTCACCGTGCGGGCGGGCCACTGGCGGTCGGCGAGGGCGACCGGGGGGAAGGCGGCATACTTGGTGCTGGGATTCTTCAACATGATGATCTTGTCCTTTGCTTTCGTCGGGTACGGTGTTCGGATGCGGACGCAGGGCTGCCAGACTGCCGCGGGCTCGTGGCCTGGCAACCAGGGCGCAGTCGTTGGGACAGAAGGACAAGATTCAGGGTGTTCATGGCAGGACTCCGGTAAAGGGTCGGCGCGGGTGCAACGCGCACGAAAACGCCATTCGCCCGCTCAGGGCGACAGCTGGGACAACAGGAGGGGAAATAAGATGTGTGCCCGTCAGGGCAGCAGCAGACCCAGCCCCGAGAGGGCCGGCAGGAGGAATAGCGTCGTCTGTTGCTTTGAGGTCATGGGGCGAAAGTTAGCAGCTGGAAACAGCGTCGTCAAACAGCAGCCAATAATCCATTGGATAGCCGGCTGCTATCACGACATCACAGGAGGGTGCACTCGACGATCTGGTAGCCCGGCCCGCTCACCACCGCCCTGCCCGGCTGCAGCTTGACCATGCGGCCGCCGAGCTTGGCAAAGACCGGCCGCGTCGAGCGCATCGCGCCCGGTTCGCAGGCAATCCGGACCCCGCGCCCGCGTACCACCGGATCACACAGGATGCCGCTCCAGCTACGGCTGCCGTCGTCGAGAAGCACCGGCACCGGCTCGCTGGAGATCGTTTGCAGACCAACCGTCGCCCCGCCCTGCTCGCTGGAACGCACCCGCCGCACCAGCGCCAGCACCCAGCGCCCGACCTCTCCCAGGTGAGCCCCCACCAGCACGCCGACCCGGCAGATTTCCGGATCCATCACCGGCGATGCCACCCCAAAGCCGCTGCGACTCGCATCGCACAGCGTCCAGGCTGCGGCCGGGCGTATCAGCGCATCGCCGGAAATCAGCGTACGGATAAACCCCAGCCCGGTAGCAAGGGCCAGCTCGCCCTGCACCGCATGGCGGCGGTACTGCCGCATCGGCGGCACCGGCCCCCACTGGCGCGACAGATGGCGTATCGCGCCGGTTACCGATGAGGCGCCTATCCCCGCGAAGACCGGGCCCAGGTTCCCCTCGGCCAGCGTCTGGCGCAGTTCGCCCAGCATGGGCACGACATCCCCCGGCCGGAAATAGCGGGTCGAGCCCGGCGCGTCTTCCAGCACAGAAAGGCAGCGCTGCGGTGCCGCAGAGGTTTCGAGATCGATGGAAAACTGGCTGCCGTTACGCGGCTCGAGGGACAGCGCGAGGGAATGCTGCAGGTAGCGCACCAGTTTGTCGGCCGCCTCGATGCGATCGGGCGACAACTGGTCGAGGCTGGCGCACTGCATGGCCACCAGCCGGATGAATTCACGGTTGATCGTCGTGCAGGTTTCGCGCCCTTCGCGCACGTTAACAGCGCTGTTCAGCCCGCCGGCCAAGTGGGCGACGCGGTAGGCCGAAACGGCCCTCTGCCAGACCTCCGGGGAGAGTTCCTGGTAGTCGAAGGCCACCCATTTCATTTCACCCGCCGCGGCCCGCACCGTGCGCAGCAGCACCTCGGTACGCAGCTTGTCCGTAGGTTCGACGGAAAAATCGACGGCCAGGCCGCCCAGCACGAGATCGTAGGCACGCCCGAGGCTGGCGTAGAAATCCCGCCCGAGCGCCTTGTAGCGCACGCTGCGCGAACCGAAAACATTGGAAAGATAGAGGCCGGCCGCCTGACGCAACTGGGGCTGGGCGGCTTCGTCGAGCGTGGCAACCAGGCGGGCCAGCTCGGGCAACGGCAATTCACTTTCGAAGTGAAAGGAGTCGAGCCAGCGGATCAACTCAACGATGGCCGTCGGCGCGGCGTTCGTGGCGATATCGGTCAGGATACGGCCCAGCCTCTCCGGCTGCATGAGCGGATGCGGATTGCTTACGACCGTGCCTGCTCCCATGTTTGCCTCTTTGCCGCCACCGGAGGCGTGCTGAAACGTTTTGTGACGGTTTTCAATGTTAGCACAAAGGTCGTTTTTTCTGCCTTCCGGCGGCAGGCTGCGGCAAGCCCGGATACCCTGCGACGCCACTCGCAGATAAACTGACAGCCCTTTTATCTTGCCCTTCTTTTGCCCACCATGCGCCAGTACCTCGAACTCATGCGCCACGTGGCGGAACACGGCCACCGCAAGGACGACCGCACCGGCACCGGCACCCTCTCAGTCTTCGGCTGGCAGATGCGTTTCGATCTCGCCGAAGGCTTTCCGCTGCTCACCACCAAAAAGCTCCACACCCGCTCGATCATCCACGAGCTGCTGTGGTTCCTGCGCGGCGACACCAACATCAAGTACCTGAAAGACAACGGCGTATCGATCTGGGACGAGTGGGCGGACGAAAACGGCGAACTGGGCCCCGTCTACGGCAAGCAGTGGCGCAGCTGGGAAGCGGCCGACGGGCGCAGCATCGACCAGATCAGCCAGTTGATCGAAGCCCTGAAGAAGAACCCGGATTCACGCCGCCACCTGGTTTCGGCCTGGAACCCGGCCGAGGTCGACCGCATGGCCCTGCCGCCGTGTCACGCGCTGTTCCAGTTCTACGTTGCCGGCGGCAAGCTGTCGTGCCAGCTCTACCAGCGCAGCGCCGACATCTTTCTTGGCGTGCCCTTCAACATCGCCTCTTATGCGCTGTTCACGATGATGGTGGCCCAGGTGTGCGGCTACCAACTCGGTGATTTCGTGTGGACCGGGGGCGATTGCCACCTCTACACCAATCACCTGGAGCAGACGCAGCTTCAGCTTTCCCGCGAGCTGCGGTCGCTGCCCAGGATGCGTATCAATCCGGAGGTGAAAGACATCTTCGCCTTCACGATCGACGACTTCACCCTCGAAGGCTACGATCCGCATCCGCACATTTCGGCGCCGGTGGCGGTATGAGCACACCGGCCCTCACCCTGATCGCCGCCTGCGCCCGCGGCGGCGTGATCGGCATTGAAAAGCGCCTGCCCTGGCACCTGCCGGAAGACATGAAGTTCTTTCGCGAGGCCACCCGCGGCAAGCCGGTGATCATGGGCCGCAAAACCTGGGAATCGCTGCCCGACGCCTTCCGTCCGCTGCCGGGACGGCTGAACATCGTGGTCAGCCGCAACCCGGACTTTCACGCCGCCGGCGGCACGGTGGTCGGCAGCCTCGCCGACGCACTGACGGCGGCCGGCGACGCGGAAACCGCCTTCGTGATCGGCGGCGCCGAGCTTTACCGCCAGGCCCTGCCCCTGGCCGACCGGCTGCTGCTCACCGAGATCGACCATGATTTCGACGGCGATGCCCACTTTCCGGAGTTCGCCCGCGACGCATGGCAGGAAGTCGCCCGCGACGCCCGGATCGCTGAATCAGGGCTGGCCTTCGCCTTCGTGACCTACGAACGGCAGCCATAAAAAGGCTATATCCCACCGTACCTGTGGAATCCTTGCCTCGGTTGCAGCTGCGTTGCGGTGCCTTTGCGGGTGCGACTTCAGTCGCCCTGCATGGCCCCTGGATCGCACAGGAGGCATCGTCGAATTGATGGCGTTCCACAGACAACGATGACAGCGCCTAAAAAAAACGCCACGGCTCGAACCGTGGCGTTTTTTTGACTCCCGAACCGGAGCGGCCCAGCAGGTTTAGTCGCCAGCCTCAGTCCCGCACGCAATCCACGTAGTAGTGGATGCGGCCGTCCTTCAGCTCCTTCACGAGGCCGTGCACGTCGGTCTCGAAGCCCGGGAAGCGGTCGTTGAACTCCCGCGCGAAACTCAGGTACTGGACCACGGTCTTGTTGAAGCGCTCGCCCGGAATCAGCAACGGAATGCCCGGCGGATAGGGGGTCAGGAGCACGCTGGTGACGCGGCCTTCGAGTTCGTCGATGGAGACCCGGTCGATTTCCCGGTGGGCCATCTTGGCGAAGGCGTCGGCCGGCTTCATGGCCGGAATCATGTCGGAGAGGTACATCTCGGTGGTCAGGCGGGCCACGTCGCGGGCACGGTAAACCTCGTGGATCTCCTTGCATAGATCACGCAGGCCGACGCGCTCGTAGCGCGGGTTCTTCTGGACGAACTCGGGCAGGATTTTCCACAGCGGCTGGTTCTTGTCGTAATCGTCCTTGAACTGCTGCAGTTCGGTCACCATGCTGTTCCAGCGGCCCTTGGTGATGCCGATGGTGAACATGATGAAGAAGCTGTAAAGACCGCACTTCTCGACGATCACGCCATGCTCGGCCAGGTACTTGGTGACGATCGCGGCCGGGATGCCCCGCTCGGCGAACTCGCCATCCACATCAAGGCCCGGGGTGATGATCGTGGCCTTGATCGGATCGAGCATGTTGAAGCCTTCGGCCAGGTTGCCGAAGCCGTGCCAGCGCTCGCCGGGCTTGAGCATCCAGGCTTCGCGCTCTTCGATGCCTTCCTCGGAAAGATCGTCCGGGCCCCATACCTTGAACCACCAGTCGGCGCCCCACTCCTCGTCCACCTTGCGCATGGCGCGGCGGAAGTCGAGGGCTTCGGCGATGGACTCTTCCACCAGCGCGGTGCCACCCGGCGCTTCCATCATGGCGGCCGCCACGTCGCAGGAGGCGATGATCGCGTACTGCGGGCTGGTGGAGGTGTGCATGAGGTAGGCCTCGTTGAACACGTCCCGGTCCAGATGGTTGTTCTCGGCGTCCTGCACCAGAATCTGGGAGGCCTGCGAGAGGCCGGCCAGCAGCTTGTGGGTGGACTGGGTGGAGAAGATCATGGACTCCTTGCAGCGGGGCCGGTCGGCACCGATGGCGTGGTAGTCGCCATAGAAGTCGTGAAAGGCCGCGTGGGGCAGCCAGGCTTCGTCGAAGTGCAGGGTGTCGATCTTGCCGTCCAGCAGTTCCTTGATGGCCTCGACGTTGTAGAGGATGCCGTCGTAGGTGGACTGGGTGATGGTGAGCACGCGCGGCTTGGCGTTCTTGTCCGTCGCGAAGGGGTTGGCGGCAATCTTCTTCTGGATGTTTTCCCAGGCAAACTCGCTCTTCGGGATCGGGCCGATGATGCCGAAGTTGTTGCGCGTCGGCATCAGGAAGACCGGGATCGCGCCGGTCATCATGATGGCGTGCAGGACGGACTTGTGACAGTTGCGGTCGACAACCACGATGTCGCCCGGCGCCACGGTGGAGTGCCAGACGATCTTGTTGGATGTGGAGGTGCCGTTGGTGACGAAGTACAGGTGATCGGCATTGAAGATGCGTGCCGCGTTGCGCTCGGAAGCGGCCACGGGGCCGGTGTGGTCGAGCAGCTGGCCGAGTTCTTCAACCGCATTGCACACGTCGGCGCGCAGCATGTTTTCGCCAAAGAACTGGTGGAACATCTGGCCCACCGGGCTCTTGAGGAAGGCCACGCCACCGGAGTGGCCGGGGCAGTGCCACGAATAGGAGCCGTCGGAGGCGTAGTGGGTCAGCGCACGGAAGAACGGCGGCGGCAGCGCTTCAAGGTAGGACTTGGCCTCGCGCACCACGTTACGGGCGATGAACTCCGGCGTGTCCTCGTACATGTGGATGAAGCCGTGCAGTTCGCGCAGCACATCGTTGGGGATGTGGCGCGAGGTGCGGGTTTCACCGTGCAGGAAGATGGGGATGTCGGCGTTGCGCATCCGGATCTCGCTGACGAAGGCGCGCAGATCGGCGATGGCCTTCTCGGTCGCTTCCGGCGACGAGAACTCCTCGTCGTCGATGGACAGGATGAAGGTGGAGGCCCGGCTCTGCTGCTGGGCGAAGGACGCCATGTCACCGTAGCTGGTCACGCCCAGAACTTGCAGGCCTTCCTTCTCGATGGCTTCCGCCAGGGCCCGGATGCCCAGGCCGGAGGTGTTTTCCGAACGGTAATCCTCGTCGATGACGATGACCGGAAAGTTGAAGCGCATGCTCGACTCCTAGATGCCCGTTTCACGCGGGCAGATCAACAAAAAGCTTAGGGCGGACTTGCGTGCCTATGCGCAGAGTCCGCCCGATGTACGCCACATTAGCTGGCTAGTATTTCAGATTTTTGGCAGGGTGACGCCGGTCTGACCCAGATATTTACCACCCCGGTCCTTGTAGGAAGTCTGACAGACTTCATCGGACTCGAAGAACAGCACTTGGGCGATGCCCTCGTTGGCGTAGATCTTGGCCGGCAGCGGCGTGGTGTTCGAGAACTCCAGCGTCACGTGGCCTTCCCACTCGGGCTCGAACGGGGTGACGTTCACGATGATGCCGCAGCGGGCATACGTGGATTTGCCGAGGCAAACCGTGAGCACGCGGCGCGGAATGCGGAAATATTCCACCGTGCGGGCCAGCGCAAACGAGTTGGGCGGAATGATGCACACGTCACCGACAAAATCCACGAAGTTGCGCTCGTCGAAAGCCTTGGGATCGACGATGGTGGAGTTGATGTTGGTGAAGATCTTGAATTCGTTGGCGCAGCGCACGTCGTAGCCGTAGCTCGAGGTGCCGTACGAGACGATCTTGCCGCTGTCGTTCTGGCGCACCAGTTCAGGGGCAAACGGTTCGATCATCCGCGCATCGCCTTCCGACATGCGGCGAATCCAATTGTCTGACTTGATGCTCACGCTGGGCCCCTGCTCAAAAACGCGCATTCTACATGCACCAACGGGAAGGCGGCGCAAACCGCCGGCCCTCTGTTCAATCCTTTTTCGGCTGGGGAGTTTCGTCGTCCTTCACCACGTCGTAGATGCCTTTGCCGACCTTGAAGGGCACCTTCACGACCTCGACGCCCACGTCGACCACCGCCCCCACCACGGTTCCGACCACGCAGCCGGACAGGCTCACCGCGCAGGCCGCCAGCAGGCCCGCGCGCGTTGCCCTGGTGAAACCGCTCACGTGTTCTGCACCACGATATTGGGGAACTTGTGGCTCATGTCCTTGGCCCGCTCGGCGATGGTGATCGCCACCTTGCGGGCGATGCCCTTGTAGAGCTCGGCCACGCGGCCATCCGGATCGGCGACCACGGTGGGCACGCCGCTGTCCACTTCCTTGCGGATCTGGATGTCGAGGGGCAACGCGCCCAGGAAAGGCACGCCGTAATCCTTGCACATGCTTTCGCCGCCGCCGGCGCCGAAGATGTGTTCTTCGTGACCGCACTTCGAGCAGATGTGCATGCTCATGTTCTCGACGATGCCGAGGATCGGCACGCCCACCTTCTCGAACATCTTGAGACCCTTCCTGGCATCCAGCAGCGCGATATCCTGGGGCGTGGTGACGATCACCGCGCCGGTCACCGGCACGCTTTGCGACAGCGTGAGCTGGATGTCACCGGTGCCCGGCGGCATGTCGATGACGAGGTAGTCGAGATCGGTCCAGTTGGTGTCCTTGAGCAGCTGGTTGAGGGCCTGGGTCGCCATCGGGCCGCGCCACACCATCGGCGTTTCCACATCGACGAGGAAGCCGATGGACATCACCTGCAGGCCGTGGGCCTTGAGCGGCTCCATCGTCTTGCCGTCGTGGCTTTCGGGGCGCTCGCCGCCAATGCCCAGCATTTGCGGCTGGGACGGGCCGTAGATGTCGGCGTCGAGAATGCCGACCGAAGCGCCTTCGGCGGCCAGGGCCAGGGCGAGGTTGACCGCGGTGGTGCTCTTGCCGACGCCGCCCTTGCCGGAGGCCACGGCAACGATGTTCTTGACGCCGGGCAGCAGCTTCACGCCCTGCTGCACCGCATGGGCGACGATCTTGCTCACCACCTTGACATTGACCTTGCCAACGCCGGCAACGGATTTGACCTGGGCGATCAGCGCCTGGCGAATCCCGTCCACCTGGGTTTTGGCCGGGTAGCCCAGTTCGATGTCGAAGGACACGTCGGCGCCGCTCACGCGCAGGTTCTTGACTGCGCGGGACGAGACGTAATCCTTGCCCGTGTTGGGGTCGGCAAACTGCCGGAGGCTGTCGAGGACGCCTTGTTCGGAGAGGCTCATGGTGTCGGTGGCCGGTGCGCGGCGAAAAAAGGAGAACATGCGAAGGAGCGCGAAACGCTGAAACCCGAGTAATTTAGTCCAGTTTACCCAAAACCCGGCCCGAGGTTAAGCGTCCTCGCCCGCGGCCGGTGAAATCGTGCCGCAAATCGCCTGGCCCGTGCCGGTCGCACGCAAGTCGAGCCGGCCGCGATGGCTGAAGCGCTTTGCTAGAATGGCGGACTCAGAACAATCACGTCCCAGGCCCACCCATGACCTCCGCGCGCAAGATCCTCGTCACCAACGCCCTGCCCTACGCCAACGGCGACATTCACCTCGGCCACCTGGTCGGCTACATCCAGGCCGACATCTGGGTGCGCTACCAGCGCATGCGCGGCCACACGGTGCATTACGTGTGCGCGGACGACACCCACGGCACGCCGGTCATGCTGCGCGCCGAAAAGGAAGGCCTGACGCCCGAGGCGCTCATCAACCGCGTACATGGCGAGCACTCCCGCGATTTCCGCGATTTCGGCGTCGAGTTCGACAACTACCACTCCACCCACAGCGATGAAAACCGCTGGTACGCCGAAGACATCTACACCCGTCTGCGCGATGGCGCCAAGCTCATCGACACCCGCTCCATCGAGCAGTTCTACGATCCGGTCAAGGAAATGTTCCTGCCGGACCGCTTCATCAAGGGCGAATGCCCCAAGTGTGGCGCCGCCGACCAGTACGGCGACAACTGCGAAGCCTGCGGCGCCGCCTACGCCCCCACCGAACTCAAGAACCCGTTCTCGGCCGTGTCCGGCGCCAAGCCGGTGCTCAAGACATCCGAGCACTACTTCTTCCGCCTGTCCGATGCGCGCGCCGTCGAATTCCTGCGCGAATGGACGCAAGGCACCACGCCCGACGGCTCGCGCCGCCTGCAGCTCGAAGCCGCCAACAAGATGAAGGAATGGCTCGGCGAGGCCGGCGAGAACAAGCTCTCCGACTGGGACATCTCCCGCGACGCCCCCTACTTCGGCTTCGAAATTCCCGATGCGCCGGGCAAGTACTTCTACGTGTGGCTGGATGCGCCTATCGGCTACTTCGCCAGCTTCAAGAATCTCGCCGGCAAGCGCGGCGACATCGACGTCGCGGCCTTCACCGAAGCCGGCCCGGCCGCCGCGGCCGGCACCGAGCTGATCCACTTCATCGGCAAGGACATCCTGTATTTCCACGCGCTGTTCTGGCCGGCGATGCTGCACTTTGCCGGCTACCGCTCGCCCACCCAGCTGTGCGTCAACGGCTTTCTCACCGTCGACGGCGCCAAGATGAGCAAGAGCCGCGGCACCTTCATCACCGCCCGCAGCTACACCGAGCAAAAGCTCAACCCCGAGTGGCTGCGCTACTACTTTGCCGGCAAGTCCAACGGCACCATGGAAGACGTGGACCTCAACCTCGACGACATGATCGCCAAGGTCAATTCCGATCTGGTCGGCAAGTTCGTGAACATCGCCAGCCGCTGCGCCGGCTTCATCGCCAAGCGCTTTGACGGCAAGCTCGGCGCCTTCGACGCGGCTTTCGAATTCACCTACAAGCTGGAGTGGCACGCGGCCTTCAAGACCATCGTGCTGGCCTACGAAAACCGCGACTACAGCCGTGCGCTGCGCGAGATCATGCGCCTCGCCGACTTCGCCAACCTGTACGTGAATGACAACAAACCCTGGGAGCTGGCCAAGCAGGAAGGCCAGGAAGTCCGCCTCCACGAAGTCTGCAGCACGGCGCTGAGCATGTTCCGTGACCTCACCAGCTTCCTCAAACCCATACTGCCAAGCCTGGCCACGCAGGTCGAAGCCTTCCTCGCCGTCGAGCCGCTGCGCTGGTCCGACAGCGGCTGGAACGCCCTCCCCGCCGGCCACGCCATCAACACCTACAGCCACCTCATGACCCGCATCGAGCGCAAGCAGGTGGATGCCCTGCTCGAAGCCAACCGCGACTCCCTCGCCCCGGCCGCCGCCGACGCCAAACCGGCCAAGGCCGCCAAGGAAGCCTCCTCCGAGCAGCGCCACGCCCAGCACCAGGCCCACACCGCCAAGACCGAAGCCGCCCAGGCCGACGAGTTCGAGCCCTTCATCTCCATCGACGACTTCACCAAGATCGACCTGCGCATCGCCAGGATCGTCTCCGCCGAGCACGTCGAAGGCGCCGCCAAGCTCATCAAGCTGATGCTCGACATCGGCGAAGAGAAGCCCCGCCAGGTCTTCGCCGGCATCAAGAGCGCCTACGACCCCGCCACGCTGGTCGGCCGTCTCACGGTAATGGTCGCCAACCTCGCGCCGCGCAAGATGAAATTCGGCATGTCGGAAGGCATGGTGCTGGCCGGCTCCGACGACACCGGCGCCACCCCGGGCCTGTTCATCCTGTCGCCCGACGCCGGCGCCATGCCGGGCATGCGCGTCAAGTAAGCGCCTGCCGGCCGACATTCTGCGGGCCGAGTGCCAAACCCGTCCGCAGGCAGGCCAAAAAGCAAGCTTGATGTCAGTTTTATGTCAGCCATTCCTTCTAGCCTTCAACGCAATCATGCCTGCTGACCGATCCCCCCTTCCCCGCCTGACCCCGGCCTTCTGGGGCTGGGCCCTGCTCGACATCATCGGCGTGCTGATTCTCGCGGTCGGCGCCGCCTGGCTCATCGAAGGCCGGGCGTCCATCGTGCCGGGCTTTCCGGCCAACGCGGTGCATGCCTGGAGTTCGGTCAGCATCGGCATCGCCCTGGTCTTCGTGTCGGCGGTCAAGATGCTCGTGGAAGTGCTGCACGCAGCCTCCCGTGGCAACAAGGCCGCCAACGACAGCACGTTTTCCTGAGCAGCCCCAGGCCATGCCTCACAGGAAAACCCGGAGCCGCTCCCGCGTTTTCCTGTCCATCCCGGCGGGCCGCCTGACGGGTCGCGGCAGGCCCGGCGGCACCCTCACCGCCTGCAAACGCTGGATCGTCCTGCAGCGCACCGGGCATGGCGCCACTCCTCCGCACACAGCGCCGACCGGCGCAAAGCCCTTGATATTCCCCCTGCGGAGGCGCCATGAAAATCTCGTTCCACCCCAAGATCCTCGACACCCTGCCCGGCTACGGCAAGGCCCAGCTATCCCATGATGTCTCCGCCGGCCTGACCGTCGGCGTGCTCGCCCTGCCGCTGGCGATGGCCTTTGCGATCGCCAGCGGCATGAGCCCCACCGCCGGCATCTGGACCGCCATCGTCGCCGGCTTCCTGATTTCCGCCCTGGGCGGCTCGCGCGTCCAGATCGGCGGCCCGACCGGCGCCTTCATCCCCATCATCTACGGCATCGTCATCGAATATGGCGTGCAGAACCTCCTGGTCGCCACCATGCTGGCCGGGGCCATGCTTGTCGCGATGGGCGCCTTCCGGCTCGGCAACCTGATCCGCTTCATTCCCAAAACGGTGGTGATCGGCTTCACCAACGGCATCGCGGTGGTGATCTTCATTGCCCAGATCAAGGATTTCCTCGGCCTCCGCATCGATCATCTGCCGGGCGAATTCTTCGGCAAGATGGAGGCGCTCATCACCCACCTGAACACCGTGGACATGCCCACCGTCGCACTCTCGGTGGCCTCCATCGTCGTGCTGCTGTCCTGGAACCGCCTGGCCCGACGTTTCAGCGCCCTGTCCCGCCTGCCCGGCCCGCTGGCCGTGCTGGTGCTCGCCACGGTGGCCAATGCCATCCTGCACCTTCCGGTCGAAACCATCGGCAGCCGTTTCAACGGCATTCCGCAACAACTGCCCGGCTTTGCGCTGCCCGAACTCTCCCTCGCCACCCTCGGCAAGCTGATCTCCCCGGCCCTCACCATCGCGCTGCTCGGCGCCATCGAATCGCTGCTCTCGGCGCGGGTGGCCGACGGCGCCATCGACGATCGCCACGACCCCAACCAGGAACTCATCGCCCAGGGCATCGCCAACCTCGTCGCGCCGCTTTTCGGCGGCTTTGCCGCCACTGGCGCCATTGCCCGCACCGCCACCAACGTGCGCACCGGCGGCCGCACGCCGGTGGCCGGCATTGTGCATGCGCTGGTGCTGCTGGCCGTCGTGCTGGTGCTGGCGCCCTTCGCCAGTCACATTCCGCTCGCCTCGCTGTCGGCCATCGTTGTGGTGGTGGCGATCAACATGGGCGAATGGCACGAATTCCGCGAGATCCGGCGCTTTGGCATCGCCTACCGCACCACGCTGCTCAGCACGTTTTTCGTCACCGTTTTCTTCGATCTGTCGCTGGCCGTCGAGCTGGGCATGGTGCTGGCGAGCCTGTTCTTCATTTATCACATGTCCAACCTGACCCGCGTCGAGCGCCTGCCGCTGGCCGAACTGTCAATGCTGCCCGGCTTCCTCTACCCGGACGGCTCGCCACGGGTGGTGGCCTACTCCATCTATGGCACCCTGTTCTTCGGCGCAATCCACAAGCTGGAAACCCTGCTCGACCCGGCCCAGGCACACCCTGAAGTGGTGATCCTCGAACTGCACCATCTGGTGAACCTGGACACCACCGCGCTGGAAGGCCTGGAAAACCTGTGCAAGAACCTCCACAAGCACGGCTGTGCGCTCATCCTGTGCAACCTCGACAAGCAGCCCGCCTCGCTGATCAGCCGCTCCGGCTTCGCCGAAGAGGTCGGCGTCAACAACATCTGCGGCGACATCTACGGCGCCCTGGCCCGGGCCAAGCTGCTGCTCCCCCCGCTCGCCGATGACGGCCAGCGCTGAAAGCGGCGCACGCCTCGTGCGCATCCGGGGCCACGTGCAGGGCGTGGGCTACCGCAACGCGCTGCACGCCCGGGCCACCGAACTCGGCCTGTTCGGCTGGGTGCGCAACCGCAGCGATGGCAGCGTCGAAGCCCTCGTCGCCGGCCCGCCGGCCGCCGTGGAGGCCATCCTTGAATGGGCCCGCCGCGGCCCGCCCGCCGCACGCGTCAGCCACGTGGACTGGACGCCCGCCGAGGCGCCCGCCAAAGCCGGCTTTCACCGCGAAGCCAGCGTGTAGCGCCTGCAGGCAGGAACATTCAGATTCACGGAAGAGTTGCCGTTAATGTGCAACTCTCAACGGAAGCCGTTCATTCCCGACATCCGCCGTGGCCTCAACGACCGACTCTACCGACACCCGACATCCAGCCCCGCAGGATTTCCCGCTCGCGCTGTTCGAGCGCTTTCCTGCCCTGATCTGGCGTGCCGACCAATACGCCAGCTGCACCTACGTCAACCGGACCTGGCTCGAGTTCACCGGCCGCGCGCTTGAGCGGGAGCTCGGTGACGGCTGGACCGCCGGCCTTCATCCGGACGATTTCGACCGCTGCGTCAGCGCCTACCTGGGGCATTTTGCCGCCCAGACCCCGCTTGAGATGGAATACCGTCTGCGTCGCCACGACGGGGAATACCGCTGGGTCATCGACACCGGACGTCCGATCCACGACGAGTCCGGGGCCTTCGCCGGGTTCATCGGCTTCTGCCTGGACATCACCGACCGGCGCAACACCGAGGCCGAACTGCGCGAACGGGAAACGCACATGAGAACCCTCCTCGCCTCGATGGGCGAAGGCGTCATCATGCGCGACGCCAATGGCATGCTTCAGCTGCACAACGCGACAGCCTCCGAAATCCTCGGCCTCTCCGACGCCGAGATGAGCGAACTGCACCTGCAGGGTGACTTCTCCCTCTACCTCGACGAGTACGGCGAGCCGATCAAGCGCAGCGAGATTCCCGCCATACAGGCTCTCGAAACCGGCAAGCCGGCCTCCGGCATGCTCGGCGTCAACCGCGGCGACGGCACCCGACGCTGGGTGTGGACCAACGCGGTGCCCCTCTTCGAGGACGAATCCAGCACCGTTCGCGGCGTGGTCACGACGATTGCCGACATCACCGTCAGGCGCAGCCACGAAGAGCAGTTGAAGCTGGCATGGACTGTTTTCAGCAACAGCATCGAAGCCATCATCGTCACCGACGCCAACGAACGCATCCTGTCGGTCAACCGTGCCTACACCGAGGTCACCGGCTACACCGAAGCCGAGGCCATCGGAACGACGCCCCCTCTGCTCCGCTCCGGCACCCACGACCAGAGTTTCTACGAGGCCATGTGGCAGGACATCGAGATCCTCGGCTTCTGGCAGGGCGAGGTGCGCGACCGGAGAAAGGATGGCAGCTTCTACCCCTCTTCCCTGTCGATCAGTGCCGTGCGCGACATGAGCGGACGCCTGACCCATTACGTGGCGGTTTTTTCCGATATCACCGAACGCAAGGCCTCCGAGGCGCGCATCGCCTTCCTGGCCCATCACGACCCGCTGACCGGCCTGCCCAACCGGTCGCTTCTCCACGACCGCCTGGAGCAAGCCCTCGCCAACGCCGCCCGCCAGGGCAACCGCATCGCGCTGCTGTTCCTTGATCTGGACCGCTTCAAGACAATCAACGACTCGCTCGGTCACCTGATGGGCGACCAGCTGCTGCAAGGCGTTGCACGGCGGCTCTCGAACTGTGTCCGCGGCACCGACACGGTCAGCCGCCAGGGCGGCGATGAATTCCTGATCGTGCTCACCGGCGTGGACAGTCCCGACGACGCCGCGCGGGTGGCCGAAAAAATCCTCGTCCAGCTCGAACCGCCCTTCGAAATCGACAACCAGCAGCTGGGCACATCGTTCTCGATCGGCATCGCCCTCTACCCGGAAGACGGCGCCAGCGTCGAGGTGCTGATGAAAAACGCCGACACCGCCATGTACCACGCCAAGGAAAGCGGCCGAAACACCTACCGCTTCTTCGACGAGGTCATGAACGTGAACGCCCTCGAACGCCTGCACCTGGAAAACGGCCTGCGCCGGGCCATCGAACAACGGGAATTCACGCTCCACTACCAGCCGCAGGTCGACCTCTCGAACAACCGCATCATCGGCGTGGAAGCACTGCTGCGCTGGTTCAGCGGCGTGATGGGCGGAATTTCGCCAGCCCGCTTCATCCCGCTGGCCGAAGAATGCGGCCTCATCGTGCCGATCGGCGAATGGGTGCTGCAAACGGCCTGCCGGCAGGCCCGCAGCTGGCAGGACCAGGGCCTGCCCCCGGTGCCGGTGGCGGTCAATCTGTCGGCGATGCAGTTTCGCCGCACCGACATCGTCGCCACCGTCGCCCGCGCCCTCGCCGACAGCGGGCTGGACGGCACCTGGCTCGAACTGGAACTGACCGAATCCCTGCTGATGCAATCCGGCCCCGATGTGGAAGCCATCCTCGGGCGCCTGAAAGCCCTGGGGGTGCGCCTGTCGATCGACGACTTCGGCACCGGCTATTCAAGCCTCGCCTACCTCAAGCGCTTTCCGGTCGATCGCCTCAAGATCGACCAGAGCTTCGTGCGCGACATCACCGACGATCCGGACGACGCCGCCATCGTGCGCGCCGTCATCCAGCTCGGCCACAGCCTGCGCCTCGAAGTGATCGCCGAAGGCACCGAAACCCCGGAACAAATGGCGTTTTTGCGCGACGAAGGCTGCTCGGCGGCCCAGGGCTACCTGTTCAGCCCCCCGCTACCCGCCGACGCCATCACCGAACTCCTGCGTGTTGGCATCCTGCCCGCCGCGCCCATCGTCCCCCACTGACACGACTCCCGCTGCGCGGCCTGGCGGCCCTCAGCCGGCCAGCCGGCCCTGCAAGAGCGCCAGATACGCCGGCACACCGGCTTCCCCTTCCGCCGGCGCCCAACCGCCCCATTCGGCCTCGAGCGGCACCGCGTAAGGCCCGGCCTTCGCCTCGACGAACACCGTGCCGCTCTCCAGCGCCACGATGCAGTGAAACACACCGGGCGGCACGTCATAGCCAAACACGGCCGCACCGGGCGCCATCACCCGGGCGTCCAGCACCTGCCCGGCAGCATCGAAAATCAGGGTGCCGAGCCGGCCGCGCAGCACGATGATGGTTTCCGCCTTGGCCGGATCGAGGTGGCGGTGGGGGCGCACGTAGGAATCCGGCTCCATCGCCACCAGCATGCGGTGGGCCGGCGCCGCGGGATCGGTGTGCAGGTTGTGATGACTGCGCCGCCGCGGCGCCGCGCGGGCCTTGTCGATCAAGGATTCGATCAGGGTCGCGTCAAGAAAGAAACCGCTCATGGGTAAATCACCTCGACCGAATCCGGCGCCAGCCAGTCGCGCAGACTTTCCAGGAGGCTGTCGTCGGGGCGCACGCGCCAGCCCGCGCCGAGGGGGAAATCGGCTTCGGCCTGGGCGTTGCGGTAGCGCACGCGAACCGGGCAATCGCCCTGGCGGAAGGGTTCGAGCACCGACTGCAGACGGTCGGCCGCCGCCGCAGCGCCACCGGCCTGGCCCACCTCACCGTTGAGCTTGACCTGCAGCGCGCGGGCAAAACGGCCGCGGGCTTCGCCAAGAGTCATCAGCTTGTCGGCAACGATGCGGAAACCACCCGAAAAATCGTCGTTGCTCACCTTGGCTTCAACGATCAAAACCTCGTCCACCACGATGCGGTGGCGGTTGTTGTCGAAGTTTTCCGAGAACACCGAGACCTCCCGCGGGGTCGTGCCGTCGTCGAGGAGCACGAAGGCGATCTTGCCCCGGGCCGTCATCTTGGCGCGCACTTCCATGACCACGCCGGCCATGGTGATCAGATCTTTGCTCGGCTCCACGTGGGCCAGCGTGCGCCGCACGAAACGCCGCACCTCGGACTTGAACGCGTTGAACGGGTGGCCGGACAGGAAAAAACCGATCGCCAGCTTTTCTTCCTTGAGCCGCTCGCGCTCGCCCCACGGGCGCACTTTTACGTAATCCGCCATCGGCGGCGCGGCTTCGCCGGGAATGTCGAACAGCCCGCTCTGCATGGCATTGGCCGCGATCTGCTCGGCCGCTTCGATGGCGATGCCGACCGAGGCCATCAGCTTGGCCCGCTCGGCCGGCTGGTCGGGGGCGATGGTGTCGAAGCCGCCGGCGCGGATCAACGCCTCGATCACCCGGCGGTTGGCCATGCGCTTGTCCACGCGGCAGGCAAAATCGAACAGATCCTTGAACGGCCCGCCGGCTTCGCGGGCCGCCAGGATCGCCCGCACCGCCGGCTCGCCCACGCCCTTCACGGCGCCAAGGCCGTAACGGATGGTCTTGGCGTCGGTGGGCACGAAGCGGTAGTCGGATTCGTTCACGTCGGGCGGCAGCACCTTGATGCCGTTGGCGACCGTGTCTTCGTAAAAGATCTTGATGGTGTCGGTGTTGTCCAGGTCGGACGACATCGTCGCGGCCATGAAGGCCGAGCAGTGGTAGGCCTTGAGCCAGGCCGTGTGATACGTCACCACCGCATAGGCCGCCGTGTGCGACTTGTTGAAGCCGTACTCGGCAAACTTGGTCATCAGGTCGAAGAGCTGCTCGGCCAGCGCCGGGTCGTAGCCCTTCTGGCGCGCGCCGTCGGCAATGGTCTCCCGGTGCAGGGCCATTTCCTCGGCCTTCTTCTTGCCCATCGCCCGGCGCAGCATGTCGGCGCCGCCCAGGGTGTAGCCCCCGATGATCTGGGAGATCTGCATCACCTGCTCCTGGTACACGATCACACCGTAGGTGGGCGACAGGCAGGCAGTGAGGTCAGGGTGGAAATAGTCGATGGCCTGCTGGCCTTTTTTACGCAGGATGAAGTCGTCCACCATGCCGGAACCCAGCGGGCCCGGCCGGTACAGCGCCAGCACGGCGATGATGTCTTCGAAGCGGTCGGGGGCGAGCTTCTTGAGAAGCTTCTTCATGCCTTCCGATTCAACCTGGAAGATGGCCGTGGTGTTGGCTTCACGCAGGATGTGGTAGGCCGCCTGGTCTTCGAAACCCAGGCTCATCAGGTCGGGCCGGCTGCCGGTGAGGCGCTTCACGTATTCGAGCGCCAGCTCGATGATCGTCAGGTTGCGAAGGCCCAGGAAGTCGAACTTCACCAGGCCCACGGCCTCCACGTCGTCCTTGTCGAACTGGGAAACCGGCGTGGCATCGTCGCCGTCGGCGATGTAGAGCGGGCAGAAATCGGTGAGCTTGCCCGGCGCGATCAGCACGCCGCCGGCGTGCATGCCGACGCCGCGGGTCAGGCCCTCGAGCGGCTCGGCGAGGCTCCACAGTTCCTGGATCGATTCGCCATCGTTGCCGTCGACCATCAGCTCGTTGATCTGCGGCTCCTGCTCGCGGGCGTCGGCCAGCGACAGGGGCTTGTTCTGCACCACCGGGATCAGCTTGGAGAGCTGATCGCAGAAGTTGTAGCCCATGTCGAGCACCCGGCCGGCATCGCGGATGACCGCCTTGGAGGCCATGGTGCCGAAGGTGGCGATCTGGCTCACCGCGTCGGCGCCGTAGTGGGCGCGCACGTATTCGATGACCTTGTAGCGGTTGTCCTGGCAGAAGTCGATGTCGAAGTCGGGCATCGATACCCGCTCGGGGTTGAGGAAGCGCTCGAACAGCAGCGCGTAGGCCAGCGGGTCGATGTCGGTGATGCGCAGGCTGTAGGCCACCAGCGAACCGGCGCCGGAACCCCGCCCCGGGCCCACCGGCACGCCGTTGTGCTTGGCCCAGTTGATGAAGTCCGCCACGATCAGGAAGTAGCCGGGGAAACCCATCTGGACGATGGTGTCGGTCTCGAACTTGAGGCGCGACTCGTATTCCTCGCGCCGCGACTCGCGCACCTCTTCCTTGGGGAAAAGCTCGGCGAGGCGCACTTCGAGGCCGGCCTTGGCCTCGGCGACGAGAAAGTCGTTCAGGGTCATGCCTTCCGGGGTCGGGAACTGGGGCAGGAAGTTCTTGCCCAGTTGCACCGTGAGCGAGCAGCGGCGGGCAATCTCGACGCTGTTCTGCAGCGCTTCCGGGATGTCGGCAAACAGCGCCGCCATCTCGTCCTGGCTCTTGAAATATTGCTGGTCGGTGAAATCCTTGGGCCGGCGCTTGTCGGCCAGCACGTAGCCCTGGGAGATGCACACCGCGCCTCGTGGGCCTTGAAATCCTCGGGCCGGGTGAACTGGATCGGGTGGGTGGCGACCACCGGGAGGTTAAGGCGCGCGGCGATCTGCACGGCCTCGCGGATATAGGTTTCGGTTCCCGGGTGGCCCGCGCGCTGCAGCTCGATGTAAAAGGCGTCGGGAAAGCGCCTGGCCCAGTCGGCAGCGAGGGCTTCGGCAACCGCGTGATTACCGTTGGCGAGCGCGTGGCCGATGTCGCCATCCCGCGCGCCCGACAAGCACAGCAGCCCGGAGGCGGAATCGGCGTCGAGCCAGTCGCGGTTGATCTCGGCCCGCCCGCGGTGCTTGTTCTCCATGAACGCACGGGTGAGCAGCTCGCACAGCTGGCCGTAGCCCTTGCGATTCCGGCAGATCAGCAGCACGCGGAAAGGCTTGTCGCGCTCGATGCTGTTGGTGATCCAGCAGTCGGCGCCGATGATCGGCTTGATGCCCTTGCCGCGGGCGCCCTTGTAGAACTTGACCATCCCGAACAGGTTGGCCAGATCGGAAATGCCCAGCGCCGGCATGCCGTCGGCGGCCGCGCGGGCGATGGCGGAATCCACCTGCACGATCCCGTCGGAGATCGAGTATTCGGTGTGGAGGCGCAGGTGGATGAAACGGGGGGTGTGGGATTCTGACATCCCGCAATTTTACCTGCCGCCCGGCTGCGGTTTCACGTCTCGCCGGAGATTTCTCCGTCTGGGTCGAGCCGGCTCACCAGCAACTGATCGATGCGGTGGTTATCCACATCCATCACCTCGAAACGGTAGCCGCCAAACTCCACCCGGTCGGTGCGCCTAGGAATCTTGCGCAGGTGATACATCATGAAGCCGGCGATGGTCTCGTAGTTCTCGCTACCGTCGTCGTCGCCGATCTCGAGCACGCGCATCACGTCGGCCGCCGTCGTGGCGCCATCGACCAGCCAGCTGCGTTCGTCACGACGGACGATCTGCTCCTCCTGGGCCTGCTCCACGTCCGAGCCGACCAGTGCCCGGAAGATGTCGTTGAGGGTGATCACCCCGACCACCAGCGCGTACTCGTTGATGATCACCGCGAAATCCTCCCGCGCCTCGCGAAAGCGCTCCAGCACCTCGGCGAGGGTGAGCGTATCGGGCAGCGCCAGCAAGGGGTTGATCGGCGCATCGGCCTTCATCGACAGGGACTGCCCCGCCAGCACCCGGTTGAGCAGATCCTTGGCGTCGACATAGCCCACCACGGTGTCGATCGACGCATCGCACACCGGAAAGCGGTTGAACGGACGGGACGCAATCTTCTGGCGAATGCTCTCCTCGCTCTCCTGCAGGGTAAAGAACACCACGCTGTCGCGGGTGGTCATCGCCGACGGGGCGCTGCGAAAATCCAGGTCGAAGACGTTTTCGATCAGTGCGTGCTCCTGCTCGGCGAGCACGCCCGCATCCGCGCCGGCCTGCACCACCGCGATGATCTCGTCCGGCGTCATGGTGTCGTTGCGCACCGTGGGCAGGCCCAGCAGACGGAACAGCCCGTTGGCCGCCTCGTTGTAGACCCACAGGATGGGCCGCAGCCAGCGGATCAGGAAACTCATCGGCCCGGCCACGGCCATGGCCAGTTTTTCTGGCGCCGCCATGCCGAGGCGCTTGGGCATCAGGTCGGCAAACAGGATGAACAGCGATGTGACCAGCGTGAAGGACAGCGCGAACGCCAGCGTATCGAGATGCTCCGCGGGCACCAGCGGCCGCAGCAGCCTTGCCAGCCAGGGCGAGAAAGCCTCGTCACCGACAATGCCCCCCATGATCGCCACGGCATTGAGCCCGATCTGCACCAGCGTGAAGAAAGGCCCCGGCTGCGCCTGCAGCGCCAGCACCCGCTCCGCCGCCGAATGGCCTTCGTCCGCCAGCACCGACAGGCGCGCCTTGCGCGACGCGGCAATCGAGATCTCCGACAGCGAAAAAAAGGCGCTGATCCCGACGAGAAGAAGCATGAGCAGGATCTGCTGAACGATGCCCATGACCGACTCCGGTGCCTCGCCAGGCGACTAGGGCCTGGCCGTCTCCATCGACTTGCGCAGGCGCATCTGCAGCAGAATGTTTTCGGCCTGCACCTGCAACACCCGCGAACGCTCGATCCACACCGTCTGACGTGTTTCGAACGCCTGGGCGAGAGCCTTCAGCGCGTCGCGGCGGGTCGTGGCGTAATGCACCAGTTCGTCCCGCTGCCACTCCTGTCCGCCAGGGGCCTGACGCCACGAAAGCTGGGTGATCGCCCGATCCCAGCGCGGAATGAAATCGTGTTCCAGCTTGTCGAGGGCCGCCGCTTCGGTGACACGCCGCAGGCGCAGGGCTTCCATCAGCGCCGCCTGTTCACGAACCAGCTCCTGCTCTTCGAGGGCAAAGCGCTGCACGGTTTGCTGGTAGGCCGAATCGATCTCGAACTTGCGCACCACCTGGGGTGCCGTCTGCCACAGCCCGGCGCCCAGCAGGGCCGCGGCGAGCAGGCCGGCCAGCGCCCGCGGCGCCAGCCAGCGCACCGGCCGGGGCGCGATGATCGGCTCGGCAAACGCAGCGCCCAGCACCAACCCGCCCACCAGGCCGCCCAGGTGGGCGGCATTGTCGATGCCGGGAATCGTGAAACCGGCAAACAGCGAGTAGCCGATGAAACCGAGCGTGCCCGAACGCATCTCGCGGAAAATTTCGCTTGGAACCGAGCCGCGCTGCAGCAGCAGGTAAGACAACAGCGCGCCATACACACCGAAGATCGCCCCCGACGCGCCGACGCTCACCGGCCCCGGCTTCCACCACAGGCTGGCCAGGTTGCCGAGCAGGCCCGCCACGATATAGATCACCGCAAAGCCCCAGCGCCCGAAGAGGCGCTCGACGACCTGCCCCGCCTGATGCAGCGCGAACATGTTGAGGCCCACGTGAAGCAGCCCGCCGTGCAGGAAAAGCGCCGTGAACAAGCGCCACTCCTCGCCCTTCTGGATCAACGGAGCGAAGTTGCCGCCCACCCGGATCAGCAAGTCGGCCGGAATCTGCATCGGGCTCATCGACACCGCGGCCAGGAACACGAAAACGAGCGCATTCACAATGACCAGCGCGCGGGTCACGGTAGCCCGCTCGACGCGGGAAAACAGGATGTTGACGAAGGTATCGTGGTTCAAGAAAGGGGGCACAATCGACTCAGGCAGGGTTTTTGATTATACGCAGGGTCGGCGGCCGGCATTTGGATGCGACACCCACCGGATCCTCCGCGCAGCGCAGCGCGATAAGTAAAATTCGTGAGCTATTTCCGACATCTCGCGTGAACGAGGAGCGAAAGCAAAAGCCATCATATAAAATATCAAGTTGCCCAGAATTGCCCCGGACACCCATGATCCACGTCCTCAAACATGTCGAGTCCATCACCCAGCACCGTGACCGAACCCTGCTGGAGGTCGGCGTCGCCTCGGCGCTTTTCGAGCTGGTCAAGGCGCGCGAGGTCAATATCTACCGGGTGAGCGGCGATCACCCGGCGCAGTACCTCGAACGCATCACCCACGTGGGGGCGGATGGCGTGCTCTACTCATCGGAATTCGACGACATCGACGCGGTCGTGCCGCTCGCCTCGCGGCCGGAAATGGTCGCCTGCGTCGAGCACAGCCAGATCGTTCTCCGCCACAACGAAGACGTCGGCACCTACGTGCATTGTTTCCCGATCAGCGTGGATCGGGGCGTGCTGGGCGTGCTCGAAGTCAGCTGCGACAAGCCCCTGGCCGACGACGACCTCGGCACGGCGGAAGGCTTCCTGGGCCTTTACCGAAACTACCTGAGCCTGCTGGACTACAGCGAACGGGACACCCTGACCGGGATGCTCAACCGCAAGACCTTCGACGAAAACCTCGGCAAGATCCTGGCCGGAATGATCAGCCAGACAGAAAGCGAAGACCCCGGCCGGCACCGCCGACGCCACCACGACGACGGCAGCTACTGGCTGGCAGTGGTCGACGTGGATCACTTCAAGCGCGTCAACGACCAGTTTGGCCACCTGTACGGCGACGAAGTGCTGCTGCTGCTCGCGCGCATCATGCGTGAAAGCTTCCGCCACCAGGACAAACTGTTCCGCTTTGGCGGCGAAGAGTTCGTGGTGGTGATCAGGGCCGGCTCGGAACACGAAGTCGAAGCCGCCCTCGAGCGCTTCCGCGCGGCCACCGCCAGCTACGCCTTTCCCCAGGTTGGCACGGTGACCGCCAGCGTCGGCTACACCCACATCCTTCCCCACGACACGATTCCGGAGATCGTCGGCCGGGCAGACGAAGCGCTCTACTTCGCCAAGGAAAACGGCCGCAACCAGATCGCCAACCACGAAGCGCTGTGTGCCGCCGGAAAAATCACTCCCCGCGAGAAGCCCGAGAACGATATCGAGCTGTTTTGACGCCCGGAGGGGCAGCAACTGCGCCCCGGGCGCTCACTGCCCCACCCCTCTATCTTCTACTTCGCCGCAGCCTGAGCCGGCAGATCCTTCAGGGCCTGCTTGCGCTCGCCGTCCGCGGCATAGATCAGCGCCTGCTGCTCGTCGGTCAGCGGAGCGTTCAGATCCCGCTCCAGAAAACTGTAAATGCGCGCCAGGCGGTCGGTCAGCCGGCCCTTGGCCGGAATCGCCCTCACCACCTGGGCGTGGGTGGCGCCGGTAATGCTCATCACCTTCTGGATGAAGTTTTCCTCGATGCGCCGGGTCTCGGCCTGCATGAAGGCAGCCTGCCCCGGCGTGAGCACTGCCGGCACGGGAGGAGCCGGCGGCGCAGCCTGCAGCGACGGAGCCACGACAAGGGAAACGGACAGCAGCAGGGCACGCAGGCCCGGACAAATTTTTGCAGCGTTCATCTTTACGGAATCAGTATGGTCGAACCGGTCGTGCGCCGCGCTTCCAGCTCACGGTGGGCGGTGGCGGCATCCTTGAGCGGATAGCGCTGGTTGATCGAAAGGCGGACCTGCCCCGACGCCACAACGGCAAAGAGTTCGTCGGCCATGGCCAGCAGATCCTCGCGCCGGGCGGTGTAGTGGAACAGTGCCGGACGGGTCAGAAACAGGGAACCCATCTTGCTCAGTATGGCCGGCTCAAAGGCCGGCACCGGGCCGGAGGCGTTGCCGAAGGTCACCATCATGCCCAGCGGCCGCAGGCAGGCCAGGGAATCCATGAAGGTATCCTTGCCGATGGAATCGTAGACCACCGGCACGCCTGCTCCGCCGGTGATCTCGCGAACCCGGGCGGAAACGCTCTCGCGCGTATAAACAATGGTGTGGTCGCAGCCGTGCTGGCGCGCCAGCTCGGCCTTGGCGTCGGAGCTCACGCTGCCGATCACCGTGGCGCCAAGCGCCTTCGCCCACTGGCAAACGATCAAACCCACCCCGCCGGCAGCGGCGTGGATCAGGATCGTGTCGCCGGGCTGAACCCGGTAGGTGCGGCGCAGCAGATACTGGGCCGTGAGCCCCTGCATCATCATCGCCGCGCCCTGCTCGAAGGAAAGGCTGTCGTGCAGCTTGACCAGCAGATCGGCGGAAAGGTTGCGGACTTCCGAATAGGCGCCAAGCGCGCCGCCCACGTAGGCAACGCGGTCGCCGGGGGCAAAACCGCTCACCCCGTCACCGAGCGCCTCGACCACGCCGGCCGCTTCCTGGCCAAGCCCGGACGGCAGCGGCACCGGATAAAGCCCGGAGCGGTGGTAGGTGTCGATGAAATTGACACCCACGGCCTCATGACGGATACGCACCTCGCCGGCGAGCGGCGGCGGCACGTCGGCCTCGACCCACTGCAGGACTTCGGGGCCACCGGTGCGTTCAAAGCGGATGAGTCGGGACATGCATCACCTCACGGAACATCGTCGAAACGCGATTGTACCGGAGGCCTTGAGCAAGGCGTCAGACTGAACTCCGACCCACGGGAAGATGCTGGATTCCGTGGGCCGGAGTTCAGTCCGGCAAGGCCGTCAATCAGACCGGCGAGGCCTCGCGCTGCTCGAGCGCATCGACCACCGCCAGCGCGGTGATGTTGACCAGCCGGCGCACGGATGCGGACGGGGTCAGGATGTGCACCGCACGGGCCGCGCCCAGCAGGATCGGGCCGACCGAGACGCCGTCGCCGCTGGCAATCTTGAGCAGGTTGAAGGCGATGTTGGCGGCGTCGAGGTTGGGCATGACCAGCACGTTCGCTTCACCGTGGAGGGTCGAGTCAGGGTGCAGGCGATCGCGGATTTCGGCCGACAGGGCCGAATCGCCGTGCATTTCGCCATCGCACTGCAGGTCGGGCACCTTGACGCGCAGGATGTCGCGCGCTTCACGCATCTTGAGGGACGAGCTGCTGCGGGCGCTGCCGAAGTTGGAATGGGACAGCAGCGCAACCTTCGGCTCGATGCCGAAACGCTTCATTTCCTCGGCCGCCATCCCGGCGATCTCGGCGATCTCGGCGCCGCTGGGCAGTTCATTGACGTAGGTGTCGGCGATGGCCAGCACACGCTGCGGCAGCAGCAGCACGTTCATCGCGGCAAACAGCTTGGCGCCGCGCTTGAGCCCGATGACGCTTTCCACGTGACGGAAGTGCTCGTCGTACGAACCGGTGGTGCCGCAGATCAGCGCGTCGGCGTCGCCGCGACGCAGCAGCATGCAGCCGATCAGGGTCGAGTCGCGCCGCAGGGCCTCGCGGGCGGAGTCCGGGGTGACGCCATCGCGGCCCATGAGGCGGTAATACTCCTGCCACAGCTCGCGGTAGCGGCTGTCGGACTCGACGTTCACCACATCGAAATCACGTCCGGCCTTGAGGTTGAGGCCGCACTTCTCGATGCGCATGTCGATCACCGCCGGACGGCCGATGAGCACCGGACGGGCGAGGCTTTCATCGACCACGGCACGCACCGCGCGCAGCACGAGCTCGCTCTCGCCTTCGGAGTAAAGCACGCGCTTTTGCTCGAGGGGCACGCGCTTGGCCATCGTGAACACCGGCTTCATGATGATGCCGGACTGATACACGAACTCGTTGAGGCTCTGGATGTAAGCCTCCATGTCGATCTCGCGCGTGGCCACGCCGGAATCGATGGCCGCCTGGGCCACCGCGGGGGCGATCTTGACGATCAGGCGGGGATCGAAGGGCTTCGGAATCAGGTAGTTCGGGCCGAAGTTGAGGTCGGCGCCGCCGTAGGCCTGGGCCACCACGTCGGACTGCTCGGCTTCGGCCAGTTCGGCGATGGCCTTCACGCAGGCCAGCTTCATCTCTTCGTTGATCTTGGTGGCGCCCACGTCGAGCGCGCCCCGGAAGATGAACGGGAAGCACAGCACGTTGTTCACCTGGTTCGGATAGTCCGAACGGCCGGTGGCGATGATGGCGTCGGGGCGCACTTCCTTGGCCAGCTCCGGCATGATTTCCGGGGTCGGGTTGGCCAGCGCGAAGATCAGCGGCTTGTCGGCCATGGTCTTGACCATGTCCTGCTTGAGCACGCCGGCAGCCGACAGGCCGAGGAACACGTCGGCACCGACCATGGCGTCGGCCAGGGTACGGCACTCGGTTTTCTGGGCGTAGCGGGCCTTGGTGGGCTCCATGTTTTCGTCACGGCCGGCGTAGATCACGCCCTTGGAGTCGCACACGAAAACGTTTTCGCGGCGAATGCCGAGACCGCACCACAGCTCGAGGCAGGCGATGGCCGCCGCACCGGCGCCCGACACCACGACCTTGACCTTGGCAATATCCTTGCCGACCACCTTGAGACCGTTGAGCATGGCCGCGGCAGAGATGATGGCGGTGCCGTGCTGGTCGTCGTGGAAGACGGGAATGTTCATCCGCTCGCGCAGCTTCTGCTCGATGTAGAAGCACTCGGGCGCCTTGATGTCTTCGAGGTTGACGCCGCCGAGGGTCGGCTCGAGGGCGGCGATCATGTCGATCAGCTTGTCCGGATCGTTCTCGGCCAGCTCGATATCGAACACGTCGATGTTGGCGAATTTCTTGAACAGGCAGCCCTTGCCTTCCATAACCGGCTTGGCGGCCAGCGGGCCGATGTTGCCGAGGCCGAGCACCGCGGTGCCGTTGGTGATCACCGCCACCAGGTTGCCGCGGGAGGTGTATTCCTGCGCGTCGGCCGGGTTGGCAACGATTGCATCACAGGCCGCAGCCACGCCGGGAGAATACGCCAGCGCCAGATCACGCTGGTTGGTCAGGCCCTTGGTCGGCACCACCGAAATCTTGCCGCGAGTCGGGCTGCGGTGGTAATCGAGGGCGGCGGCAATAAAATCCTTGTCCATAGTTTGTCTCTGCTCACAGTGTGATTCGATCGCGACCCACCGGTGAACGGCCAAGACCAGCGGCAGGTTGCGCGAGCTGGCGGCGGACCGAAAATCGGGAATCGTTACGGATGCCCCGAAACGGGCATTTGAATTGTCTGACGGAATTGCGCGGGGCACACCTCACGCAGAACCGGGTTTCCGCCGCCGAAGGAGGGGGCGACGAAGACTGCACTTTAGTTATTGTTATACGAGTTTACCCGACCATGCGCATTTACGCACCTTCGGTAAATACGGAGTCGCCCCGATTGCATGGCACAATCGCGCGCATTCCAAAACGCAAGAGACAAAGGGGAGAAACGATGCGACGAGTGGTCTTCAACCAGAAAGGCGGCGTGGGCAAATCCACGATTACCTGCAACCTCGCCGCAATCAGCGCAGCACAGGGCCTGCGCACCCTGGTGGTGGACCTGGACCCGCAGGGCAACTCCACCCACTACCTGCTCGGCGACGCCGCCGACAACATGGACGACACGCTCGCCGGCCTGTTCGAGCAGACCCTCTCGTTCAAGTTCAGCCCCAAGAAAACCGCGGACTTCGTGCAGCCCACGCCTTTCGCCAACCTGTCGATCCTGCCCTCGCACCCGCAGCTCGAAGAACTGCAGGGCAAGCTCGAATCCCGCTACAAGATCTTCAAGCTGCGCGACGCGCTGGACGAACTGGCCGACGATTTCGACGCGATCTTCATCGACACCCCGCCGGCGCTCAACTTCTACACCCGCTCGGCGCTGATCGCCACCCAGCTGTGCCTGATTCCCTTCGACTGCGACGACTTCTCGCGCCGCGCGCTGTATGCGCTGATGGAGAACGTGCAGGAGATCCGGGCCGACCACAACCGCGACCTGGAAGTCGAAGGCATCGTCGTCAACCAGTTTCAGCCCCGCGCCAGCCTGCCGCAAAAACTGGTCCAGGAACTCATTGCCGAAGGCCTGCCGGTTTTCAAGACCTATCTTTCAAGCTCGATCAGGATTCGCGAAAGCCACGAACAGGCCAAGCCGATGATCCACCTCGACCCCAAGCACAAGCTGGCCCAGGAATTCACCGCGCTGCACGCCGAACTGCGCCAGAGCTGAAACACCCCCGCGCAGTCGGGCTGAAACCCGACCCGCAGGAAGGCGGCGCGGCTCAGCCAACCGGCGTGAGCTTGGCCACCGCCAGCATCAGCCACTTGGCGCCAGCGGTTTCAAACTTCACCTGTACCCGTGCATCGTTGCCGCTCCCCTCGGCCGCAACGATCACGCCGTCGCCAAAGCGGGCGTGCTGCACGCTCTGGCCGATCGAGAGGCCGCCCAGGTCGCGGGATTTCATCGGCGGGGGCGGCGGCATGCTGGCCATGGCAGGCTTGGCGGCGCCCGGGTTGTAGTAGCGCGTCGACGGCTCCGATACAAAACTGCGGCGCGGGCTGGGCGGGGTCAGCCACTTGGTCAGCCCCTCGGGGATTTCCTCCAGAAAACGCGAACGCAGGTTGTAGCGCACCTGGCCGTGGAGCATGCGGCTCTGGGTAAAGCTGATGTAGAGCCGCTGCCGCGCGCGGGTCATCGCCACGTACATCAGGCGCCGCTCCTCCTCCAGCCCGTCGGATTCGAGAATGCTGTTCTCGTGGGGAAAAAGCCCTTCCTCCAGCCCCGACAGGAACACCGCGTCGAACTCCAGCCCCTTGGCCGCATGCACGGTCATCAGCTGCACCGCCTCGGAACCCGCGTCGGCCTGGTGGTCGCCGGCTTCGAGCGAAGCGTGGGCGAGAAAGCCCGCCAGCGCCGAACCATCCACCGCGCCCTCCTCGGCCTCGTAGGCAGCGCCCGCTTCGGCGCTGAAATTGGCCGCTGCATTGATCAGTTCGGCCAGGTTCTCAAGGCGCTCCTGGCCCTCTTTCTCGGCCTTGTAATGGGCGCTCAGGCCAGAGCGCTCGATGACGTGCTCGACGATTTCGTGCAGCGGCAGGTTGGCCGTTTCCTGCCGCAGACGCTCGATCAGGCCGACGAACTGCCCCAGCGCCGTGCCCGGCTTGCCGGACAGGTGCGGCACCGTTTGATAGAGCGGCGTGTTGAAGGTGCGCGCCGCGTCCTGCAGGGTTTCGAGCG
This sequence comes from Zoogloea sp., assembly GCA_016720685.1. GTDB lineage: Bacteria > Pseudomonadota > Gammaproteobacteria > Burkholderiales > Rhodocyclaceae > Zoogloea. The sequence continues at coordinate 32,186 of JADKKC010000032.1, forward strand.
AACGGGCGCCGATGCCGCGGGTCGGGAAATTCACCACGCGGTTGAAGGCCGTGTCGTCGTCCGGGTTGTTGATCAGGCGCAGGTAGGCCAGCGCGTGCTTCACTTCCTGGCGCTCGAAAAAGCGCAGCCCGCCATACACCCGATACGCCACACCGCTCGAGAACAACTGGTGTTCGAGCACCCGCGACTGGGCGTTGGAGCGGTACAGCAGCGCGATGTCGGAACGGCTCATGCCGTCACGCACCAGCGACTGGATTTCCTCGACGATCCACCGCGCCTCGTCCGAGTCGGTGAAGGCTTCATAAATGCGCACCGGCTCGCCGGCGCCCCGGTCGGTCCACAGGTTTTTGCCGAGGCGCTTGCTGTTGCGGGCGATCAGCGCGTTGGCGGCATCCAGGATGTTGCCGTGGGAGCGGTAGTTCTGCTCCAGCCGGATCACGCTGCCAACCCTGAAATCCCGCTCGAAATCGCGCATGTTGCCCACCTCGGCGCCGCGGAAGCGGTAGATCGACTGGTCGTCGTCGCCCACGCAGAACAGGCTCGCGCCGCCCTCGGTGCCCTTGCCGGCCAGAAGGCTCAGCCAGCGGTACTGGAGCACGTTCGTATCCTGGAACTCATCCACCAGAATATGGCGGAAACGCGCCTGGTAATGCCGGCGGATCGGCTCGTTGCGCTCCAGCAATTCATAGCTGCGCAGCAGCAACTCGGGGAAATCCACAACTGCCTCTCGCTGGCACTGGGCCTCATACTCCACGTATAGCTCGACCCGGCGACGGGTGAAGTCGTCCCAGGCTTCGACGGCAGCAGGGCGGATTCCCGCCTCCTTCTGCCCGTTGATGAAGTGCTGCAACTCCTTGGGCGGAAACTTTTCGTCGTCCACGTTGAGGGCTTTCAGCAGGCGCTTGATGGAAGCCAGCTGGTCACCCGAATCGAGGATCTGGAACAGCTGGGGCAAGCCGGCTTCCCGATGATGGGCACGCAGGAAACGATTGCACAGGCCGTGAAAGGTGCCGATCCACATGCCGCGCGTGTTGATCGGAAACATCGCCGACAGGCGGGCCACCATCTCTTTGGCGGCCTTGTTGGTAAAGGTTACGGCGAGGATGCCCTGGGCGCTGCAGTGATGGTTCTGGATCAGCCAGGCGATCCGCGTCGTCAGCACCCGGGTCTTGCCCGAACCGGCGCCGGCAAGAATCAGGGCGTGCTGGGGCGGCAGGGTTACCGCAGCGAGCTGTTCGGGATTGAGGTTGTCGAGAAGCTGGGACATGTCACAAAAAGGTGGGCGGCGAAGCGCGCCATTCTACCGCCCGGCACCGGCACAACGGGCAGCGGGTCGGCGCACAACGCGACTCCATCAAAACGCACCACGTTGCGCGAATACGTCAGTCGTGACGAAGTACCTGAAACAAAATGCAACGCCGCTTGCGGTTGCCCTCAGGCTTACCTACACTCTAATTGTGCAATGCAGCAAACACGACGGGATCAGGGTTTACATCCCTTGCACAACAAGAGCTTAACCCTGAATATATCAATATTGCGTCGCATCATAATGGCAGCCCAAAAGCTTGTCGGCATGAAACCCGCGTGTTTGGTGCTACCCCAAGGAGCAACAGTCATGAAATCACCGAAACTTTTACCCTGGCACGCCAACAAAGCCGGCGTTTCTCTCAAACGCGCCGAAATCCTCTGGAACAAAGCTGTCCGCGAGGCCACCGCCGAAACCGGCTGGGTGGGCACTTCCGAATTCTGGGGCGCCGCAGAAGCCCGCTTCCTCGACCTGCTCGATGAAGAAAAAAACACTCTCTGTAACCCGAACGTCCAAACCTTCGTGCGCAGCCAGCACCGCATGGGCCTTCTGCCCCTGCTCGCCGCACAAGACATGATCAGCACGATCTCTGCCAACTGGCAGCGGTTCTGCAACCCAAGGAACAAGGCGGCCTGATCGTCGCCCGCCGGCCCTGACGGCCGGCCCAACAGTGTTTTTCTCCCTCCTCTCCCTCGTGGAGATTTTGACGGCGTCTGCTTCACGGCAGACGCCGCTTTTTTGTGGAATCGCGGGTCGGGCATCTGTGCGCCGCAACGTCTTCCTGTGGGTCGAACGAATTTGTGGGTCGGACTTCGGCTCGCCCCGCATCGGACTGAAGTCCGACCCACAGGGGCTCCAGCAAGGGCTTAAACAGGGCTAAAGCAGGCACTAACAATGGCCCCAGGGAACGCCGACACGCTGCAGGGGCGGCAAGCAGGTGGCGGGCGGCGGCGAGGGGGTTCATCCTTGCGCAGCGCGCGATCATGAAAGCCGGGTTGCCAGACAGGGCCCGTCCGCAGGCCGGCGACATTCAGTGCGCGGGCGCTGCGGCCCTTGAAAATCTGCATCAGGCGTTCGAGCGACACACCGTCCGGCAGCTGAACCAACCAGTGGACGGGGTAGGCCACCGCTACGCCATGGAGCACGCCCGCCACCTCCCGGCCAAGCCGAAAATCCTGGCACCACGGTGTGCGGTCCCAGGTCACGGCGGTAAGAAGATAGATCTGCCCCGGAATCGACACACGGCCTTTGCGAAGGGCGTTGTAGGTCATGGTAGTGCCATAAATTTCCATGGTATTAGTTTGACGTGGGTATCCGGGCTTGCCGCCTCCACGTCGGACTGAAGTCGGACCCACAAAAGGCGCGGGGTTTTGCGGGGGATTTGGGCTCCGGCCGCACTTTCAGCCTCCGCGTCGGACTGAAGTCCGACCCACAACTTCGTTCGACCCACAACTTGCAAGCCAACGCCTGCTATGCCCGGTCGAAAGCCTGCAGGCTCCTGCTGCTATAATTCAAAACTTTGCATCTGCCTACCGGAGTTTAATGTGCTGATTTCCAACGCTTTCGCCCAGGCCACCGCCGCCGCGCAAGACCCGCTGTCGAGCATCACCGGCATGCTGCCGCTGATTTTCATGTTCATCGTGCTGTGGTTCCTGATGATCCGCCCGCAGATGAAGCGCTCCAAAGAACACAAGGCCCTGCTCGAAGGCCTGCAGAAGAACGACGAAGTGCTGACCCAGGGCGGTATCGTCGGCAAGGTCGTGCAGATCAGCGACGGCTATGTACACGTGGAAGTCGCCGCCAACACCCAGATCATCGTCCAGAAGCAGGCCATCGGCGCCGTGCTTCCCAAGGGCACCCTCAAATCGATCTGATTCCAGCCAGACGGCCGGGCCCCCGCCCCGGCCGTTTTGCCTTGCAGCGCCCCCTCCTTTTTCCCGCCCGACCATGAACCGCTATCCTCGCTGGAAGAATGTCCTCATCGTGCTCGTCCTGCTGTGGGGCCTGATCTACACCCTGCCGAACTTCTACGGCGAGGTGCCTGCCGTCCAGGTTTCCAGCGGCAAGGCCACCCTCAAGCTCGATTCCGCCGCCACCATGGCGCGCGTCGAAGACAGCCTGAAGGCTGCCGGCCTGCAGCACGACGGCCTGTTTGCCGATCTCACCAGCGTGCGGGCCCGCTTTCGCGACACCGACACCCAGCTGAAGGCCAAGGACGCCATCGAAAAGGCCTTCAACCCGAACGCCGCCGACCCGTCCTACGTCGTCGCGCTCAACCTGCTCTCGGCCAGCCCCCAGTGGCTCACCTCGATCCACGCGCTGCCCATGTACCTGGGCCTCGATCTGCGTGGCGGTGTGCACTTCCTGCTGCAGGTGGACATGAAGGGCGCCGTCACCAAGCGCCTCGACGCCACCACCGGCGATCTGCGCACCCTCCTGCGCGACAAGAACGTCCGCCACGCCGGCATCACCCGTGAAGGCCAGAGCGTCGTGGTCAAGTTCCGCGACGTCGAAACCCAGGCCCGCGCCAAGAGCGTGATCAGCGCCAGCACCAACGATCTCCAGCTCGTCGAAGGCACCGAAGGCGCCGACTTCAAGCTCAGCGCCACCCTCACCCCGATGGCCCAGAAGACCATCCAGGAATTCGCGATCAAGCAAAACATCACCACCCTGCACAACCGCATCAACGAACTCGGCGTGGCCGAGCCGGTGATCCAGCAGCAGGGCCTCGACCGCATCGTCGTGCAACTGCCCGGCGTGCAGGACGTGGCCAAGGCCAAGGACATCCTCGGCCGCACCGCCACCCTTGAAATCCGCATGGTCGACGACACCCCCGGCGCCCTCGAATCCGCCATGCAGGGCAGCATTCCGCCCGGCACCGAGCTTTACTCCGAGCGTGGCGGCAGCCCGCTGCTGGTGAAAAAGCAGGTTGTCCTCACCGGCGAGCGCCTCACCGACGCCCAGCCCGGCTTCGACGGCCAGAACCACGAACCGGCGGTGCACCTCACGCTGGATTCCGCCGGCGCCCGCATCTTCAAGGACGTCACCCGCGAGAACATCAACAAGCGCATGGCCATCCTGCTCATCGAAAAGGGCAAGGGCGAAGTCGTGACTGCCCCGGTCATCCGCGGCGAAATCGGCGGCGGCCGCGTGCAGATCTCCGGCCGCATGAGCTCCGAGGAAGCCACCGACACCGCCCTCCTGCTGCGCGCCGGCTCGCTGGCGGCCCCGATGGAAATCATCGAGGAACGCACCATCGGCCCCAGCCTCGGCGCCGAAAACATCAACAAGGGCTTCCATTCGACGATGTGGGGCTTCATCGCCATCGCCGTCTTCATGTGCGCCTACTACATGCTGTTCGGCCTGGTGTCGGTGATTGCGCTGGCCTCCAACCTGCTGCTGCTGGTTGCCCTGCTGTCACTGCTGCAGGCCACGCTCACCCTGCCCGGCATCGCCGCAATCGCGCTCACGCTGGGCATGGCCATCGATGCCAACGTGCTCATCAACGAACGCATCCGCGAAGAACTGCGCAACGGCTCCAGCCCGCAGGCGGCCATCTCCACCGGCTACGACCGCGCTTTCGACACCATCCTCGACTCCAACGTCACCACGCTGATCGCCGGCATCGCCCTCCTCATCTTCGGCTCCGGCCCGGTGCGCGGCTTCGCGGTGGTCCACTGCCTCGGCATCCTCACCTCCATGTTCAGCGCCATCCTGGTTTCCCGCGGGCTGGTCAACCTGATCTACGGCAAGCGCCGCAAGCTCGAAAAGCTCGCCATCGGGCAGATCTGGAAAGCGGACGCCAACTGATACAGCTCCCCCGTGGGTCGGACTTCAGTCCGACAACGCGGGCTGAACGTGGGATGTCGGACTGAAGTCCGACCCACAGATATCCACTCTTATTTGAACAGTCACTGCCATGGAATTTTTCCGAATCCGCAAAGACATCCCGTTCATGAAGCATGCGCTGGTGTTCAACGTCATCTCGTTGGTCACCTTCCTGCTCGCGGTGTTCTTCCTGGCCACCAAAGGCCTGCACTTCAGCGTCGAATTTACCGGCGGCACGCTGATGGAGGTCAGCTACAGCGAACCGCCCGCCCTTGAAAAGCTGCGCGAAGCGCTGGCCAAGGAAGGCTACGCCGACGCCCAGGTGCAAAACTTCGGCAGCTCCCGCGACGTGCTCATCCGCCTGCCCAACCGCGACGGCATCGAAACCGCCAAGGTCAGCGAAAAAGTCATCGCCAGCCTCGGCGCCATCGAAGGCCCCAAGCCCGAAATGCGCCGCGTCGAATTCGTCGGCCCGCAGGTGGGCAAGGAACTCGCCTCCGACGGCGCCATGGCCCTGCTGCTGGTCATCGGCGGCATCGTGCTCTACCTCGCCATGCGCTTCGAATGGCGCTTCGCCGTGTCGGCCATCATCGCCAACCTCCACGACGTGATCATCATCCTGGGCTTCTTCGCCCTCTTCCAGTGGGAGTTCTCGCTGCCGGTCCTCGCCGCCACCCTCGCGGTGCTCGGCTACTCGGTGAACGAATCGGTCGTCGTCTTCGACCGCGTCCGCGAAACCTTCAAGAAGAAGCGCGGCCTCACCACCCCGCAGGTGCTCGACCACGCCATCACCAGCACCATCAGCCGCACCATCATCACCCACGGCAGCACCCAGATCATGGTCCTGTCCATGCTGCTGTTCGGCGGCGAAACCCTCTATTACTTCTCCCTCGCCCTCACCATCGGCATCTGCTTCGGCATCTACTCCTCCGTCCTCGTCGCCAGCCCGCTGGTCATGTGGCTCGGCGTCAGCCGCGAGCAGTTCATGCAGGTCAAGAAAGAAAAACAGGAAATCGTTGTTTGAAGACTGCAGGTTGAATCACCAAAAGGGGCTGCCAACTGGCAGCCCCTTTTTACTTGTAGGGCAGCTTGGGTAGGTCGGGTTAGCGCAGCGTAACCCGACATCGGACGTGTCCATCGATGTTCATGTTGGTGTCGGGTTACGCCCTGCGGGCTAACCCGACCTACCCGTGCTGGAGTCGCCCCTGCATCCGAACCCAACACGTCGACCAGCGCACTGGCGCAGTTTTCAAAACTGCGCCAAAATCGCGCCACACTCATTTGAGAACTGCGCCACGATGACGCCTGCAGATCTTGTCGATACCCTCGCCGCTTCCGCTGCGGGCTTGACCCTGGCCGAGTTGCTCGCTCGGCACCCAGGCGTAGCGCGGCGCACAGCGCAGCGCTGGATCAGCCAGCTGATCGCCGAGGGGCGCATCACCGCGCAAGGTGAAGGCCGGGCACGGCGTTACCGCGCGGGCATAGCCACGCAGCTCGAGGAACAAGCCCGGCCTGCCGCAACGCCACCCTGGGCAGGCATCATCCCGATATCGGCCGATAGCCGTGACATTCTGGCCTACATCGAGCAAGCCATTCAGGCGCGCAAACCCGTTGGATACCAGCGAGACTTTCTGGAGCGCTACCAGCCCAATGTGACCTGCTATCTCTCCGAACCCCTGCGCAAGCAGTTGCACAGAATGGGGCGTACCGCCCAGGCCAGCGACCCGGCCGGCACCTACAGCAGGGCAATTCTGAATCGCCTCCTGATCGATCTGTCCTGGGCCTCCAGCCATCTGGAAGGCAACACCTACTCCCGCCTGGACACCCGGGAACTCATCGAGCATGGCCGCAGCGCCCACGGAAAAGGCACCATCGAAACGCAGATGATCCTCAACCACAAAACGGCCATCGAGCTGCTGGTTACACATATCGACACGGTGGGATTCGACCGCTTCACCCTGATGAACCTGCACAGCGCCCTGGCCGAAAACCTGCTGCCCAACCCGGCCGACGAAGGCCGGCTTCGCCTGCATGCAGTGGATATCGGCCTGAGCGTGTATCGCCCGCTGTCGGTGCCCGCGCAGATCGACAGCGCTTTCAACGCCCTGCTGGACAAGGCGAACCGGATCAGCGACCCCTTCGAACAATCATTTTTTGTAATGGTGCACTTGCCCTACCTGCAGCCCTTTGCCGACATCAACAAGCGCACATCCCGGCTGGCCGCCAACCTGCCCTTGTTCCGGGCCAATCTCTGCCCGCTGACCTTTCTCGACGTACCCGAAGAGGCCTACAGCCGCGCCACCCTGGGCGTGTATGAAATGACGCGCGTGGAACTGCTGCGCGATCTGTATGTATGGGCTTACGAGCGTTCGACTCAGGAATACCTGGCCATCAAGCAGGACCTCGTCGAGCCCGACCCACTGCGCCTCGCCTGGCGGGAGCTGATCAAACAAACGATCCGGGATGTCGTGATAAGCCCGGATGCGGACGGATTGTCGCTAATCGACGCAGCAGTTTCCGCCAAGGTCCCCAAGCCAGAACAAACCAATGTCAAAGCACTGATCGTGGAAGAACTGCGGCGATTGCATGAAGGCGTACTGGCACGCTACGGCCTGCGGCCATCAGAATTCACGGCCTGGGAGACACAACAAAAATCGAAAGGCCAAGCCGTTTGATGTCGGGGCCGGATGTAGGGGCGACTTCAGTCGCCCAGCGGTGCCTGATCAGCGAAGAAGCGGGCGACTGAAGTCGCCCCTACAACACCCCACCACAAGCACCTACAGCCAGATGGCATCCCAATGTGGGTAGTCACCGATGCGGGAAACGAGGCCGGCGCGAAGGGGATTCGCGACGATGTAACGGGCCGCGGCGAGCAAGTCGTCCTCTTCTCTCAAAGCTCGGTCGTGAAAAGCGCGTTGCCAGAGCGGGCCGCCCAGCCGGTGAGCGCTACGGCCCTTTAAGGCGCGGATCGTGTCCGACAGATCGGCGTGCTCGCCCAGTTGCAACAGCCAGTGCAGGTGATCGGGCATCACAACCCAGGCCAGCGACGCGACTCCGCCTTGCTCCGCCAGGTGCCGCATTTCCCTCACCACGCAGCGTGCGCAAGCGAAATCTTCAAACACCGGGCGCCGACCGATAGTGGCCGTGGTGATCAGATAAATGCGCCCCGATTCGGAGTAGCGACCAACACGAAGAGCATCGCGAGTCATGGATGGCGTAGATAGCTGTAGGGGCGACTTCAGTCGCCCATCGGAGGTTGAGCAGCGAAAAAGCGGGCGACTGAAGTCGCCCCTACAAACCCATCAACCGACGGGTTTGAAGCTGTCGGGTCTGAATCGGAATGACTGATCGGCTCCTCTCTATTGCTATACTCACAAAATAAAAAACTGAGTATAACCGCATGAAATCCACACCGCTTTCTCTCATCGCTCAAACAGCTTTCGCCCAGGTCGTTGAAGTTGCTCTCTCTGCCGATGTGATGCGATCAGTATCTGACTTGCCCGGCAGCTTCATCCCCAAAACCATCAAGGAACGGAAATACTGGTACTACCAGTTCTCTGAACCATCCGGCGCCCGTCGTCAGCTCTTTGTCGGCCCTGACAATGATGCTGTGCGGGCCTTGGTGGCCAAGTCACTCGAAGCTTCGTCGTCAGAATCGCTTGGGCCCCTTGTGCGATCTGCTGTGGCTTTGGGGAACGCCCAGGTTTTACCTCGGCATTTCAAGGTACTTCGGCGTCTTGCCGACTATGGATTTTTCCGAGCGGGTGGCGTGCTCATCGGCACACATGCATTTTTGTCATACGGCAACATGCTGGGCCTGAAATGGGGGGTGGCGGATGCCTCCATGACGCACGACATCGACTTCGCCCATGCAGGAAAGAACATCTCTCTGGCACTCAACGCCGGCATGACAGTGCAAACGCACGAGGCGATTCAGTCACTCGAAATGGGATTCTTGCCCGTTTCTGGCCTTGGTGGAAAAACGGGCGGGGCCTATCTCATCCCGAACGAAAAGGAATTCAGGCTTGATTTCCTGACGCCCGTCGGGCGTGATGGCGAAGTGCCTTATGAACACCCGGACCTGCATGTGACGCTGCAGCCGCTTAAATTCATGGAGTACTCCCTTGAAAACGTTCAACAATCTGCACTGATTTGTGGCAATCAAGCAGTCATTGTCAATGTGCCCCATCCGGCCCGCTACGCTCTGCACAAACTGATTGTTGTCACCTTGAGAGAGGGGGCATTCCAGATCAAGACGCACAAGGACCTCATGCAGGCCGGCATGCTGTTGTCTGCACTTAAGGCAACTCGCCCCTGGGAAGTCGAAGATGCCTGGGAAGATCTGATATCTCGAGGAAAAGGCTGGTCCTCACGTGCAGGCCATGGAATGAAACAGCTTTGTCGAATGTTCCCGGAAGAGGAGTTCGATCAATGGCTCAGCGCACCGTAGGCTCAGCCATCTGGATCAAATGCGCTCCCTGTGGGGGCGACTTCAGTCGCCCAGCGGTGGCTGATCAACGAAGAACCGTGCGACTGAAGTCGCCCCTACAAAACCATCAACCGACGGGCTTGCCCAATCGCCTACCAGCAGCATGGGTAGGTCGGGTTAGCGCAGCGTAACCCGACATCGGACGTGGCCATCGATGTTGATGTTGGTGTCGGGTTACGCCCTGCGGGCTAACCCGACCTACCCGTGCTCATCCCTCACACCAGCCCGTACCACACCCCGCGACCAGCGCCATACTGCGTGAAGTGGCCAGCTTGAACGAGTTTTCGCAGGTGTAGCTTGACCGTGTTGCGGTTGGCTCCGGTTACCGTTACCGCATCTGCGACCGTAAGGCGTCCCCGCTCTCGGGCCAGTTCCAGAAGTTGCAGGGAGAGTTCCGGCATGGCTGCCAGGATTAGTTTTTCGCGTTCAACCTTCCCTTCCAGGCGTTTGACCTGGGACAACAGGGCACGCAGAAAAAAAACGACCCAAGGCTGCCAGTTCGCAGAGTCGGTGCGAATCGTGCCCTGAGTCTGGCGCAGGGCCAAGTAGTAGCCTTGTTTGTTCTGCTCGATGATGCTTTCGAGCGAACTGTACGGCACGTAGGCATAGCCAGCCTGGAGCAGAAGAAGGGTTGTGAGGACGCGGGAAATTCGTCCATTCCCATCCTGGAACGGATGGATTTCCAGGAAAACGACTACAAAAATCGATACAGCCAAAAGCGGATGAAGCGACTCAGCGTCCCGCGTTTCCCGATACCAAGCCACCAACTCCCCCATGAGTCGGGGAGTATCAAACGGGGTGGCGGTTTCAAAAATCACACCGACCTGTGCTCCCGCCTCATCAAAAGCAGCCACGCTGTTCGAGGTCGTCTTATAACTTCCCCGGTGCCAGGCGTCTTTTTCGCTGTGCACAAGGAGATCTCGGTGGAGTTGCTTGATGTGGTTCTCGGTGATGAGAACATGCTCCCAAGCTGAAAAGACGAGTTCCATCACTTCGGCGTAGCCAGCAACCTCCTGTTCGTCCCGGCTGGAAAACGATTTTATTTCGAGGCGCGCCAGGAGGGATTCGACTTCCCGATCCGAAAGCTTGCTGCCCTCGATGCGAGTCGATGAACCGATACTTTCGATGGTGGCCACGCGGCGAAGAGCCAAGAGCCGTTCCGGCGCCAAGCTTCCCAGGGCACGCCAAGCGCCCTTGAACTCGTCGATCCGGGCGACGAGCGCGAGGATGTCTGGCGTGATGGATAAGGTATGGATATTGAACATACCCATTAATCTATCCATTTATATCCATTTTTCAAACTATTTTAGGCTTTCAGCCTTTGCCGCCTCTTTCGTGAGCATCCGGTAGCCCGAAAGCGCTCCCTGTAGGGGCGACTTCAGTCGCCCATCGGTGCTTGATCAGCGAAGAAGCGGGCGACTGAAGTCGCCCCTACAGTCCGGCCTCAAAAATCCCCGTATTCCCTGCACCAGGCAATCAGCGCGCGGGTGGATTGATCCAGGCCTTCGGTATCGGATTCGCCGCGCAGCGCGGGAAGGAGGCGGCCGGCGAGCTGCTTGCCCAGCTCCACGCCCCATTGATCGAAAGAGTTGATCCCCCAGATCACGCCCTGCACAAAAACCTTGTGCTCATACAGCGCCAGCAACAGCCCCAGATGGTAGGCATCGATGCGCGGCATGATGATCGTCGTCGACGGCTGGTTGCCGGCAAAAACCTTATGGGGCAACAGCGCCGCCATCTGCTCGGCCGGCACACCGGCCGCCTCCAGTTCGGCACGCGCCTCTTCCTCGGTCTTGCCAAAAGCCAGCGCGGCGCTTTGTGCAAGAAAGTTGGCCATCAGCGGCGCCTGATGCCCCGGCAAGGGATGGTCGCTTTGCGCGCTGGCAATGAAATCGCACGGAACCAGCCAGCCGCCCTGATGCAGGAGCTGGAAGAACGCATGCTGCCCGTTCGAGCCGATTTCACCCCACACAATCGGATTGGCCTGACACGACAAGGGGCTGACCATCACGCCCCACCGTTTTGCCGTTCGACTCCATTTCAAGCTGCTGCAGGAAGGACGGCAAAAAGCGCAGGGACTCGTGATACGGCAACACCGCACTGGTGCCCGCGCCCAGAAAGTTGGTGTTCCAGATCCCGATCAGCGCCATCAACACCGGCAGATTCTTCTCCAGCGGCGCCTCGCGAAAGTGGGTGTCCATCGCCTGCGCACCCGAAAGCAGACGCTCGAAACCGTTCATCCCGATCGCCAGCGCAATCGGCAAGCCCACCGCCGACCACAGCGAATAGCGCCCGCCCACCCAATCCCACAAACGGAAGACGTTCTGGGCCGGCAGCCCGAAGGCCCGCGCCTGCTCTTCATTGGCGGTGACCGCCACAAAATGCAGGGGCAGCGCCCGCTTCGCATCCTCCCCCGCCGCCGCACACAGCCACTCCCGGGCGGTATGGGCGTTGATCATGGTTTCTTGGGTCGTGAAGGTCTTGCTCGCCACCACAAACAACGTGGAGTGCGGATCCAGCTGCTCGATCAGCTTGGCCAGGTGGGCACTGTCGATGTTCGACACGAAATGCATGTTAAGGCCCGGATGCTGGTAGGCCGACAGCGCCCGCACCACCACCTTCGGCCCCAGATCCGATCCGCCAATGCCGATATTCACCACATCCCGAATCGCCTCGCCGGAAAAACCCCGCCACAGGCCGGCGCGCACCCGATCGGAAAACTGCCGCATGTGCGCCCGCACCGCGCGCACTTCCGGCATCACGTCCATCTCGGCATTGGGAAACGGCTCCAGCGTCAGGTGACGCAAGGCCGGATGCAGAACGGCACGGTCTTCGCTGAAATTGATCTTCTCACCGGAAAAGAACCGATCACGCCACGCGTCGAGCCCGGAATCCCGCGCCAGCGCCAGCAGCAGATCAAGCGTTTCCAGATCCACGCGCT
>JADKKC010000033.1 GCA_016720685.1 Zoogloea sp.
GCGCCCTACCTTCACAGTTAACAAATACACCGGCAGTCTCGGTAAAAGGAGCAATCGGCAAAAGCACATCCGCCAGGTCAAGTAGGCTTTGTGATTTAAAAACAGTAAGCGCAGCCACCATCTCCGCTTCTCGCAAGGACTTAACCGCTGAAACCCCGTCAGCGATATCCAAATCAGGTTCTACACCTGCGAGTATGTAGGCTTTCAAAGGCGTTGAAAGCATCTGCACTGCGTTCTTACCTTCGATCCGTCCAAATGGAACAGCCCCAGCAAGATAACCACCCACACTGTTCGCCGCCTCACCTATTACCCCGAACGCACAGTTCACAAGCCGAGCGATTTCTTGCGAAAGAGCATGAATCTGTGCCGCATTTTTGTGCTGAACGGCGTAATTACCCAGCCAGATCGCACTGCGGCGCCCAGAAGCAAGGCTTCGAGCAACTGCCAATGACTCATCGTCGACAGAAACCTGAGCACACAGATCCACAAAATCACAAGAAATTGCTTGATTCGTTTCGTCGGCTACCGCCTTTATAATTCTCGCCAAACCGGCAACCATTTCGATCGGTGCCACACAAATCTTGTTCTCTATTGAAAGCTGCCAGTCATCAAAAGCAGGATTGAGAACAGACAGTTTCAAGCCCTTTTTAATGGATTGACGGACTCGCTGGGCCATCAGCGGGTGATCTTTTCTGAAAAAGCTTCCAACAATAAACAAGCGATCTAAAGTGGATATATCCACGACAGCCATTCCTAGCCATGGAGCACCACTCAGCTTCCCATCTCCCGAAAAGTCACTTTGCCGCAGACGAAAATCAATATTTCCAGACCCTAAGCCACGAGTAATCGACTGAAGTAGATAAAGCTCTTCAAGAGTGCAGTGCGGAGAAGCCAAAGAGCCGATCGACTCAACCCCATGGTCTGCTCTAATTGCCTTCAATCCTTTAGCTACATAATCGATTGCAGTTTGCCAGTCCGTCTCTATCCACTGACCGCCCTGCTTAACCATGGGCCGCGTAAGACGATCATCGCTATTAAGGGCTTCATAGGAAAACCTGTCCTTATCGGACAACCAGCACTCGTTGAGTGACTCATTCTCCAGGGGAAGGACTCGTTTAACGGAATCATTCTTGACTTGGACTATTAGATTACTTCCCAACGAATCGTGCGGGCTAACGGACTTTCGACGCGACATTTCCCACGCTCGCGCGCCGAAACGAAACGGTTTTGATGTAAGAGCACCGACAGGGCACAGATCGATTATGTTGCCTGACAATTCCGAATCAATAGTTTTTTCCACAAACGGCATAATTTCTGCATGCTCGCCGCGAAATGCCTGACCCAATTCCATCAGACCCGCTATTTCAGTCGTGAACCTCACACATCGGGTGCAATTGATACACCTCGTCATATCTGTCGATACAAGTGGTCCGAGGTTTTTGTTGCCTACGACTCTTTTTTCCTCTTCGTATCGTGACTTAGCACCACCATAGCCAACCGACAAATCCTGCAGCTGACACTCACCACCTTGATCGCAAACAGGGCAATCAAGCGGGTGGTTAATTAGCAAAAACTCCATAACGCCTTTTTGCGCTTTTACTGCCTGCTCGGAATGAGTCCAAACTTTCATTCCGTTCGTGACAGGAGTAGCGCAGGCAGGAAGCGGCTTCGGCGCCTTCTCAACTTGAACTAGACACATACGGCAATTAGCCGCGATTGATAGCTTTTTGTGGTAGCAAAAATGAGGAACATAGGCTCCAATTTGGTTGGCTGCCTCCATAACGGTACTCCCGTCAGGAACCTGCAACTGCTTTCCGTCAATTTCGATCTCTAGCATGTCGAGCCTACGCTACGTAAATCTTGCTACCTTCGCGCTGAACTTCAGCCGGCACGAGGCATGTCTTGTGTTCGATATGAAACGCGAATTCATCGCCGAAATGCTTAACAAAGCTCTGAACCGGCATTGAAGCTGCGTCACCTAACGCACAAATGGTACGCCCCATGATATTCGCAGTTACGCTATTTAAAAGATCTAAGTCCTCTAGCCGTCCAAGCCCGTTCTCTATCCTGTGAATGATTCTGTACAACCACCCAGTACCTTCACGACATGGCGTACATTGTCCGCAAGACTCTTCGAAATAAAAATAAGAAAGGCGCTCGAGCGCCTTCACCATACACGTTGTCTCGTCCATCACAATGACGGCGCCTGACCCGAGCATCGAACCTGCTTTAGAAATTGAATCGTAGTCCATGGTGCAATCCATCATGACTCCACCAGGTAAAACAGGAGCAGAGGACCCACCAGGAATTACTGCCTTGATTCTCCGCCCTGCCCTGATTCCACCTGCCATCTCAAGAAGCACGGAGAAAGGAGTACCGAGCGGAATCTCGTAGTTTCCTGGTCTATTTACATGACCAGACACCGAAAACAGTTTCGTTCCTCCGTTATTCGGCTTGCCAAGAGCAAGGAACGCATCGCCCCCTTCCCGAATAATGAAAGGAATAGAAGCAAAGGTTTCCGTGTTATTGATCGTAGTGGGCTTACCATACAGACCAAAACTGGCAGGGAACGGTGGTTTAAAGCGGGGCTGCCCCTTTTTCCCCTCTATAGATTCAAGCAAAGCGGTCTCTTCACCGCAAATGTACGCACCGTAACCATGATGTGCGAACAAATCAAAGCTGAACTCTGAGCCAAGAATATTTTCACCCAGCAGCCCAGCATTCCGAGCCTCTTGCAGAGCTTCTTCAAAACGCTCGTAAACTTCAAATATTTCGCCGTGAATATAATTGTATCCACGCTCACACCCCATTGCATAACCTGCAATGATCATGCCTTCAATAACACTATGGGGGTTATAACGGAGGATATCCCGATCTTTGAAAGTGCCAGGCTCACCTTCATCTGAATTGCATGCTATATATTTCGCACCTGGGAAAGCCCTAGGCATGAAACTCCATTTCAGTCCTGTCGGAAAACCAGCTCCGCCACGACCACGGAGTGCAGATTTTTTTACTTCATTTATTATTTGATCGGCAGGAATCTTCTCTGAAATGATTTTTTTCAATGCCTCATAACCACCTCGCTGAACATACTCAGCAAGACGCCATGTACGGTCGCCATTGAGACCGGAAAGAATAATCCCTTGAGAACTCATTTTTTCAGATCAGCCAGCAATTGATCGATTTTCTCTTCAGTCATCCAGCTGCACATGCGGTGATTATTCACCAACAGCACTGGAGCGTCTCCGCAAGCACCCATGCACTCCCCTTCCTTGAGAGTAAAAAGACCATCCGGTGTTGTTTCGTTGAAGCCAATGCCGAGCTTTTCCTTAATGTAGTCCGCAGCATGAACTCCACCGGAAAGTGCACATGGTAAGTTAGTGCAAACAGTGATTTTTTTGCCCCAACAGGGGCTAGATCGTACATATTGTAAAAACTCGCAACTTCAAACACGGCCATGGGAGCCATGCCAAGATGCTTCGCAACAAATTCAATCGTTTCGCTAGAGAGCCAGCCTTTTTCTTCTTGGGCAATCCTCAATGCAGCCATTGAAGCCGATTGCTTCTGATCAACAGGATACTTGGCGATCTCTCGATCAATTTTTTTCAGTGATTCCGGACTCAGCATTTTGGTATCTACTGTAAGCAGAATATCGATAAGAGCTTAACGCTCAGCAGACGCGACGATCAGCGATCCACATCTCCGAACACAATATCCATCGTTCCGATAATGGCCACAACGTCGGCGATCATATGCCCCCTACACATTTCATCCATGGCGGAAAGATGCATAAAACCGGGGGATCGAAGCTTGAGACGATACGGCTTGTTGGCGCCATCAGACACCGCAAACACCCCGAACTCCCCCTTCGGGTGCTCGATCGCAGCATAAACTTCGCCAGGAGGAACGTGCATGCCTTCGGTGAAGAGCTTGAAGTGGTGGATTAACTCCTCCATGTTGCCCTTCATTCGCTCTCTGGACGGAGGAGCCACTTTGTGATTATCAGTAATAACTTGCCCAGGATTATTTCTGAGCCAGTCAATGCATTGCTTAACTATGCGATTGGACTGACGCATTTCTTCGATACGGCAGAGATACCGATCGTAACAATCACCTTCAACACCAACGGGAATATCAAAATCCAATTGATCATACACTTCGTAAGGTTGCTTCTTCCTGATATCCCACTCGATACCAGATCCGCGCAACATGACACCGGAAAAGCCTAAAGCAAGAGCTTTTTCTGGTGAAACCACACCAATACCAACAGTTCTTTGCTTCCAAATACGATTATCAGTCAGCAAAGTCTCGTATTCGTCAATGTACTTAGGAAAACGGGCGGTAAAATCATCAAGAAAATCCAGAAGAGAACCTTGACGATTTTCATTCAACTGCGCTATGGATTTCGCATTCTTCCATTTCGACACTTCGTATTGAGGCATCTGATCAGGTAGATCGCGATAAACTCCACCAGGACGGTAGTAAGCGGCGTGCATCCGAGCACCCGAAACCGCTTCATAGGCATCCATGAGATCTTCCCGCTCACGGAACGTGTACAGAACCATCGTCATCGCACCAATATCGAGCGCGTGCGTTCCGACTGCCAACAGGTGATTCAGAATACGCGTGATCTCGTCATAGAGAACGCGAATATATTGGGCACGAATTGGAACTTCCAACCCGAGCAAGCGTTCGATTGCCAAGCAGTAAGCATGCTCGTTACACATCATCGAGACGTAGTCAAGACGATCCATGTAAGGCACCGACTGCACCCAAGTACGTGTCTCAGCTAGTTTTTCCGTACCTCGATGCAATAACCCGATGTGGGGGTCAGCACGCTCAACCACCTCGCCATCCAGCTCAAGAACCAAACGCAAGACCCCGTGCGCAGCAGGGTGCTGAGGACCGAAATTAATTGTGTAATTGCGAATTTCAGCCATGACCTACGTTCCCATAGTTCTCGTCACGTACGATACGCGGAGTGTTCTCTCGAGGTTCGATCGTAACAGGCTGATAAATAACTCTACCGAGCTCTTGGTCATAACGCATTTCAACGTACCCCGAGATCGGGAAGTCTTTGCGGAAAGGATAGCCAACAAAACCGTAATCAGTAAGAATTCTGCGCAGATCTGGATGACCATTGAACATGATGCCGAAAAGATCGAATGCTTCGCGCTCGAACCAGTTTGCACTGGGCCAGATTTCGCAAACGGAATCGATCATCGGAAAAGTGTCATCTTCTGCGAAAACACGAAGCCTGAGACGGTAGTTGTTACTGACAGAAAGCAAATGAGAGGCGACGGCAAAACGCGCCCCTTCATCACGCCCCGCAAAGCTGGAATAATCAAGCCCCGTCAGATCCACAAGTTGCTCGAAACGAAGTTCGGAATCGTCACGCAACGCAGTGGCAACTGATGAGTAATCCTTAGCCGAGACAACTATGGTCAATTCACCACATGAAGTCAGCGCTTGGATTATTTTCTCACCGAATTTACTAGCCAGCGCTTGGCCTAGACGTTCAAGTTTTTCACTCATGATAGTCAGCGGGCGATCGTGCATTCACGTTTGATCTTGTTTTGCAATTGGACTATGCCATACAAAAGCGCTTCTGCAGTCGGAGGACAACCAGGAACATACACATCAACAGGAACAATCCTGTCACAGCCCCGCACAACAGAATACGAATAGTGATAATAACCACCACCGTTTGCACAAGATCCCATCGAGATCACCCAGCGGGGCTCGGACATTTGATCGTAGACCTTGCGCAGAGCTGGCGCCATCTTGTTACACAAGGTACCGGCCACGATCATCAAATCAGATTGGCGAGGACTTGGACGGAACACGACCCCGAATCGATCGAGATCGTAACGGGAACAGCCTGCATGAATCATTTCGACGGCACAGCAGGCCAGCCCGAACGTCATTGGCCAGAGAGACCCCGTGCGCGTCCAATTGATTACCGTATCAAGGGAAGTAGTTACAAACCCTTCCTTGAAGACACCTTCGATGCTCATAAACACCCTTTAGCCAACAATTTGTGCGCCTAGGAAATACCTAAGATCACTCCCAGTCGAGAGCGCCTTTTTTCCAAACGTAGACGTAGCCAAGCAGGAGAATGCCCAAAAAGACAATCATCTCGAAAAACCCGAAGAGACGAATAGACTCGTTGGCAGCAATTTCTCTCAAGATCGTCGCCCAGGGAAACAGAAACGCAATCTCGAGATCGAACAAAATGAAAAGAATGGCAAGAAGATAGTAGCGAACATCAAACTTGATGCGTGCATCTTCGAAGGGTTCAAAGCCACACTCGAATGGCGACAGCTTTTCGATGTCAGGCTTGTTTGGGCCTAAAACCCGGCCTGCAATGATGGGAATAAAACCGAAAACAGCAGCAAACAGGATAAATACTAGAACTGGAAAATAGGATTCCAACATAGCTTGAGCTCCCGCAACCGAACAGCAGTCATTAGCGCTGCCTGCAAGCAAACGCCCGCAATGTGCGGGCGGCCTGCTTATTTTATGGTGCCGACGATGAGACTCGAACTCATACGGCTTTCGCCACTACCCCCTCAAGATAGCGTGTCTACCAATTTCACCACGTCGGCTTGTTCATTTGACGCTTGGCATTATAAGACAATCACCCACCAGCGCCAAGAGAGACTTGAATTTATCGCGGAATGTCCTTGGCCTTGGATCCATCAGCAGCCGGAGCCACCGAACCCGCTGCCGGGTCGATTGCCGGCGCCGAAACCGCAGCTCCATCCATCACGCTCTTCGTCACATTATCCTTAGAACCCGCGAGGTAGCTCAACCCAAGGCTAGTCACAAAAACACCGCAGCAAGCCCCCCAGTTGCTCGACTCATAAAATTTGCCGAACCGGAAGATCCAAACAGACTACCCGACGCCCCGCTCCCAAACGCGGCCCCCATATCCGCACCTTTTCCGTGCTGCATGAGCACCAGCCCAATCACACCAAGCCCAGCAAGAACATGCACCGTCAACACAACCGAAAATACAACACTTCCCATCACCGCCTCCATAAATCCGATTCAGATTGCGGCAGCAGCCGCACAAATTGAGGAAAAACTCTCCGCCACCAAGGAAGCTCCGCCCACAAGCGCTCCATCAATATCAGGCTTGACAAACAACAACGCGGCATTGGCGGCCGTCACACTTCCACCGTACAAAATCTTCACCTTCTGCGCGGCGACACCGCTGAGTTCGAGATGAGAGCGAATAAATGCGTGCATTACCTCAGCCTGGTCCGGCGTCGCAGTCCTGCCGGTACCGATAGCCCAGACCGGCTCATACGCCACAACGACATCACCGGCCAGCGCAGCCCCAACGACTGCGAGAGCTCCGTCCAACTGGGCCTGCACAACCGCCTCAGCCTCCCCGGCCTCACGCTGCGTGAGGGTTTCGCCAACACAGAGTATGGGCTTCAGCCCCAGCTCCAGAGCCAACGCAAGCTTTGCGGCGACAACTTCATCCGATTCGCCAAAGACACTTCTGCGCTCCGAATGACCAACGATCACCCAAGAACACCCCAAATCCGACAACATCGACCCGCTCACTTCTCCGGTGTACGCCCCGTCCTTGAAGACGCTGAGGTTTTGTGCCCCCACCGAGACGGCGCTACCAGTCAGGGCGTCCTTCGCTTGGGAGATGAATGGATATGGAGGACACACGGCGACATCAACCCTCTCCGTGCAGCTCATTGACCGCAGCTCAGCCAGCAGGGACGCGTTGCGCTCCAGACAGCCGTTCATCTTCCAGTTTCCGATTACCAGCTTTTTACGCACCTTGAGCACCGAAGCCAAATTCTTCCATTTTATCGCTGCAGGGCACTCAGGTCAAAAAAAAGGGCTGGCAAGCGCCAGCCCTCCTCTGCATTCCGGAGTCGTGTCTTTAGCCGAAACGTCCGGTGATGTAGTCCTCAGTCTCTTTTCGTTTGGGTTTGATGAAGATTTCGTCCGTCAAACCAAACTCGACAAGCTCACCAAGGTACATGTAGGCCGTGTAATCCGACACCCGAGCAGCCTGCTGCATGTTGTGCGTGACGATCGCGATCGTGTATTCACTCTTGAGTTCATGAACGAGCTCTTCGACCTTGGCTGTCGATATCGGATCGAGCGCCGAAGTTGGTTCATCCAGCAGCAGTACCTCCGGCTTGACAGCAACTCCCCGCGCGATGCACAGCCGCTGCTGCTGTCCGCCGGACAGCGACAGACCGCTCTGGTTCAACTTTCCCTTGACCTCATCCCACAAGGCGGCCTTGCGCAAGGCCCATTCAACGCGATTGTCCATGTCGGCTCGGGATAGGTTTTCGTAAAGTCGCACCCCGAAAGCGATGTTTTCGTAGATTGACATCGGAAATGGCGTCGGCTTCTGGAAGACCATGCCAACCTTCGCACGCAGCGCGTTCACGTCCTGATCAGGACTGAGGACATTCTTTCCATTCAGGAGAATTTCGCCGGTTGCACGCTGCCCTGGGTAGAGATCGTACATCCGGTTCAGCGTGCGCAGAAGCGTTGATTTGCCACAGCCGGACGGTCCAATGAACGCCGTAACCATGCCCTCTTGAATGTCTAGATCGATGTGCTTGAGTCCTTGGAAGGAGCCATAGAAGAAGTCAAGATTCCGAATCTTGATCTTTGGCTCCGCTCCATGGGCGACGGCCGTCGTTGCATCCTCGCGCAAATGCGAAAAGGACATTTCACGCTTTGTCGATACAGTTGATTGCATCATGAGTTTCCTAGATCTTTTTGCGGAACATGGTACGGACGACGATGTTCAAGCATAGAACGCCGAAAGTGATAAGGATTGCCCCGCCCCAGGCGAGTGAGTTCCAGTTTTCGTAAGGGCTCATGGCAAACTGGAAAATCACAACCGGGAGGTTGGCCATCGGGCCATTCAGGTCATAACTTGTAAATTGGTTGTTTAGCGCTGTGAAAAGCAGCGGCGCCGTCTCCCCGCTAACCCGCGCGATTGCAAGGAGGATTCCCGTCAGCACGCCAGCCCTGGCCGACCGCAAAACCACGTGCAAGACAACTTTCCAGCGCGGCGCCCCAAGCGCGGAGGCGGCTTCGCGCAGACTGCCTGGCACAAGGTTGAGCATGTTCTCGGTTGTCCGCACGACGACCGGGATGGCGATCAAAGCGAGGGCCATTGAGCCTGCCCAGCCCGAAAAATGCTGCACCTGTGCAACATAGACCGCGTAGATGAAAACCCCAATAACAATCGATGGGGCAGACAAAAGAATGTCGTTGATGAACCGCGTCGTCGGCGCCAACCACCCCTTGCGCCCAAATTCCGACAGGTAAACTCCGGCCAGAATCCCGATCGGCGTTGCGATGAAAGTCGAAACGCCAACCATCATCAAGCTGCCGAGAATTGCGTTGAACAGGCCGCCATCGGATCCGGGCGCCGGGGTGGACTGTGTGAACAAGGACAGGCTCAATGCACCGAAACCCTTGTACAGCAACACAATCATGATCCATGCGAGAAAGCTCATGCCGATCAGCATCGCCAACATTGAGCACATCAGCGCGACGCGGTTGGTCCGCACCCGCTTGCGGTAGAGAACTGTTGTGTCGCTCATCAGGTTTTCTCCCCTTCACTGCGGCCCAGACGCATGAGCAGGATCTTGGATAGCGCCAGCACGACAAAGGTCACAAAAAACAGGATCAGGCCCAGAGCGATCAACGAAGACACATGCAGATCGGACGCAGCCTCGGCGAACTCGTTGGCCAACGTTGAAGCTATGCTGTTGCCCGCCTCATAAAGTGACGGACTGATTCGGTGGGCGTTGCCGATGACAAAGGTCACCGCCATCGTTTCTCCAAGAGCGCGTCCAAGACCCAACATAACGCCACCGATCACGCCAACCCGGGTGTAGGGCAACACGATGTTCCAGACAACTTCCCAAGTCGTCGCACCAAGCCCGTAGGCGGACTCTTTGAGGATGCCCGGCACCACTTCGAATACATCCCGCATCACCGATGCGATGAACGGGATCACCATGACAGACAGAATCAAGCCGGCCGAGAGGATGCCTATCCCGTTTTTCGGGCCTTGAAACAGCGCCCCTATAAAAGGCAAGTTGCCGAGAGTCATCGACAGAACGGGCTGGATGTAGTCGGCAAAGAGCGGCGCGAACACAAAGAGGCCCCACATCCCGTAGATGATGCTGGGTACGGCCGCCAAAAGCTCAACAGCGATGCCGAGAGGCCCGCGCAGGACAGGAGGGCAAAGTTCAGTCAGGAAAATCGCGATCCCGAAACTGACTGGTATGGCTACAACCAAAGCGATGACTGAAGTACTCAGCGTGCCATAGACGGAAATCAGTCCGCCAAATTTATCCGCCACCGGATTCCATTCGGCGCTAAAAGGAAAGCCGGCGCCGAACTCCTGCAACGCCGGCCAGGCGCCGTACAGCAGGGAAGCAATGATGGCCGCAAGAATCGCCAAGACAGAGAATGCAAAAAAACGAGTGACCTGATGGAACAGCGCATCCTGTAATCGCTGAACCCGCATTCGATCACGCGGCGGTTCCGGCAGCATGGGGCCAGAGTCGGCATTCGCAAGACCGAGTGCGCCCCTACCGGGCACAGCGCCTGATCCGAGTGCAGTACTTTGGGTTGACATTACGGCTCACCGTTTGATTAAACCAAATAAGAAACTACGGATGGACGTGCGACCTGGTTCTGACGCCCACCCACCCGTGCTGAAAAAGAACCGATTTACTTCAGGATCGGCTGACCCGAAGCATCCTTGAGGGAGGCACGCCAAGCGGTGTCGATCTGCTTAACCAAAGCAGGCGGCAGCGGAACGTAGTCAAGATCCTGGGCGATTTTCTGGCCGTTCTTGAACGCCCAGTCGAAGAACTTCAGCACTTCGGCTCCCTTGGCCACGTCGGCCTGAACCTTGTGCATCAGCACGAAACTGGCACCGGTAATCGGCCAGCTGGTCTTGCCCGGCTGCTCGGTAAGGATCTCCCCAAAACCCGGAGCCTTGCTCCATTCGGCATAAGCCGCAGCCGCCTGGAAGGTCAAATCGTCAGGCTGAACGTACTCACCAGCCTTGTTCTTTAGGGCCAGGTGACTCATCTTGTTCTTCTTTGCATAGGCGTACTCAACGTAGCCAATACCGCCCTTGATACGCTGTACGTAAGACGCAACACCTTCGTTGCCCTTGCCGCCCACGCCTTCCGGCCACTGCACAGCAGTACCCGCGCCTACCTTGTCTTTCCACTCAACACTGACCTTCGACAGATAGTTGGTGAACAAGAAGGTGGTGCCCGAACCGTCAGCACGACGCACGACCGTGATGTTCTCGTCCGGCAGTTTTACGCCTGAGTTCAGGGCAACGATGGCCGGATCATTCCATTTCTTGATCTTGCCCATGTAGATGTCGGCCAGCACACCACCATCGAGGCGCATTTGGCCAGGCGTAACACCCTCGAGGTTTACAACGGGCACAACGCCGCCGATCACCGCCGGGAACTGCACCAACCCATCCTTCTCCAGGTCTTCCGCCTTCAGCGGCATGTCGGACGCACCGAAATCAACCGTCCGGGCCTTGATCTGCTTGATACCGCCACCGGAACCGATGGACTGGTAATTGAGACCTGCACCGGTCTTGGCTTTGTACACCTCGGCCCACTTGGAATAGATCGGGTACGGGAAGGTCGCCCCGGCACCGGTAATATCAGCCGCCTGAGCGACAGCGGCGCCACTCAGAGCAACAGCGAACGAACAGGCGCGAATGAAACCTTGCATGAATTTCTCCATTTCAGAGTGGCCCGCGGAAAATCCGGCGGATAGCCCACAAAAAAAACCGGCGTCAGGCTGCTCGAAACAGCACTGCACCGGTTTGAATTCTACTTTTGGAAAATTTCAGATTTGTTACATATCGCACCGCAGCAAAACTAAACTGCGGCGGCCCTTACAACCTCAGCAAGACCATGGGCAATACGATCCACCATAACCGCGTCGCTTCCTTCGACCATGACCCGCAGCAATGGCTCAGTTCCAGAGGGCCTCAGCAGCACCCGCCCCTTGTCCGCAAGCTCGCGCGTCGCGCCCTCGACGGCCTCGGAAATCGCCGCGTTGCCCGACCACGCAAAGCCGGGCTTGATCGGAACATTGACCAGCTTTTGTGGGTAAAAGACCAAGTCTGCGCACATCGCGTCTAGTGTGGTGTTTTGCTTGCGCAAAGCCGCCAGCACCTGTAGGCCGGCGATGATCCCGTCACCCGTCGTGTGACGATCAAGGCAGATGATGTGGCCAGAGTTTTCACCACCCAGCTTCCAGCCCTTCTCATGCATGAGTTCAAGCACGTAACGATCACCAACCTTGGCCCGTGCAAACGGCAGACCGAGACGTGCGACCGCGTGCTCGAAGCCCAGGTTACTCATCAGCGTTCCAACGACGCCGTTAGCGCCCCCTTCCGCCTTGGCTGCCCTGGCGATAACGTAGAGAAGCTTGTCGCCATCGTAGATCTCGCCCTTGGCATCCACCATGACGATGCGATCGCCATCGCCATCCAGGGCGATGCCGAGATCCGCACCACTTTTCAGCACGGCATCGCGAATGCTCTGCGGAGACGTGGCTCCCACCTTATCGTTGATGTTGGTTCCATTGGGTTCGGCACCAACCAGAACAAGCTCAGCCCCAAGCTCGTGAAACACCTTGGGTGCAACCATGTAGGCCGCACCATGGGCGCAATCAAGGGCAATTTTCATGCCGCGCAGATCGAGCTCGTTAGGAAAAGTATTCTTGCAGAACTCGACATAACGCCCGCGGGCATCGTCAATTCGCTGTGCCTTGCCAAGCCGGGAAGAAGGCTCGCAGCCCATTGGCTCATCAAGCCGGGCCTCGATTTCCAGTTCGACGAAATCAGGCAACTTGGTTCCGGCTGCAGAAAAAAACTTGATGCCGTTATCCTGAAACGGGTTGTGCGACGCAGAAATTACGACCCCCACCTGCAGGCGCAGTGCACGGGTAAGGTAAGCAATGGCCGGCGTCGGCAAGGGTCCTGCAAGGTATACGTCGACGCCTGCCGCTGAGAACCCCGCCTCCAGCGCCGACTCGAGCATATAGCCAGAAATCCGCGTGTCCTTGCCGATGATCACGGCCGGACGTTCGCCAGGACGCAGATGGTCATCGGCAATCAAGGTCTTGCCTGCGGCATAACCAAGACGCAGACAGAAATCGGGCGTGATGGGCGCCTCACCGACACAACCACGCACACCATCCGTTCCAAAATAACGTCTAGACATTTTCCCCTCGCACTAAGACTCGTTTCATTAATTCAGCATTTTGCCGCAACCAGCTCGGCAGGGTCGGCTTCAAGCGCTGCCCACAAGCGCAAAACATCACGAGTGACTCCAACGTCATGGGTGCGAATAACGTTTGCACCACGCTGGACGGCCAAAAGTGCGGCGGCGGCGCCAGCGACAACGCGCTCGCTCACATCCCGGCCAGTGATCGCCCCGAGCATCGTCTTTCTCGACATCCCCACCAGCACGGGATAGCCCGCAGCACCAAATGCATCCAACTGCCTTAGCAAGGCCAGATTGTGCTCAAGCGTCTTTCCGAATCCGAAACCGGGATCGATCAGAATGCGATCAGCTGACACTCCATAGGCAAGCAGGGCCTTCACCCTGTCGTCGAGAAAGGCCATCACCTCGGCAAGCACGTCGCCATACTGCGGTGCACGCTGCATCGTACCGGGCTCGCCTTTCATATGCATGACGCACAGAGCTGCAGAACTGGCACCAACGGCCTCCAGAGCGCCAGGCTGGCGAAAGGACGCTATGTCATTCATCAGATCTGCGCCAGCACGCAGCGACTCACGCATCACAGCCGGCTTTACGGTATCGACCGACAACGGGACTCCAAAGCCGGACAGCGCTTCGACAAGGGGAATCACCCGATCGAGCTCTTGCTGTTCCGACACGGGCATTGCGCCCGGACGTGAAGACTCGCCGCCAATATCAAGGAGATCGGCCCCCTCCTCCACCGCTCGCTCCGCAGAACGGAGCGCCGCATTGAGACTGGCGCAACCATCACCGGAAAAGGAATCATTCGTTACGTTGATGATCGCCATGATCTTTGGCCGAGAAAGATCAAGACGGAAACGGCCACACAAAAGAGTTCCGGACATAATGGAAAGCTCAAAACGAAAGAGGGCCGGCTGAAAAGCCGGCCCCTTGAATAATCAACTCAATGAATCAAGCAGCGGGAGCAGTCGCTGTTGGCGCCGCGCCTGGCGAGTCGTCACTCGGGCGACGCGGCGGCTGCGAAGAGGGCTTGGGGGCGCGAGGAGGCTTTCCGGCCATGATGTCGTTAATCTGATCAGCATCAATGGTCTCCAGCTCCAGAAGAGCTGCAGTCATTGCCTCAACCTTGTCGCGCCTCTCCTCGATCAGGCGACGCGCCAGCGCGTATTGCTGAGCAAGAATGCGGCGAATCTCTGCATCCACCTTTTGCAGGGTTGCTTCCGACATATTCTTGTGCGTCGTAACAGACCGCCCAAGGAAAACTTCGCCCTCTTCTTCGCCGTAGACCATCGGCCCAAGATTGTCGGACATGCCCCACTGGGTCACCATCCGGCGAGCCAGGTCGGTCGCACGCTGAAAATCGTTCGAAGCACCGGTAGTCATCTGGTTCATGAAAATCTCTTCGGCGATCCGGCCACCGAAAAGCACCGCGATAGTCTGAAGCAAACGCTCCCTGTCCTGGCTGTAGCGATCCTGCTCAGGAAGCTGCATCGTGACGCCCAAAGCTCGCCCACGCGGAATAATCGTAACCTTGTGGACTGGGTCGGTCTTGGTCAGACATTTGGCGACAACCGCGTGGCCCGACTCGTGGTACGCGGTGTTACGACGCTCTTCCTCAGGCATGACCATGGAACGACGCTCCGCGCCCATCATGATCTTGTCCTTCGCGCGCTCAAAGTCATCCATATCCACAAGACGCTTGTTACCCCGAGCTGCGAACAGGGCCGCTTCATTCACAAGGTTGGCGAGATCGGCGCCAGCGAACCCAGGGCAGCCACGCGCCAGAATCATGGCATCAACGTCAGGCGCAATGGGCACCTTGCGCATGTGCACGCGCAGGATCTGCTCACGCCCACGAATGTCGGGCAGGGGAACGACTACCTGACGGTCGAAACGGCCCGGACGCAGCAGGGCCGGATCAAGCACATCGGGCCGGTTGGTCGCTGCGATCACGATGACACCGGACACACCTTCAAATCCGTCCATTTCGACAAGCAACTGGTTGAGGGTTTGCTCACGCTCGTCATTGCCTCCGCCGAGACCCGCACCACGCTGCCGGCCAACCGCATCGATTTCATCGATAAAAATAATGCACGGAGCCTGCTTCTTGGCCTGCTCGAACATGTCACGTACGCGGGCCGCGCCAACGCCGACAAACATTTCTACGAAATCGGAACCCGAAATCGAGAAGAACGGCACTTTCGCCTCACCTGCAATGGCCTTGGCGAGCAGCGTTTTGCCGGTACCCGGCGAGCCGACCATCAACACACCCTTGGGGATGTGCCCGCCAAGCTTCTGGAACTTGGTCGGATCACGCAGGAACTCTACAAGTTCGCCAACCTCTTCCTTGGCCTCATCACAGCCGGCCACGTCGGCGAAGGTCACCGTGTTTGCCGTATCGTCGAGCATCTTGGCTTTGGACTTGCCAAAGGAAAATGCACCGCCGCGCCCGCCACCCTGCATCTGGCGCATGAAGAAGACCCACACGCCAATCAAGAGAACCATCGGAAACCACGACACGAATATGTTCATCAGGAAGGATTGCTCCTCCTCTGGCTTCGCAGCCGTGACCTTTACGCCATAGCGCATCAGGTCACCGACCATCCAGATGTCCTGCACGCCGGGGGTGTAGACCGTGATCTGCCGGCCATCCTGCGTCGAAGCACGCACTGTCCGCCCATCGACGATAGCCTTGGCGATCTTGCCTTGCTTCGCGTCCTCCATAAACTGCGAGTACTCGACCGAGTTCTGGGCGGCCTGACGGTTGTTGAACTGGTTGAATACAGTCATCAGCACAACGCCGATCACCAACCAGATCGCAAGATTCTTGAATAAATTGTTCAACGCGATTCCTTGAAGGCCCGACAGGGGCCATAGCATAGTGGACCGATTCTAAGTCCGATCGTTCGGCGGATCAAATCATCCTCACGATAGTAAATATCAATCGCAAAAAAGCCCCAAAAAGTCGCTACCTCCGCTCGACGCGAGGGAGCTTGCGGCAAGCAGCTGTCCTGCCATGACCGCCGGGATTCTGAGTGACACTGTGCGCGATGCCGGCTTTGAACCCCAGAGAGAAATTGAAACGGCAGAAAATCGTAAAAAAGCACACTGACTGGCCTATCCGGGATACATGCAGGCAAGTAACCGAACTACAGGGCCTGACTTTAATACCGTGGGCAAGGCACGTTGCCGCTGGGCCGAGCAGGTCTGGACGGCCAGATTGTGCCCACAGCGGGGCACCCTGGCCTCAACACGCTCGAAGCCGATATCGCATAAGAGCCAGGATGATCTTTGATGGAACACACTTTTCAGGTCTGCCGTGGATCAGCAACATCAGATGCGCTTCCCTGATCCAAGCAAGTGAACTTCGGCACTTCGTCCCCGCGATGCCTGGGGCTTGCGTACAACGACAGTTTTAAAACTCGCCTCCACAGCCTTGCGAAATTCCTCGAAGCCCTGCCCCTGGAATACCTTGACGAGGAAACGCCCGCCCTGAGCCAGATGACGCTGAGCGAAATCCAGCGCCAGCTCGGCCAGATAGATGGATCGGGCCTGATCAATGCTCGGGATACCCGAGATATTGGGGGCAATGTCCGACAATACAAGGTCGACGCTGTGAAAACCAAGCTGCGCCTCGAAAAGCACGACAAAAGCCTCGTCGTGAAAATCGCCCTGCATGAACTCCACACCGCGTATCGGCTCCATCGGCAAGAGATCCAGCGCGAAAACCCTGCCTTTCTCGCCCACGCGGGTCGCCGCAATCTGACTCCACGAACCCGGCGCAGCCCCGAGGTCGACGACAACCATGCCTGGACGGAGGAGCTTGTCCTTATCGTCGATCTCGGTCAGCTTGTAGGCGGCCCTGGCGCGCAGCCCCTCTGCCTTGGCGCGTTGAACGAAAGGGTCGTTCACATGCTCCGTCATCCATGATTTACTGGTCTTGGTGCGCTTCATCGCGGTACAATACTGCCCTTCTTTCAATGGGTTGCAAAATGACTGAACTCAGTCCCGCCCAGCGGCGAGCGTTTCGCGCACAAGCCCACCACCTTAATCCCGTCGTCAGCGTAGCCAGCAACGGCCTGACTCCCGCGGTACTCAAGGAAATCGACCACGCCCTTCAGGCTCATGAGCTCATCAAGATCAGGGTCTATGGGGAAGATCGCGCCCAGCGAGATTCGATCCTGGCAACGGTCTGCACCGAACTCGATGCGGCCTCGGTCCAACACATCGGCAAGACACTGGTAGTGTGGCGCGAGAAGCGCGAGGAAGAATCATCTTCCGCGATTCCTGCAGAGAAACGCCGGAAATCGCCGGCGAAGGCCAAATCCGCAAAAGTCCTTTCGGCCAATCGCGGCATGTCATCTCTTTCAAGCAAAGCCCCGAAGAAGCCCCACTGGTTTGCTGCTGCTCCTGGCAAGTCCCGCAGCGGTCCTCAGCGCTGAGCCCTGCACGGCCCGGTCAGCGCAGACCGCGGCCTTGCAATGCCACCAGAAACAGTCCCAACAGGCTCTGGATCAGGTAAACGATACTGGAAACACCATGCCATGCCGCAAAACGGTTACGCAGGGCACTTTCCATGACTTCGCGCGGAAATGACTCTGCCTTGAGCTGGGCCAGAACCGGCTGCAGGCCGAAGTAGCTGGCGACCGTCAGCAGCAACATCAGCAAAACCAACCAGAACACTCCGCTCTTGAAGGCGGCCCCGTTTTTGCGGAGCGCCAGGAATACCAGCAGGTAAGCCGCTGCAGCCATACCGAGCCAGGCGACATAGGTAAACATCTGACCAGCCAGATTACCGGCGAGAGCACGGTCGTCCAGAACCCGAAACAGCGTGGGCGCGGCCAGATAGCCGATTGCCCACAAAGCCCCGACCCACAGAGTGATCAGGATGCTGTAGAGGTGCTCGGCTAAACGCTGCATCGGGAATGGCTCAAACGTAGCGTACGTCGATCAATTCCAGCTCGCGCACACCCTTCGGGGCCTGGACTTCGGCTACGTCGCCCGCGAACTTGCCAATCAGGGCACGCGCGATCGGTGACGTGATCGCAATCTTGCCCTCCTTGATATCGGCTTCGTCGTCACCAACAATCTGATAAGTCAGGGTTTCACCGGTATCCAGGTCTTCAAGTTCAACGGTTGCACCGAACACGCAGCGGCCGTCGGCATCGAGAAGCTGCGGATCAATGATCTGGGCGTTGGACAACTTGCCTTCAACCTCACGAATCCGTCCTTCGACAAAACCCTGACGCTCCTTTGCTGCGTCGTACTCGGCATTTTCCGAAAGATCCCCGTGGGACCGCGCCTCGGCGATCGCTGCGATCACGTTGGGGCGGTCAACTGTTTTCAGTCGCTGCAACTCTTGCCGCAACTTCTCGGCACCAGTAACGGTAAGGGGAACCTTGTTCATGCCTTGGCCAGCTCCGCGTGGAGATCCTGCAGCGAATACGCCTCAAGGCCTGAAAGATGGCGCATACCCATGCACGCTGCGCGGGCACCTTCAATCGTGGTGTACACAGTGACCTTGGCAGCCAATGCGCTGGTCCGGATCGAGCGAGAGTCAGCCACGGCCTGGCGCTTTTCCTCTACGGTATTGACGACAAGACTGATCTCGTTGTTCTTGATCATGTCCACAATGTGCGGACGGCCTTCGTTCACCTTGTTCACTTCCGACACCGACAGACCAGCCGCGCTCATTGCCGCAGCAGTGCCGCGGGTCGCCACGACGGTGAAGCCGAGATCGATGAGTTCGCGCGCCACTTCGATCGCCTTCGGACGATCTGCGTGCTTGACGCTGACAAACGCCTTGCCGGAAGTCGGCAGGCGCACACCCGCGCCCAACTGACTCTTGACGAAGGCTTCGGCAAAAGTGCGACCAACACCCATCACTTCGCCGGTGGACTTCATTTCCGGTCCGAGGATGGTATCGACACCCGGGAACTTGACGAAGGGGAAAACAGCTTCCTTCACCGAGTAGTAAGGCGGCACGATCTCGCCGACGATACCCTGGTCATCCAGGCTGCGACCCGCCATGCAGCGGGCGGCAATCTTGGCCAGCTGCAGGCTGCACGCCTTGGAAACAAAGGGAACGGTGCGCGAGGCACGGGGATTCACTTCCAGCACATAAACCACGGCGGCATCGCCCTGGCCCTGAATCGCGAACTGGACGTTCATCAGGCCGCAAACGTTGAGCGCACGCGCCATCGCTTCGGTCTGGCGGCGCAGTTCATCCTGCAACTTGACGGACAGCGTGTAAGGCGGCAGCGAACAGGCGGAATCGCCCGAGTGCACGCCGGCCTGCTCGATGTGCTCCATGATGCCGCCGATCATCACGCGTTTGCCGTCAGACAAGGCGTCGACGTCCACTTCGGTGGCGTCGTTGAGGAAACGGTCGAGGAGCACCGGCGAATCATTGGAAACCTTGACCGCTTCACGCATGTAGCGCTCAAGATCCTTCTGCTCATGGACGATTTCCATCGCCCGACCGCCCAGCACGTAGCTGGGACGCACCACCAGCGGGTAGCCGATTTCAGCAGCCAGACGCACGGCATCTTCTGGCGTACGGGCGGTGCGGTTGGGCGGCTGCTTGAGGCCCAGTTCGAACAGCAGCTTCTGGAAGCGCTCGCGGTCTTCGGCCGCATCGATCATGTCAGGGCTGGTGCCGATGATGGGCACGCCGTTGGCCTCGAGCTCACGCGCACGCTTCAGGG
Organism: Zoogloea sp.; assembly: GCA_016720685.1. Lineage (GTDB taxonomy): Bacteria > Pseudomonadota > Gammaproteobacteria > Burkholderiales > Rhodocyclaceae > Zoogloea. Next base: position 19,997 of record JADKKC010000033.1, read on the forward strand.
GGGTCTGCCCGCCAAACTGGACGATGACACCCACGGGCTTTTCGACAGCAACGATTTCGAGGATATCCTCGAGGGTCAGCGGCTCGAAGTAGAGGCGATCGGAGGTGTCGTAGTCGGTAGAAACGGTTTCCGGATTGCAGTTGACCATGATGGTCTCGTAACCATCTTCCCGCATGGCCATCGCTGCGTGCACACAGCAGTAGTCGAACTCGATACCCTGGCCGATCCGGTTCGGCCCGCCGCCGAGAACCATGATCTTCTTGTTGCTGGTCGGCTGAGCCTCGCACTCGTCCTCGTAGGAGGAATACAGGTAAGCCGTCGAAGTGGAAAACTCGGCTGCGCAAGTATCCACGCGCTTGTAAACCGGACGAACACCGACAGAGTGGCGATGCAGTCGGACGGACGTTTCGTCGGTGCCCAGCAGCTTGGCCAGACGACGGTCAGCAAAACCCTTGCGCTTGAGCTCACGCAGTTCTGCCGCACCAAGCCCCTTGAGCGAGCGGCCTGTCAGGGACTTCTCCGTGGTGACGATGTCTTCGATCTGAACCAGGAACCACGGATCGATGCGGGTCAGCGAATGAACCTGTTCGAGGGTCAGGCCTTCCCGGAAGGCCTGACCAACGTACCAGATGCGCTGCGAACCCGGTGCGCCGAGTTCGCGTTCGAGCTCATCCGAGTCGGCTTCGACTTCATCGAGGCCGTAGACGCCGGTCTCGAGGCCGCGCAAGGCCTTCTGAAAGGATTCCTGGAAGGTACGACCCATCGCCATGACTTCACCTACCGACTTCATCTGCGTCGTCAGGCGGTCGTTGGCCATCGGGAACTTCTCGAAGGCAAAACGCGGAATCTTTGTAACGACGTAGTCGATGGACGGCTCGAAGGACGCCGGGGTTGCCCCACCGGTAATGTCGTTCTTCAGCTCGTCAAGGGTAAAACCGACAGCCAGCTTGGCCGCCACCTTGGCGATCGGGAAGCCGGTGGCCTTCGAGGCAAGCGCCGACGAGCGCGACACCCGCGGATTCATCTCGATGACGATCATGCGACCGTCTTTCGGGTTGATCGCAAACTGAACGTTGGAGCCGCCGGTATCAACCCCGATCTCGCGCAGCACCGCGATGGAGGCGTTACGCAGGATCTGGTATTCCTTGTCGGTCAGCGTCTGGGCCGGGGCGACGGTGATCGAGTCACCGGTATGCACGCCCATCGGATCGAGGTTTTCGATGGAACAGACGATGATGCAGTTGTCCGCGGTGTCGCGAACCACTTCCATCTCGTATTCCTTCCAGCCGATCAGGGATTCTTCGATGAGGAGTTCGTTGGTCGGGCTGGCTTCGAGGCCGCGCTTGCAGATCTCGACGAACTCTTCGGGATTGTAGGCAATGCCGCCGCCAGTGCCGCCGAGCGTGAAGGACGGGCGAATGATGACCGGGAAGCCGATTTCGGCCTGCACCTGATTCGCTTCTTGAAGACTGTGGGCAACCCCGGAACGCGCGGAGCCGAGACCGATCTTGGTCATGGCGTCCTTGAACTTCATGCGATCCTCGGCCTTGTCAATGGCCTCTTCCTTGGCGCCGATGAGTTCGACGTTGTACTTGGCGAGCACACCGTGCTTGGCAAGATCGAGCGCGCAGTTGAGCGCGGTCTGGCCGCCCATGGTCGGCAGCACTGCGTCGGGACGCTCTTTTTCAATGATGCGCTCGACAACCTGCCAGGTGATCGGTTCGATGTAGGTGACGTCAGCCGTTTCCGGATCAGTCATGATCGTAGCCGGGTTCGAATTCACCAGCACGACCTTGTAGCCCTCTTCGCGCAAGGCCTTGCAGGCCTGTGCGCCGGAGTAATCGAATTCACAGGCCTGGCCGATGATGATCGGGCCGGCGCCAATGATGAGAATGGTCTTGATGTCTGTACGTTTGGGCATATTTCTTTAGCGGCTGGATTGCGGATGGCCAGAAAAAGGCGCGCCTTGGCGCGCCGGCATGGCGATCAGCTTCAGCCCCTCGCCTCCATCAGCGAAATGAATCGGTCGAACAGATAGGCCACGTCGTGCGGGCCCGGGCTGGCTTCCGGGTGCCCCTGAAAGGAGAAGGCCGGCACATCGGTACGGGCCATACCCTGCAGGCTGCCATCGAACAGCGACACGTGGGTGACGCGGACGTTGGCCGGCAGCGTAGCGGCGTCGGCGGCAAAGCCGTGGTTCTGACTGGTGATGAGCACCTGTCCGGACTCGAGATCCTTGACGGGGTGGTTGGCACCGTGGTGACCAAACTTCATCTTGAGCGTGCGCGCACCGGAAGCAAGCGCCAGAAGCTGGTGCCCCAGGCAGATACCGAAGGTCGGGATACCCTTGGCCAGGATTTCACTGATCGCGGTGATCGCGTAATCGCAGGGCTCAGGATCGCCGGGGCCGTTGGACAGGAAAACGCCATCCGGTTTCAGTGCAAACACCTCGGCAGCCGGGGTTTGCGCCGGCACGACGGTCAGACGACACCCACGCTCGGCAAGCATGCGCAGGATGTTGCGCTTGACGCCGTAGTCGTAGGCGACCACGTGAAAGCGCGAACTGTCGGGCGTGACATAGCCCTCCTCAAGCGTCCATTCGCCTTCGGACCACGGGTAAGGCTCGGTGGCCGAAACGACTTTGGCGAGATCCATGCCTGAAAGCCCCGGAAACGCGCGGGCCTGGGCCAGTGCGGCTTCGACGTTCAGATCGGCTGATGTCGCTGCGGTGACGATGCAGCCACTCTGGGCGCCTTTTTCACGCAGGATGCGGGTCAGCTTGCGGGTGTCGATACCGGAGATGGCGACGATGTTCTCGGACTTGAGGTAGGCGTCGAGCGACTGCTCGCTACGCCAGTTTGACGCCACCAGGGGCAGATCACGGATCACCAGGCCGGCCGCGAAGACTTTGCCGGCCTCGCTGTCTTCACTGTTGATGCCGGTATTGCCGATATGCGGATAGGTGAGCGTAACGATCTGGCGACAGTAACTCGGATCGGTGAGGATCTCCTGATAACCGGACATGGAAGTGTTGAACACCACCTCGCCGGCTGTCGTTCCTATCGCCCCGATGCCTTTACCGTAAAACACCGTCCCGTCGGCAAGAGCAAGAATGGCGGGCGGGAAAGCTGACACGGCGAACTCCTCGAAATCTTGTGATTGGACGACAGACATGCGTAGCAGGGCTACACATGAAAAACGGGATCAGCCGCATCGGCTATCCCGCTATGAAACTTTCTAATTATAGCCTGCAGAGACCTCTTCGGGCAAACACGGCAAAAGGAAACCGGACAGAACGCTGACAGGGCTAGGCCGATTTCCGCGCCCGCCGCAACACTCCGGCCAGATTACCCAGCTCGGCCAGCAGCAGCGGCAGTTCGCGCTTCACGGCGGCCGCGTCACCGTCCTTGGCAACCAGCTCCAGCCGCTGGGCTGCCGCGACAGCGCTGACCGCATTGAAAACACCGGCAGAACCTTTTATCGAGTGCGCCAAATTCCGGATTGTCGTGAGATCACCCTTCTTTTGCGCGTGATCGAGATTTTGCCTGTTGCGCTCGAAATCACTGAAGAAAAGACGGATCAGCTGCTGCAGCGCCACCTCGTCGCCATCGAGAAGATCGCGCGTCGCGCCGAGGTTGGCAACGGAGACGTCGGCCGCCGCAACATCGACACCGCTTTCCTGCTGCAAGTCGGGCTCGATATCCGCGAAGCCGGCTTCGCCCATCACCCGTTCAATCACGGCATGCAACTCGACAGGCTTGATCGGTTTGGCAATGTAGTCATCCATACCGGCCATCAGGCAGCGATCCCGGTCACCCTGCATGGCGTGGGCCGTCATGGCGACAATGGGCGTGGATCGCCACTGCCCGCCGGCGGCCCAGCTGCGGCGCGCCTCGCGAGTGCGGATCGCCTGGGTGGCTTCCAGCCCGCCCATCACGGGCATCTGGACATCCATCAGAATGATGTCGAAGCGCTCCTTCTCGAAATAATCCAGCGCCTCCTGGCCGTTGGCAGCCACGGTGAGGGTGTGCCCGACCTTCTCGAGCATCTTGACAGCCACCGTCTGATTCACCGGATTGTCCTCGACCAGCAGGATTCTGAGATGGCGTGGCTGGTCGGCCCCGATCGGCGCGTAGGCCTGGGTCTGGGCTGCATCGAAGGACTGCTGGCGCTCCTCGTCGACCGCCTCGCCTTCCAGGGTCAAGCTTAGGGCGTCCAGCAAATCGGATCGGGAAAAAGGCTTGATCAGGCGAGCTCCGACATGCAGGTTTTCGCACTTGACCGTATCGCTGCGCGAGCTGTTGGCATTGAGCAGCATGATCAGGCGGTCGAGTCGCGGCCAACCCTTGATCATCGTTTCCGCCAGCGCATAACCACCAGGCGCAGGCATGGCTGCATCCATCAACACCCAGTCGAAAGGTGTATTGGCCTTGTGGGCTGCCCCCAGCAACTCATCGACGGCCGCCCCACTCCCGGCCTCCTGCACTTCGAGACCGACCAAATCGAGCTGCTTGCCGACGCAGTGCCGCAGAGCGGCGTTCGAGGCCGCCACCAACACCCGCCGCGCGCCGAACTGGGGCAGCGTGACCTGCCTTGCCTGACCGGCACCAAGGCGAACCCTAAAGCGGAAAGCACTGCCTGCACCGGGCTTGCTGTCCAGAGTGATCGCGCCGCCCATCAATTCCACGATGCGGCGACTGATTGCCAAGCCCAGCCCGGTACCGCCATACCGGCGCGTCGTCGATGCATCAGCCTGGGAGAAAGCACCGAAAACGAGATCCTGCTTGTCCTCGGGAATGCCGATGCCGGAATCCCTGACAACGAACTCGAGGCTCACCTCCCCGGCCTCTTCGCCACAGAACAGGACGGAGACTTCAACCTCACCCTGCTCGGTAAACTTGATCGCATTGCCGACCAGATTGGTCAGCACCTGGCGCAGCCGGGTCGGGTCGCCGACCAGCACCGGCGGAATCTCGGGGCTCACATAATAGAAACATTCGAGCCCCTTCTGATAGGCCCGCAACGCGAGCGACTTCATCATGTCGCCCAGCAGGCTCGCGAGCGAAAAACCGACCATTTCCAGGGTCAGATGCCCGGCTTCGATCTTCGAGAAATCCAGCACGTCATTGATGATACGGAGCAGCGAGTCAGCCGAGCTCTTGACGGTCAGCAGGTATTCCCGCTGCTCCATATCCAGCGAGGTGTCCAGCATCAGCTCCGTCATGCCGATGATGCCGTTCATCGGAGTGCGGATTTCATGGCTCATGTTGGCCAGGAATTCGCTCTTGGCACGGTTGGCTGCTTCGGCCTGCTCCTTGGCATGAAGCAACTCCAGCTCGGCACACTTGGCGTTGGTGATGTCCTGAAAGGTGCCGACCATTCGCATCCAGCGGCCATCCGGCCCACGACTGGAGGCCCGACCGCGCACCAGCATCCAGCGCCAGCCACCGCTTTTGCGGGCAACGCGAAACTGGGTTTCAAAGTAATCGAACTCGCCACGCAGGTGAACGTAGAGCTGGGTCCGGGTAACTTCGAGATCGTCGGGATGAATCAGCGGCAGCCAGTCCTCGAACCGCCCCGAGCACTCGGACTCGTCATAGCCGAGCGAATCCCGCCAGTTATCGTCCATGACGATCTCACCCCTGGAGAGATCCCAATCCCACAGGCCTCCTTCGGTGCTGTGCATCGCAAGCTCAAGGCGTTCGCGGGTCTCCTTGAGCTTGCGCTCGGCCTTTTCACGGCCCGCCAGAATCTCACCGACAAGATCGACTATCTGCCCGCTGGACGCACCCTCCACGTCAAGCGGCATGCCGAGGCGCCCATTGGCGACACTCGCGGCCAGAAAAGTGCGCAGGGCTCGGCCGATTTCGGCATCTGACGCAGCGGGATCGACTTCGGAACGGGTCACGTCATCAACAGGTGAGAGCGAATCATCAAAAAAAAAGCGTATCAGACCCGCCGATACGCCTATCACGGAGCTGGCTACCATAACGGCATGCCACGCCCATTCTTGAGTCCCTGCCCTACCGGGATTACCTCAAACCCAGCACGTCCTGCATATCGAAAAGGCCAGCCTTGCGCCCGGCGATGAAACGCGCCGCACGGAGGCTTCCGGAAGCGTAAGGCATGCGGCTGCCGCTCTTGTGGGTAATCTCGATGCGCTCGCCGATCCCGGCGAAAAGAACCGTGTGATCGCCGACGATGTCACCGCCGCGCACCGTGGCAAAGCCGATGGTCTGGCCGTCGCGCTCGCCGGTGACGCCTTCCCGGCCGTAGATTGCGCAGGACTCCAGATCACGTCCGAGCGCCCCTGCAACCACCTCGCCCATCCGCAGCGCGGTGCCCGACGGCGCATCGACCTTGAGGCGGTGGTGGGCCTCGATGATCTCCACGTCGTAGCCCTCGTTGAGGATGCGCGCAGCCATGTCGAGCAGCTTGAATACGGCATTCATCCCGACCGCCATGTTTGGCGCAAAGACCACCGGAATGTGTTCCGCCGCCGAGGCGATTGCGGCCTTGCCCTCGGCCGAGAAACCGGTCGTGCCGATCACCATGCCGCAACACGCAGCGCGGGCCAGCTCGAGATGCAGGAGGGTAGCCTCCGGACGGGTAAAGTCGATCAGGCAATCGGCCTTGGCCAGGCCCGCAGCCACGTCACTGGTGATTGCCACGCCGCAGGGCTGGCCAGCCAGCTCGCCGGCATCCTTGCCGATGAACGGGCTGCCAGGCTGCTCGAAAGCCGCAACCAGAACGAGATCGGAGGATTTGAGGGTCGTTTCGACAAGCATCCGACCCATGCGTCCGGACGCACCGGCAATCGCGATACGAACTTGATTCATGTATTCCCCGGAATTGAAGGAGTTGGGAGAGAGAAAAACAGGGAGAGGAATGATGAGGTCAGAGTAAGACGATCAAGACCACAACCCTGGCCTCACTGCGGCCCGGGCTGTGCCTCCTCGGCACGGACATCGCCTTCGAGTCGCGCCAGCCGGCCGTCCTCGAAGACAACGGCAAGACGCCGCTCCTGCGGCTCACCCTTGCCAGGCAGGAATCGGTAGATGTAGTCCCAGCGGTCGGAGTGAAAGACATCGGCCACCAGCGGCGTGCCCAGCACAAAGCGCACCTGCTCGCGGGTCATGCCCGGCTTGAGCTGGGCGACCATATCCTGGGTTACGTAATTGCCCTGCCGCACATCGATCCGGTAGGGCTTCACGAAATCACTGAGGGCGGTGGCAGAGCAGCCGGAAAGTGCCGCGCTCAGGGCAGCAAGCACTGCCGCAACGGGCAGGGCGGAACAAATCTGTTTGCGCATGAAGTTTCTGGGGGCGGACGCGAATACGGCCGGAAGGCCGCATTCTCAACGAGGGGCAGAAACTATATCATAAGGGGCTCGCCGGGCTCCCGGCCGCCATCTTCTGTTTTTCGGGGCCTCCATGTCCAGCAATTCCCAGAGTCTCAAAAGTATCGGCCTGAAGGCAACTTTCCCACGGCTCAAGATCCTCGACCTTTTTCAGAAAGCCGAAAACCGTCATCTGACCGCCGAAGACGTCTATCGCCTGCTCATCGCCGAAGACATGGATATCGGTCTGGCCACGGTTTACCGGGTGCTTACCCAATTCGAGCAGGCCGGCCTGCTCGAACGCCATTACTTCGAATCCGGCAAGGCTGTTTTCGAGCTGAACGAAGGCAATCACCACGACCACCTGGTCTGCCTGCAATGCGGCAACGTCGAAGAGTTCTTCGATCCCGAAATCGAGGACCGGCAAAACAGGATCGCCGCAGAGCGCGGCTTCAGCGTGCGTGCGCACGCTCTTTACCTGTACGTGGATTGCACCAAAACCGACTGCCCCCACAAGCCCGCGGGGCAGCACACCAGCAGCACCCGCTAGGACTTCCAGCGCCCCTGCCGCCAGATCGCCGCAGAAGCATTCCTTGCACCGCCGGCCCTCGTCGCATCAGTAAAGATGCTGACTGAGGCCGGCCAAGCGGCCTGTCAGAACGAGCTGAATCCGCCCGTCCGGCCCTGCAGGCCGAGCATTTCCGCCGCGTGGCTGCGGGTTGTGTCGGTGATGTTCACACCACCGAGCATCCGCGCGATTTCCTCGATTCGGGCGCCGGAATCAAGCTGCTTTACGCTCGACAGGGTCTGGCCTTCGCGGGTTTCCTTGGCGATCGACCACTGCCAGTTCGCCTGGGCCGCCACCTGCGGCAGATGGGTGACGCACAGCACCTGGCGATCGTCCCCGAGTTGCCTGAGCAGCCGTCCGACGATCTCCGCCACACGACCGCCTATCCCCACATCCACTTCGTCGAAAATCAGCGTCGGCGTGGCCGCGTTGCGGCTGGTGATGACCTGGATAGCCAGGCCGATGCGCGACAGCTCGCCTCCGGAGGCTACCCTGGCCAGCGGACGCAGCGGCTGGCTGGCGTTGGCAGTCACCAGAAACTCGACGGTTTCCAGCCCGCTGGCACAGCCTTCCTCCACCGCCCGCAGCGCTATATCGAAGCAGCTTCCTGCCATGGCAAGAGACTGCATGGCCTCGGTGACGGCCGCAGACAGCGCGGCGGCGACCTTCTGGCGAGCACTGGAAAGCGTCTGCGCGCCCCCCATGAAAACGCCTCGTGCCGTAGCTTCTTCGCGGGCCAGCGCCTCCGGATCGGACTGCCGGGTCAGCCGTTCGAGGCGAACGATACTATCTGCCAGCACCTCAGGCAGGCCTTCCGGCGCGACCCGGTACTTGCGCGCTGCGGCGGTCACGGCCTGGATGCGTTGGTCGATTTCCGCCAGGCGTCCCGGATCGAGATCGAGGCGATCACGGTAGCGGCGCATTGCGTGCAGCGCTTCATCGAGCTGGATGCTGGCGCTGCCGAGAAGCTCCTGGACATCGGTCAGTTGCCCGTCGTGCTGGGCCATGTCGGCAACGCGGCCAAGCAGGCGTTCGAGCTGCGGCGCCAGCGCGTACTCACCATCCACCAGCCCGTCGAGGACTTCGGCGCTGCCTTCGATGAGGCTGGCTGCGTGGGCGAGACGAGCCTGCTCCTGGTTAAGCGCGTTCCACTCATCGACGTCGAACGCCAGTTCGCGCAATTCGCTGACCTGCCAGCCGAGAAGCTCACGCTCCCTTTCGGTGGACGAGGCGCCCTCCTCCGCCGCTTCACGGGCACGCCGCAACACGGACCAGGCGCGGTAAAGCTCCGCCACCTCGGCCGCCCGGGCAGCAAGGCCGCCGTGGGCATCGACCAGCGCGAGCTGGGCGTCGGTGCGCAAGAGTGCATGATGGGCATGCTGGCCATGGATGTCGGCCAGCCACTCGCCGGCCGCACGCAACTGGGTCAGCACTACCGGCGAACCGTTGAGCCAGGCCCGCGAGCGACCACCGCTCTCGAGCACCCGGCGGAGCAGCACGCTGCCATCCGAGGCGTCGATTTCCTGCTCGGCCAGCCAGTCCCGCAGGGGGCTCCCGGCCGGCAGATCGAAGTCGGCGACGATCTCCGCCCGGGCCTGCCCCGTGCGCACCATGCCCGCCTCGGCCTTGCCGCCCAGAGCCAGCCCGAGGGCATCAAGAAGAATGGATTTGCCGGCACCGGTTTCACCGGTCAGGGCGCCAAAGCCGGAATCGAACTCGAGTTCGAGCTGATCGACGATAACAAAATCGCGAATGGAGAGATGACGCAGCATGAATAAAACGAATGGATGACTCGGTCAGCTATGGCGGGGCGTGGAGCTCCAGTGCAGCTTCTCGCGCAACATTGCGAAATAACTGTAGCCCTCGGGATGCAGCAGGCGAACGCTGTGGGGCGAACGGGTGATCCGCACGGTGTCGCCCGCACGGGTGTCGTAGCGGGTCTGGCCGTCGAAGTGAACGCGGGAGTCGTGGGGCGGCAGCAGGACGATGTCGATCCTGCTGGTATCCGGCAGCGTGATAGGCCGCGCAGTGAGTGTATGGGGACACATCGGCACCAGCGCAATACCCTCGACACTGGGATGCAGAATCGGGCCATTGGCCGACAGCGCGTAGGCTGTCGAGCCGGTGGGCGTGGAGATGATCATGCCGTCGGAACGCTGGGTGTAAACGAACTCGCCGTCGATGCGCAGGTCGAATTCGATCATGCGCCCCAGATCACCCTTATTGACGACGACATCGTTGAGAGCCACTGTATGAAAGACCCGTTGGCCGTTGCGCAGCACTTCCGCATCAAGCAGGATTCGGGATTCCTCGGCGTAGCGGCCGTGCAGGATTTCACCGATTTTCTCAAGGGCCACCTCACGGGAGATGTCCGTCAGAAACCCGAGCCGGCCCTGATTGACGCCCGCCAGCGGCACCTCGTATTCGGCAAGCCGGCAGGCGCTGTTGAGCAGCGTGCCGTCACCGCCGAGCACCACGGCCAGATCCGCGTGGCCGCCGATCTCCTCGTAGGTGGCAACCGAAAATCCGGCACTCAATCCAGTGGAACTTGCCGTACCCTGTTCGATCAGCACATTCAGCCCCAGGCTGCGCAGATAGTCGGCGAGGCGGAGCACGGACTCGGCCACTTCGGGGCTCTGGTATTTGCCTATCAGTGCGATGGTCTTGAATTCGCAGATCATGGATCGATTAAACCACATTCTTCTGCGCCGTCGGCAAATCGCACGGCCCGCCACGCGCTTGTTCTTCTCATGATCGCCAGCCTTCCTTAGAATCCCTGCGAACCTCCAAAGTTGCAACCATGACCAGCCTCGACCAACGCTCGCAAATCCTCCTCAAGACCCTGGTGGAGCATTACATCGCCGAAGGCCAGCCGGTTGGCTCGCGTGCGCTGTCCCGCTACTCCGGGCTCCAGCTCTCACCAGCCACCGTGCGCAACGTGATGTCGGATCTGGAAGAGCTCGGCTTCATCACCAGCCCGCACACTTCCGCCGGCCGCATCCCCACGGCCCTCGGCTACCGGTTCTTTGTCGACAGCCTGCTCACCGTGCAGCCGCTGGGGCTTGGCCAGTTGCAGGAGCTCAAAGGACAGATCCAGCCGGGCGAACCGCAACGCGTCATCAGCGCCGCATCGCAGTTGCTGTCGGGCCTGACCCACTTCGCCGGCGTCGTCGTCTCGCCCAGGCAAGACGCGCTCAAAATACGCCAGATCGAATTCGTCAGCCTGTCGGACACCCGAATCCTGCTGATCCTCGTCACCACGGCGGGCGACGTGCAGAACCGCATCCTGTTCACCAAGCGCGGCTACAGCCCTTCCGAGCTCGTCACGGCGGCCAACTATCTCAACCAGCACTTCGCCGGCTTCGCCTTCCACGAAATCCGCCACCGCATCCAGGACGAACTCAAGCAGCTGCGCTCCGACATGACCGAGCTGATGAGCGCCGCCGTCGAGGCCGGCAGCGAGGTTCTGGAAGAAACCCAGTCAACGTACGTCATCTCCGGCGAAACCAACCTCCTCGACGCCGAAGACCTGTCCTCGAACATGGCCCGCCTGCGCGACCTGTTCAAGTTGTTCGAGCAAAAGACCGGCCTGATGCAATTGCTCGACATCTCAAACCGGGCTCAGGGCGTCCAGATCTTCATCGGCGGCGAGAGTGGACTCAGCCCGCTCGACGACTGCAGTGTCGTCACTGCGCCCTACGAGGTGGACGGCCAGCTCGTAGGCTCGATCGGTGTCATCGGCCCAACCCGCATGGCCTACGAACGGGTCATCCCCATCGTGGACGTCACCGCCCGCCTCCTCACCAGTGCCCTGTCGGGCCAGAACTAGAAAGCCTCTCCGATGACCCGATTCTGGCAAGAGCCAGCGTACCCCCATGGTCAGGCTCCGCGCACCGGCATTCTGATCGTCAATCTTGGCACGCCGGCAGCGCCCACGGCTGCGGCCCTGCGCCCCTATCTCAAGGAGTTTCTGTCCGACCCGCGGGTCGTGGAAATCCCGCGCCTGGTCTGGTGGCCCATCCTCAACGGCATCATCCTCACCGTCAGGCCGGCCAAGTCTGCCAAAAAATATGCCAGCGTCTGGACAGACGAAGGCTCTCCACTCAAGGCCCACACCGAAAAGCAGGCCAAGCTGCTGGCCGGCTACCTGACCCAGGCCGGCGAGCGCGAGCTGGTGGTGAACTGGGCCATGCGCTACGGCCAGCCGTCGATCCGCAGCCAGCTCGACGCCATGCGCGCCGCCGGTTGCACGCGCATCCTCGTCGTGCCGCTCTACCCTCAATTTGCCGCCAGCACCACGGCAACGGTCATCGACGAAGTCGCCACCAGCCTGCGCCACTGGCGCAACCTGCCTGAAATCCGCTACGTGCGCAGCTTTGCCGACGACCCGGGCTACATCCGGGCACTGGCCGCCTCGGTGCATGAACACTGGAAGAAAAACGGCCAGGCCGACCGTCTGGTCCTGAGCTTCCACGGCATTCCGCGGCGCTCGCTCGAGCTGGGCGACCCGTACCACTGCGAGTGCTACAAAACCGGCCGCCTGCTCGGCGAAGCCCTCAAGCTTCCGCCCGAGCGGCTGACCATCAGTTTCCAGTCACGCTTTGGCAAGGCAGAATGGCTCAAGCCCTATACCCAGCCCACTCTGGAAGAACTCGCCCGCACGGGGGTCGGTTCCGTGGACGTGATCTGCCCGGGCTTCGTTTCCGACTGCCTCGAAACCCTGGAAGAAATCAACATTGAATGCCGCGAAGCCTTCCTGCATGCGGGCGGCAAGCGCTTTGGCTACATCCCCTGCCTTAACGAGCGGCCGGACTGGATCGAAGCCCTGATGGCCCTGTCGCTGCGCCAGATGGGTAACTGGCTGACCGAAGCCCGACCCGATCAGGATGCCCTTGCCCGCCAGGCAAGCCGGGCCCGCGAAATGGGTGCCCGCGCGTGAAGGCCACCGCAAGAACACAAACGTCTGCCGGAGAAATGAAATGAAACTGATCCTGCGCTGGATACTCAACGCGGTCGCGCTGATGCTGATCCCGGAACTGGTGTCGAGCGTGAAGGTGGACAGCTACACCGCCGCGCTGATCAGCGCCGTGCTGCTGGGTTTCGTGAATGCCATCATCCGTCCGCTGCTCATCCTCATCACCCTGCCCATCACCATCCTGACCCTCGGCCTATTCACGCTGGTGATCAATGCACTGATGTTCTGGGCGGTATCCGGCCTTGTGCAAGGCTTCGTGGTGCCGGATTTCTGGACGGCGTTCTGGGGCGCACTGCTATATAGCGTCCTGACCTGGATGGTTGGCCTGGCCCTGGCCGACGACAGAAACTGAGAGCCTGCCGGGCCTGCGCACAACACGGCACGCAAGCCCGGGCCTGTTTTGTGCGCGGGTCAGTGCGCTCCGCTCGCGGGAACGCCCGCGGCGCGGCGACGGGTCGCCTTGCGACGCACAGCCCCCGGATCGAACGCGCCGACCAGCTTGTCCAGCGCCGATGAGCGTGCATCCATGGCCATCTGAAAAGCCCCGTCCTCGCCGTATTTCTTGACCGAAAACTTCACCCGCTTGCGCCGGCCATCAGGCAGGGGCCAGGACGCCACCCAGAACCAGCGCTGCTTTTCTTCCGGCAGATCGCGGGTTTCCGAAGCGCAGTAGCGACACACGCCGACCACGCCCGAGCGGTTGTTCTTTTTGACGATGTTGGAGTATTCCTGCATCGAAAGCGGCGGGTGCGCGGCGATGATTTCGTCGCGATACTCCTTTGCCGCCGTAAATGAACGCGGCTTGCCGCCAAACACCCCGTCACTGAAATGTTTCCGGTAAATAACTCCGCGCCGCTGGATGGTCACCAGCCAGCCGTGAGTGCGGCTGGTTTCGTTATCCACCCGACTGATTCCATAAGTGCTGCCTCGGCTCACAGGCCACCCTCCCAAGGTTCCGCGAAGACATCGCGACTCAGGAAGCGATTTCGGCCAATTTGGGGAGAACTTTAGTTGTCTGCGCCACGGAACCGGGAAGGGACCGCTTGAAAGTCGTACCCCCCACCCCATCTACCGGGCTGGACACCCACGACCCGGCGCCACGATCATGAACGAAGCACTCCTTGTTCCCTGCCCCCACTGCAACGCACTCAACCGCGTCCCGGCCGACAAGCTGAACGACAACGGCACCTGCGGACGTTGCAAGCAAAGCCTGTTCGCCGGCGCGCCTGTCACCCTGACGGCTGAAAACTTTGCCGCCCACGCCGAACGCAGCGACCTGCCGCTGCTCGTCGATTTCTGGGCGCCGTGGTGCGGGCCCTGCCGCAGCATGGCGCCAGCCTTCACAGCCGCCGCCACGCAGCTCGAGCCACAGGCAAGGCTGGGAAAGGTCAATACCGAGGAAGAACAGGGGCTGGCCGCACGTTTTGGCATTCGCAGCATTCCAACCCTGCTGCTGATCCGCCACGGCCGCGAAATCGCCCGGCAGGCCGGCGCAATGAGCACAGACGACATCCGCCGCTGGACGCTGTCCAATCTGCGCTGAAATGCTGCGTGCTTACGCGCCGGATGGCGCAGCACCTCAGTTGTCGAGGAGCTGCAGTTCCATGCCGAAACCGCTGGCGGTAATGCGCTCGGCCGGGGCACCGGTTTTGGCCAGTTCCCGGTAGGCGCTCCCGAGCCGGCGCGCCACGACGGTCACAAGGCGGCGGCGGAAGGCATCCTGACACTCGTCCGTCGCCAGGGAAAGCGCCGCCGGATTGAGTTCGAGATAGGTGGTGGTCGTGGTGGTGACCACGGTGTACATGTGCTTGTGGTCCTGCTCGTCGAGGTAGGCCAACTCGCCGAAAACCTCGCCGTAAGACACTTCGCTAACCCGCTGGCCATCCACCGAAACCTCGACCCGCCCGTCGATGACGATCCCGAAGCGCTGGTCCGAATCACCTTCACGCATCAACAGCGTGTTGGAATCCGACTTTCGCCAACGGGAAAAACGCAGGATCTCCCAGATCTCCACATCTTCGAATTCCGTGAAGAACGGCATCTTGCGCAGGATGGAATAGCGGGTGTTGTCGATCGGCGCCGAGGTGTCGTCGAGAATCTTGTAGCGGACCGCCGACAGATCCTTCGCAAAATCGGCACCGTTCTTGTAGCGGGAATAGAGATCCTTCTCCAGCGCCTTGCGAATGACCTGGTCGAGTTGCTCGGGCAGTTCGGAATTGATCTGCGAGACGAGCGGCGGCTCGGTGTTGATGATCTTGTAAATCAGCTGGGCCGGGTTCTTTGCCCTGAAGGGCAGGCGCCCGGTAAGCATGTGGAAGAGCACGACCCCCAGTGAAAACAGGTCGGTCTTCTGGTTGAGCGGGTAGCTCTTGATCTGTTCGGGGCTCATGTAGGCCGGCGAGCCGACGCCCATGATGAAGGTGGAATCCGAGGCGCTTTTCTTGCTGATGTTGAGCGCCAGGCCGAAGTCGGTGATCTTTACGTTGTCGTGCTCGTCAACCAGGATGTTGGCCGGCTTGATGTCGCGGTGAACGATGCCCTGCCGGTACGCGTAATCGAGAGCCATCGCACACTTGAAGACCATGCCGATCGTGCGATGGAGCGGCAGGAGATTCTGGAAGCTGCAGTAATGCTCCAGGGTCGTGCCCGGAAAATACTCCATGACGAGATAGGCGTAATCCTTCTCGACTGTGGTATCGAAGACCTTGATGATGTTGGGGTGATCCAGACGGCGGGAAACATCCATCTCGGCGCGCAGCAGCTTGAGCAGGCGCCGGTTCCACTTGGCCGTGTCCTTGGACTTGTCGTCGAAGCGAATCAGCTTGAGCGCGACATTTTCGGGATACTGCGGATGCTCGGCCAGGTAAACCGTAGCCGTAGCCCCGCGGCCGACCTCACGGATCAGCTTGTACTTGCCGATTCTTTCAGGTGTTTTTTCCATACCTGCTTTACGCCGCAGAGTCCGTAAAGATGACCGGGACCAGCCCGGAGTGGGTTGATTTTACACTTGCTTCGCCAGCTTTCCGGTAACGACTTCGATGCGCGCGGAAATAGCTCTTGAAATTTTATCCTCCGCCCCCAGTTAGAGCGAGTCAAAAAAAGGAGCCGTTACCCATGCAAGATCAAGAAACCCCTCTGAGCCCCGAGAACAAGGCCGCGCCGGAGCTTGTGGAGAACGTCGCCGACACCGGTGCCGAAACGCAGACGCCCGTTGCCGACGTGCCGGGTATCGACACCCTGCCCAGCCTTGCCGAGCTGCTCCGTCAGGCCGAACTGAACTCCGCCGAGCACCACGACGCCTGGCTGCGCGCCAAGGCCGAGACGGAAAACGTCCGCCGCCGCGCCCAGGACGACATTGCCAAGGCCGGCAAATTTGCCGCCGACAAGTTCGCCCAGGCCATGCTGCCGGTCAAGGACAGCCTCGAAGCCGCCCTCGCCGCCGAAAACGCCACCCTCGAAACCCTCCGCCAGGGCGTCGAACTCACGCTCAAGCAACTCGCTGCTGCGTTCCAGGGCGCAAACGTCACCGAAATCAACCCGGTCGGCGAAAAGTTCGATCCCAACAAGCACCAGGCCATCAGCGCCCTCGAGGCCGACGGCGAACCGAACACCGTGATCACCGTGCTGCAAAAGGGCTACCTGCTCCATGAGCGCACCATGCGCCCCGCCCTGGTCATCGTCTCAAAAGCAAAACCCGCCGCTTGAAACCGGCCACAGCATCCCCATATTCATTAGCAAGCCAGGGCGCCGAGACAATCGGCACCCACGTCAAACAGAATTCGAACTGAAGGAAATTTCATGGGCAAGATTATCGGCATCGACCTCGGCACCACCAACAGCTGCGTTTCCGTGATGGAAGGCGGCAAGCCCAAGGTCATCGAAAACTCCGAAGGTGCGCGCACCACCCCGTCCGTCGTGGCCTATGCCGACGACGGCGAAATCCTGTGCGGCGCGCCGGCCAAGCGCCAGGCCGTCACCAACGCCAAGAACACCATCTACGCAATCAAGCGCCTGATCGGCCGTCGCTTCGAAGAAAAGGAAGTGCAGAAGGACATCGACCTGATGCCCTTCACCATCGCCAAGGCCGACAACGGCGACGCCTGGGTTGAAGTGCGCGGCAAAAAAATGGCCCCGCCGCAGGTTTCTGCCGAAGTGCTGCGCAAGATGAAGAAGACCGCCGAAGACTACCTCGGTGAAGAAGTCACCGAAGCCGTCATCACCGTGCCGGCCTACTTCAACGACAGCCAGCGCCAGGCCACCAAGGACGCCGGCCGCATCGCCGGCCTCGAAGTGAAGCGCATCATCAACGAGCCGACCGCTGCGGCGCTGGCCTTCGGCATGGACAAGAAGCCGGGTGACTCCAAGATCGCCGTGTTCGACCTCGGCGGTGGCACCTTCGACGTGTCCATCATCGAGATCGCCGACATCGACGGCGAGCACCAGTTCGAAGTGCTGGCCACCAACGGCGACACCTTCCTGGGCGGCGAAGACTTCGACCAGCGCATCATCGACTACATCGTCACCGAGTTCAAAAAAGAGCAAGGCGTCGATCTCAAGAACGACGTGCTGGCCCTGCAGCGCCTCAAGGAAGCCGCCGAAAAGGCCAAGATCGAGCTGTCCTCCGGCCAGCAAACCGAAATCAACCTGCCCTACATCACCGCCGATGCCACCGGCCCGAAGCACCTGGCGCTGAAGATCACCCGCGCCAAGTTCGAGTCGCTGGTCGAAGAGCTGATCGAGCGCACCATCGAGCCCTGCCGCATCGCCCTCAAGGACGCCGGCGTCAAGGTTTCCGACATCGACGACGTGATCCTGGTCGGCGGCCAGACCCGCATGCCCAAGGTCATCGAGAAGGTGAAGGAATTCTTCGGCAAGGATCCCCGTCGTGACGTGAACCCGGACGAAGCCGTCGCTGTCGGCGCCTCCATCCAGGGCGGCGTGCTGCAGGGCGAAGTCAAGGACGTGCTGCTCCTCGACGTCTCTCCCCTGTCCCTGGGCATCGAAACCCTGGGCGGCGTGATGACCAAGCTGATCCAGAAGAACACCACGATCCCGACCAAGGCCTCGCAGGTGTTCTCCACCGCCGACGACAACCAGACCGCGGTCACCATCCACGTGCTGCAGGGCGAGCGCGAGATGGCCAACGGCAACAAGAGCCTCGGCCAGTTCAACCTGTCCGACATCCCGCCGTCGCCGCGCGGCATGCCGCAGATCGAAGTCACCTTCGACATCGACGCCAACGGCATCCTGCACGTGTCCGCCAAGGACAAAGCCACCGGCAAGGAAAACAAGATCACCATCAAGGCCAACTCCGGCCTCTCCGATGAAGAGATCCAGGCCATGGTGCGCGACGCCGAAGCTCACGCCGAGGAAGACAAGAAGGCTCACGAACTGGTCGATGCCCGCAACCAGCTCGACACCCTGGTTCACTCCGTGAAGAAGGCCCTGGCCGAGCACGGCGACAAGATCGGCGATGACAAGGCCAAGATCGAAACCGCCATTGCCGAAGCCGAGGAAGCCATCAAGTCCGGCGACAAGGCTGTCATCGACGCCAAGAGCGAAGCGCTCGGCACCGTCAGCCAGAAGCTCGGCGAGCACATCTACGCCCAGGCCCAGGCTGAAGCCGGTGCTGCCGGCGGCGCAGGTGCGGGAGCCGGTGCTTCTGCCGGCGGCGCCCAGTCCAACGATCCGGACGTGGTGGATGCCGAATTCACCGAGGTGAAAGGACAAGAAGTAAGCCTGTCCGGCTCAAAAAGCCGAACCGAAAAACCTGGCCGAGCCATGCCGGTGCATCGTGCACCGTGCGGCTCGGCCTTTCCACAAGATAGCCAGAGCACCCAAAAATGGCGAAACGGGATTTATATGAAGTCCTCGGCGTCAATCGCGACGCCTCCGAGGACGAGCTGAAAAAGGCCTACCGCAAGCTGGCCATGAAGTTCCACCCGGACCGCAACCCGGACAACAAGGAAGCTGAAGAGAAGTTCAAGGAAGGCAAGGAAGCCTACGAAATCCTCACCGACGCCAACAAGCGCGCCGCCTACGACCGCTACGGCCATGAAGGCGTCAACCCGTCCATGGGCGGCGGCGGTGGCGGCCAGGGCTTCGACGGCTTCGCCGATGCCTTCGGCGACATCTTCGGCGACATCTTCGGGGGAGGCGGCGGCGGTGGCGGACGCGGGCGCTCCAACGTTTATCGCGGTGCCGACCTGCGCTACAACCTCGAGATCAGTCTTGAAGAGGCCGCCCGCGGCGCCGAAAAGACGATCCGCATTCCTGCCCAGGAAGAATGCGAACCCTGCCACGGCACCGGCGCCAAGCCCGGCACCCAGCCCAAAACCTGCCCGACCTGCGGCGGCGCGGGCCAGGTGCGCATCCAGCAAGGCTTTTTCTCGATCCAGCAGACCTGTCCGAAGTGCCATGGCAGCGGCCGCATCATTCCCGAACCCTGCACATCCTGCGGCGGCGCAGGACGCGTCAAACGCCAGAAAACACTGGAAGTGAAGATTCCGGCCGGCATCGACAACGGCATGCGCCTGCGCCACGGCGGCCAGGGCGAACCGGGCGTCAATGGCGGCCCTGCCGGCGATCTCTACGTTGAAATCCACATCAAGCAGCACGCGGTCTTTCAGCGTGACGGGGACGACCTGCACTGCGAGATGCCGATCAGCTTCACCACGGCGGCCCTCGGCGGCGAAATCGAGATCCCGACCCTCGATGGTGCGGCCAACATCCGCATTCCGGCCGAAACCCAGAGCGCCAAGGTCTTCCGCCTGCGCGGCAAGGGCATCCGCAACGTGCGCAGCCACGCGCCCGGCGACCTGATGGTTCACGTGATCGTCGAAACCCCGGTCAAGCTCACCGACCGCCAAAAGGAACTGCTGCGCGAATTCGGCGACATTGCATCGAGTAACGCCGAACGCCACAACCCGAAAGCCAAGTCGTGGATGGACAAGGTGAAGGATTTCTTCAGCGGCTGAATACGCCAAAGCCTTCCGGCACCCCGCATCATCACCGCTGGCCAGCACCCGGAAAGATCTTCTCCGGGTACTGGCCAGCGTTTTTATCAAGCCCGGTTTTCAGGACATCCATTTCGGGAACGCCTTTCGCCCGCGGCACTCCTGCGTCACATTTGTTTGCCCTATACTCGACGATGGTTTTCCGTCCATCAATCCAGAATAGCGATTCCCATGCGCCTCCAAACGCTCAAATCCCTGCTCGCCGCCCTCGGCTCCGGACTGCTACTTGCCGCAAGCGCCGCGGCTCAGGCGGCGGACCCGGGCGTCAGCGACAGCACCATCACCCTTGGTATGTCGGCGCCTTTCACCGGCCCCAACGGCGCCTACGGCAAGGACATGAAGGAAGGCGCCCTGGCCTACTTCGCGCAACTTAACGCTGCAGGCGGAATCGGCGGCAAGAAGATCGAACTGCTCGCCCTCGACGACGGCTACGAAACGGAAAAGACCGTCGCCAATACCCGCAAGCTGATCAACGAAAGCAAGGTTTTCGCGCTGATGGCTTATTACGGCTCGTCGCCGACCACCGAGGCCATGAAGGTTTTCAGCGACGCGAGGGTGCCACTGCTGGGCACCATCAGCGGCGCAGGCAGCCTGCGTACACCCGTCAATCGCTATATGTTCCACCTCCGCGCGAGCTATTCCGACGAGACCGAATCCATCGTCAACCACCTCGTCGCGCTCGGCATCACGCAGATCGCGGTGTTCTACCAGAACGACGGCTTCGGCAAGTCCGGCAAGGATGGCGTCGTCAGCGCCCTCGCCCGGCACAAGCTCAAGCCGGTCGCCGAAGGCTCGGTCGAACGCAACTCGCAGCAGGTCGACGGCGCCGTTGCCCAGATCGCCAAGGCCAACCCGCAGGCCGTCATCATGGTGACGCTGTTCAAGCCCACCGCTGAATTTGTCCGGCAGATGCGCAAGGCCGGTCAATCACCGCAGTTCTCCACCCTGTCGCCGATTGGGGCAGATTTCCTGGTCACCGAAATGGGCGCCAAGGAAGCTCACGGCATCGGCATCTCCCAGGCCATGCCCTACCCATGGAACGACACGCTGCCGATCGTCAAGGAGTATCACAAGGCCCTGCAGGCCTTCGCCAAACACGGCAATTACAGCTACTACGGGCTCGAAGGCTTCATCAACGCCAAGCTGATGGCCGAGGCCATTCGCAGAACCGGCAAGGATCTGACCCGCGAAAAGCTGGTCAACGCGCTTGAAAGCAGCAACTTCGACCTGGGCGGTTACAAGCTCGGCTACACGCCGGCCAGCCACAACGGCTCACACTTCGTGGACCTCACCGTCCTGAGTCGTGACGGACGGGTTCTGCGCTGAGTCGCGTTGCACAGCAGCAATAAAAAAGCCGCGTATCCGCGGCTTTTTTATTTCAGACCGGAAAACCAATCAAAGATTTTCCAGGCGCAGGCGGGTCACCTTGCCGGTCACCGAATCAAGGCTTTCAACCTTGGCGATGGCGGCGTTCATGTTTTTCTCGATGGTGAGATGGGTGAGGATGATGATGTCGGTTTGCGACTCGCCCTCTTCCGGTTCGCGCTGGAGCATGGCGTCGATGGAGATCGACTGGTCGGCCAGGATGCGGGTGACGTCGGCGAGCACGCCCGGCTTGTCGTCGACACGCAGGCGCAGGTAGTAGCTGGTCTCGACTTCGTCGATCGGCAGCATGGGCAGTTCGGTGATCTGGTCGGGCTGGAAGGCCAGGTGCGGCACGCGGTGTTCCGGGTCGGAGGTATGCAGGCGGGTCACGTCGACGAGGTCGGCGATCACGGCGCTGGCAGTCGGCTCGGCGCCGGCGCCCTTGCCGTAGTAAAGCGTGGCGCCGACGGCATCACCCTGCACCAGCACGGCGTTCATCGCGCCTTCGACGTTGGCGATCAGGCGCTTTTCGGGAATCAGCGTGGGGTGCACGCGCAGCTCGATGCCCTGCGGCCGTGCGCCGCGAGATGCCCAGCAGCTTGATGCGGTAGCCGAGTTGTTCGGCGTACTTGATATCGACGCCGTCGAGCTTGCTGATGCCCTCGATGTAAGCCTTGTCGAACTGCACCGGCACGCCGAAGGCGATGGAGGCCATCAGGGTGGCCTTGTGGGCGGCGTCGACGCCTTCGATGTCGAAGGTGGGGTCGGCTTCGGCATAGCCGAGCGCCTGGGCTTCCTTGAGCACCTCCGCGAAGGGCAGGCCCTTGTCGCGCATCTCGGAAAGGATGAAGTTGGTGGTGCCGTTGATGATGCCGGCCAGCCACTGGATGCGGTTGGCAGAAAGGCCTTCGCGCAGCGCCTTGATGATGGGGATGCCGCCGGCAACAGCGGCTTCGAAGGCGACCATCACGCCCTTCTTCTGGGCGGCGGCGAAGATTTCATTGCCATGCACGGCGAGCAGCGCCTTGTTGGCGGTGACTACGTGCTTGCCGTTTTCGATGGCCTTGAGCACGAGCTCCTTGGCCACGCCGTAGCCGCCGATGAGTTCGACGACGATGTCGATCTCGGGGTCGGTGACGATAGAGAAGGCGTCGTCGGTCAGACGCACGCCTTCGCCGGCTACGCTCTTTGCCAGTTCGAGGTTCTTGTCGGCCACCGCGGTAATGCGGATCGGCCGGCCAGCGCGGCGGGTGATTTCTTCTTCGTTACGCTTGAGAACGGTAAAGGTGCCACCGCCGACGGTGCCGATGCCCAGGAGGCCAACATTGATGGGTTTCATATTCGATGAAGGGTCAATCAAGAGTGAAGAGTTAAGGGTAAAGGCAAAGGGGCCAGCGTGCGGAGCGGGTTGAATCCCTCGCGCCTCACTCTTCACCCTTCGCCCGCAAATCAGGTGCCGTGACGCTTGCGGTAGCCGTCGAGGAAGCGGGCGATGCGGTTGACTGCATCCCTCAGGTCGTCCTCGTAGGGCAGGAAAACCAGCCGGAAATGATCCGGCGTCGGCCAGTTGAAGCCGGTGCCCTGAACCAGCAAGACTTTTTCCTGCTCCAGCAGTTCGGCGATGAACTGCTGGTCGTCCTCGATGGGGTACATCTTCGCGTCGAGCTTGGGGAACATGTACAGCGTGGCCTTGGGCTTGACGCAGCTGACCCCCGGAATGGCGGTAATCAGCTCGTAGGCAAGGTCGCGCTGGCGACGCAGGCGGCCGCCGGGGGCAACCAGGTCGTCGATGCTCTGGTAGCCACCGAGGGCGGTCTGGATGGCGAACTGGCCGGGCACGTTGGCGCACAGGCGCATCGAGGCCAGCATGTTGAGGCCTTCGATGTAATCGGCAGCCGGACGACGGTCGCCGGAAACCACCATCCAGCCGGCACGGTAGCCACAGGAGCGGTAGTTCTTGGACAGGCCGTTGAAGGTGACGGTCAGCACGTCTTCCGACAGCGAACCGATGGAGGTGTGCGTGATGCCCTCGTAGAGCACCTTGTCGTACACTTCGTCGGCGTAGATGATCAGGCCGTGTTCGCGGGCAATGGCGACGATGGCCTTCAGGGTGTCGTCGGGATAGACGGCGCCGGTCGGGTTGTTCGGGTTGATGATCACGATGGCGCGGGTGCGCGGCGTGATCTTGGCGCGGATGTCGTCGAGATCCGGCAACCAGCCGTTGGACTCGTCACAGATGTAATGACGCGGGCTGCCGCCCGACAGGCTGACCGCGGCGGTCCACAGCGGGTAGTCGGGGGCCGGCACCAGCACTTCGTCGCCGGTGTTGAGCAGCGCGTTCATGGCCATCACGATCAGCTCGGAGACGCCATTGCCCACGTAGATGTCTTCCAGCGTCACACCCTTGATGTGCTTTTGCTGGGTGTAATGCATGATCGCCTTGCGGGCGGAGAAGATACCTTTCGAGTCCGAATAGCCGGCCGCGTTGGGCAGGTTGCGGATCATGTCGAGCTGGATTTCTTCCGGGGAATCGAAACCGAACGGCGCCAGGTTGCCGATGTTCAGCTTGATGATCTTGTGGCCCTCGTCCTCCATCTGCTTCGCCTTCTGCAGCACGGGGCCGCGGATGTCGTAACAGACGTTGGCGAGTTTGTCGGACTTGCGAATGGGTTGCACGGCGTTTTCCGTTTCCTGACTGGTAAGCGCGGGCTGCCGGCTGACAGCACGCGGTTTGATGTGGCGACTCATGATTCCGGCGCCGCTGGCGTGACGGCCGGGTGCATACCCGGGCAGGCGCAAGACGACGCAAAGCTATAATGGTACCCAAGCCACCCTAGCCGGGCAAATCAACGCCCGCCACCGCCGAGAACAGAAGCCATGAAACTCCACCTCGACCAGAACGCCCAGTACAACACCATCGCCCGCTACGACGCCCGGCACGTGATGATCGGCCCGGCCCGCCACGAACAAAACCTGATCGTAATGCCCCAGCAGCTCATGCCCGACTGGCACCAGGGCGACTTCGCAAGCCTCGACGAAGGCGCCTTCGAGCGCCTGGCCGGCCTGGGCTGCGAGATCATCATTCTGGGTACCGGAATGCGCCAGCGCTTTCCGCAACCCAAACTGATGAAAGCGCTGTTCAACGCCCGCATCGGGCTCGAGGTGATGGACCTGGGTTCGGCGTGCCGCACTTACAACATCCTGGTTGCCGAACACCGCAACGTGGCAGCCGCGCTGATCTTCGATCCGGCCTGAACCAAAATCTTCACGCGGGGCAGATTGCCAGTCTGCCGCCTTGCGATTAGTCTGCACCGGACGACCAACGTTTCCGGAGACACCATGCTCGATCAGGCCGTACCCGACTTCACCCTTGCCGTCACCGGCAATCCCGCCTTCAGTCTCTCCAGCCTTCATGGCCAGAAAGTGGTGCTCTACTTCTACCCGAAGGACAGCACCCCTGGCTGCACCACCGAAAGCCAGAACTTCCGTGACCTGCACGACGAATTCATTGCCGCAGGCGCCGTCGTGCTCGGCATCTCCCGCGACAGCATCAAATCTCACGACAACTTCCGCGCCAAGCAGGCCCTGCCCTTCGATCTCGTCTCCGACCCGGACGAAACCGCCTGCAATCTCTTCGGCGTCATGAAACTCAAGAACATGTACGGCAAACAGCTGCGGGGCATTGAACGCAGCACCTTCGTCATCGACGCCGCCGGCATCCTGCGACGCGAATGGCGCGGGGTGAAAGTGCCCGGTCACGCCCAGGAAGTACTGGATTACATCAAGGCCCTGTAAGAGCCCGCCCGCTTCCTCTCCCACACAAGCCGAGAAGGACCGACACCATGGCAACCCGCCGCACCGGCAAGTCCAAGACCCCCGCCACCAAGCTGTTCGTCCTCGACACCAACGTGCTGATGCACGACCCCACGAGCCTGTTCCGCTTCGAGGAGCACGACATCTTCGTGCCGATGATGACCCTCGAAGAGCTCGACTCCAACAAGAAGGGCATGTCGGAAGTCGCCCGTAACGCACGGCAGGCCAGCCGCACGCTCGACGAAATCGTCAACTCCTGCCCCGAGGGCATCGAGTCGGGCATCAGCCTCGTCGGCCCGTCGTCCGAGCTGGCCAGCGGACGCCTGTTCCTCCAGACCGAGGTGGTCGATGTCAAGCTGCCGGCGGCGCTGCCGACGGTCAAGGGCGACAACCAGATCCTCGCGGTGGTGCTGCATCTTTTCGAGAAATTCGACAAGAAGCGCGCGGTCATCCTGGTGTCCAAGGACATCAACATGCGCATCAAGGCCCGTGCGCTGGGCCTCGCTGCGCAGGATTACTTCAACGACAAGGTTCTCGAAGACACCGACCTGCTCTACACCGGCACCCGTGAGATCGACACCGCCTTCTGGGAAGCCAACGGCAAGGATCTCGAATCCTGGAAGCAGGACGGCCACACCTACTACAAGCTCAAGGGCCCCGACACCACCGACCTGCTGATCAACGAATTCATCTTCCAGGAAGGTGAAGGCGAGCAGCCCCTGCAGGCCTGGGTGAAGGACAAGGCCGGGCGCACCGTCACCCTTGAAACCCTGATCGATTATTCCCACCAGAAGAACAACGTGTGGGGCATCACCGCCCGCAACCGGGAGCAGAACTTCGCCCTCAACCTGCTGATGAACCCGGAGATCGACTTCGTCACCCTCCTCGGTCAGGCCGGCACCGGCAAAACCCTGCTCACGCTGGCCGCCAGCCTGACCCAGGTGCTCGAGACCAAGCGCTACTCGGAGATCATCATGACCCGCGTCACCGTGCCGGTGGGCGAGGACATCGGCTTTCTGCCCGGCACCGAGGAAGAAAAGATGGCCCCGTGGATGGGCGCGCTGGAAGACAACCTCGACGTACTCAACGGCACCACCGCAGAAGGCGGCGAATGGGGCCGGGCCGCCACGCGGGATCTCATCCGGAGCCGCATCAAGATCAAGTCGCTCAACTTCATGCGCGGGCGCACCTTCATCAACAAGTTCCTGATCATCGACGAAGCGCAGAACCTGACGCCGAAGCAGATGAAAACCCTCATCACCCGTGCCGGCCCCGGCACCAAGGTGGTGTGCATGGGCAACATCGCGCAGATCGACACGCCCTACCTCACCGAAGGCTCGTCGGGCCTCACCTACGTGGTCGATCGATTCAAGGGCTGGGCCCATTCCGGCCACATCACCCTGCAGCGTGGCGAACGCTCCCGCCTCGCCGACCACGCAGCCGAAGTGTTGTAAGCAGCATCACCAACCCGGGCCCCCTGCGCAGGTGGCCCGGTCGCTTCATGGGCATCCGCGTCAAGACGTCCGCCCACCCGCCTGAAAAACGATGTCCCAGGCCCAAGGCATGCTCTGCTCGGCCCTGCTCTTCGGTGCCTCGAGCGGCACCCTGCGCCTCGGAAGACTCAATCCAGCATCAGCCTGCGGACGACGCGGCGAGTTCCTGCGCAACGGCTGCCAGGCTTGCCGGATCGAGCCCGGACAGCACCAGCTCCTGCCCTTCCGCCAGCCGGCGATACAAGCCCTCGCCGCCGCGCAGATAGGCCGGATCGTAATGGGCCGTGACCAGCTCCTCGGCCAGTTGGCGCCAGGTGCCGGCCTCCACCATTGCCTGCCACCCGGCAACCCGCATGTGACCATGCTGCGGCGCCAGGCGCTCAAGCTTGGCATTGAAGGCCACGGGGTCGGCAATCAGGTCGGAATAGCGCTCCAGCAAATGATCGATGCGGGCGGTCAGCGGCGCCTGGATACGCACACACTCGCCACTGCGCAGACGCTCGAAGAGCACGCCCGGCGAATGCAGCCGTCCGACGCGCCGGCTTTCGGACTCGGCCCACACCGGCCGCGCTGGGTCGAAGCCGCGCAGAACAGACCACAGCTGCGTTTCGAAAGCCTTCTGGCCCGGCTGGCTGGAGTTCGGTTCGCCGCCCAGCACCGAACCACGGTGATTGGCCAGCCCTTCCAGGTCCAGCACCTGCTCGCCCGCCGCGGCCAGCGCATCGAGCAGCGCAGTTTTGGCGCTGCCGGTGGGCCCACAGAGAATCTTGAACGTGAGCGCTGCCGGCAGCGCATCGAGCTCGGCCAGCACGCGAGCGCGGAAAGTCTTGTAGCCGCCTTCGAGACGCCGGGCCGCCCAGCCGATCTGACCGAGCACAACCGTCATCGAACCGCTGCGCTGTCCGCCGCGCCAGCAGTACACCAAGGGTTTCCAGCCCTTCGGCTTGCTGAGAAAATGCGTCTCGATGTGGTTCGCGATATTTCGCGACACCAGCGCCGCCCCCACCTTGCGCGCCTCGAAAGGCGACACCTGCTTGTAGAGCGTGCCAACCCGGATGCGCTCCTCGTCGTCGAGCACCGGGCAGTTGATGGCCCCGGGAATATGGTCTTCGGCAAACTCGGACGGCGAACGCACGTCGATGATGGCGTCGAACTCGTCGAGCTGCTCGAAGCGCGCGGAAAAAGGGGCAGAATGAGAAGACACAATGAACAACCCGCTGAATGAACTGGAAAAAAAGAGATGACTGAAGCACCCCTGCGACTCACGGAATTGTCTCACGGCGGCGGATGCGGCTGCAAAATCGCCCCCGCCGTACTGAGCGAAATGCTCAGTCACATGCCGGCCGCCAAGCCCTTCGCCAATCTGATGGTGGGCACCGAAACCGCCGACGATGCCGCCGTGTGGCGCCTCAACGACCAGCAGGCCCTGATCGCCACCACCGATTTCTTCATGCCCATCGTCGACGATCCCTTCGACTTCGGGCGCATTGCCGCCACCAACGCCCTGTCCGACGTTTACGCCATGGGCGGCACGCCCATCATGGCGCTGGCCATCGTCGGCATGCCGGTGGGCAAGATGTCGCTGTCCGACATCGGCCGCATCCTCGAAGGGGGCGCCAGTGTTTGCGCGGCAGCCGGCATTCCGGTGGCCGGCGGGCACAGCATCGACTCCCCCGAACCGATCTACGGCCTCGTCGCGCTGGGCATCGCCCACCCGGACGTGATCAAGCGCAACCGCGACGCCCGCGATGGTGACGTGCTGATCCTCGGCAAGCCGCTGGGCGTCGGCATTCTCGGTTCGGCCATGAAAAAAGGTGTGCTCGGTGAAGACGGCTACGCCCAGATGATCGCCACCACCACCCGCCTCAACACCGTGGGCCCGGCCCTGGCCAGCCTGCCGGGCGTGCACGCGCTGACCGACGTTACCGGTTTCGGCCTGCTCGGCCATTTGCTGGAAGTGTGTCGGGGTGCGGGGCTGGGTGCGGCGGTGGCAGCCTCCCGCGTGCCGGTGATGCCGGCGGCCGTGCCGTTTGCCAAACAGGGCATCGGCCCTGGCGCGATCGCCCGCAACCTCGACAGCTGTGGCAACGCGGTGCGCTTCGACGACGGCGTGGAAAGCTGGCAGCGCAACGTGCTCGCCGACGCCCAGACCAGCGGCGGCCTGCTGGTCGCCTGCGACGAAGCCAGTGTCGCCACCGTGCTGGAAACCTTCCGCACTGGCGGTTTTGGCGACGCGGCAGTGATCGGCCGGATGCATCCCGGCGCCGCCGAAGTGCACATCACCGCCTGAACCTGCCGGCGCGCACTCCCCACAAAGCCAAAAACCGCGTTCCGCCGGGGAGTGCGGAACGCGCTTGGCTCGGGGAGATGCAGGCCTTGTTAAGAGGCTCCGGATCGAAGGGCGCTTTCGATCAGCCGGAGCCCGCGGAGCGCGGCCTGCGCGCGCCCGCGTTCGGGGTGAGCGTTCGGGGTAAACCCTTAAGCCGGCACGGCTTCCGGCTGCCGTTCCAGCATCGAGCCGCTGTGCTCATGGCGCAAATGCCAGGCAAAGGCCTCCTGCAGCAACTGCGGGGTGTGGCCGCCACGGCGGCAGGCGCGCAAATAATAATCACGCAGCACATCGCGGTAGAGCGGATCGGTGCAGTTGTCGATGATCTGCCGGGCCCGTTCGCGGGGAGCCAGGCCGCGCAAGTCGGCCAGGCCGTGCTCGGTAACGATGATGTCGGTGTCGTGCTCGGTGTGATCCACGTGGGTCACCATCGGCACGATGCTCGAGATCGCTCCGTTCTTGGCGATCGACTTGGTCACGAACACCGACAGGTGCGCGTTGCGGGCAAAATCGCCCGAGCCGCCGATGCCGTTCATCATGTGCGTGCCGCCCACGTGGGTGGAGTTCACGTTGCCGTAGATGTCGCACTCCAGCGCCGTGTTGATGGTGATCAGGCCAAGGCGGCGAATCACTTCGGGGTGGTTGCTGATTTCCTGCGGACGCAGCACGAGACGCGACTTGTATTTCTCGATATCGCCCAGCACGCGCTCGCGAAGTACCGTGCAGAAGGTGATCGACGAGGCCGACGCAAACTCAGGCGACCTTCATCAAGCAGTTCGACGGTGCTGTCCTGCAGCACTTCCGAATACATCTTCAGATCCCGGAAGGGCGAATCCAGCATGCCGTGCAGCACCGCGTTGGCGATGGTGCCGATGCCGGCCTGGAGTGGCTGCAGCGACGCCGACAGACGCCCGGCCGTCACTTCATGGCCCAGGAATTCATTCAGGTGACCGGCAATCGCCCGCGTTTCGTCGTCCGGCGGCAGCACGTTGGACGGGCTGTCGGCCTTCTGGGTGACGACGATGGCGACGATTTTTTCCGGGTCCACCGGAATGAACGGCAGGCCGATGCGCTGCTCGGGCGCAATCAGCGGAATCGGCAGGCGGTGCGGACGGTAGGTGGGGATGTAGATGTCGTGCAGGCCTTCGAGCCCGGCCGGCATGGTCAGGTTGATCTCGACGATGATTTTTTTCGCCAGCACGGCAAAGCTGGCCGAATTGCCCACCGAGGTGGTCGGCACGATGCCGCCGTTTTCGGTGATGGCGGTGGCCTCGACCACCGCGATATCCACCGGCGCAAGCTGGCCGGAGCGCAGTTGCTCGACGGTTTCGGACAAGTGCTGGTCGATGAACATCACCTCGCCGGCGTTGATCTTGCGGCGCAGGGTCGGGTCGGACTGAAACGGGATGCGGCGACTGATCACGTTGGCGTCGGTCAGCACCTTGTCGATGTCGCTGCCCAGGGACGCGCCGGTCATCAGCGTGATCTGCAGCGGCTCGTTGGCCGCCCGCTCGGCCAGCGCAAAAAACACGACCTTACAGTCACCGACGCGGGTGAAGCCGCTCATGCCAACGGTCATGCCATCGCGAAACAGTTCGGCGGCGGCTTCGGGCGACATGATGCGGTCCCGCAGGCGGGCAAGGCGAATTCGATCCATGGGCATTGCGTTTTCTCCGATCCTCGGTTTTGTGGCCCCATCTCGACGGACGGGTCGGCGGGCAGTATAGGACGGGGAAAACAGTCATGTTATGACTTAAACTACTGAACTCCAGTCGTTTTTTTCATGAAAATGGACCTTCGCGCACTCCGCTATTTCGTCGAAACCGTTCGCCACAGCAGCTTCACGGTGGCCGCCGAACGCCTCAACGTCACCCAGTCGACGGTCAGCAAGATGCTCCGCCAGCTGGAGGAAGAAATCGGCCAGCCGCTCTTGATCCGCGACGGGCGCCAGCTGCGCCTGACCGACGTCGGGCGCATCGTGCATGAACGGGGGCTGGAGGCGCTGGGCATGATGGGGCGGCTGACCCGCGAGGTGAGCGACCTCACCACGCTCGTCCGCGGCGAGCTGACGGTGGGGATTCCGCCGATGGTGAACCTGCTGTTTCCGCCGGTGGTGAAGGCTTTTCGCGAGCGCTACCCGGCGGTGAGCCTGCGCCTGCAGGAAAACGGCGGGCAGGTGATTGAGCAGCAGGTGGCCAGCGGCGAGCTGGAGGTGGGCGCCACGCTGCTGCCCGCCGACCCGGCGCTGGGGCTGGATTCGCGCAGCTTCGGGCGCTATCCGGTGTTCGTGGTCGGCACGCGGCAGGCGCGTTGGGCACGGGCGGCAACGGTGCCGCTGACGGCACTGCGGGACGAGCCGCTGCTGCTGCTCGGCGACGACTTCTCGCTGACCCGGCGCATCCGCGAGGCCTGCGTCGTGGCGGGCTTCGAAGCGCGCATCGCGGCCCAGAGCAGCCAGTGGGATTTTCTCGTTGCGCTGGCCGCCGCCGGGCTCGGCACCACGCTGATCCCGGCCCCCCTCCTCGCCCGCCTCAACATTGGCGACGAGCTGCTTGTACGGCCCCTGCTCGCCGCGCCGGAGTCGCCCCTGGACTGGAATGTGGCGCTGATCTGGAAGCCCGGCCGCTACATGTCCCACGCGGCGCGGGCGTGGGTGAAGGTTTGCGAGGAAATGCCGGGCAGCAAAGACCCCGTCAGCGCTCCCGCCAGGCCTGGTTGAAGCTGTCGGCCAGCGGCTGGAAAAGGTAGCCCAGGAAGGTGCGCTCGCCGGTAATGATGAACACGTCGGTCTGCATGCCGGGCTGCACCTTCTGCTCGCCGAGTCGCTTCAGTTCGTCGGCCGACACCGTGACCTTGACGATGAAGTAGCTCATCTCGGTACGCGGGTCGAGCACCGCGTCGGCCGACACGTAACTGAGCTTGCCCTTGAGCTCGGGCGTGGTGCGTGCGTTGAAGGCGTGCAGCTTGACGCCCACATCCTGCCCCAGCGCCACCCGGTCGATGTCCGGCGGCAGCACCTTGCCTTCGACGATCAGCCGGTCGGAGCTGGGCACCACCTCCATCACCACTTCGCCAGGGCCGATCACTCCGCCAGCGGTGTGGATCTTGAGATCCGTCACGGTGCCATCCACCGGTGCGCGCAGTTCGGTTTGCTCGAGGGTGTAGCGGGTGGCGCTTTCACGTTCGATCAACTCGAAGTTTTCGGCCTGAACCTTTTTCAGCTCGGCAACGACTTCCTCGTGAAAGGCTTTTTTCACCTGGAACTTCTTGAGTTCCTTCTCGCTGATTGCCGTGTTGGCCGAAGCCACCTTGGACGCCAGCTCGTCCCGCTCGCCGAGGAGGCGGGTCAGATCGCGCTCGATGGTGCGGATCTTGGTTTTTTCGACCATGCCCTGGCTGGCCAGTGACGCCAGCCCGTCGAGTTCGGCCTTGACGCTGGCCGCCTGCTCCTGCTTGGAGCGCTGCTGGGATTGCAGGCCCGCGATCTCGCTGCGCAGCGCGCCGATCTGGCGCTCGAGAATCCCCACCTCGCCCAGGCGCGAGGCACGCCGGGCGCTGAAGACGGACTCCTGGGAGCGCAGGATTTCGGCAATCTGCGGCTCGTTCGCCTGGCGCGTCAGCACCTTGGGAAAGACGATGGAAGAACGCTCGTCACGCTCGGCCTCGAGGCGCGCCTGGGCCGCCAGGGCCACTTCGCGCCCGCCCTTGACCACCCCGTAGGCGGCGCCGGCCTTGGTTTCGTCGAGGCGAACCAGCACATCGCCGGCCTTCACGGTGCTGCCATCCTTCACCAGGATCGCCTTCACCACGCCCCCTTCCGGGTGCTGGATTTTCTTGCGGCTGCTGTCCACCTTGACCGAGCCCTGGGCCACCACGGCCGAGGACAGCGGCGCCAGCGACGACCACACGATGCTGAGCCCGAAGGTGCCAGCCAGGATTGCGTAGCCGATGCGGCTCCAGCGCCGGGTGTCGGCCACCGCCTTGTCCTCGCCGACGATCAGCGAGGCTTCGATCTCACGGGCGAGTTCAGCCATTGGCTGCGCCTCCGGCGTCCTGCGGCAGCCCTTCCGGGCGGGCAATGACGCGCCGCGTGATGACCGGCATGATTTCCGAGGTGGGCCCGAAATTCACGATTTGTCCTTTCAGGATCACCATCAGTTGATCGGTGCCACCCAGCACCGCCGGCCGGTGGGCAATGACGACCACCGTCGATTGGCCACGCAGCACTTCCATGGCCTGGCGCACGGCGCCCTCGCCTTCGGCATCGAGGTTGGAGGTGGGCTCGTCCAGCACGATCAGCGGCGGGCGCCCGTAGAAGGCCCGCGCCAGCCCGATGCGCTGGCGCTGCCCGCCGGACAGATTGACGCCCGACGGGCCGATCGGCGTGTCGTAGCCCTGGGGCAGCTCGAGGATCACCTGGTGCGCCCCGGCAAGCTGAGCCGCATCGACGACCTTGTCCGGGTCCACCTTGCCGAAGCGGGCGATGTTGTCGGCGACGGTTCCGGGAAAAAGCTCGATATCCTGGGGCAGGTAGCCGATATGCGGGCCCACGTCCTCGCGATTCCAGTCGGCGATATTCACGCCGTCGAGCCGCACCACACCGGCACCCGGCCGCCACACGCCCACCGCCAGCCGCGCGAGGGTGGACTTTCCGGCCGCGCTGGGGCCCGTGATGCCCAGCACG
This sequence comes from Zoogloea sp., assembly GCA_016720685.1. Taxonomy (GTDB): domain Bacteria; phylum Pseudomonadota; class Gammaproteobacteria; order Burkholderiales; family Rhodocyclaceae; genus Zoogloea. The sequence continues at coordinate 53,579 of JADKKC010000033.1, forward strand.
CTGCCGGCATTCAGGCTAAAGCTGAGGTTTTGAACGGTGAATTTGCGCAAATCGGGCGGGCCGCCCGAGACGCCCTCGAAAACCAGCTTGCCCTCGGGCTTGGGCAGCAGCATGGTGGGCGCGTCGGCGGCATCGCCGCCAAAGCCCTTGAGCAGCCGCCCGTAGGATTCCCGCGCCATCAAAAAGCCGCGCCAGCCGCCAATGGCCGCCTCCACCGGGGCCAGCCCGCGGCCCATGATGATGGACGAGGCGATCATCACGCCGCCGGTGCATTCCTGCTTGATCACCAGCCAGGCGCCCACGCCCAGGATGGCAACCTGCAGGAAGAAGCGCAGCGCCTTGGCCACCGCGGCCACGTTGCCGGCCCGGTCGCTGGCCAGGCCCTGCAGGCCGAGGCCCAGGTCGTGGCGTTTGCGCCACAGCACGGTGAGGCCGGGCAGCATGCCCATGGCGCGGATCGCTTCGGCATTGCGCGCCGAAATCTCGGCAAACTGGGTGCCGGCGGCCATCTGCTTGCCGGCCTCGGCAAGGGGTTCGCGGGTGTCACGCTCGTTCCAGAGGGCCAGCAAGAACAGCAGCACGCCGCCCGCCAGCGCCACATGGCCGAGCATGGGGTGAAGCAGGTAGACCAGGCCGATGTAGATCGGCATCCACGGCGCATCGAGCAAGCTCAGGATGTGCGAGCCGGTCAGGAAGTTGCGCAGCTGGTCGAGATCACGCAGGGATTGGCCGCTGCGCCCGGCGGTGAGCGTGCGCATGAAGACGAGGCCCGACAGCTGCGCATCAAAGCGCGCCCCAAGCCGCACCAGCAGCCGGGAACGCACCACTTCGAGGGCCGCCAGTGTGGCCAGGCAGGCACCGGCG
>JADKKC010000034.1 GCA_016720685.1 Zoogloea sp.
GGCGACAGTTCTGCCGCATAACATCGGGATGCCGGATAACATGTTCTGCAAGTGACTGTTTAGAAGCAGGAACCACTCGCAAGGAAAAATAACAGAACAGAAAAAGCAGCAGCCGTCGGCATAGGGGCGATCCGATTCATCTGGCACATAGGCGGAGAGCATACCGTCTCGCCCAGATGGCCGCTATCTGGATCGGGTGGCGACCGGCGGCTCCTGACCGGAAACCACTTCCCTTACCAATCCTTCCCAGCCAGCAACTCCAGCCAACAATCCATTGCTTTATTTTTCGCCGCCGCACCCAAACTTTCTGCTGCCACCCACCGTATTTTCAAACCCGCCACCCGCCCATCCCCCAGCGGGTGGCTCATCCGCCTTACTACCCCTCCACACCCTTCTTTACCCGCGTCCGTTTTGACTGTTCGGATTTCTTTTTCAAGCCCAGTGCGGCGACTTGGTCGGAGCTGGGGCCGTAGAGGGCGCGGGCTTCGTTTTTGACGCCGAGGATGACGTCGTGGAAGTCGCGGCGGGCGGCGATGAGGGCGTCTGCGGCAGCGGCGGCGGCGGTGTGGGTGGCGACGGCGTGTTGTTCGGCGTCACGCAAGGCTTTATAGGCGGACTCGGCGGATTCGCGGCTGTTGGCCGGGTTGTTGGCCTTGTAGTCGGCCATGGTGCCGAAGGCGTGGTAGGACTCGATGTCCTTGAGAATCTGCTTGGGGTTGACGCGGGTGGTTTCGCTGACGTTGTTCATGGGGCCTCCGTAATTTATTCAAACTCGCTAAACAGTTACGGTTTTCGATGCTACCGTCAGGCGGTTCTTGAATCAAGCGAATGGCATAGTTTTGGCCGGCAGTCGTGACCATAACGTGGCGAAGGCTACTGGTGCTGCTGCTTGCGATGTTGTGTCGGTGAATAGTCACTACGACGGTGTTAGCAACGACTATTGATTAGGTCGTATTTACTAACACGGCATTGATAGTCACGATTTACCAGCGCGTAGTGACTACGCCGGTGCTGATAGTGACTATCACTCTGCGCGTAGCCACTACGCAGCAGTTGCTACCGACTATCGGGCCGCAAGCATTGACTACGCATTGCTGCGTAGTCGCTATTCTTTCGCCCTTAGTCGCTACGCTGTGAGGCGCAGTGAGTTGATTGGAGCCGGTTCTTCTTACGCGGGGGCTGCATGTGCCTTTTGCGCTGCCCAATGCGCTTAAGCAAGCAGTGGCAGATAGTCCCGCGTGTAGCGATGTACGTCCGCATTTGCCGCAGCCTCGGCGATGGGCCACCAGCGCAGTTCGGCGTGCTGGTTGTCGCAGCCGGGCACTTCGAAGCCGGGTGGCACATTGATGCGGTGGGCGATGACGACGTAGTGGGTGCTCACGCCGATGTCGCCGGCAAAGCAGTCCGGGTAGAAGTGTTCGAACACGCCAAGGAGTTGCGGTTTGAGCCCCGCGATGTCGGCAATGCCCAGCTCCCGCGCGGCGACCCGCTTGAGGGCGTCGGCGCGCGGCTCGTCTTTAAGGATGCGCCCGCCGGGCACGAACCAGCTGCCTTGCGCCGGGCGGTTGGTGCGCAGGCCCAGCAGGATTTCGGTTCCGCCGCGCACCAGCACAAGGTCCACCGACACCAGCGGCAGGCCCCGCACCAGTTCAACAAGATGCTCACGCTCGTTCATTTGGCGCCTCCGGCAATCACAGTTCTGCAAATGCTGCGTGGTATTGCACCGTACCGGCCATACCGATGAGATGACCGGGCACGAGTTCGATAATCATGAAAGCGGCTTCCGGCGCCTCGCCCGACTTTACGTATTCGCAGTCGATGGCGTGCTGCGAGGCCGGATCGAAGCCGAAGCGCGAGTAGTAATGCGGATGGCCAAGGACGACCACCGCGCCGGCGCCCAGTGTTCGCGCCTGCATCAGCCCTTCTTCGATAAGCGCCGAGCCTACGCCGCAGTGTTGGTAGTCCGGCAGCACCGCCATAGGCGCCAAACCCAGGATGCGTGCCCGCGGGTGGCCGGGCAGGCGCACTGGCGTGAACATCACATGGCCAACGATGAGACCTTTTTTGGCAGCCACGAGAGACAGATAAGGAAAGGTGTGGCCGCGCAAGCGCTCCACCAGGTCTGCCTCGGCGAGCGTATCAAAGGCGGCAAGATTCACCGCCCTTATGGCGGCTTCATCGGCCGGTGTTTCGTTGCGGATCAGCACGGGGCCGGTTCTCCATCAAGGGCACAGCCCGCCAGCTTCGCCGATGGGGCCGCAGCGCGTCCAGTGCCGCGGCACAACTCAGCGTGCGGGGCCCGGCCCGGCACGCTGCACCAATACCCAGGCCACCAGGGCAACGGCCACGCTCCAGAAGCTCATGCCCATGATCAGGGGCTGGGTGCTGCCGTCCATGTGGGCGCCCACCCAGCGGCCGGACGCAAAAGCCACCACCATCATCAGGAAACCCGCCAGCGCCGATGCCGCGCCGGCGGTTCTGGGAAACGGTGCAATCGCTCCGCTTTGCCCGCAGGGCTGGTGAATGCCGTGGCCGAGCATGTAGATCCAGGTTGGCACGATGATGGCCCACGCGTTGCTGATGCCGGCCAGCGCCAGCCCGGCCACCAGGCCCCCGCCGCTGAGCGACAGCACGCCGCCGATCACCACCGCGCGCTTCACGCCGATGTGCATCACCAGATAGCGGCACAGCAGCGTGCCCGAGATGTAAAAAGTCGACACGGACAGCAGCACCAGCCCGTAGGCGGTCATCGAAAAGCCGTACTGCTCGATGAATACGAAGGACGACGCGGCCAGAAAGCAGAACAGCCCGCCGGTGGTTGCCGACGACAGCAGCGCCATGGCCCAGAAGCTGCCGTTGCCCAGGATCTGCCCTGCGGTGCGGGCCAGCACGGCGGGGTGCAGCGCCTCGGGGTGGCGCTCATGCAGGGTTTCCTCGAAGTGGCGGGCGATGAGGTAGAGCGCGGCGGCCCCCACCAGCACCAGGCTGAACATGGCCGCACGCCAGCCGAAGAATTCGGCGATGAGCCCCCCCAGCGGCGGGCTCACGCAGGCTGCCACGCCCAGGCCGGACAAGCCCTTGCTCATCGCGCGGGCGCCTGCCTCGGGGGCATAGAGATCACGCACGATGGCGCGGGCGCACACCGTGCCGGCGCCCATGCAGGCGCCTTGCAGGGCACGCAAGAGCACCAGCATTTCGATCGACCCTGCAAACACGCAGCCCACCGCGGCCAGCGTGTAGCCGGCAAGCCCCGCCAGCAGAACACGGCGCCGGCCAACCCGGTCCGACAAGGGGCCCCACAGCAGTTGCGACACCCCAAAGGCCAGCACCGCGGCCGTGAGGGTCAGCTGCGCCTGGGCCGGCACGGCACCAAAGCTTTCGGTAAGCGCCGGCAGGGCCGGCAGGTAAAGGTCGGTGGTGACCGGCTGAAGGCCGAGCAGCAGCGACAGGATCAGGATGACGAGAGGAGAAGACATGGGCAGCGCGACAAGGATTGGGGATCAACCGGGGGTCGATAAACCGGAACTCCACGAAAGAAAGGCGATGTCACTGTTGTCGGTGCAAATACATCAACCCGACGATGCACCCTGTAGGGGCGACTTCAGTCGCCCACGGTCGGCAAAATCAGGGCAGATCCCGGATTCAGCCTCCGCGGGCGACTGAAGTCGCCCCTACAGGGCATCTGCATGGCATGGGGTGCATCGTCGGCTTGCTGCATTTCCACAGGTAACGGTGGCATCGCCAAAAAAAAGGTCACGCACATGGCGTGACCCCTTGTTGACTCCGGGCTACGGAGATCAGTTTGCCAGAAAATCCAGCACCATTCGGTTGAACTTGGCGGCGTGCTCCCACTGGGCCCAGTGGCCGCAGCGGTTGAAGATGTGCAGCTCGGCGTTCGGCATGCCCCACAGCAGGCGCAGGCCGCAATCCATGGGCACGAAGCGGTCGTCGCGGCCCCAGATCACCAGCGTAGGCGCGGTGACTTCGCCCAGGCGCGGGCCCACGTCGCCAAACTGCTTGGGGTTGGCGGCCAGGCTGGCAACGAAGTTCTCGAGGTGATCCTTGCGCGACATCATGTTGTTGAGGCGCGCTTCGATCAGGTCGTCGGTCAGGGTGCTGGCATCAAAAACGAAGACGTTGAGCATCTTCTTGAGGTTTTCGAAGGTCGGCTCACGGTACAGGGCCTGCAGCAGCTTGATGCCTTCGGTGGGCATCGGCACAAACTGGCTGGGGCCGCCGGTGCCGCCGCCCATCAGGATCAGCTTGCCGACGCGGGTCGGGTTGGCCAGCGCAAAGGCCACGGTGCTGTGGCCGCCCATCGAGTTGCCGATGATATGCACGCGATCGAGGTTCAGCCCGTCGAGCACGGCCTTGAGGGTGCGCGCATTGAGCTCGGAGCGGGACGTGGTGCAGACAATCGGATCGCTCTTGTTCCAGCCCAGGCAGTCGAGCAGGATCACGCGGTAGCCGGCGTTGACGAAGGCGTCCACGTTGCGGTTGAAGTTGGCCCAGCCGCTGGCGCCGGGGCCGGAGCCGTGCAGCATCACAACGGTTTCGGCACCGGTGCCGGCGTCGTTGTAATGCACCTGCACGTCACGTTCATCCACCGTGATGCGCATGAAACGGCTGGTGCCGGCTTCGGTCACGGTGCTGGTCGGGGTGGTTTGTTGGCTTGTCATCCTGGAGTGTCCTTTGCGTGTTGTGGGCAGCCCGGCGCGGCAAGGCGCGGGCAGGTGCAACTCGTTATTGTTTTCCGACCAAGGTTGTTACATGCACGCCGCGGCACGCCGCAAAAGGGCACGCGCGGCAAGGCCCGGTCAGGCGGTATCCGCAGCGTTCAAGTAGACCAGATTCCCGCAGCGGGGACACGTCCGGGATGAAAAGTGTCCACTGGTTGCACCGCTCAGGTTTCGTCGGGCAGCATGTCCATGAATTTTTCTTCGATGACATCGATGTGGCCAACTCCCACATCGCCGGCGATCTCCCGGCACATCTCGAAGGCCCGCAGCAGCTGGGCGCGGGAGGTGGCGGTGCGCAGGTGCTCGCGGATAGGCTGATCGTTGTTGCGCAGGCTCTGCTCCATCGCATCCAGCAGATAGAGGCGCGCCAGCGCAAGGGAGCGGCGGCGGGTTGGTGCTGGGCGCGGGTGGGGGGCTGGCTGCCGGGCGCGCAAGTCCGGCGCCACCGCGGCACGGCTGGCCGCTTCGGCGCCATGCGCGCCGTGGTTGACCAGCACCACCAAACCCTGCTCGTGCAGCTCTGCCAGGGCCTGGCGGATGTCGCCAAGGGCGGCGGCCGATTCGGCCAGCGTTTGCACGCTACGCCGCCCGTCTACAAGAATCAGCACCGTTCTCAGGCGCGGCGGAATCCGCCTCGAGCGGGTTGCGATCTCATCCACGCCGACCGCTGTCTTGGCCAGAATCCAATCGTTACCCATTACTTAGCCTCGTACTGCGTGTGATTCCGACACCAAGTATTACGCATGTAAATTTCAGTTACGTGACATCACCCTCCGAGGCATCAGCCGGGCTTCAAAGATCGGCGCGGGGCTCCCAGGCGTAGCCGCGGCGAGTAATTTCGGCGGTGATGCGCGCCATCGCCTCATCGACGCGACCCGCCGGCCCCTTCATGCCCAGTTCGATGTGCCGTGGCAGCCCTTCCCCGCCCACGCTGGGCAGGCTGAACAGGGTGGCATCGGGAAAATCGGCCGTGATTGCTTCCATCAGGTCGATGAGCTTGCCCTCCAGCGCCTCCCAGACGACGACCGAACGCTCGATGTAATCAGTGCGGTGATGCAGCCCGGCAAAGCAGGTGTCCAGCACCCATTCGACCATCGGCCAGGCCATGACCGGAAAGCCGGGCACGAAGAAATGATTGCGGATCGAGAAGCCGGGAATGCGGTTGTAGGGGTTGGGGATGATCGCGCTGCCTTCCGGATAAACGCCCATCTGCAAGCGCTGGGGCGTGGTCTCGTCGCCGAAGCGGGCGCGGATTTCGGCCTCGGCCTCGGGGTGCAGCGCCAGCGGCAGGCCGAGCGCGGCGGCGGCCGACTGGCGGGTGTGGTCGTCGGGCGTGGCGCCGATGCCGCCAAAGCTGAACACGATGTCGGCGCCGGCGAAGCTTTCTTTCAGGGCCTGTACAAGGCGCGGCGGCTCGTCGGCCACGTAGCGCACCGAAGCCAGGCGCAGGCCGCGGGCCTTGAGCAGCTCCAGCAATTTGGCAAAGTGTTTGTCCTCGCGACGGCCGGAGAGGATTTCGTCGCCGATGATGATTGCGCCGAAGGACGGCGTGGTGTCTGCACTCATTCAATTCACCTCGATGATGTTGTCGCGCTGCCGCGCCACGCGCAGCGCCGACAGCAGGTAATGCACGAACGCCAGCCCCGAGAGCGCCGGCGCGAACAGGTTGATCAGCGGCACATGGGCCATGGCCGCCCCCAGCAGGCCAACTCCGAACAGCCCGCTCGACTGCTCGGCGGGCAGGGCCTTCATCTCGAACTTGTCGGCGTGGGCCATCAGCGCGTCGTAGCGAAAGGCGCGCTGGTTGAGCCAGGCGGTGAGCAGCAGCGAAATCAGCAGCCCGGCGCCCGGAATCAGCCACAGGGGCAGGCTCAGCACCAGCAGCACGATGAATTGCAGCACCGAAGTGAGCGCGTTCCAGACGCTGCCCACCTGACTGCCGCCGGCCCGCCGGGCGATATCGGCGTAATCGGTGGCGGCCACCCGCTCCAGCATCAGCGGCAGCGCCACCGCGGCCACCAGAAAGGCCGCCGTCACATAAATCATGGGCAGCGCCAGCATCACCAGGCCAATCTTGAACATCACGAGCGCCACGAGCAGCGCACCTTCCGATGACGCCAGCCAGCCGCCGACCAGCGGCAGCGCGGTGATGAAGTGGGTGCCCAGATCAGCCAGCGCGCCCCAGTTCATCACGAGAAGGCTGGTCCACACCACGCTGGCCACCAGCGTCGGCCACATCAGGTGCCACAGGATGCCCGGCCGCCCCAGGCTGCGGGCTGCCGAGAAATACGAAATCAGGATGGTTTTCATGCCGGACAGAACCTTTATTCAATTGGCGCCGCGCGCCGGGTCGCTACGGTTGACGCAGGTCGGGCGAACAGGTTCGCCGCCGGCCATTTTCGCCCATTGGTAACACCGGGTCACGGCGCGATCACGCCGCAGGCCCGCAGCCCGCTTTCGACTGCCGCAGCCGCCAGATCGCGGCGCCCGGCCGTGGCCAGCTCGCGGGCTTCGTCCGGATGCACGATCACGCCGGCTTCAAACAGCACGGCGGGCACGGTGGACGTCTTGAGCACCACCAGGTTGTCGTAGAAATACACGCCGTTGGCCTCGTCGGCCCACGGCCGCCCCCCCGCGCCGGGCGCCGTTTCGGCATGGTGCGCGGTGGGCTTGAGCCCGGCCGCACGCAGGGCCGCGCCAATCCCGCTGGCGCACGCCAGGCTTTCGGCAAGCCGCGGGTTAAGCCGCGACACGAACAGCGAAAAGCCCGAGGCGTGGGTGGAATACAACTGCTCGCGCCCGTTCCAGATCCACGGCTGCTGGTATTCCGCCTTCACCGAATCGTGGTGGATCGACAGGAAGAACTTCGCCCCCGCCGCCTCGGCCTGCGGCGCGCGGGCGCGCAGATCTTCCATCTCGCCTCGATACCCGATCAGGCGCACCGGCACGCCCGCCGCCGTGAGCCGCGCCGCGATCACCGCGGCGAGCGACTGGTTGTATTCGAACTCCGGCACACCGTAGGCGCTGGTGGCACCGGGCCGGGCAAGAAAATGCCCCACGTCGATGGCCACCGGCGCCGCGCCCGCGTTACACACGACAGGCAGCGCGGCGGCCAGCAAAAAGGCCTTCCTAATCATGCTCCGCCTCCACCTGACGCAGCCGAAAACCCCGGCTGGCCAGCAATTCGAGCAATCCCCCGGCCCCGCCAAAATGGCCGGCCCCTACCGCGATGAAAGCCCGCCGCCCCGGCTGCAGGCGGGCGGCAATGGCTTCGGCCATCTCGTGGTTGCGTGCGTCGAGCAGTTCGGCCAGCAGCGGCGCCATCTCGGGGCTCGCCGCATCCTCCCGCACCAGACGATCGATCTGTTCCACCTGGCCAGCCCGCCACGCGGCCAGCAGGCCGGCAAAGTAGGCCGGCGCTGCGTCGTCTTCGATCAGCCCGATGACTTCAGCAAGGCTGGCCCGCTGGGCCGCCGCGCCGCCGGCAGCCAGCGCCCGGATCTGCCGATCGACGTTCTCCAGCGCCGCCAGCGGCAGGCCCCGCTCCCTCGCCGCGCGGGCCAGCCACAGATCCACACCGTGCTCGGTGCCAAAGCCAGCCTGCTGCGCCGCCCGCACCGTGAGCAGGGTGCCCGCCATCCACGGCTGCAGGCGCTGCAACACCTCGCCCGGCAAACCCAGCCGCGCCGCCACCGCGGCCAGCCGCGGGCGCAGCGCCGGCGGCAGCAAGGCGTCGAGCTGCTGCCCGGCCGGCAACAGCGCCGCCTCGCCAAGGCGCCTGGCGAGCAGCGGATCGGACGGATCGAGTTCCAGCGCCAGGCTGTCGGCAGCGGCCAGCGCTTTCTGCACATTCGCCGGCAGCGGAAAACACGCCGCATCGCACACGTGAATCGTGCCGTACAGCCAGGCCTGCAGTTCGCCCCGGGCGTCCGAGAGTTCCCACAGGTAGAGCGGCCCCTTTGCCGCCGCCGCGCCGGCCCACAGCAGCACGGCCGCCATCACCAGCCCGCGCCAGACCCGCTTACCGCCTTTATTCAACACCGAAGCACTCAAGCCAATTTCTCCACCCGCTACAATGCGCGACTCTCAAAGGCCCGAATCATGCCCGAAACCGCTCAGTCCCCGTCCACCCGACTTCCGCCCGCCATCCTGCTGCTCGGCCCCACCGCCAGCGGCAAGACCGCCTGCGCACTGGAACTGGCCCGCACCCTGCCGATCGAAATCATCAGCGTCGATTCCGCCCTGGTGTACCGGGACATGAACATCGGCACCGCCAAGCCCAGCGCCGACGAGCTGGCCGCCTGCCCGCACCACCTGATCGACATCCTCAGCCCCGAGGAAGCCTACTCCGCCGCCCGCTTCTGCGAGGACGCCCGCCGGCTGATGAACGAAATCACCGCCCGTGGCCGCATCCCGCTGCTCACCGGCGGCACCATGCTGTATTACAAGGCCCTGCGGGAAGGCCTCTCGGAACTCCCCGAAGCCGCCCCCGAACTGCGCCGCGAGATCGAAGACGCCGCCGCCCGTGACGGCTGGCCCGCCCTGCACGCCGAACTCGCCCGCCTCGACCCCGACGCCGCGGCGCGCCTGCAGCCCAACGACGCCCAGCGCATCCAGCGCGCCCTCGAAATCGTCCGCCTCACCGGCCAACCGCTGGCCGCCAGCTACGCCCGCCGCGAAGCCCACGTGGACACCCACCGCTTCATCCCCGTCACCCTCACCCCGAGCGACCGCGCCGTACTCCACGCCCGCATCGCCCGGCGCTTCGACGCCATGCTGCTGGCCGGTTTCGTCGACGAGGTGATCGCCCTGCGCAAGCACTACCGGCTCGACCCCAACCTGCCCTCCATGCGCTGCGTCGGCTATCGTCAGGCGCTCGAACACCTCGACGGCTACTGCGATCTGCCCACCTTCCGCGACAAAGGCATCTTCGCCACCCGTCAGCTCGCCAAGCGGCAAATCACCTGGCAACGCAACTTCCGCGAAAGCTGGGGCGATCTGGTCGAAGTGGATTGCCTTGCGGCGGGCATGGAAAAACAGGTGCAGCAGATCGTGGAAAGCAGGCTGGACTAAGGGCTGCCGACTGGCACTTCCGGGCCCGCGCCCGGAGACGAAAAACCCGGATGCGTGGGCTATGCTTGATGAGAGAAGCCCTCCACCAGCGCAACCGGGAGACGTCATGAAAACCCTCAGTTCAATCCAGGTTCACGGCGCCAAACCCCGGCGAATCGAACTCCTGCAGGGCGATCTCACCGAACTCGGCGCAGACGAAGGCTTCGACCTCCTCGTCGTCTCCGCCTTCCCCGACGACTACCTGCCAACCCGCACATCCCTCATCGGCGCGCTGCACCGCAAGGGCCTGTCTGTTGCCGCCCTGGCCAAGGACAAAAGCGTGGACCTGCGGGACAACTTCTCCTGCTGGCTCTCGAAGCCCCTCAGCCCGACAGATCCGGGCCTGCGATTCACCCGCATTCTGTGCTTCGAGCCCAGCAAGCGCGGCGCCCCGCCGGAAGTCGTCGGCGACATCTTTCGCGCCCTCATGCCCATTCTTGCCGAAGAGCCCGACATCAACAGCATCGCGCTGCCCATCGTCGCCGCCGGCAACCAGGGCTGCAGCGTCGCCGAAATGCTTCCCCCGCTGCTCGACGCGGCGCTGGGCTGGCTCGAAAAAGGCCTGCCGCTCGACTGCATCAAGATCGTCACCCTGCGCGACACCCAGGCCGCCGAGGCCGAACGCATCTTCAACGCGCGCAAACTCGCCTACCTCACGCCCCGCCCCGCTGCCGCAACCCCGCTGGCGGGCGACGATTTTCTCCTGGGTGGCGGAGTCGATCGCGGCGGCGCCAGCGACGGCAATTTCCGCAGCATGGACAGCGGAATTGCCAGCCCGGACACCGCGCCCGCCCCCGCCTTTGAAACCCCAGCCGAACCCGAGTACGACGTTTTCATCAGCTACTCGCGCAAAAACGCCCACGACAGCGAGATGCTCGAAAAAACCCTGCGCCGGCTCCGCCGGAAATCCGCATTTTCGTGGACCGGAAAAACCTCGACGTAGGCTGCGCCTGGCAGATCGAAATCTTCGAAAGCCTCGACAAATGCCGCAAGATCGTCGCCATGCTGTCGCCCGAATACATCGCCTCGAAAGTCTGCAAGGAAGAGTTCAACATCGCCTGGCTGCGCGGCCGCGAAGCGGATGACGATATAATTTTTCCGCTCTACCTCTACTCCGCGCCGCTGCCCACCTATATGAAGTACAAAAACTTCCTCGACTGCCGCGAAGGCGACGCCCTGCGCATCGAGGAAGCCTCCCGGCGCCTGCTCGAAACCCTGTTTCCGCCGGCGGCCGATGCAGCCCATCCATGAACTTCTGAAGTTCGTGCCGGGCGGATTCAGATCCTGCCCTGAAACCCGGCTGGCGCCCCCAACTTAGCCACCCCCCGAATTCGCGTATGCTCCCCGCGCACCGAATCCCGAAAGCCCGTGCGATGCGCCACACCGCCAGACTTCCGCAGCTGCTCGCCCTGCTCGCCGCACTTCTTGCCGGCCCCGTCCGGGCCAATGAAGCGCAAACCCTGCCGATCACGCCCGACGCCCCTGCGGCGGCCGAAATCGACGCAGCGGCCGCCACCGTGATCCCCGCCGAACCGCCCGATCCCGGCCCGGCCGTCATCCTGCCCGACACCCTCAAATGGACGCCGCTGCCTGACAGCCCCGAGTCCAGCCAGGTCTGGCTGCACGGAAACGAAACGGCCCACGGCCCCACGCTGCTGCGGGTCAGGCTCGCCGCCGGTGGCAGGGTCGGTGTCCGGGCCCATCCGGATGAGCGCATCTTCAGCGTGCTGGCCGGCACCCTGTCCGTGGGCTTCGGCAGCATCTTCGATGAAACGCGGATGCACGACATTCCGGCAGGCGCCGTCTTCATCGCCCCCGCCGACCAGCCCCACTACCTGTGGGCCCGCGACGGCGACGCCGAATATCAGGTAGGTGGCGGCGGACTACCCGACATCCGCACACCCTGAACACCCCGGCGGAAGCCACCGGCCCAGTCATCCGCCCCGCCCCCGGATGTTAGAATTTCGCTTTGGCATGACACAGGTGACCCCCGATGGAATTTACAGAACAACTTCGCGTTGAAGTCCAGCGCTCCGTGGCGGCCTCCCTGGCCGAAGACATCGGCACCGGCGACCTCACCGCCCGACTCATCCCCGCCAGCCGCAACGCCCGCGGCCGCGTCATTACCCGCGAAGAAGCCGTGCTGTGCGGCACCGCCTGGTTCGACGCCACCTTTGCCGCGCTCGAACCCGATGCGTCGGTGATCTGGCACGCCCGCGACGGCGAGCGCCTCAAGCCCGGCCAGTTGCTGTGCGAAGTCGACGCCTCGGCCCGCGCGCTCCTCACCGCCGAGCGTACCGCCCTCAACTTCATCCAGCTGCTCTCGGGCACCGCCACCCTCACGGCCACCTTCGTGGCCGCCGTGGCCGGCACCAAGGCCAAGATCGTCGACACCCGCAAAACCCTGCCCGGCCTGCGCCTGGCGCAAAAATACGCGGTGCGTGTCGGTGGCGGCACCAACCACCGGGTCGGCCTCTACGACGGCATCCTGATCAAGGAAAACCACATCATCGCCGCCGGCAGCATCAAGGCCGTGATCGAACAGGCCCGCTCCTACGCCCCGTCCAACGTTTTCATCGAAGTGGAAGTCGAAGATCTGGCCCAGCTCGACGAGGCCCTGGCCGCCGGCGCCAAGATGATCCTGCTCGACAACATGGATCTCGACCAGATGCGTGCCGCAGTGGCCCTCAACGACGGCCGCGCCGAACTCGAAGCCTCGGGCGGCGTCAATCTGGAACGCGTGCGCGCCATCGCCGAAACCGGCGTCGACCGCATCTCCATCGGCAGCCTCACCAAGGATCTGCGCGCCATCGATCTCTCGCTGCGCCACGTCGAAGAAGAGTAATCCTAGAAACGGCAGTTGACCGTTCTCCCCCCCCCCTCCCCCCGCCCTAAGCACCATCGGCGCGTCCAACTCGTCCCCTCCCCGCTTCGCGCGCGCCGGGCTGACTGTTTTTTCTCCGCACCATGAACATCGAATTCGACGGCCCCATCTCCAGCGCCAACGCGGCCACCCTCCGCCAGGTCATCGAGGCCCTCGTCGGCCGCATCCAGGCCCGCGACACCGGGCTCGACCTGTCGGCACTGTCCCGCGTGCTCATCGCCGACGACCTGCCCGCCGCCGAGCACAAGGCCGGCGCAGCGCCGGTGGCCGGCGATCACCTGTCGCGCATCGTCTTCGACGGCCCCCAGGTTGCGCTGCTCTTCGACGGCGCCAAGCTGTGGCAAATCCTGTCGGGCGACGGCGCCGAGATTGCCCGCCTGATCCACCACCTGCACAAGGAATGCTGGCGCGTCCACGACGCCCGCACGCCCGCGCCGGAAACCAGCAGCGCCCCGCTGGCGCTGGCGCTGGCCCCCATCGTCGGCGCCATGTGGCAGGAATACCGCATCAACCGGCGCTGCGCCTGGTCGCTGCCGGCCGATTCCGACCTGCTGCTCAACCACCTGGCGGCCCTGATCCAGGCCCTGCCCGACGGCATGCAGGAAGAAATCACCCTGTATTTCGCCGATCAGGATCTCGACGGCCTCTTCGCCAAGAGCCTCGGCCGCATCGCCCACCTGATGCAGGCCGTCGCCCACGTCCAGGGCTACCTCGACGGCATGGGGCAGCCGCTCAAGAACGTCAGCGCCGAGATGCACGAGCTGGTGGCCGACTCCTTCCTGTCGCCCATCTGGCTCACCACCGCCCGGCACCTGGCCGCCGGCCACGCCATCGAGCCCGGCGAGCTGGCCGACATCCCCCTGCGCCGCGACATCCAGTCGGCCTTCGCCACCTTCGGTCTGCAGATTCGCGAAAGCGAGGACGGCAGCGATGTGTGGGTGGATGTAACGCCCCTCACCAAGCCGGAAACACTGCACTGATCAGTAAGGACTCCCCGCCGCCTGGCACTGTCCGGTAAGCGGTTGGGAAACTGGTTAGAAATCCATCAATCGCGGATCGCCTTGATTCCCGGAGCGACGAGGAACCCGACCCCCCCCCCCCCGCCCCCCCCCCTTTTTCCCCTGAAAATACCCGCCCCTTTTTTTTTTGCACCCGGTTCCCATTTGGTCCTTTACATCTTTTCTTCCCCACAAAAAAAAGAACGCACCCCGCCGGGGGGGCGGGGTCCCCGGGGGGGGGGGGGAGGTAGAGGTTTTCCCCCCAGAAAAAGGGGGAGAATAAAAACCGAAAATTTTTGGTGGCGTCGGCCCCCAAAAGGGCCCAAAGAGGAAGGGTTTTTTTCACGCGGGGGTTTTTGTTGTTTTTTTTTTTTTTTCTCCCCGGCCCCTTCTAGTTTTTTGTTTCCGGTGTATTAGGTTTCCCCTTTTTCCGTTTAAGAGGAGGCCCCAAAGGGAAAATTTCCTTTTCCCTTAAATTTTTCCTCCCACAAAAATAAATATAATTTTTGGGCCCCCCCCCAACAACACCAACTCCCCACGTTTAGGAGGATAATCCTTCTCCAGCTTTGATTGTCTTGCCCGTCGATGCCACCGCTGAGCTTTGATAAGAAATCCCGCGTCGAATCGTGAAATTCTTTCTTGATTTTGCCGCCCGTCGGATGCTCAGAAACCGGCCCCGCAATCGAATTCGCCGGAAGCACTACCGAAATAATTGATGCTGTTGGTTCGATCCTGACCAATATAGATTTTCCCGTTCGGATAGGTAATCCGATAAATCACGGCAGCGGCCGCCCCCCCCCCGCCCCCCCCCCCCCCCCCCCCCCCCCCCCCCCCCCCCCCCCCCCCCCCCCCCCCCCCCCCCCCCCGCCCCCGCCCCCCCCCCCCCACCCCCCGCCCCCCCCCCCCCCCCCCCCCCCCCCCCCCCCCCCCCCCCCCCCCCCCCCCGGGGGCCCCCCGGCCCCGCGGCCCCGCCCCGGCAGGCATCGCCGTGCTGGAACGCCTCAGTAATGTGGCGGAATCTCGTCCCGCAAATCACGGGCTTCGGCTGAAGGCGCAGCGGCCTGCATCTGCTGGTAGATCTGTACCAGCTGGCGCTGCAGCGCGTCGATCTGCTCCTGCTGGCGATGCACCGTCATGTTGAGGGTATCTACCAGGTCTTCGGTCAGGGCGAGCTTGATCTCGATTTCAGTGAGTCGGGATTCCATGACGGCCCTCGGGGAAAGTTTGCGAAGGGCGGATTGTTCCAGTCCGCGGCCCATGCGCCAAGCTTTGCGACGCAGCCGGGCCCGGATGTCCGGAAGCGGGCCTCAGCGAATCACCAGGCGATCGCCTTCGCTGCGCACCTGCATCGCGAATTCAAAAAGATCGACCCGGGCGGCCAGTTCGAGATCGGCGCTGGGCAGGTTGGGCCAGGTGCCGGCGGCAAAGCGCTGGCCGAAATCGGAATCCCGCACCCGGCGCGCAAATCCTTCCGGCGCAGGCTGATCGCCGCGCAGCAGGGCTTCGATGTAATCGGCGCACGCGATGTCTTCGTCACCATCGCGATCGACCCATTCACCGGTGATGACGAAACACACCTCCGTCGCCCCGGCTGCACGAATCGCCTCGGCGGTTGCCCGGGCACACACGAGGCTGGTGGCGAACAGCTGGCGCGCCTGGCGAAACCGCTGCAGCCCCCGCACGCCCGCCGCCGTACTCATCACGACCGGCTTTCCGGCCAGATCGGCCGCCAGGAGCCGCGACGGCGAATTGCCAAAATCGAAACCCGGCGCCGGGTCACCGCCTTCAATCGCGCCCACCGACACCGCATCGGCGAGGCTGCCGGCCAGCACCACGCCGGCGGAAACCCCTTCCACCGGATAGATCGCCGACGCCCCGCGATCCAGCGCCACCGCCGCGGTGGTGAAGGAGCGCAGCACGTCGATGACGACAACCGTATCGCGGGCGTCCGGCTGGTTGTGCAGACGGTTGAGGAAAAAACGGGAAAATTTCATGGCGAAGAGGCTGCGTAAAGGAGGGCAAATACCACATCGAAATCGATGCAAAGGCCCGCCACGACATGCTTTGCGACGGGCCGACAGGCGCAGGTTTGCGCCCGCGCCCGGACCTTAGCCCGCGCCGGGCCGCCGGGCAAGGCACAGCGCACCAAAGCACACCCGCCCGGCCCCCGGAGAGCCGGGTTGATAGCCGCCTTGACCGGCGGCGGACGGGCCACCAACTTTAATCGTCCCACGGGAGCAGCCCTTCGCCGCGGCATCGCCAGTCGGAAAAGTTGGCCTGTCCAGCTTTTCCCGGTGCCCCGGGCAGTCGTCACCATGCGGCTGCGAGCAAGACCTTTGCCGCGATGGCAGAGGTTCCCTTATTCGGAAAAGCGGCCCTCTGTCCTCGCAGGACAAGGGCCGTTTCGTTTGCTGCCCCAACCAAAAAGGAGTTTTAAAAAAAAAAAACGGAGGGGGGGGGGGGGGCCGGGGCCCGCCGGGCCGGGGCGCCAGGAAAAGGAAGAAAAAAAAAAAGAACGGGGGGGGGGGGGGGCGGGCCGGGGGGGGGGTTGCCGGTTTGGGGGGGCGGGTTTCCGAGCCGCGGGGGGGGAAAAGGCGTTCCCCCGGCACCACCAAAAAACCCCCCGGGGAGGAAAACTCTTGGGGGGGAGGCGGTTTTAAAACATTCCCCAAATCCCCCACCACCCAAAAAAACGCGCGGGGGGGTGGGGGGCGCGGCGCCCCGCGGCGCACCCCGGAAATTCCCCGGGGGGGGGGCGGAACCCTTTCCGGGGCGGTGCGCGTGTGGGGGGCCTCCCGCCCCACAACCGCAACAAAAAAGGGGTGGGCGGAAAAAAACCCGGCCAAAAACCCGGCACCCCCGGCCCCAAACAAAAAAAGGAGAGAACCGGGAAGTTTTTCCAAAAGCAGGAAGGGGGGGGGCTGCCCCTTTCGGGGGGGGGGGGAGGGTGGGGGGGGGAGGGGGGTTTCCCGGCACCAGGATGTTGCTGATGGACATCTATCCGATCCCGGTGCCGGTCTCCCTGGGCGTGGTCGCGCTGATCATCGCCAGTGCCATCGGGCTCTCCCTGCGCCGTGACGCGCGCCAGCAGGCCGCCAGGCCCGTGAAGCAGAGCTGACCCGCACGCACGTCCCTCGACGCCCCCGGCTTGCCGGGGGATAATGGCAGGTTAGACAAGCTGCCGACCGAGCAGCCAGCCCGCCACTGGGCACCCCCTGGAGAGTACCGGCATGATCCACACCCGCAAGCAGCTCGAACTCCTCGCCCCGGCCAAAAACGCCGACATCGGCATCGAGGCGATCAACCATGGCGCCGACGCCATCTACATCGGCGGCCCGGCCTTCGGAGCGCGAGCCAACGCCGAGAACACCGTTGCCGACATCGAGCGCCTCACCCGCCACGCCCACCGCTTTGGCGCGCGGGTCTTCGTCACCTGCAACACCATCCTCCACGACGCGGAAGTGGACAGCGCCAGCGCACTCATCCACCAGCTCCACGAAGCCGGCGCCGACGCGCTGATCGTGCAGGACATGGGCATCCTCGAACTCGACCTGCCGCCGATCCAGCTCCACGCCAGCACGCAAACCGACATCCGCCACCCCGAAAAAGCCCGCTTCCTGCAGGACGTGGGCTTCTCGCAGATCGTGCTGGCGCGGGAGATGACCCTCACCGAAATCCGCAAGGTGGCCGCCGCCACCGACTGCGCGCTCGAGTTCTTTGTGCACGGCGCGCTGTGCGTCGCCTTCAGCGGCCAGTGCTACATCAGCCACGCCCACACCGGGCGCAGCGCCAACCGCGGCGAATGCTCCCAGGCCTGCCGCCTGCCCTACGACCTCGCGGACA
The DNA here is from genome assembly GCA_016720685.1 of Zoogloea sp. Classification (GTDB taxonomy): domain Bacteria; phylum Pseudomonadota; class Gammaproteobacteria; order Burkholderiales; family Rhodocyclaceae; genus Zoogloea. Next base: position 17,577 of record JADKKC010000034.1, read on the forward strand.
AGGACGGCAATCTCGTCGCCAGCAACCAGCATTTGCTGTCGATGAAGGACAACAACCAGAGCGCCAACCTGCGCGCGCTGGCCGACGCCGGCATTTCCAGCTTCAAGATCGAAGGCCGCTACAAAGACATGGCCTACGTCAAGAACATCACCGCCCATTACCGCCAGCTGCTCGACGGCATCATGGAAGATGCGCCCGAATATTCCCGCACCTCGGCCGGGCGCAGCACCTTCCTGTTCAACCCGGTTGCCGAAAAAACCTTCAACCGGGGCGCCACCGATTACTTTGTGAACGGCCGCACGGCCGACATCGGCGCCTTCGATTCGCCCAAGTTCGTGGGCGAACCGGTGGGCAGCGTGATCCGGGTGGACGGCAAGCAGCGCCGCTTCTTCGACACCACCAGCGCGGTCGAGCTGCACAACGGCGACGGCCTCACCTTCTACGACCGCAAGGGCGAACTCGTCGGCCTGCGCGTCAACCGCGCCGAAAAAGATCGGCGAGGATTTCCGCATTCACACCGCCGAAACCCTGCCGGCCGAACTCTTCCCCGGCAGCGGCCTGTTCCGCAACCGCGACCAGGAATTCGAGCGCATCCTCGAAAAGAAGTCCGCCGAACGCCGCATCGCCGTGGATATTTCGCTCGCCGAAACGCCCGTCGGCTTCGCGCTCACGCTCACCGACGAAAGCGGCGTTGCCGCCACCGCCGAACTGCCCCACGCCAAAGAGCCCGCCAAGGATTCCGAACGCGCACTGGCCGGCCTGAAAGAAAGCGTAGCCAAGCTCGGCACCACGATCTTCAGTGCCCGCAAGGTGGAGCTGGACATCAGCGCGGCGTGGTTCCTGCCCGCCTCCAGCCTCAACGCCCTGCGCCGCGACGCGGCCGAAAAGCTCGAAGCCGCGCGCCTCGCCACGCTGCCGCGGCTGCCCCGCCGCGCCGCCGTCGAACCCCCGGTGCCCTACCCGGAAACCGAACTCTCCTACCTCGCCAACGTCCTCAACGACCGCGCCCGCGCCTTTTACCAGCGCCACGGCGTGCAGCTCATCGAGGCCGCCTACGAGGCCAACGAGATGCTCGACGACGCCTCGCTGATGATCACCAAGCACTGCCTGCGCTACAGCTTCAACCTGTGCCCCAAGGAAGTGAAAGGCATCAAGCCCGACCCGATGACGCTCATCAACGGCAAGGAAAAACTCACCCTGCGCTTCGACTGCAAGCGCTGCGAAATGCACGTCGTCGGCCGCATCCGCAAATCGGTGCTCGACATGCCCGTCGTGCCGATCCAGTTCCATGCCAAAGTACCGGACGGCTTTCACCCGCCACATTAATCACAGATGAAAATCGCGATCGCAATCATCGTGCTGGCCCTGGCCATCCTCGTCGGGCCGGCCGTCTGGCAGTTCAGCCGTCACACCCCGCAGGCCGTCCCCACCACCGGCCTGCCCTGGCAGATCGAAACCCTGCCCGGCGGTGAATCCAAAGTCTTCGACCTGACCCTCGGTCACAGCACCCTCGCCGATGCCCGCAAGCGTTTCGGCGACGACATGCCGCTGGCCGTGGTCGCCGAGCCCAACGAAAGCGGCAACGTCGAAGGCTATTACGAAAACGTCACCGCCGGCTTCGTCGCCGGCCGCCTGATCGTCACCGCCGACCTGCCGCCCGCCGTCATCGACGCCATGCGCGAGCGCTCGCCCAAAACCGAGTACATGCAAAGCACCACCCGCAAGGCCCGGCTTGCCGACTCCGACTTCGCCGCTGCGCTGGCAGCCCCGATCCGCGCCCTCAGCTTCATTCCCGCCGCCCAGCTCGACGAGGACATCGTCATCCAGCGCTTTGGCCAGCCCACCGAACGCATCCGCGTGAATGAGCACGTCGAGCACCTGCTCTACCCGGCCCGCGGCCTCGACCTCGTGCTCGACAGCAAGGGCAAGGAGCTTCTGCAGTACGTCGCCCCGGCCCGCTTCGAAGCCCTGCGCGCCCCGCTCAAGGCCCAGGCCAGCCTGGCGCCCCCCGCGGCCAAGCCCTGAGCCTACCCCCATGGCCACCCAGTCCGCCGACCGCAAACGCTGCCTGAGCTGCCAGCACTGGGGCGGCGAGCGCAGTGTCGGCGCCGAGCCGGACACCGTCGACTACCTCGAACACAATGACCGCGGCACCTGCAACGACGGCGGCTGGCACGGCAGCAGCCGCTGCGGCCCGCGCAACGCCTGCGGACACTGGCTCAAGTGGATCGCCCTCGACATGCCCGCCGCCGAGCCCGACACTCCACCCGACGCCACCGCCGCCCCATGAACCCCGAGCAGCCCGAATTTCTCGTCGCCTGCCTCTGCGCCGCCTGGTGCGGCACCTGCCGCGACTACCGGGAAGGCTTCCAGGCGCTGGCCGAACGCTTCCCCAATACGCGCTTCCTGTGGCTGGACGTGGAAGACGATGCCGACATCCTCGACGACTACGACGTGGAAAACTTCCCGACCCTGCTGATCCAGCGCCACGACAGCGTGCTGTTCTTCGGCCCGATGCTGCCCCACCACGAAATCCTGCAGCGCACCGTCGAAAGCTTTCACGCTCAGAATCCGGACGAAAGCCGCCGCTACGCGGGCTCCGACCCCGAACGGCGCAGCTGGCAAACCGAACGCAACCTGCGCCAGGCACTGGCCGCCCGACCCGCCTGATAAAAACCACAAAGGAGACACCCATGGACGACTGTATTTTTTGCCGCATCGTGCGCGGCGAGCTGCCCGCCTCAAAAATCCACGAAGACGAGCACACCCTCGCCTTCCTCAACATCGTGGCGGCCCACCCCGGCCACGCGCTGGTGATCGTCAAGCCCCACGTGGCCAACATCCTCGATCTCGACGACACCCTCGCCGCCGCCGTCTTCCAGACCACGGCCAGGGTTGCCAAGGCCGTGAAAGCCGCCACCGGCTGCGATGGCGTCACGCTCTTCCAGGCCAACGAAGTGGCCGGCGGGCAAACCGTCTTTCACTTCCACATCCACGTGCTGCCGCGCTACACCAACGACAAGCTGCTGCCCTTCTGGCCGGCCAGCTCGCCCGGCCGCGAAGCCCTCGACGACATGGCCGCCCGCCTGCGCGCGGTGCTGTAGATTTCCGCCGGCCCCCGTCGCCATGCCCCTTTCCTATCTCAGCGCCGAAGCCCCCTTCGCCATCCTGGCGATGTTCATCTCCGCTCTGCTCATCTTCCGGCCCCTCCTTGCCTGGCGCCGCTCGTTGATGAACACCGGCGTTTTCTTCCTGATCTGCCTGGCGGGCGATCTCACCGCCGGTCTGCTCAGCGGCTACCTGCAACCGACCGCAATCAGCTGGCTGCGCGAAATGTCGGTGTTCGGCGAAGGCCTGGCGGCGATCCGCTACCTGGGCCTGACCTTCTTCAACGTGCTGCTGCCGCGCGTGCGCGTGTATATCTCGGGCATCCTCGCCGACATCCTGGTCATCATCGGCTACATCGCCTGGGCCTTCCTGCGCCTCAACCTCGCCGGCGTCGAGTTCAGCCACCTGTTCGCCACCTCCGCCATCCTCACCGCGGTAGTCGCCATTTCGATGCAGGACACCCTGGGCAACCTGCTCGGCGGGCTCGCGCTGCAAATGGACAACTCCCTCGAAATCGGCGACTGGATCAAGATCGACGACGTTTCCGGCAAGGTCAGCGACATCCAGTGGCGCTACACCGCCATCGTCACCCGCAACGGCGAACGGGTCGTCATTCCCAACAGCCACCTGATGAAAAACCGCTACGCGGTCATCTGCAACAAGCGCCAGGACGTGCCCCAGCAGCGCCGGCTCATCGACTTCAACGTCGACCTGTCGGTACCGCCGGCGCGGGTCTCAACGGCCGTGCTCCACGATATTCAGACGGCCCGCATCGCCAATGTCAGCCTCACGCCCGCCCCTCTGTGCCTGCTGCTGGAGTTCGGCGACGGCTACGCCCACTACCAGTTGCGCTACTGGCTCATCGACCCCGGCCCGGACGACGTGACCGACTCCGACGTGCGCCACCACGTGCTGGCCGCGCTGCAACGCGAGGGGATCCGCCTCGCCGTCGGCGACCAGACCATCCACCTGGTCCAGGAAAACAAGGCCCACCGCGAAGAAGTGCGCACCCGCGAACTCAACCGCCGCGTCGGCGCCATCAGCCGCATCGACCTGTTCTCACGCCTCTCCGATGCCGAAAAGCAGGATCTCGCCCACCGCCTCGTCACCGCCCCCTTTGCCAAGGGCGACGTGCTCTTTCGCCAGGGCGACATCGCCCACTGGCTCTATATCATCGCCAGCGGCCAGGCCGAAGCCTGGTGGACGCCGCCCGACGGCGGCCCCCAGCGCCTCATCGAGACCCGCGGCCCGGGCAACATCTTCGGCGAACTCGGGCTCATGACCGGCGCCCCGCGCCGCTCGACCGTCGTCGCCATCACCGACGTCGAAGCCTACCGCCTCGACAAGGACAGCCTCGAACACATCCTTCGCGCCCGCCCGGAGCTGGCCGAAGGCATCTCTGTCATCCTCGAACAACGTCGCAGCCGCTTCGCTGCACTTGAGCAGGGTCACGCCGACGGCAGCAACGGCCCGCGCAGCGACGTGCGCTCCGACGCCAGCGCCCTCGGCAAAAAAATCCGCGAGTTCTTCGGCCTGTAAAGTCCGGCCTCACCCCATCGCCCCGCACCCGGTAGCTCCCATGTCCGACACCGTACTGTCCCCGTCCCTCGAACGCGCCCTCGATGCCCGTCGCGAACTCATCGCCCGCCTCGAAGCCGAACAGACCAACGCCTACCGCCTCTTCCACGGCACAGTCGAAGGCCGCCCCGGCCTCACCGTCGATCACTATGGCCAGCTGATCCTCGTGCAAAGCTTCCACGACACCCTGCCGGCATCCCAGCTGGCCGAAGTCGAAGCCTTCTACGCGGCGGCCTTTCCCGGCAGCGAACTCATCTACAACGACCGCAGCCCGGCCAACTCGCGGATTGCCAACGCCGTTCCGCCCGACCGCAAGGAACTCGCCACAACCCGCCGCGAATTCTCCGAACTCGGCGTCAAGTACTGGGTGCAGGCCCGCCACGACGGCCAGGACCCGTGGCTCTTCCTCGACCTGCGCGCCGCCCGCCGCCGCGTCATGGCCGAAGCCGAAGGCAAGTCGGTGCTCAACGTTTTTGCCTACACCTGCGGCGTGGGCATCGCGGCCGCCAAGGCCGGCGCCCGCCACGTGGTGAACGTGGATTTCGCCGAATCGAGCCTCACCGTCGGCCGCGACAACGCCAAGCTCAACGACCTGCCGGTTCGCCCGCGCTTCGTGAAGAGCGACGCCTTTGCCGCCATGCGCCAGCTCGCCGGCATCGGCCAGGCCAAAATGGTACGCGGCAAGCGCATGCCGCCCTTCCCCGAACTCGCCAAGCACCGCTTCGACCTGGTCTTCATGGACCCGCCCCGCTACTCCAAGAGCCCGTTCGGCGTGGTCGACCTGGTCAACGACTACTCGGCCCTGCTCAAGCCGGCCCTGCTGTGCACGCATGAAGGCGGAACGCTGATCTGCTGCAACAACGTGGCCGACGTGGAGCGCCAGGCCTGGGCAGACCAGATCGTGCGCAGCGCGGAGAAAGCCGGGCGCACGGTTCGGGAAATGGAATGGATCATGCCGGAAGAGGATTTTCCGAGCCTGGACGGGAACCCGCCGCTGAAGGTGCTGCTACTGAGGGTTTAAGGGCCCGCGGCGGTCAGGCTGAACGGGAATCCCCCGAATCAGCCTGAAAACGGCCTCAGTCGTCCACCGGATCCGGCGCGGCCGAATCCACTTCGCCTGCGGCCTTGGCCGCTGCCTTGGCTGCCAGCGCCTCGGCGTGCGCCTCCATCATCTGCTTGCGGGATTCCGGCGACTCCAGGCTCACCCGCCCCAAGGCTCCGTCGCGGTAATCCTGCAACAGGATCAAGGACGCCTTTTCAATATCCAGCCCGCCGCCTTTCAGCAAGCAGCCGCGCCGTCTGGCAATGGTCTCGACGAGCGCCGGGCCGTCCAGCCCATCGACGGGAGCCTTGTAGCGCGCCGCCACCAGCGCCGGGTAACGCTCCAGCAGCAGATCGCCGAGAAAGTTCGCCACCTGTTCGTCGATCACCGCGTTGCGGCCGATGGCGTGGCTGGCCGCCAGCATGAAACCGTCGGAATCGTGCTCGATCTTCGGCCACATCATGCCCGGCGTGTCGATCAGGGTGGCCGTGGGCGAGAGGTCGAGCACCTGCTGGCTCTTGGTCACCGCCGGCTCGTCGCCCACCTTGGCCACGCGCTTTTTCAGCAGCGCATTCATCAGCGTGGATTTACCCACGTTGGGGATGCCCATGATCATCATGCGCAGCGGCTTGAGGCGGTCGTTGCGGTGCGGCGCCAGCGGACGGCACAGGCCGACCACCTTGGCCACGTCGCCCGGCTTCTTGCACGACAGCGCCACCGCCGTCACGCCTTTCTGGGCGTTGTAGTAGGCCAGCCAGCGAGCCGTGACGACCGGATCGGCGAGATCGGCCTTGTTGAGAATCTTGAGGCAGGGGCGCTGCCGATGGACGCGCAGCTCGCGGATCATCGGGTTGCTGCTCGCCTCGGGCAGGCGCGCGTCGAGCACCTCGATGACAACATCGATCCGCTCCATGCTCTCCGCCGCCTTCTTGCGGGCGGAAGTCATGTGACCGGGAAACCACTGGATGGACATGGGCGTGCGTTGATTCAATCAAAGCCCGCCATTATCAGGGCAAAATGGCAACCCTCGAAGGAAATCCCCGAAAGCCCTGCACCATGAACCACGAAGAAGTCATCGCCGCCACCCGCGAGTGGATCGAAAAGGTCGTCATCGGCCTCAACCTGTGCCCGTTTGCCAAGTCGGTTTACGTGAAGAACCAGGTGCGCATTGTCGTAAGTGACGCCCGCCACATCGACGGCTTCCTCGAAGACCTGGACCGCGAGCTGGACTACCTCGCCGGGATAGCCCCCGAAACCACCGACACCACGTTGCTGATCCACCCAACCCTGTTTCCCGACTTCCTCGACTTCAACGACGTGCACCAGATTGCCGACGAAGCCGTGGTCGAACACGAACTGGACGGCGTGATCCAGATCGCCAGCTTCCACCCCGAATTCCAGTTTGCCGACACCGCGCCGGACGACATCACCAACTACACCAACCGCGCGCCCTTCCCCACGCTGCACCTGATCCGCGAAGAGAGCCTCGACAAGGCCGTCGAAGCCTTCCCCGAAGCGGAAATGATCTTCGAGCGCAACATCGAAACCATGAAGAAGCTCGGCCTGGCCGGCTGGCTGGCCCTCGGCATGACCCGCCCGAAAAAACATGGCGAAGAGTAAGCCCGCCAAACCCGCCCCGGCGGCGGACGCCAAACCCGCCGTTCATCCGGACATCCGCCCCGGCCAGTCGATCGAGCTGCTCAAGGAACTGCACATCCTCACCCGCGAGGGCCAGCTCAACCAGGACAGCCGGCGCAAGCTCAAGCAGGTCTACCACCTCTACCAGTTCATCGAGCCGCTGCTTGCCGAGGTGCTGGCAGGCACCGGAGACCTCACCCTCGCCGACCATGGCGCGGGCAAGTCCTATCTCGGCTTCATCCTCTACGACCTGTTTCTCAAGTCGAAGGAAGCCGGCACGGTTTACGGCATCGAAACACGCAAGGAGCTGGTTGCCCACTCCCGCGAGCTGGTCGCCCGGCTGGATTTTCCGCGCATGAGATTCCTCGACGTGAGCGTCGAGGAATCCACCGGATCGGCCGAACTCCCCGCCACAATCGACGTGGTCACCGCGCTCCACGCCTGCAACACCGCCACCGACGATGCGATCCGGTTTGCGCTCGCCAAGCAGGCCCGCTTCGTGGTGCTGGTGCCCTGCTGCCAGGCCGAAGTCGCCAGCGTGCTGCGCAAAAACAAGAACGCCAGCTTCGGCCTGACGCCGCTTTCCGAAATCTGGCGCCACCCGATTCACACCCGCGAGTTCGGCAGCCAGCTCACCAACGTGCTGCGCTGCCTGCAGCTCGAAGCCCACGGCTACCAGCTCACGGTCACCGAACTGGTCGGCTGGGAGCACTCGATGAAGAACGAGCTGATCATCGCCCGACGCACCGACGCACCCCGCAAGAACGCGATGGAACGCCTCGAGAAAATCCTTGAAGAGCTGAACCTCACCGAACTGCGGAGCCGTTTCGCGTGCTGACTGCCCAGTTGATCGCCGCGCTGCTGCTGGCCCTGTCGCCGCGCCTGTGGCGGCTGCGCCAGCGCTACGACGAGGCCGCACTGGCGCCCATCACCGATGCCCCCCACGCCAACCCCGGCGACGAAAGCCTCAAGCAGCAACTCGCCGCCTGGCTGGCCGACGGCGCGGGCAACGGCGCCACGGCACTGCCCTGGGCCCACCCGGCAGCGCCTGTTCCGCTGAGCTGCGCCCGGGCTCCGGCCTGTACCGCCAGCGCGGTGCGCCACTTCGGCTATCGCCTGGCCGGCTATCACCAGCTCGACGAGCGCAGCCGCCTCGGCGGCATGGCCTACCGAATCGGCGTGCAGTTGCGCCCGGTGCTGTGGTTTTTGCCCCGTCGCGCCGATGAGCCCTGGGACGACGCCTGGCTGGCCGACGTGGACGAAACCCGCCTCGCCGCCCTCGCCCGCTGGGTGCCGCGCCGCCCGACGCTGATCGTGCTGGACAATCCCGCCGCCGGCCTTGCCGCCCGCGTGATGGCTGCGCTGGATCACGCGGCACAGCACGGCGACCATCCGGTTCGCCTGCTGATCCTCGGCGACGACACCACCAAACTGCCGCTGGCAGTGCGGGCGCTCAAACCGTCCCGCTAAAGTCTAACGGAAGGGAAACGAGCGCATCGGCGCCGGGCGCTCCCGCTCGGCCGCCCTGGGCTTGGGCGGAGCCACCGGCACACGCGGCGGCAGGTAACGCGGCGCCGGCGATACGACCAGCGGCAGCGGATACATCGCCCCGCGCCGCTCGGCCTCGTCGCGTGCCGCATCCTGTTGCGCCTGACGCTGCTGCGCCGCCTGTTCGGCGGCCAGCCGGGCGTCGTGCTCGCGCCGTCGGGCAAGGGCATCCGCCGCCTGCCGGGCCTCCAGCGCCTGCGCGTCGCGCACCAGCTCTTCGCCCCGCGCCCGCGCCTCGGCCTGCTCGCCGGGCGTCGGCAAGGGCGGCGTATCGACCCGCGTCACCCGGCTGTCGGGTGCGCAGGGCGAATCGGTGTAAGTCACCCTGCCATCTGCGCCAACACATTTATTCACCGCCCATGCCGGCGCGCCATGGCCCGCCACCAGCAGAAGCGCCCCCAGGACAAACCCGCCGTGCTTCATTGTTTCCTGCTCCGTCTGCCAAGCCTTCAGATGGACAAAGACTAGGCCGAAGCCGGAAAAAATGCGAGGGCAGCGCCCCCGGGCCGCGCGCTATTTCAACGGCGCCCCCAGCCCGACCGGCGCCGGGGCCGTATTGACGATCCGCGAGAACAGCTCTGCATACTCGCCGGCCGCCCCTTGCCACGGGTTGTCGTTGGCCGAAAAGGCCGCTTCGATTTCCGCCCAGTCTTCGGCGGTGAGATGGGCTTCGGCGAGGGGAAAAACCTGCTTTTCCTCGGTGTTCATGTGCCGCCATTCGCTGTCGATGTAGTTGGCGAGCGCCGCGTAAAACGGCTCGAAGCCGGCCGCGCCGGACTCTTGGTAAGCGGCCAGCGCGGCCCGCAGCACGGCGATGCGATGTTCGCCCTGGCGGTGCTCGTCCTCCAGTTGCTCGATAACCGGCACGGCTTCGGCAAAGCGCGCACGCAGCTTCCTGAACAGGAACTCGTCCTCCTTGGGGTGATGCACCTTTTCCGGCAGTTCTTCGATGTAGCGCAGCATCAATTCAAACAGCCCGAAATCGGGCTGCTGGCGCCCGGCCCGGATTTCTCCCGCCAGAGAGCGGAAGGCGCTCAGCATGGCGGCCAGCGCCCGGTGCTCGTTGTGAATCAGTTCGATGGACTTGTTCATTTCATTTCTCCGCGGGGCGGGCTCAAACGCCCAGGTGTTTCTGGATCAATTCGGGTTCGGCCCGGATGGCGTCGCTGGTGCCCGAGAAAACCACCTCGCCCTTTACAAGAATCATCGCCCGGTCGCAGATCGAGGTGACTGCGCCGTGGTTCTTGTCGACGATGACGGTGGCGATACCCGTCTTGCGGATCTCCTTCACGATGCGCCAGATCTCCATCGCGATGAGCGGTGCGAGGCCTTCGGTGGCTTCGTCGAGGATCAGCAGATCGGGGTTGGTCATCAGCGCGCGGCCGATGGTGAGCATCTGCTGCTCGCCGCCGGACAACTGCCAGCCGCCGTTGTTGATGCGCTCGCCCAGCCGCGGAAAGGTTTCCATCACCCGCTCGAATGTCCAGTTGCACTGGCCGTCGAGGCCGGCGCGGGCCGACATCTGGAGGTTTTCGCGCACCGACAGGTTGGGAAAGATGCCGCGCCCTTCCGGCACGTAGGCAATGCCGCGGCGGGCGATGCGGAAGGTGCGCTCGCGGGTGAAGTCGTCGCCGCGCACCAGCACCTGGCCGTGACGCGGCCGCACGATGCCGAGCATGCTCTTGATGAGCGTCGACTTGCCCATGCCATTGCGCCCCATCAGCGCAATGCCCTCGCCCTGCCGGATGTGAAAGTCGATGCCATGCAAAATGTGGCTGGCACCGTAATAGGTATGAAGCTCTTTGGCTTCGAGCAGCATGCTAGACATGAAAACTGTCCTCCTGACCCAGGTAGGCTTCCTGAACGGCCACGCTGGCCTTGATCTGCGCGGGCGGGCCGGATTCCAGCACCTGCCCGTTGACCATCACGGTAATGGTGTCGGCCACCGCAAAAACAGCGTCCATATCGTGCTCGACCAGCAGGATCGCGCGCGTCTCGCGAAGGCGCTTGAGCACCTCCACCATCTTTGCCGACTCCTCCGAACCCATGCCCGCCAGCGGCTCGTCGAGCAGCAGCACCTGGGCATCGGTGGCCAGCACCATGGCAATCTCGAGCTGGCGCTGCGCACCGTGGCTCATCACCCCGGCCAGGCGCCCTTCATTGCCGGCCAGGCCGGCCTCCGCGATGCAGGCCATGGCCTTGTCGATGGACCATTGCAGCTTCATCGCCTGGCTGAAAATGCGCCACGGCTGCTGGCGCCGGGATTGCGCAGCGAGGCGCACGTTCTCGAGCACCGTGAACTTCGGAAAGATGTTGGTGCGCTGGTAGCTGCGCCCGATGCCCACCCGCGACCGCTCGGCGGCGGAGAGGCCGGTAATGTCGCGGCCCTGGTACAAGATGCGCCCGTCGCTGGGCGGCAGATCGCCCGACAGCATGTTGATGCAGGTGGACTTGCCGGCCCCGTTGGGCCCGAGCAGCGCATGCAGCTTGCCCCGCTCGAGGGTCAGCGCGACGTCCTGGTTGGCCACCAGTCCACCAAAGCGGCGGGTGATCCTGTCGGCCACCAGCAGGGCCTCGTTCCGGCTTGTGTCAGTCATGGATGGAATCCCCCTGCAGCGTGCGTTTGATGCGGCCCGGAATGGCCGACAGGCCACCGGGCAGGAAGAGAACGGCCGCGACGATCACGCAGCCCATCAACAATTGCCAGTGCTTGGTCCAGCTGCCGAACACCTCCTGCATCGCGGTAAAGGCAAATGCCCCCGCCACGGCCCCCAGCAGATTGCCCATGCCGCCCAGGATCACGGTGAGCAGGACATTGCCCGAGTGGTGCCACGACAACAGCTCCGGCGTAACGAAGCCGAACAACACCGCGTAGAGAAACCCTGCCACGCCGGCCAACCCGCCCGCCAGCGCAAAGGCCGCCAGCTTGTAGCGAAAGGTGATGTAGCCCAGCGACTGCATGCGGTGCTCGTTGCTCTTGATGCCCACCAGCACCCGGCCAAAGGGCGACTGGAGAATCCGCGCCAGGAACACATAGACCAGCACCAGCATCGCCAGCGCGAAGTAGTAGAGATGCACCGGGTTGTCGAGGTTGAAGGGCTGAAAGCCAGCCAGCTCCGCACTCGGCTTGAGGTTGAGGTAGATGCCGTCGGAACCGCCGCCCAGCGCCGTGTCGTGGAATACAAAGTAGGCCAGCTGCGCAAAGGCCAGGGTCACCATGATGAAATAGATGCCCTTGGTGCGCAGCACAAAAAGCCCGACGACAAAGGCCACCAGCATGGCCGCCCCCACCGCGGCGGGAAACACCAGCCACAGGTTCGCCGCCTCGTACTCCGGGCTCAAGAGGGCTGCCGCATAGGCCGCCACCCCGAAATAGGCGGCGTGCCCAAAACTCACCAGCCCGGTAAAGCCCACCAGCAGATCGAGGCTCATCGCGAAGATCGCCAGCACCAGGGTTTTGGCCAGCAGCTCGGTGTAAAAGGATTCGCCCAGCAGCGGCACCGCCGGCAAGCAAGGCAAAGACGGCCAGCTTGAAGGCCATGGAAACAGTCGTGTGCATGGTCTCAACCTTTCTTGAAAATACCTTCGGGGCGCCACAGCAGCACCACCGCCATGACGAGATAAACCACCATGCCGGAGTACTCGGGGATCAGCACCTTGCCGAAGGTGTCGGCAAAACCGACGATCAGCGCCGCCAGCAAGGCGCCCGACACCGAACCGATGCCGCCGATCACGACGATCACGAAGGAGATGATCAGCACGTGACTGCCCATGTTGGGAAACACCGACGAGATCGGCGCCGCCAGCATGCCGGCCAGCGCGGCCAGCGCCACCCCGAGGGCAAACACGAAGCGGTAGATCACGTTGATGTTGATCCCGAGCGCCTCGACCATCGTCCGGTCGTGGTTGCCGGCGCGGATCATCATGCCCAGCCGAGTGCGCTGGATGAGGTAGTAAAGCGCCACCACCAGCACGATGCACACCGCCGAGATCACCAGCCGGTAAACCGGATAGCTGAGCACGTCACTGAGCGGAATCGACGCGCTGAAGATGGCCGGAATCTCCACCCCGTGCACTTCGTCGCCCAGCAGCAGGCTGCGCACTTCCTCGAAGATCAGGATCAGGCCGTAAGTAAGCAGCACCTGCTCCAGGTGATCGCGCTTGTATAAATGGGAAAACAACGCCCACTCGAGAAACGCGCCAAAGGCCAGCGCCAGCGGAATGCCCAGCAGGATCGCCATGAAAAGGCTGCCCGTGGCGCTACTCAGGGCAAAGGCCAGGTAGGCGCCGATCATGTAGAAACTGCCGTGCGCCAGATTGATGATGCCCATGATGCCGAAAACCAGCGTCAGCCCGCTTGCCACCAGAAAAAGCAGCAAGCCGTACTGCAATGAATTGAGCATCTGGATAAGTATCGAGGCCGCGTCCATTCAAGCCTCCCGTTCCGGACGGCGCCTGACGCGTCTTGCCCTGCCTGTCATTGACATTGGTGTTTCCTCAGTGTTGTGGGTCTGATTTCGATCCGGACAGGGTGAGCTGCCGGATGCTTATTTCCGTTACCCCGGATTCGGGGGCGGCGTGCATCTGCGCTGCACCAGCCAAAGACTAGAGGTCGGCCGCCCGCCGCAATATCCGCTTTCGTGCGGATCGCTATCCGCTTCTCAAAAAACGGCCAGGCGCCACGAAACGGATATCGATGCAGACAAAAGCGGATATTCCCGGCACCAGCCGCTGCCTATTCTTGGCAACACCGAAAGGCAGGCACGGACGCCCGTCACCCAAGCCGGAGAACCCCATGGAGAAGAGACAATGGCCTGCACCGTCGCCCTGCAACGTGTGCGTCAAGGCGAAGCCCTCGCCGAACTCGGCTTTCTGCCCGGCCAGTACGCCACCATCGAGGTGCCCGACACCGGGCTGCAGCGGGCTTACTCCTTCAGTTCCGGCGTCCGGATCGGCCAGGTGTCATTCCTGATCCGGAATGTTCCCGGTGGCCTGATGAGCGGCTTTTTGAAGGACAGGGCGCGGCCGGGCGACGCCATCACCCTCAGCGGCCCCTTCGGAAGTTTTTATTTGCGCCACATTCAGCGCCCGGTGTTGATGCTCGCCGGCGGAACAGGCCTTGCGCCCTTCCTGGCGATGCTGGACAAGATCGTCGCGAGCGGCGGCAGCCCCCAGCCGATTCACCTACGAAAAATCTGCAGCCAGCGCCTGATTGCGCTCAGGGGTTCTGCCGGCAGCGCTTCAGGGTTTCGGAAGGCAGTTCGTTGAACTGCTTTTTATATTCAATGGAAAAGCGCCCGAGATGCGTGAACCCCCAGTCCATCGCAATGCCCGAAATGCTCGAACGTGAACCGCTGCGCAGAATGTTGCGGCGCACCTCCTCGAGCCGGTATTTCTTGCGAAAAGCCAGCGGAGACATGCCGAAATGCTGCTTGAAACCCTCATAGAGCTTGAAGCGCGACACGCCCGAAACCCGCTCCACGTCTTCGAGACACACCTCTTCCCGCGCCGTTTCCAGGATGAACTCTTTTGCCCGCAGCAGGTAATGGGGCAGCTTGGCCGCCCGCATGGCCTTCAGCTCGTCCGAAAAATTGTGGGGCTGGGCCAGCAGCAGGCCTTTGATCAGCGCCGTCTCGATGTCGCCGGTAAACAGTGAATCCCGGAACAACGAGCCGACGTTTTCAGTTTCGATGAGCAGGTACTTGACCATCCGCCACCACGAGGCCGTATCGCCATTGGCGGCATCGATGCCCGGCTGGAAAACCACCGGCTTATCAAGCTTGCGCTGAAGCAGATCGCCCAGCACGCCAGCAATGGCCGGCTTGGTGATGGCCACCAGGATCTTGCGGCAATTGCCGGCAATGACGAGTTCCTGCGGCGCGCTCGGCAGCAGGATGGTGCCCATGTCCCGGTCGGAGCGGATGCGCCCGCCCTCCAGGGTCAGTTCCTGCTCGCCCACCACCGGCAGGCTCACGCTGAAACAGTTGAGCGGGTCGGAGTTGTGCACACGCACCGACACATCGACGCCGTATTCCACGTAGCCCAGCGTGGTGGCCATGGATTTGAGCACCGTGCCCGAGTGCCGAAAACCCAGCGCCCGGCTCGAATGCACCTTGAGTTCGTGGGGACCGCACACGCCGGCCATCCAGGAGCGCGCACCTTCCTGATCGGTGCGAACTGCGTCGAGATCGCGCTCGACACGCCGGGCATCTGTTTGCATCTCGATCTCTCACTCTCTTTACAGGGGTGGCGCGCTGAGCCCTGGGCCGCCGCGACGCCCGCCTCTCACGCTGATACTGAGAACCATTCGATTTTCAGTGTTGTTGACGACATGGCCACCTGTCAAGCCACAGCGCAGCGGCCAAAAAAAGCGGACACACATCGCCTCACGGCTGGATATTCAGCGCCTCTCGTCGGCCTTTTAATGAGTGCTCAAACCATACCAACGAGAGGACACACCATGAACGCCGCGAGAACACCCGCCCAGTGGCAGGAGTTTGTCTCGGACTGCCTCGACTTCCGTCCGCAGGACGGTGTCTACCGGGTGGCCAGAAAGATGTTCACCGAACCGCAACTGTTTGACCTGGAGATGGAACACATCTTCGAGAAAAACTGGATCTACGCCTGCCACGAAAGCGAAATTGCCAAGTCGGGCGATTTCGTCACCATGCGCGCCGGTCGCCAGCCGATGATCATCACCCGCGACGCCAACAACCAGCTCAACGCGCTGGTCAACGCCTGCCAGCACCGCGGCGTCACCCTCACCCGCCTCGCCAAGGGCCGCCAGCCCACCTTCACCTGCTCGTTTCACGCCTGGACTTTCCGCGCCGACGGCAAGCTGTTGAAGGTCAAGGCCGCCGAGCAGTACCCGGACGATTTCGATCTGTCGTCGCGCAACCTCAAGAAGGCGCGCATCGCCAGCTACAAGGGTTTCGTCTTCATCAATCTCGACACCGTCGGCACCGAATCGCTGGAGGACTTCCTCGGCGACGCGAAGGTTTTCCTCGACCTGATGGTGGCCCAGTCGCCCACCGGCGAACTCGAAGTGCTGCCCGGCAAGTCCAGCTACAGCTTCGACGGCAACTGGAAGCTGCAGAACGAGAACGGCCTCGACGGCTATCACGTGAGCACCGTGCACTACAACTACGTGGCAACCGTGGTGCAGCGCCAGGAACTCAACACCCAGAACGGCATCACCGGCCCCGGCACCCTGGATTACCGCAAGCTCGGCGCCGGCGATAAAAACACCGACGACGGCTGGTTCTCCTTCCGCAATGGCCACAGCGTGCTGTTCAGCGAAATGCCCAACCCGCAGGTTCGCCCCGGCTACGCCACGATCATGCCGCGCCTGGTCGAGGAATACGGCGCAAAGAAGGCCGAGTGGATGATGCACCGCCTGCGCAACCTCAACGTCTACCCGAGCCTGTTCTTCATGGACCAGATCAGCTCCCAGCTGCGGATCATCCGCCCGGTGGCCTGGAACAAGACCGAAGTGACCAGCCAGTGCCTCGGGGTGAAGGGCGAATCGGACGCCGACCGCGAGAACCGCATCCGCCAGTTCGAAGATTTCTTCAACGTCTCCGGCCTCGGCACGCCCGACGACCTGGTCGAATTCAAGGAAGCCCAGCGCGGCTTCGAAGCCCGTCTCGAAAAGTGGAACGACATCTCCCGCGGCGCTGAAAACTGGGCCAGAGGCAGCACCCCGAACGCCGAAACCCTTGGCATCCGGCCCGTGCTCACCGGCACCGAGATCACCCAGGAAGGGCTGTACGTCAATCAACACGGCGCCTGGCAGGGCTTTCTGCTGAAGGGGCTCAAAGGGCAGGAAAACGCCCCGCACAACGAACAAGGAGCACAGTGATGCGTGAGCTTCAAACCAGCGTCGAACAATTCCTCTACCGCAAGGCCGAGCTGTGCGACCGGCAGGACTGGGACGAATACCTCGCACTCTTCGACGAGAACGCCGAGTTCCATATTCCCCAGTGGGATTCCGAGCACGTGTACACCACCGACCCGAAGCGCGAGATGTCGATGGTGTATTACTCCGCCCGGGCCGGGCTGGAGGATCGCGTCTTCCGCATCCGCACCGGCAAGTCGGCCGCCTGCACGCCGATGCCGCGCACCCTGCATCTCATCAACAACGTGCGCATCGAAGAGCTGGCCGATTCGGAACTGGAAGTGAAGGCCAAGTGGGTGACCCATTACTACCGTTTCGGCCTGGCCGAATATTTTTTCGGTGAAGCCAGCTACCGCCTGAAGCCTGCCGGCACGAGCTGGATCATCACGAGGAAGCACGTGCTGGTGCTCAACGACAAGATCAACGCGGTACTCGATTTCTACCACGTCTGAGCGCCCCCCCAACCCGAGCAAGAAGCCGTGGCAAGGCCGGTGCAAGGCACCGGGTTTGCCACGCGATAAGAACAAGGAAACACCATGAAACCCATCACCCGCCACGCCCCGCGCCACCGCCGCCTGCGGAACACCCTGCTGGCCGCCGCCGCCATGGCCTTCGTTCCCGCAGTCCTGGCCCAGCAGCCTCCCCTCAAGGTCGGCCTCATGCTGCCCGCCACCGGCACCTTCGCCTCCCTCGGCAACTCGATCACCAACGGATTCAAGCAATACGTCGCCGAAAACGGCGGCAAGCTCGGCGACCGCACGATCGAGTACTACACCGTCGATGACGAATCCGACCCGGCCAAGGCCACCGAAAACGCCAACAAGCTCATCAAGCGCGACAAGGTCGACGTGCTGGTGGGCACGGTGCACTCCGGCGTGGCGATGGCCATGGCCAAGGCCGCCCGCGAAAACAACACCTTGATGATCGTCCCCAACGCCGGCGCCGACGAACTCACCGGCCCGCTGTGCGCACCGAACATCTTCCGGGTGTCGTATTCCAACTGGCAAACCGCCTACCCGATGGGCAAGGTCGCAGCCGAAAAGGGCCACAAGAAAGTCGTAACCCTCGCCTGGAAATACGCGGCCGGCCTGCAGGCCGTGAACGGCTTCAAGGAAGCCTTCGAAAAGGGTGGCGGGACTATCGCCAAAGAGATGACCCTGCCCTTCCCCAACGTCGAGTTCCAGCCCTTCCTCGCGGAAATCGCCTCGCTAAAGCCCGACGCCGTGTTCGTCTTCTTTGCCGGCGCCGGCGCCACCAAGTTCGTCAAGGACTACGTCGCCTCGGGCCTCAACAAGAGCATCCCGCTCTACAGCTCGGGCTTTCTCACCGAAGGCAATCTCGATGCGATGGGCGAAGCCGGCCAGGGCCTCTTCACCACCCTGCACTACGCCGACGGCCTGAAAGGCGCCAGGAACGAGGCCTTCCGCAGCGCCTACGCCAAAACCTACAAGAACCAGCCCGATGTTTATGCGGTGCAGGGCTACGACAGCGCCCAGCTCCTCGACGCCGGACTCAAAACGGTGAAAGGCGATACCGCCAAGCGCCCGGAACTGATCAAGGCCATGGAAAGCGCCCGCATCGACAGCCCCCGCGGGCCCTTCGTGCTCTCACGGGCCCACAACCCCGTGCAGGACATGTACCTGCGCAAGGCATCCGGGCGCGACAACGCTTTCGTCGAAATCGCCGCCAAGGGCCTGGCCGACCCGGCACGTGGGTGCAAGATGTAAGGTCGGCTCAAAAAACCTCACTGGCACAAGCCCTTGCCCATGAAAAAAGCCCTGACGCAGCCACGCTTCAGGGCATTTTTCATGGACAACACATCATATATGTCAGAAAACCGCCTACAGCACTAGCATAAATCCGACCTCAAGCGCATGCTTGACCCCGTAGAAATCTGCTGTTTCATGGTCCCTCTTTGCGAAGACAAACAATGCTGACGACAAAACCTGTTATCGATACGACCGACTATCTGATGAAAGCCCACGCAATTCCCCTCGAAATGGCAAGCTACGCCGCGAGGATATGGCTTGCCTTGATGTGCGCCCCCTGGTCCAAGTAGACAGCCCGCACGCGGGGCCCTTCAGCCCCGCAGTCTTTCCCACCCGTCTTGCACAAGGGGCAGGGGCAGACGCAGCGGGCGCACAAAACAAAACCCCCGACTCTTTTCAGAATCGGGGGTTTGTATTTACTGGGGCGACATACCGGGTTCGAACCGGTGACCACTGGAATCACAATCCAGTGCTCTACCAACTGAGCTAATGCCGCCACTGCGGGTTATCGACTTGCGTCGCCAACCGTAAAACTTTTGTCAGAGCCTGCCCGACAGGAATCGAACCTGTAACCCCCGGCTTAGAAGGCCGGTGCTCTATCCAGTTGAGCTACGGGCAGATTGCCGCGGGCACGGGATGAAGCCTTGGTCGGGGTGGAGAGATTCGAACTCCCGACATCTTGCTCCCAAAGCAAGCGCGCTACCGGACTGCGCTACACCCCGAGAGCCGCGAATATTACGCATCTCGTTTTCACTCGTCAAACGTTTTCGCAAAAAATCTTTGACCCCGACAAAAACCGGACAGGAACAGCAGAATTTTGCCTTGTTTGTGTGAAGCCGCATGGTCCGTCAGCTTTGAGCCTGCTACAAAAACCTTTCAGGCGTCGATAATACCGCCCGATGGTTTCCCGTTCCGCCGCCTCGCTGCTTCGCATAGCAGCCCTTCCCCTATTGCTGGCCGCCGGCGGCATTCTCGCGCCTGCAGCCCTTGCAGGGCCGGCGAGCTCGCCTGAAAACCTGGGCATCGCCGGCGCAGCGTCACCTTATCTGCTGACCGTGGGTGGCGGGCTGGCCGGACTGCTGCTCGGGCTCCTGCTCAGGCGCCGCCCTCCCGCCCCCCTCGCGCCGCGGCCGACGCCCGGCGAAAGCCATTCGGAGCCCCCGGCCCCATGGCGGGATTTTATGGAGCTTTCTGCCGACTGGCCGTGGGAAACCGACGCCACGATGCGTTTCGTGGCGATCCCCGACGCCCCGACTGCGCCCAGCATTGCGCCGGCGGATGCCCCGGGCCGGACCTGGGAAGAAGTCATCATCCCGGAGCTCCCCACTGATTTTGCGATTGCCCACCGGGACACCCTCAGCCGCCACGGGCCGATCACCGTCACCCTGACCCGCCGCAGCGCCACCGGCGAAGTGCGCTATCTGGAGATTCGCGGCCGACCGGTGTTCGACGCCTCGGGCCGCTTCCAGGGTTATCGCGGCATCGGACGCGAGGTTACCGACCGGGCCCGCCTCAGCGCCGATCTCGAGCGCAACGAGGAGCGCATCCACGCGCTGATCGCCTACAGCACCGACGGCTACTGGGAGCAGGACGCCAACCTGCACTACACCGCCATCACGGCCAGCTCGGGCCACCTGGCCGACCTCGCTGCCGAAGATGCCATCGGCGCCCGACGCTGGGAGTTGCCGGGCGAGTCGCCCGACGAAGCGCCGTGGGCCGAACACATCGCCCAGCTCAAACAGATCGAACCGTTTTCCAACCTGGTGTTCTGCCGCCAGGATCGCAACGGCCGTGCGGTGTGGCTGAGCGAATCGGGGATTCCGGTATTCGACCAACGCGGGGTTTTTGCCGGCTACTGCGGCACGACCCGCAACATCACCGATAAAGTCATGGCCCACGACCGGCTCCAGCGGGATGAAGCGCTGTTCAGGACGCTCTTTGAAAGCCTGCCGGTCAACGCCGGGCGCATTTCGGCGGACGAACGCTGGCTGCAGCTGAATGAACCCCTGTCCGGCTTTCTCGGTCAGGCGCCCGGGGCCCTGGTCGGCACGCCCATCGACGCGGTCATGGCGCCCGAGGATGCCGCCGCCGGCAAGGCCCTGCGGGCGCGCTGCCTGGCCGGCGAGCTCGATCGCTTCAGCCGCGAAGTGCGCTACCACGGCGCCGACGACAGCACGCTGTGGTGCCGCGAGTCCGTCCGCCTGATTCCCGGCAACGACGATGTGGCGCCGTCCTTCGCCGTCGTGATCGAAGACATCTCGGCCATCCGCGACACCCTCGACGACCGCCGCACCGGTGAAGAGCGCTACCGCCAGCTTTTCGACCTGTCGCCCGAAGCCACGCTGGTGTGCATCGACGGCCGCATCCACCTGTCCAACGCCGCCAGTCGCCGGCTCTTCGCCGCCGACGAACAACGTCCGCTGGAAGGCATCGAGCTGCTGTCGCTGGTCCACCCGGACGACCGGGCCATGGAAGCGGCGCGACTCGAACAGTTCAGCGCCAACCCGCAGCAGGCCGCCCTCGCCCCGCTTCCGCTGCGCTACCTGCGCCTCGACGGCGAACCGATCAACGCCGAAGCCACCGGCGTGCGCATGCACTTCGACGGCCGTCCGGCCGTACTTTATGCACTGCGCGACGTAGCCCGCTGGCTGTCGGCCGAACAGGTGCTGCGCGAAAGCCGGGCCATGTACCGGGACGTGGTCGAATCGGTCAACGAAATTCTCTTCCAGACCGACGCCGACGGACGCGTCACCTTCCTCAACCGCGCCTGGCGTCACACCACCGGCTTCGACGGGCGCCTGACGATAGGCCAGAACCTGCTCGATTTCGTCGCCGACGACGACCGTGGCCGCGTCGACCAGCACCTGCGCGGCATCCGCGAAGGCTTCGACGAGATCACCCAGTTTGAATTCCGCCTGCGCACCCATTCCGCCGGGCCACGCTGGGTCGAAGCGACGATCCGCCCGCTGCGTGACACCTACGATCACGTCGTCGGCAGTTCGGGCACCCTCGACGACATCACCACGCGCAAGAAGGCCGAGCAATCCCAGCACGACCTGAACCGCGAGCTGGAAGCCCGCGTGCGGGTGCGCACCGCCGAACTCGAGGCCTCCAACCGGGAGCTGGAAGCCTTCTCCTACTCGGTTTCCCACGATTTGCGTGCGCCACTCCGGGCCATCGACGGCTTCGCCCAGATCGTTGCCGAAGACTACGCCCCGCGCCTCGACGAAACCGGCCGCGAATACCTCCAGCGCATCCGCGTGGCCACCCAGAAGATGGCCCGCCTCATCGACGATCTCATCGACCTCGCCCGCCTGACCCGCCAGGCCATGAAACGCGAGCAGGTAAACCTCAGCCAGATCGTCGAACAGATCCTCTCCGAACTGCGCCTGGAAGACCCCGCCCGGCTCGTCGAGATCCACGTTGAGCCCAGGCTGATCGCCGCTGCCGACCGGGCGCTGATCCGCGTCGCCCTCGAAAACCTGCTGCGCAACGCCTGGAAATTCACCAGCCGCCGCGAAGTGGCGCAGATCCGCTTCCACGCCGAAATGCGCGACCGGCAGATCGTCTACTGCGTCAGCGACAACGGCGCGGGCTTCGACATGAGCTTCGCGTCAAAGCTCTTCCTGCCCTTCCACCGCCTGCACGGCATCAGCGAATTTGCCGGCACCGGCATCGGCCTGGCCACCGTTCAGCGGGTCATCCAGCGCCATGAAGGGCGCGTATGGGCGCAGTCCGTACCCGACGAAGGCGCCAGCTTCTTCTTCACCCTGAGCCATTGAACAAACGCTCCGGCTGCTGCGCCGCCGCCAAAACATCGCGCTCAAGCAACGCACTGAATACTCAAGACTTGATATAAGTCACACGCTGCGTTGTGCATCGCAATATATCGGCACATCTGCCCATCCCTGGCGGCATTCTTGCGAGTTAAAATTGCGGAAACTCCGGCCGATAAGCATTCCGTCGCCACAGCACGCGACCCCGTTGCTCAGACGGGCCGCCCACACAGCACCTACCGAGCATTCACCATGAACGAACAACACTACCTCACCCCCCTCTTCGAACCCCGCTCGGTCGCCATCATCGGCGCCACCGAACGGGAAAATTCCCTGGGCAACGTGCTCGTCCGCAACATGTTGGAGGCGGGGTTCAAAGGTAAGTTGTTCGCCGTCAATCCCAAGTACGACCAGGTGTTCGGCGTGCCCTGTTACAAGAGCGTCGAGGACATCCCCCAGCGCCTCGACCTGGTGGTCATCACCACCAAGGCCGACCGCGTCCCGGCCATTGTCGATGCCTGCGGCCGCGCCGGCACCAAGGCCGCCGTGGTGATCCCGTCCGGCTTCGCCGATGCCGGCCCGCGCGGCAAGATGCTCGAAAAGAACACCGTCGAGAACGCCCGCCGCCACCGCATCCGCCTGCTCGGCCCCAACTGTCTCGGCGTGCTGCGCCCGGAGCTCGGGCTCAACGCCAGCTTCGCCCGCGGCGGCGCCATCAAGGGCTCCATCGGCCTGATCTCCCAGTCCGGCGCCCTCTGTTCGGCCATCCTCGACTGGGCCCGCCCCAACAACGTCGGCTTCTCCTCGGTCATCTCCCTGGGCACCTCGGTGGACGTGGACTTCGGTGAAGCCCTCGAATACATGGTGTCGGACTCCCGCACCGAAAGCATTTTCCTGTACGTCGAAGGCATCAAGGACGCGCGCCGCTTCGTCAGCGCGCTGCGCGCCGCGGCCCGCGTCAAGCCGGTGCTGCTGATCAAGGTCGGTCGTCACCCGGTCGGCTCCCGCGCGGCCCACCTGCATTCGGGCGCGCAGGTTGGCGAAGATGCCGTGTTCGACGCCGCCCTGCGTCGCGCCGGCGTGATCCGCCTGTACAACCTGGGCCAGTTGTTCGCCGCCGCCAACGCGCTGTTCTCCCACTTCCGTCCGCGCGGCAACCACCTGGCAATCATCACCAACGGCGGCGGCCCGGGTGTCATGGCGGCCGACCGCGCCGCCGACCTGCGCATTCCGCTGGCCCAGCTCGCCGACACCACCATCGCCAAGCTGAACGAAGTCCTGCCGCCCACCTGGTCCCACGGCAACCCGATCGACATCATCGGAGACGCCGACCCCGAGCGTTACCGCAAAACTCTGGATATCGTGCTGGCCGACGAAAACGTCGAAGGCGTGCTCACCATGCTGTGCCCGCAGGCCATGACCTCGCCCACCGAGGTGGCCCAGCAGGTCATCGAGGCCGAGCGCAGCGCCGACAAGCCGATCTTCACCTGCTGGATGGGCGAAGAGCACGTCCGCGAAGGCCGCCAGTTGTTCGAGGCTGCCGGCATCCCGACTTTCCGCACCCCCGAGCCGGCGGTCGAGCTGTTCGGCCACATTTCGGCCTATTACCGCAATCAGAAGCTGCTCGTCCAGACGCCCTCGTCGCTGTCCTCGCACCTCAATCCGCCCTCGGTGGAAAGTGCCCGCCTGGTCATCGAAACCGCCCTTTCCGAGCGCCGCAAGAACCTCAACGAAATGGAATCCAAGGCGCTGCTCGCAGCCTTCCGGATTCCCATCGCGCAAACCGTCGTGGCCCGCTCGGCCACCGAAGCGATGGTGCTGGCCGAAGAGCTCGGCCTGCCGGTAGCCATGAAGATCGACTCGCCGTCGATCACCCACAAGGCCGACACCGGCGGCGTGCGCCTCAATCTCAACGGGCTCGCCGCAGTGCGCTCGGCCTACCAGGAAATCCTGGAAGACGTTAAGCGGAAGCGCCCGGACGCGGTCATCAACGGCGTCGCCATCGAGCCGATGGTCATCAAGCCCTACGGCCGCGAGCTGATGGTCGGCGCGGTGCGCGACCCGATCTTCGGGCCGGTGATCACCTTCGGCGAAGGCGGTGCCCACGTCGAGATCCAGGCCGACCGCGCCGTCGCCCTGCCGCCGCTGAACAACTACCTCGTTCAGGATCTGATCAAGTCCACCCGCGTCGCGACCCTCCTCGGCGAATACCGCAACATGCCGCCGATCAACATGGACTCGCTCGAGTTCGTGCTGCTGCGCATCTCCGAAATGGTGTGTGAGCTGCCGTGGATCCGCTCGATCGACATCAACCCGCTGATCGTGGATGAAAGCGGCGCGGTGGCGGTGGACGCCAGCATCATCGTGGACAACATCGCCCCCACGGCGGACCGCTACGACCACATGGCGATCCACCCCTACCCGTCGCACCTGATCACCAAGCTCTCGATGCCCGAAGGCGAGATCATCGTGCGCCCGATCAAGCCCGAGGACGCCGAGCTGGAAATCGACTTCGTGCGCAAGCTGTCGCCCGAAACCAAATACCTGCGCTTCATGAACACCATGCGCGAACTGCCGCCGGCCATGGTGGCCCGCCTCACCCAGATCGACTACGACCGGGAAATGGCCTTCGTCGCCACCAAGGAAGAGGATGGCCAGGAAGTGGAAATCGGCGTGGCCCGCTACGCCGTGAATCCGGACGGCGAAACCTGTGAGTTCGCCATCGTCGTCGCCGAGGACTGGCAGCACCGCGGTCTCGCCCGACGCCTGATGGGCGTGCTCATCGAAACCGCCCGCAACCGTGGCCTCAACGCCATGACCGGCATCTTCCTGTCGAACAACGACCGCATGCTGAAGTTCGTCAGCAGCCTCGGTTTCATCCTGTCCAACGACCCGGAGGACAACACCATCAAGCACGGCATCCTCACCCTGCAAGGCTAAGATGAACGACACCGGCACGCCCCTTGTGCGCTGCGCCTGGTGCGGAGAATCGCCCCTGTACCAGGCCTACCACGACACCGAATGGGGCGTGCCGCTGCACGACGACCGGGCGCTCTTCGAACTGCTCACGCTCGAAGGCGCCCAGGCCGGGCTGTCGTGGATCACCGTCCTTAAAAAACGCGAAAACTACCGCGCAGCCTTCGCCGGCTTCGATCCGGCGCTCGTGGCGCAATTCGGTGACGCCGAAACCGCCGCGCTGCTGGTCAATCCCGGCATCGTGCGCAACCGGCTCAAGATCGCCTCGACGATCGGCAACGCCCGGGCCTTCCTGGCCATTCAGGCCGAGTTCGGCAGTTTCGACGCCTGGCTGTGGAATTTCGTCGATGGCCGGCCCATCCAGCACACGCCCGCCAGCATCCGTGAAGTCCAGGCCAGCACCCCGCTCTCAGACACGCTCAGCAAGGCGCTCAAGAAGCGCGGTTTCCGTTTCGTCGGCAGCACCATCTGCTACGCCTTCCTGCAAGCGGCCGGCCTGGTGAACGATCACACCACCGACTGCTTCCGCCATGGCGAGGTCGCCGCGTTATCATCGCGCCCTCTGTAACCTCAGCAACGCCCCAAACATGACCGACCAGATCGAAATGGCCGAGCTGCACGGCCAGCCCGTGCTCAAGCTGCAAACGCCCGATGGCGCCGTTGCCCTCGTCAGCCTGTTCGGCGCCCAGGTGCTGTCCTGGACCCCGGCCGGCGGCGAAGATCGCCTCTACCTCAGCCCCGAAGCCGTGTTCGACGGAAAAACCCCCATCCGTGGCGGCGTGCCCGTCTGCTTCCCCCAGTTCGCCAGCCTCGGCCCGCTGCCCAAGCACGGCTTTGCCCGCACGCAGCTGTGGTCGGTCACCGACACGCGACCGGGCAAGGATTTCACCCTCGTCACCCTGCACCTCCTCGACAACGCTGAAACCCGGGCCGAATGGCCCCACGCCTTCGCCGCCGCAATGAGCATCGCCATTGGCGCCGGCCGTCTGGACATCGAACTGGAAGTGGAAAACACCGGCGATGCGCCCTTCAGCTTCACCGCCGCGCTGCACACCTACCTCAAGGTGAAGGAAGTAGAAGCCGCGCGTATCGTCGGCCTGCGCGGCCTGGAATACCGGGACAGCGCCGACGGCGACACCTCGAAGCTGGAAATGAACGACGAAGTGACCATCGACGATGAAGTCGACCGCATCTACCACGGCATGCCCCCGGCCCTGCTGGTGCACGAAGGCCACCGGACGCTGGGCATCCACGCCGAGAACCTTCCCGACGTGGTGGTGTGGAACCCGTGGGTCGACAAGTGCGCAAGGCTTGCCGACATGCCGGCCGACGGCTTTCGCCGCATGCTCTGCGTAGAAGCCGCCGCCGTGCGCGAGCCGGTCGAACTGGCTCCCGGCGCCAGCTGGTGGGGCCGGCAGTCGCTGGTCGCGATGTAAAAAAAGGGCCTGGCGGCCCGTCGGAGCACCGCCCCCCCCCAAAGCCCCCGCCCGTCGGGGGCTTTGATTTTGTGCGCCCATGACGGGCGCACCAAAACAAAACCCCCGGAAAACCGGGGGTTCGTCAGCACACTGAAACCCTGCAACGCGGGGTTTGGCCTAGCCGGCTTCAAACCGGCTCAAGCCTTGCAGAACGCTACTGCGCGCCGGAGTCAGGCTCCGCGGCAGCAGCGGGCGAGTCGTGCTGTGCCGCCTCACCCGAGCCATCCGGCTCGCTTTTTCCATCATTTTTGCGCAAGCGCTTTTCTTCCTGCTTGCGTTTCTTGTCCAGCTCGCGCTGGCGTTTCTCGAACGAATAATTGGGCTTGGCCAAGAGGCATTTTCTCCCGTCATGAGCCCGGAATCAGGCAGCCCTGCGGCTACCCTACCAAGCAAAACCGCCGGCCCCAGGCCGGCGGACATCTAAAAGGTCAGTAGCGACCGCCGCCACCACCGCCAAAGCCGCCGCCACCCCCACCGCCGGGGCCACGACGACCCGCACCGCCGCCACCGCCGCCGCCAAATCCACCCGGGCCACGACGGCCACCGCCGCCGCCAAAGCCACCACTACGGGGCTCTTGCGGACGGGCTTCATTCACAGTGAGGTTGCGACCATCCACGTTCTTGCCATTCAGGCCGGAAATCGCGGCCTGGGCTTCCGAGTCCGACCCCATTTCGACGAAGCCGAAACCCTTGGAGCGGTTGGTCTCACGATCCATGATCACCTGGGCGGAGGTCACGGTGCCGAAACCGGCAAACATCTCTTCAAGAATGCTCTTGTCGACGCTGTAAGCCAGATTACCTACGTAAAGCTTGGTACCCAATTGACACGCTCCATGAAAGTAAGGCGGCCGGGATGTGGTCGCGAATTTATACAATAGCAAGGCCTTGCAAGGGCGTCGAATGTTTTTGCGCGCGCCTCAGGAAAGCACGGCTCCGGCCCCGCCCGCCAGCAGGATGAGCAGGGGCACCACGACAAAATACAGGCGCATAACCTGGCCCAGACGCGAGCCCCGCCCGGCAAGGCCCATGTAATACCGTATCACCAGCAAACCCTTGATCGCGACGATCATGGCCACCAACGCCGCCGTGATGCCGATCGACGCGAGCCCTTCGCCCAGCCACGCGCTGCCGAGGGTCAGCGCCACCAGCCCGAGCCAGACCAGGGTGACCTGGCGTTCCTGTCCGTCCATTTGCATGATCTTCATCTCTCCACCTCACCGGAGCACGTAGAGCAGCGGAAAAATAACGATCCACGCCAGGTCGGTTGCGTGCCAGTACAGCACCGCGGCCTCCAGCCCGTCATGATCTTCAGGGCTGTAGGCGCCAAAGCTCGTGCGCAGGATCGCCCAGATCAGCCCAAGACAGCCCCACACCACGTGCACCAGGTGGTTGAAGGTCAGGTAGTAGTACATGGCGACGAAACTGTTGCCGGTACCCACCACCCCGTGATCGATGTTCCAGCTGAATTCCCAGGCCTTGATCAGCAGGAAGGCGATGCCGCCAGCGAGGGTCGCCACCAACCAGTTGCGCGCGGCGGCGGCATCATTGCGACGGATCGCCAACAAGGCGCGCACCGCGAAGTAGCCGCTGGTCAGCATCACCACCGTGTTCCACACCCCCGAAGCGGTGTTGAGCATGGCCGGGCCATGGTGAAAATCTGCCGGATGCACCTGCTTGAACCAGGCGTAGGCCAGGAACATCAGCGCAAACTCGGTCAGCTCGCACAGGATGCCCACCCACATGCCACGATTGCCGGGCACCCGCCCTGCCGCCTCCAGCCCGCCGGCCGGGGCACCCATTACCATTTCCATTACGCTCTCCTGCACATGACGCCAGCCCCCAATCTAAGGGTAGCGGGCGATGCTCGAACGTTACAGTCTGGCCGTATTCCGGTCGGTGCAGAATTAATTTCCCGCTTGATGAGCATCAATGAAAAGGCCGCCCGCAGCACTGCGGACGGCCCCTGGTATCTGCGCCAGAAGCGCCGGATTTACTTCTCGAGCTGCGGATTGAGGAAGCCGCGCAGCAGCCTGGTGAGACGCGGCATCACCACCCAGGTCATGGTCATCACGATCAGCGCGGTGAGGATCGCGGTACGCGGCAGGAAGGGCAGGTTCTGCAGGTAGGGCAGCACGAACCACAGGAAGAAGGACACCGTCGGGAAGATGCCCAGCCAGGTGACCACCGCCATGCGCACCCGCGGCGGGTGCATCGAGGCGGGCACCACGACCGGCGCAAACCAGGCTTCAAGGCCGGAGAGGCTGCGGTACTCGGCCTCGGCCTCGGTCACTTCGCGCATGCGCTTATGAATCGCGGCGCGGGCCGGACAGGCATCCCAGCCCTGCAGGTCGGCCTCTGATGCAAAGTTGACCACCGCCTGGTATTCGCCGCCGGCTTCGTGGGGCGGCAGCAACTCGGCGCCAAGGAAGCCGCGACTGGCCCGCATCTGCTGGAACATCTCGCGAACCAGTGCTTCGTAACCGGCCTCCTTGCCCGGCTGGGCGCGGCGGCGTGCAATACGGGTGACCTGGCCCGGCGTGGGTGCGGCAGAGGGTGTGTTGGCTTCCATGTTCATGTCTTCCTGTTTATCGGGAGTCGCCTCAGACGTTGGCGATCGAAATCGCGCGCGTGTTGAGATAGGTTTCCAGCGCTTCCGGACCGCCTTCCGAGCCGTAGCCCGAATCCTTGAGGCCGCCGAAGGGCATTTCCGCCGACGGCAGGGCCGGCTGATTGATCCACAGCATGCCGACCTCGACGCGCTGGGACAGCAGGTGGGCGCTCTTCAGCGAGCGGGTAAAGGCGTAGCCGGCAAGGCCGTAGGGCAGGCGGTTGGCTTCGGCGATGGCTTCTTGCAGCGTGTTGAAGCTGCGCACGGCGGCCACCGGGCCGAAGGGTTCGTCGTTGAACACCTTGGCGTCGAGCGGCACGTCCACCAGAACCGTCGGGGCGAAGAAGTTGCCGGCCTCACCGATGCGGGCACCGCCGGTGGCCACGGTGGCGCCCTGCTTCACGGCGTCCTCCATCACTTCGGTCATCGCGCTGATGCGGCGCGGATTGGCCAGCGGGCCCATCTGAGTGCCCTCGGCAAGGCCGTCGCCCACCTTCAGACCCTGGGCGTAGCCGGCAAGGGCGGCAATGAAGTCGCCGCGAATGCTTTCGTGCACCAGGAAGCGGGTCGGCGCAATACAGACCTGGCCGGCGTTGCGAAACTTGGCCGCGCCGGCGGATTTCACCGCCAGTTCGATGTCGGCGTCTTCGGCGACGATCACCGGCGCGTGGCCGCCCAGCTCCATCGTCACGCGCTTCATGTGCTGGCCGGCCAGCGCGGCCAGCTGCTTGCCCACCACGGTCGAGCCGGTGAAGCTGATCTTGCGGATGACCGGATGCGGAATCAGGTAGCCGGAGATTTCGGCCGGGTTGCCATACACCAGGCCGATGGCGCCGGACGGCACGCCGGCATCGACGAAGGCGCGGATCAGCTCGGCCGGCGCGGCCGGGGTTTCCTCGGCGGCCTTGACGATGATCGAGCAGCCGGCGGCGAGCGCGGCACCCACCTTGCGCACCGCCTGGTTGATCGGGAAGTTCCACGGCGTGAAGGCCGCCACCGGGCCCACCGGGTCTTTCAACACCATCTGGCGCACGGCCAGGTTGCGCGACGGCACGATGCGGCCATACACGCGCATGCCTTCGTCGGCAAACCACTCGATGATGTCGGCCGCCGCCAGGGTTTCCATCCGAGCCTCGGCGAGAGGCTTGCCCTGCTCGCGGGTCAGGAGCGAAGCGATGCGGTCGGCGCGCTCGCGCATCAGCGCGGCGGCGCGACGCATGGTCTTGCCGCGTTCGAGGGCGGAAATGTCGCGCCAGGTTTCGAAACCCGTTTGCGCGGCAGCCAGCGCACGGTCGAGATCGGCGATGCCCGCATGGGCGACGCGGCCGATTTCCTCGCCGGTGGCGGGGTTGAAGACCGGCAGCGTGCGGCCGTCGGCGGCGTCCTGCCATTGGCCGGCGATCATCAACTGGGTGTTGGGGTAGCTCATTGTTTCGTCCTCGATTTAGGGGTGGAAGCCGGGCGGATTTTCATCCATTGGCCTCACCCGGTCCACCTTTACACGCGGGGTTCAGGGCTCGCAAGGCTCGACTTCACGGGCCTTGGGGGCGCTTGCCAGCGTTTTCTTCAGCTCGATGATCACTTCGCTGAGAACACGGTGCTGGGCGTGCCAGATCGGCGCGCCGGCCATGGCCACATCCGCACATTGCAATGCGGTACGGAAGATTTCGTTTTCGGCACGCAGGCGTTCGATTTCGGCTACGGCTTCGTTGTGTAGCGCATTGCTCTCGGTCGTCGCGCGCAGGCATTCAACGATGTCCATGTTGCACTCCTTTCGATGTTGCCCCGCCGCGTCCCGAAGAAGTCCGGGAAGATCAGACAGGGCAATTTACGAATTGAATTCTAGGGAGATGCGACATATATTGGAAATCGATTAATGATATTCCACATATAACTTCGGTGGATTAAAAATGGATCTGCGTCAGATCGACCTCAACCTGCTCGTCTCGCTGGATGCGCTGCTGGCCGAATGCAACGTCACCCGCGCGGCGCGCCGCCTGCACATCAGCCAGCCGGCCCTGTCGGCCCAGCTGGCCCGCCTGCGCCAGTTCTTCAACGATCCGCTGCTCTTGCCGGCGGAAACCGGACGCGGCATGACGCCGACCGCCCGGGCGCTGGCCCTCGGCCCCGCGCTGCATCTGGCGCTGAAGGATCTGGAATCGGTGGTGCTGCACCAGCCGAGCTTCGACCCAGCCACCGACGCGCGCACCTTCCAGCTCGCGGTGAACGACACCGCGATGGTGGTGATCGGCCTGCCCCTCATCGAGGAACTCGCCGCCCACGCCTGGCCGGGCGTGCGCCTCACCTTTCGCGTTCCGGAAATCGATGTGATCGCCTCGCAGATGGAACGCGGCGAGGTGGACCTGCTGCTCGCCTCGGAACGCATCGTGCCCGCCACAATGAAAGCCCGGCCGCTGATCCACGGGCGCTTTGTGATGGCCCAGCGCAAGGGCCACCCGCGGGGCAACGTGCCCCTCGACCTGGACGCCTACTGCGGGCTCCAGCACGTGTTGGTGACCGAAGTCGGCGGCAGCATGCGCGGCTACGTGGATGACAACCTCGCCAGCCAGGGGCGGCAGCGCAATGTCGTGCTGTCGGTCGAGAAGTTCATGCTGGTGCCGGAAATCCTGCGCAACTCCAACCTGGTGTGCACCGTGCCATCGATGCTGATGAGCCGCTTTGCCGATGTGCTCGACATGTTCGAGCTGCCCTTCAGCGACCGCGGCTTCGGCCTGCGCCTGGCCTGGCACCCCCGCAACCACGGCGACCCGGCCGTGTCGTGGCTGCGCGCGCTGCTCGAAAAAGTGGTGCCGGGCTAGAAGCGCCTCGTTGATTGCCGATCGTCCCGCCAGAGCTCCTTGACCACGAAAAGCTCAAGCAGATCGGGGTCAATGACCCTGCGTCGGCTCATGTCGCGCATGATTTCAAGCGTGGCGGCAAGCGAGAGGGCGTCTTTGTAAGGTCGATCACTTGCCGTCAGCGCCTCAAAAATGTCGGCGACCGCCATGATCCGCGCGGTCATGCTCATGTCGCTTCCGCACAGGCCACGCGGATAACCCCGTCCATCCATCGTTTCATGATGCCCGCCCGCCATTTCCGGCACGGCCGCCAGATCGGACGGAAAGGGCAGGCGCGACAACATGACGATGCTTTCAACTATGTGCTCCTTGACCTTGAAGCGCTCTTCCTCGGTCAAGGTACCGCGCCCAATCTTGAGGTTGTAAAGCTCGCCGCCGTTGTACAAATTGGCCGGGGCACACATCGAGAAGCCCCAGGGATTGCCAGCCGCCAGACGATCGCTGGGCGGGCGTGGAATCACGTCGGTCGGGTCGTCGCGCAAGAGGGGTTCATCGGCCGGCAGCAATCCGGCTGGCGCACCGCTGCGCCTCTCCAGCTCTGCATTCGACAAACCCAGGCCATCGTCGAGCGTGCGCCGCCAGCGCCGGCGGGCGATACGCTCAAGACGCTGCAGATTTTCGACAGGCATGCCCTCGCTGCCGCGGTTGCAGGCCGCGACGAAAGCAAAATCCGCATCCAGCTCTCGCCAAAGCTCATCGCGCAGGGCGCGCAAACCTGCCTCATCCCCGCCCTGTGCAAGACCTTTCCAGTAGCCGATATCCGCATCGCGTTTAAGAACCTCAAAGCGGGTCCGGATCTCGTGAATCCGGTTGTAAAGGGTTTCAAGCTTGGTCGCCTTGTCGATCACATATTCCGGCGTGGTCAGTTTGCCGCAATCATGCAGCCAGCTCGCAATCTCCAGTGCCTCCCAATCTGAGGCATCGAGCCGATAGGCCGCAAAGGGGGCGCTGTCCGCCTCATGCGCGGCCTGCGCGAGACGCTGGGCAAGCTCTGGTACGCGGCGGCAATGCCGCCCGGTGTAGGGAGATTTCGCATCAATCGCCTCACCCACCATGCGGACGACACCTTTGAGAAGCGCCTTGCGGCCCTTTAGCAGGCGCTGATTCTCCAGCGCGACAGCGGCCGTGCCGGCCAGCGCCACCAAGAAGCCGATCACTTCCGCCCGCGCCAATCCACAGCGCGCAGAAGGTCGGTCAGCCAGGACCAAAGTGCCCAGCGCCTCACCTTCCGGCGTTCGCAGCGGAATACCCAGTAGTTGCAGCATGCCGCCATCGCTTGCCGGCAATTTCACACTGAGCGGCCCGTCGGCCTGCATGACCAAGCCGGCCAGTTCCTCAGCCGCCCTCGCCGCCGCAGACAACTCGACCCCCGCAGCGTCGAACCAGTGCGCCGCCAGCATCCCCTCGCCCCACTCGCCATCCACGCGCACGGCACTCCACGGGGCATGGGCCACCTCGCGCGCGCCGGCCTCAACCTGTTCAAGCACGCTCGCCACATCGCGCGCCGAACCCAGATCGCGCCCCATTTCGAGAAAGCGTGCGATGGCGCCCGACATCATGCTCATCGCACCCGCGAGCTGATCCACCTCCAGAATGACCGAGCGCGCCTCCGCCTGGGGCTCGAACTGCAGCGCAGACACCTCGCGGGCATTCTGCGCCAGCCGGTGCAGAGGCTTGGTCAAGAGGCGCGACAAAGCCCACGCCAGCGGAAAACTGAGAATCACGGCCAGTACGGTAAATGCGATGGAACGCTGCCGCAGCCGATAGCCTCGGCGAAGAGTTCATCCTCGGGCGTGACGACAACGAGTTTCCATGCCTCGTCGACGAATCCCGGCATGGGTGCAATGGAAACCTGCCAGGCCCGCCCATCGGCCGCGGACTCAATACGTTGTGTCGCCGCATTCCCCTGCGGCTGGGTGAGCACGCTCTCGATAACTCGATCACCGCCTGCAGTGAGGTTCTGAGGGGTGCCTGACGACATCCCGGGCGCCGATACGGTCGCGTGATCCTGCGCCACCAACCTGATCCGCGTGGACGGTGTAACCGGCTGCTCCGCCAACAGATTGCCGAGACGGACAAAGCTCACATTGACGCCAAACACCGACGATCCGTTACGGCGCGCGAAGGTGATGCCGCGGCCCTGCCCATGCTGAAAGTCATAAGCCTTCGTCACCTCGATCCGATCGGAGGCTGCGGCAAGCCGGTACCACGCGGAGAGCCGCGGCTCAATGCGTGCGCCGGCCCAGGCACTCGCCCGGATCAGGCGCAGATCCTTGTCAAAGACATACTCCAGCCCGCTAACGGCGTCCCCAGGATCATCGCTTGAATCCATGTCGATCACGGACCACACGCCCATCGCGCCAGAACGGATCTCACCGCCGGTCTCCTGAAGGCCGCCGGCGCGCTGCACCAGGAACAGCGCCCCGTCGCCGTAGCCGACCATCACCGAATCGATCAGCGGATCCGCATCGAGCAGGCCGGTGAGCTCCGGCAGAAACTGAAAACGCTCGGCACGCGTGTTGGCGTCGGCAAGCGGCGAGGCCGCAAGCAGAATGAAACTGCGGCGCACCGCCCGGTTGGCGGCGTTCAACGTTTTGCGCACATCCTCTGCACGATCACGGAACAGGGTGGTGTTCGCGGCTTCGATCAACAACCGTGTTTCACCAAAATGGTAAATGGAGATCGTTGCACCGACGGCCAGGATCAAAAGGGAAAACAGCACCGCTACCGGAATATGCAGCGGAAGACGCAGGGGCATAGGCATGACAAGGATCGTCCGGAGAGGTCCGACACACCGCTCAACCCTGCTCACAAACCCACGCTGCAGCGGGCGGTGTGCCTGGCCACAAACCTAGCGTCAGGGTGTGACACTGGCGTGACCGGGAACCTCGAGCGAGGGCGACGGCTCATGCCCGGCAGGCACGTCGGCTTTCCGTAACCCGACTCCGGACGCTGTCATCGCACTGAAACCTGAGCTTCATCACCCGGGAGTAGCGTTGATTTGACCCGCATGTGGGGTCGGCACTCTTTCCGGTCTGCGGACAACGACAAACGACGATGAGCACAGTAAACGGTGACGATGTTTCGCAATCGGCGGCCACTCACCCCGCCAACCCGGACAGCCCCCGGCTTGGCCACGAATCCCGGCCCTTGCAGGAAAAGCCGGCCGGCATCCACGGCAGCGTCCTCACGCGCACGCAGTCCCATCGGGCCAAAAAAATTTCGCGGCGGCGTGCGCTGGCCGCCTGGACATTCTTGCCTCACCGCCTGCCTTGAACCATCTCGATACGGAGCATGCCGATCATGAGCACGACAACGCACAACGCCACTGCATCGCCCAAGCCGGACAAGCACCGCCAGCCTCCGGGTGGGCCCGACGCGACGCGACTTTACCGAAAGATGCAGGATCTTCGTTCCGGCGTCACCACGGCGATTGACCCGCTTGGCGTTGCCACACCCATCGTTCACGCCCAGATGGCCTGGCTGCTGCACCCGCAGGAACTCGGTGAGCGCATGGCCCAGCTCCTCTCCGATCTGTGGCAGCTCCAGTGGCACACGACTCACCGCCTGCTCGGCCTCGATCATCCGGACCCCATTCAGCCCAATGCCGACGATGCCCGCTTCAACGACCCGATCTGGTCCGAGTCGCCCAACTGGGACATGGTCAAGGACTGGTATCTCGCCTTCACCCACCGCGCTCAGGACATGCTCTACGACACCCCCGGCCTATCGAGCAGGATCGG